>NZ_DASUCC010000001.1:0-5103 GCF_035762905.1 Actinophytocola sp.
CCCGATGAGCGTCACCAGCGACAAAGCAAGAGCCGCGAAAGCGAGCACCACGGTGAACCTGCTGACGCCGCTCACGGCCTTCACGGCGCTCATGGCGTCACCCGATACACCCGGGCGTCGGCGTTGCTGAACGCAAGCTCCACACCCTCCTGCGCGCTCAACCACTCCTCCAGCTCAGCGAAACCGCGCGCACTGCCGGCACCCTGGAGCACAAGACTGGCCTCCGACGAACGCATCAGCAACACAACGGCACCGCCAGGACCCTGCCGGGCGAAGTCGTAAACAAGCGGACCACACGTCGCCGTCGACAAATCAGACCGGCACATGTCATCAATCGTCCGGGCCCGGTGATCGAGGTAATCCTCGCTGCGCCACGGCGTCGGGTGGGCCGCCGAGATAATCGACGCCCCCGGCGGCGCGAGACGATGCACCTCAGCGACAGCGGCGATCTCATCATCGGTGAAAACGTCATACTGGGCGTTCCCGAACCGGCCCGTCACAGTCATCACAGCCAGCAGGAAACAAATCAGCGCCAGAGCCCCCGCAGCGCGGAAGGACGGCCGCGTGGGGTCCTGCGCGACGTGGGCGGCGGGGTGTGTGCCGCCGTGCGCGGCGTGGGCGGCGGGGTGTGTGCTGCCGCCCGTGGGAAGCAGGATCGAGCACGCCAGCACAGCGACGAAAGGCAGCGCGAACAGCGAGACACGGATAAGCATCTCCCCGCCGTACAACTGCGCGGGGAAAAGCAGCAGCGGCGTAACGGCCAGGAGGACCACCCGGATATCCAGACGTCCCCTGCGCCAATCGCGCACCGCGCCCGCCGCGGCAAGCGCCCACAGCACAAGAGTCAGAACGATCCGGACCTGCACCACAAGCACATGCCCGGCAGTCCCGCTCAGACGGTCGAGGACGTTCGCCTCCGTCGCGCCCTGCAGTCCCGCTTCCGCCAGCGGCGGGTTCCCGATCAGATACGCACTCGCGGGATAAGCGAGCCAGAGCGTCAGCAAAACTACCGCTATCAACGGCAGCCGGCCCGGCCAGACACGCCCGCTCAACGTCAGCGCGGTGACGGCAATGAGCAGCATAAACGGAGTCAACTGATGGCTCGCGCAAATCACCGCGACCAACAACACCGTCACCACAAGCGCACCCACCCGCAGACCCGGCCGGGTCTCGGCAGGCACCCGCCCCCGCCACCACGCCGCCAGATCGGCACGCCGGAACCCGCGGAACCCGGGGAACCCGGGAGCCCGCGCGGCCAACGGGCCAACGAGCAGCGCGATCACAACAAGATACAAAAAGAAGCCAAAAGCCTGCGGAGACAAATAGTCCTGATCCTGCCAACTGCCAAGGCAAAAAACCCAAAGCACCAACCAGCGCCGCCGCGGATCCCGCGTCAAGTAACCCGTCAGCACACCCAAAGCAACAAGCCACAAACCCACGTTCAACACCGGCGCCCACAAAGCCACAGCCACCGGATCAAGACCCGTCGCCCCCAGCACCGTCGCCAGGAGCGCGAAGAAACCCGGCCAGTTGAAATACGCGTCGATGTCCGGATCAATCCCCCGCGTGTCCGAGAGAACGTCCGCGATGCCCAGATGACGGAACGCAACCTCACCCCGCGGCACATCCGTCACGAACGCCGCAGTCCCGAAAAGCACCAGCACCAGCACCACCACAAGCCACACCATCACCAGCCGGCGCGCCGGACCCGCGGCATCCCCCCGCAACGCCACAACGAAAGCCACATTCAACAACGCAACCCCCACCCAGAACGGGAAAGGCAGCACAGCCACAAGCCCCAAATCACTGGCCACCGGCACAGCCACCGTCGACGCCGCCCCCACCGCAAGCGCCAACGACACCACACCCGCCACCGCACACCACACCTCACGGGCCTTCCAACGCCCCTCCGTCCGAGGAACCACATCCAGCGCGCCCGTCACCGCACCACCCGCATGACGCGCCACAGGACGACTCATCGCGCGCCCCGCGTGACGCGCCGGAGGACGACGACCAGCCGGAGACCGACTCCCGCGGCCCCGATGGAAAGCACCACCAGCCACGCAAGGGCCATGGCGCTGGCGCCCCTGTCGGCGGCCCACAGCGCGGAGGCGCAGAGGGCGACACCGAGCGTCACCCCGACCACGATCGCCTCCGTGTAGCGACCGCGGGCGCGGCACACGGCGTTGTAGGCCTGCAGCACCGCATACGGCACCAGCCCGGCCGCCAACCACCGCAGAGCGCCGGCGGATGAGTCGGCGTAGCGCTCCCCCAGCAGACTGAGCAGCGGGTGCGCGAGGATGACGAGGACTGCGGCAGCCAGCCCTCCAACGGCGATCGACAAACGAAGACTAGCCCAGGTGGTCGACACCAGCCGGTCCGGGTCGCGGACCCCCTCGGAGAACTGCACAATGCCCATCAGCATGGGAGCGGAGTAGGCGGCCCAGGCCATCATCCATGCCGGATACCAGTAGGCAGCTGCCTCCGGCGCCACCATGTGCGCGAGCAGGAGCGGCAGCACCAGCCCGGGGGCGCGCTCCGTGAGGGTGAGGAGCTGGTACGGAAGGCCCATCGCCAGCAGTGGACGGCCGCGCGCCGAGCGCAAGGACGGCCGGGGCCGGTAGCCCACCAGTCTTCGCAGCTGGACCGCGCCGACGATGCACGCCACGGTCGTCCCGAGGGTCCAGCAGGCCATCAGCACGTCGGCTGGGGCGCCGTGCGCTTGCCAGGCCACGAGCGCAGCAGCCCCGAGTGAGACCACACCGCCCAACGCGTATCTTGACGTCGCGCTGGCACCGCGTCCCAGCGCCACGAGCGCCTGATCCAGCACGATGACCAGGGTGCCGGTGACGGCAGCCACGAGGAACGTGAGCCAGAAGAGAACCGATACCAAGGCCGTTTCCGGCATCACGGCCGATTGCAGCACAAGATATCCGAGGGCCAGCACGGTGCCGGCTACGCCCACGATGGCGAACGCCGCGTCCAGCACCCGCGAGGGTGGCTCCCCTCGCCCCACCGACACGATCACGGCCGACCCGGCGCCCAGCACCGCGAGTTGCGTGCAGATCATCACTGCCGAGACCGCGGCCATGGTGAGCCCGACTTCACGGTCGGACGTTGCGCGCGCGGCCACGACCCAGAAGGCGAAACCAGCGCCCGTCTGGGCGGCTTTGGCAACGACGAGTCCGAGCGAACTCCGCAAGGCGGAGTGCCGGACGGTCGAGGCGCCCACGACAACGGTCCCCCGCTCAGCTCTCACGACGCAAACCCCTCGCCATGGCCGCGTAGTTGTACCAGCAGAAGGCGACGTAATAGCGCAGCCAACGAGGCTGACCCTCGGCGAGGCTCAGGGCGCTGCCGCGGACTGCCGCGGCAGCAGGCAGCAGCGCCAACCTCGCACCGCGCCAGCCATGCTTGCGGACCATCCGTCCCAATCCCGTTCCGTCCATGACGAACTGGTCCAGCGCGAAGTCGAAGTCGTCTGCGGCGAAACGATGTTCGACGAAGACCCGGCGTGACACCGCCGTTCGCAGCCCTGACTCCCGCATCCGCCAACGCAGCTCAATGTCCTCCCCCGACTTGAAGGAATCATCGAAACCCACGCCCAGCATCAGGTCTCGGTCGACGATCGTCGCCACGAGCCCGAACCAGTTGCGGCTGCGGCCGGTGCGGTGGTGATGTGCCAGCGCCTGCCCCCAGTACCCCGGTCCAGCGACACTCTCCAAACCGGCCTGGAGGGCGTCGTAGCCGCCGTCCACCAACTCCGTGAGCAGTTCGGCGACCCCTTCGGGCCTGAACACGACGTCGGCGTCGACGAGCAGGACCCAGCGGGTGTTACTGCTCCGCACACCAAGCGTTCGAGCCCATGGCAGCCCGCGGCCCTCGTCACTTAGGACACGGGCACCGGCCTCGAGGGCGAGGTCGACAGTCCGGTCCGTGGAGCATCCGTCCACCACGATGATCTCGGCGACACCGGACTGACGCAGGGCCTCCAGGCAGCGTGGGAGCAGGTCCTCCGCGTTGCGGGCCGGAACGACCGCGGTGACCTCGGAAGGGCTGTGACCCATTCCGTCCACCCCCTCAGATCTGCTCGTCAAGGACAGACGGCAGCAGCTGATCGAGGAACCGGACGATGTCGTCCGACGCCTCGTCCGCCGAGAACGCAGAGGGCACCTGCAGCAGGTGGCAGGGACGTCCGTCGAGCGCCTTGCTCAGCACGACCCCCTTCGCCGCGAAGTGCTCGCGCCATGGAAGGACGGACGTGGCCGCCAGGCCGGTCACGACCCGCTGCGAGAAACCGGCCATCTCAATGTGGAAGTTGCCGAGCATGCGGTCGACCATCCAATCGCTCGTCCGCTCGACGATCCGGGACCGGGAACCTTCGAAGCGCTCGATGTAGACGGCGGCCGCGAGCGGGGCCGAAGTCGTCACTTCCCGCCCCGGGAACGCGTCCCCCGCCTCGACCATGCGGTGCTCCGGCGACCACCGCCGGGAGAAATCCGCGAGGCGCGGATATCGGATGACGTACGGGTGCACCACCGTGGTGAGCCGGCCGACGCTGTCCGAGAGCCGGGAGGGGACCAGGGGCTTCCGGACACCTTCGAACAGGTGCGGGTAGATGGCCCGGTGGTGCGGCTTGATGAACATCGGCTTCGCGTAGCCGAGCATGGTGGCGTCCTCGGCGAGGAAGGCCCAGTCGTCGCCCATGAACGACCAGCCCTCGCGCCGCATCAGTTTGGCGGCGGTGCTCGTCTTACCGGTCCCTCCGGCTGCGGGAAGCGCGATCGCGTGACCGCGGTACGCCATCGTTGCCGCGTGGATCATGCCAGCTCCTCGACCGACCATGGCGGCATCAAGAACAGGGACCACGGAGGTCAACAGCTCACCCGGCCCGTGAATGCGCCACTGCTCTGCGTCCCTCACGACCTGGACACGATCGGCTTGGAAGCGCACGCTGTTCTCCGTGTACGCGAGCTCGTGCTCAACCAGACCTGCATCCGGCATCGGCTCCAGCCGGTCATCGACCACGATGTCGGCCGGCCGCTCAGTATCGGTGGCGAAACACGCCAACATGCTCTGGAGCTGGGCCGCTGCCGGCGCCTC
>NZ_DASUCC010000002.1:0-46742 GCF_035762905.1 Actinophytocola sp.
GGACGCCCGCGGCCTCCTCGATGTAGGCGCGGCGGTCCTCGGGACGCGACTGCAGCACGGAGTCGAGCTGGCCCTGCCCGACGACGACGTGCAGCTCGCGACCGATGCCGGAGTCGCTGAGCAGCTCCTGGATGTCGAGCAGCCGGCAGGAGTCGCCGTTGATCTCGTACTCGCTCTCGCCCGACCGGAACATCCGGCGGGTGATCGAGACCTCGGTGTACTCGATCGGCAGCGCGCCGTCGGAGTTGTCGATCGTCAGTGCCACCTCGGCGCGCCCAAGCGGAGGGCGGCCCGAGGTCCCGGCGAAGATGACGTCCTCCATCTTGCCGCCGCGCAGCGACTTGGCTCCCTGCTCGCCCATCACCCAGCTCAGCGCGTCCAGCACGTTGGACTTCCCGGACCCGTTGGGCCCGACGACGCAGGTGATCCCGGGTTCGAAGCGCAACGTCGTCGCTGAGGCGAAGGACTTGAAGCCTTTCAGCGTCAGGCTCTTCAGATGCACCAGGCGTGGACCTCTCGGGCGCGGACGGACTCCAGCATCAATGAGACACTACCGGCGCACCGTCCGCTTGCCCGGGAGGCTGGCCCTCATGTCACGGGCGGTGGATCCCGATCAGCAGCTCGCTGTCCTCCGAGACGACCTCGATCTTGGAGATCATGGACAGCGCGATCGACGTGCTGCCCGGGATCTCGGCGTGCGGCAGGTCCGGTTCGTCCCCGGTCGGGATCGCCCACCAGCCGGCGGTCTCCTTGTAGCCGCTCACGCCCTTGGCCCAGACCACCAGCCGGCAGCTGGCCCCCGGCGGGACGTTGGCCATGCTGATCTGGATCTCGGTGCCCCAGTCTCTGGTGATCATCCGGGCCTCGGCGTGCACCCCGTTCTCCGGGTTGGTGCCGGCCCAGACGATGCCCTCGGCGTGCTGCACCCTGGGTGCGCTGAGCGCCTCATAGGCGATGATCCCGCCTGCGGTGAGCACGATCACCGCGGCGGCCGCGGCCACCATCAGCCAGCGGCGGGGCAGCGCGTGGCGCGGTCCGGACCGGCGCTGCGGTTGCGGCTCGGGTTCCGGCTCGGGCCGGTCGGCCGAGGGGTCCAGCATCACCGGCGTGGCCAGCGTGGCGACCGCGGCGAACTCCTCGGCACCGGGCAGCACGTCCACCGGCCGGGCCAGCTCGCCGGCGTCCTCGAAGTCGGCCAGGGTGACCTGGTTGAGCAGCCCGGGCAGGGGAGCCAGCCGGACCAGCTCCGAGCGGCATACGTCACAGCCGGACAGATGCGCCTCGAACTGGGAGCGCTCCTCCGGTTCTAGCGCGCCGAGCAGGTACACACCCAACGTCGATGCGTGCGTGCAGGTCATGGTTCGGTCACCCCCCTCTCCTCAAGCGCGTCGCGCAGCGCCCGCAGCGCATAGAACGAGCGCGACTTGACCGTGCCGGCCGGGACACCCAGCGCGGCCGCGGCCTCGGCGACGGTGCGCCTGCGGTAGAACAGCTCGGCGATGACCGCACGATGGTCCTTGGACAGCGCCCGCATCGCCTCGGCCACCTGCCACCCCTGCAGAACACGGTCGAAGTCGTCGGTGCCGCGCGCCCAGTCCCCCTCTTGGATCGGGACCTCGGCCACCCTGGCGCTCTGCCGACGGTACCCGGAGATGATCAGGTTCCGCGCGACGGTGTACAACCAGGGGCCGGCGTGCTCGGCGTCCAGGATCTCCGCGTTGCGCCAGGCGCGAAGGAGTGTCTCCTGGACCACGTCCTCGGCCCGCTGGTAGTCGCCGCCGACCGCGCGCAGCACGTAGCCGTGCAATGGCCGCCGGTAACGGCTGTACAGTTCGCGGACCAGATCGTCATCCTGCTCCGGGGTGTGCCCCACATCGCCTTATTACGCCGGCCGGGCCGTCCGGGTTCAACCGGGTATCGAACTGGTCAACGTTCCACGAACCCGGCATGGTCACCGGTAGCGGTTGACCACTGTTCCCGCACCGTATCGACCCTTCCGGGGGTGCTGCCGGACCGCAGCGCGGCCAGCAACCGGACGCAGTCGTCCCGGGGTCCCTCGGCCACCACCTCGACCCGGCCGTCGCTGAGGTTGCCGGCGTATCCGGACAGGCCGAGCGCCTGCGCGGTGCGCCGGGTCCACCACCGGAAACCCACACCCTGGACCCGGCCGTGCACCCAGACGGTCAGCCGGACCGTCTCGCCGGTTAACGTTTCGCGATCTTGCATACGTTCGGTGACATCTCCGGGGTGAAGCATTAACGGTGTGTGCTGGTGATACGTTACCGCGCTGTGATGCGTCATCCGGGTAACCGGGCCGTGGCCGTCCGTGAAGGAGCTGCATGACCGACTCACCCGACCGCCCGGACGACGCGACCGGCCGCCGGGCCCCGTACACCATCCTCGCGGTGGCCGGAATCGTCGTCTCCACCGTCTTCGCCACCGTCGCCGCCCTTGCCGGCGGGCGCGAGGAAGCCCAGTCCCCCACCCCCGTCAACAACGACGCCCCGATCACCAGCTCGTCGTCCCGGACCAGCTCGGTCCTGCCCACCACGACCGAGTCCGCGCTTCCCGCCGCCCCCGAGGCCACCACCACGCCGCCCCCCACCACGACCACGACCACCACCCGGCGCCGCCCCGCGATGACGCCGCGCACCACCACGCCGCCGAACACCACCACCCCGATTCCCCCGCCCCCACCGCCACCGCCGCCCCCACCGCCGACGACCACCACGACCACGCCGCCCCCCACGACGACCACCACGGACCCGGGCGCACCCTGATCCAGGCGTGAGTCAGGTGGGGAGTGGGCCCCGAGTCCACTCCCCACCCCTCCTCCCCCTCGTCACTTGGACGGCGGCGGCGGTGTCGTCGTCGGCGCCGAGGTGGGCACGGCGATCACGAACGGCACGTCGGTGCGCTCGACGCAGTCACCGGTCCGCGGATCGAACTCCACGCGCGGCTGCGGGAACCGGTTGGTCTCGGCGTTGCCGGCGTCGTAGCGCCCGCAGCTGGTGTGGAAGACGTAGACCGGCCGGCCGTCCTGGTCGTAGAGGTAGAACTCGGGCAGCGGTTGGCCGTTCGGCCCGAAGCCGTAGAAGTTCGACGGCATGCTCGGTGCGTAGACCTCGCCTGGCAGGTTCTCCCACCGGGGACCGGTGAGGTAGGCGATCAGCGCGGCGAGCAGGGTCAGCACCAGGCCCGCGGCGAAGAAGTTGGCCGGGGCCACCACCCAGCGGTATCGCCGGTCGGTGCGGGCCCGCTTGCCGAACATCAGCAGCACCACGAGCACGGCCCCGACCGGCACCAGGTAAACGGGGCCGCCCGCGACCCCGGCGACCAGGGTGACGCCGCCGACCACCAGCACCCGCAGTCCCCACCAGGCCGGCCGCAGTGCCCGCAGGTAGTCGACCATCGCGTCCGGGAAGACCTTGACGAGCCGCCGGCCTGCCCGCCGGCCGGCCCGCGACTCGGGCAGTTCGTCCACATCGGACGGCCGCACGGTGTCGGTGAAGACCAGCACGATGGCCACGAACAACGGCAGCGCGAGCAGCAGCAGCGAGGCGATCGACCGGCCAAGGACCGCGAAGGCGAGGCCGGCGAAGAACGCGATCAGCACCCCCAGCACCAGCGCCCACAGCGCGAACCGGGCCGTGGCCACGGCCGGTCGGCGGCTACCCGCCGGGGGGCCGGGTGCGGCCGGCGGGTAGCCGGCGGCGGCGCGCAGCTCGGCGGCGTACTGCTCGGGCGTGCCGAGCCGCTGGCTCAGCGCCTCGACCGACACCTCCTCGCCCAGTTCCGCGGCGACCTCGCTCAGGTGCGGGCCGATGTCGTCGACGATCTCCTCGACCTCGCCGGCCGGCAGATCGGCCAGGGCTGCCTTGGTCCGGGCCAGGTAGTCGGCCACGGCGGGATGGGTCTTGACGGTCATGATGCCTCCTCCGCGGGAGGGAGAACGACGTCGGTCATGCTGCGGCTCCCAACAGGCTGTCCATCGTGTCGGCGAAGGCCCGCCAGGTCTTGCCGGATTCGGCCAGCCGCTGCCGGCCGGTGTCGTTGAGGCCGTAGTACTTGCGGTGCGGCCCCTCCTCGCTCGGCACCACGTACGAGGTCAGCGCCCCGGCGTTGAACAGCCGGCGCAGCGTCCCGTACACGGAGGCGTCGCCGACCTCCTCCAGCCCGGCCTGGCGCAGCCGGCGCAGTACGTCGTAGCCGTAGCCGTCCTCGTCGCGCAGCACGGCGAGCACGGCGAGGTCGAGAACGCCCTTGAGCAGTTGACTGGTTTCCAACGTGACACCCCCTCGCTCCTACGCGAAGGACACTACCACGCATTGCGTAGTAGCGACAGGTGTCAGCTCCGGGGGCGCGGCTGGCAGCGCGGGCAGGAGAACGAGGAGCGATTCATGAACGGCTCGCGGCGGATCGGGCGACCGCACCGCGGGCACGGCAGACCCTCCTGCCCGTACGCCGCGAGCGAACGGTCGAAGTAGCCGGACTCGCCGTTGGTGTTGACGTAGAGCGCGTCGAACGAGGTCCCGCCGGCCACCAGCGCCTCGGCCATCACCTCGGTGGCCGCGGCCAGCAGCTCACGCACCTTGGCCACAGACAGCCGGTCGGTCGGCCGGGCCCAGTGCAGCCGGGCCCGCCACAACGCCTCGTCGGCGTAGATGTTGCCGATCCCGGACACCAGGTTCTGGTCCAGCAGCGCCCGCTTGACCTCGGTCCGCTTGCGCCGCATGGCGGCCACCACGGCCTCGAGATCGAACAGCGGATCCATCGGATCCCGGCCGATGTGCGCAACCGGCAGCGGCACCGTGGTCCCGTCCACCACGGTCAGCTCCTCGACGGACAGGCCGCCGAACGTCCGCTGGTCCACGAACCGCAGCTCCGGCCCGTCGTCGGCGAACCGCACGCGCACCCGCAGGTGGATCTCGGCCGGCGCACTTCCCGGCCGGATCAGCATCTGGCCGCTCATCCCGAGGTGCGCCAGCAACGCCTCGGCCGAGCTCAGCTCCGCCCACAGGTACTTGCCCCGCCGGCTTACCGCCTCCACCCGGTGCCCGACCAGCCGCCCGGCGAAGTCGACGGCTCCGGTCAGATGCCGGCGGATCGATCGCGGATGGAACACCTCGACCTCGGTGATCGTCCGCCCCAGAACGTGATCGGCCAGCCCGCGCCGGACGGTCTCGACCTCAGGTAGCTCAGGCACCCGGGCATTGTGCCCGACGGGTCAGACGTCGGACTTGATCTTCTCGGACAGCGCGCGCCAGGCCACCTCGGCGGCCTTCTGCTCGGCTTCCTTCTTGGTTCGGCCGTCCCCGGTGCCGAACTCGTCGCCGCCGACCACCACGGTCGCGGAGAACTCCTTGCGGTGGTCCGGCCCGGCCTCCTGCACCCGGTACTCGGGCACGCCCAGCCCGGCCGAGGCGGTCAGCTCCTGCAGGCTGGTCTTCCAGTCCAGGCCCGCGCCGCGCCGGGGGGCCTCGGCCAGCAACCCGTCGAACAGCCGGTGCACCAGCAGCCGCGCGGTGTCGATGCCGTGCTGGAGGTACACCGCACCGATCACCGCCTCCATGCCGTCGGCCAGGATGCTGGCCTTGTCCCGCCCGCCGGTCAGCTCCTCGCCCTTGCCGAGCAACAGGTGCGCGCCGAGCCCGCCCTCACCGAGGCCACGCGCCACCCCGGCCAGCGCGTGCATGTTCACCACGCTGGCCCGCAGCTTGGCCAACTGGCCCTCGGGCAACTCCGGATGCGTGCGGTACAGATGATCGGTGACGACCAAGCCCAGCACGGCGTCGCCGAGGAACTCCAGCCGTTCGTTCGGGGGCAGTCCGCCGTTCTCGTAGGCGTAGGACCGGTGGGTCAGGGCAAGCGTGAGGAGCTCGGCGTCAAGTTCGACGTCGAGCGCCAGCAGTAGCGATCCTGGGTCGACGGACGGGCCCCGGTTCGCCCGAACCCCCATGCGGAGAATTACCTTCGCGGGGCTCAGGCCGGAGCGGTGACCTGGCGACCGGCGTACTGGCCGCAGTTCGGACAGGCCATGTGCGGGGGCTTCGGTTTGCGACAGGCGCGGTTCGAGCACGCCACCAGTTGCGGGGCGCTGGTCTTCCACTGCGAGCGGCGCGAACGGGTGTTCGAGCGCGACATCCTTCGCTTCGGGACGGCCACGACTACTTCTCCTCCAACAACGCGTGCCGGTCAGGCACGACTACTGGTCGCGATCCTCGGAGAACCGCTCAGTCAGCGCGGCCCATCGGGGGTCAATCGTCTCATGCCGGTGATCCGGACCGAGGTCGGCCCACTTACCGCCACAGTCCGGACACAGCCCGGCACAGTCCGGCCGGCACAACGGAACATGCGGCAGCGCGAGCACGATCGCGTCCCGCACCACCGGTTCCAGGTCGACGAGATCGCCCACCAGGCGGCCGACCTCGTCCTCGTCGGTGGTCGCGTCGGTCGCGCTGTCCGGGTAGGCGTACAGCTCGGTGATCTCCACCTCGACCTGACCGTCGATCGGGTCGAGGCAGCGCGAGCACTCGCCGGCCGTGGGGGCCGTGGCCGTGCCGGACACCAGCACGCCCTCGACCACGGACTCCAGCAGCAGGTCCAGCTCGACCTCGGTGCCCGCGGGCACGGCGATCACCCCCTCGACGCCGAGGGGGTTGGTGGCCGGCGCCTTCCTGCGCACGGCCCGGCTGGTTCCCGGGCGGCGGCCGAGCTCCCGGGTGTCGAGCACCCAGGGGCTGGCCACCGCGGGCCGGGCTCCGCTGTAACGCTGTGGAGACATGGCGAACTCGATCAATGCCTTCGTGGTTTGCTTCGCCGCACGGTGATCCCGCCTACGGCCAACCCGTCAAGGGTACGGGATGTGGACCGGTTGGGTGAAATCGCGGTCAGGCGCGGTAGTCGAACGGGACCACGCCGGGCGCCGCGCCGTTCAGCGTGCCGCGCAGGTGGGTGCGGCCCTTGCCGACCGTGCGCAGGATGTGCGCCAGCAGGTCCTCGAACTCGCGCAGCTTGCCGTCGACGTACTCGTCGCACTCCTTGCGCTGCCGGGCCGCCTCCTCGGCCGCCGCGTCCAGGATTCGCGCCGACTCGGCGTGCGCGGCCTGCACCACCTCGGTCTGCGACAGCAGCCGGGCCTGCTCGATCCGGCCGTCCTCGACCGCCTGCTCGAAGGCCTCCCGGCCGGCCTGCAGCATCCGGTCGACCTCGCCCTTGGACCGCGCCACCGCGGCGTCGTACTCGGCCCGCCCGTCGGCCATCAGCCGCTCGGCATGCGCCTGCGCCTCGGCTAGCCGGCGATCGATGTCCCGGTCCGCCTCGGTGCGCACCTGCTCGGCGTCCAGCCGCGCCTTGCTGCGCACCTGCTCGGCCTGGTGATCGGCGGTGCCGACGATCTCGTCCCGCCGGTCCAGCACGTCCTGCGCGTCGTCCAGCTCGCCGGGCAGCGCGTCGCGGATCTCGTCGAGCAGATCGAGGACGTCGCCGCGGGGCACCACACAGCTCGACGTCATGGGCAGCCCCCTGGCCTCCTCCAGGATCGTCACCAGCTCGTCCAGTGCCTCGAACACGCGGTACACGTCGTCCCTCCAACCCCGATCAACCGTGACCCAGTGTGCCCGCTGCCCGGGCCGGCGCGGGGGACCTCGCCCGGCGTGGCAGCCTGGCTTTATGACCGAGGTGACCATCCGCCGGGCGCGCGCGGCGGACGTCGACGCCATCGTCGCGATGCTGGCCGACGATCCCCTTGGCGCCACCCGGGAGCGACCCGGCGACCCGCACTACGCCGAGGCGTTCGCGGCGCTGGACGCCGAGCCGCACCAGCTGCTCGCGGTCGCCGAGGCCGGCGGCGCGGTGGTGGGCACGCTGCAGCTGACGTTCATCTCCGGGCTGTCCCGGGTGGGCGCGACCAGGGCACAGATCGAGGCCGTCCGGGTGCGGTCCGACCAACGCGGCGCCGGGCTCGGCCAGCGGCTCGTCGAGTGGGCGATCGAGCGGGCCCGTGAGCGCGGCTGCGTCATGGTCCAGCTGACCAGCGACGCCACCCGCGTCGACGCGCACCGGTTCTACGAACGGCTCGGCTTCACCGCCAGCCACGTCGGCCTGAAGCTGGCGCTCTAGCCGTTCTGGCCGAGCCGCTGGACGAGGCGCTTGTGCACCGCCTCGGGCAGCAGGTGGGACACGTTGCCGCCGTAGGTGGCCACCTCCTTGACCAGCGAACTGGACAGGAAGCTGTTCGGCGGCTTGGTCGGCATGAACAGCGTCTCCACCCCGGTGAGCTGCTGGTTCATCTGGGCCATCTGCAGCTCGTAGTCGAAGTCGCTGATCGCCCGCAGGCCCTTCACGATGGCCTGGATGTCGTTCTGCTGGCAGTAGTGCACCAGCAGGCCGTGCCAGGAGTCGATCCGGACGTTGGGCAGGTGCGCACTGACCTCACGGAGCATCTCCATGCGCTCCTCGACGCTGAACAGGCCCTGCTTGTTCTTGTTGATCAGCACGGCGACGACGACCTCGTCGAACAGGCTCGAGGCTCGCTCCAGGATGTCGAGGTGGCCGTTGGTCGGCGGGTCGTACGAGCCTGGACACACCGCGCGCCTCATAGGGCCGGACCGTATCAGTCACCACCTGCGGACACCCCGCGTCGTGGTGGTGATCACCCTTCCGGTTCACCGTGGGTCGCCCAGTGCAGCTCGGTGTCCCCGTACCGGCGGACCTTCGTGGGCCGCAACGGTTCCGGCCAGTCCGGCGGGCCGGACCGGCGCGCCCGCTCCACCACGACCAGGGTGTCCGGCCCGGTCCAGCCGCCCGCGACCAGCGCGCCGAGCACGGCGGCCAGTTCCGGCCCGGCCAGGTCGTAGGGCGGATCGGCGAGCACCAGGTGGTACGGCGCGGGCGCCGGCCCGGCGAGCACCGCGCGGACCTTGCCCCGGCGCACCTCGGCACCGGGCAGGCCGACGGCGGCCACGTTGCGCTCAAGCACCGCAAGCGCCGAACGGTCGGATTCGACGAAGGTGGCCGTGGCGGCCCCCCGGGACAGCGCCTCGAAGCCGAGCGCGCCGGAGCCCGCGTACAGGTCGAGCACCCGGGCGCCGGGCAGCTCCATGGCCGCCTGCACCGCGCTGAACAGGGCTTCCCGGACCCGCTCCGACGTGGGACGGGTGCCACGCGGCGGCACGGCCAACCGCCGCCCACCGGCGGTTCCGGCCACGATCCTGGTCACGGGGTTGAGTCTGCCCACACGGCGCACCCACGGAACATCCGGTTCACGTAGGCTGTTTCATCCTGTTCGTTGGGTACCGGTGGGAGCGTGCGTGTCGCAAGCCTCTGTGCGCGAGACTGAGATCGAGGCCGAGCAGGCACACATCGATCTGGTCTACGCGCGCGTCGAGGAGATGCGGGCCGAGGCGCAGGCCATGCGGGACCGGGGCGACCGGCTCGCCCACGGCGCCCGCAACGAGGCCGTGTTCGAGCAGGCCGCGATGCTGTTCGAGCGGGACGTGATGGTCTACCACGCCAACCAGATCCTGCGCAGCCTCGACGCCGAGCACGAGGGCCTGGTGTTCGGGCGGCTGGACGACACCTCCGGCGAGGCCATGCACGTCGGCCGGCTCGGGGTGCGCGATGCGAACTTCGACAACCTGGTCACCGACTGGCGGGCGCCTGCCGCGGCGGCGTTCTACCAGGCCACCGCCGAGCGCCCGATGGATGTGATCCGCCGCCGGGTGATCCGGTCCACCGGTCAGTCGGTCGTGGACATCGACGACGACCTGCTGATGCCCGAGCACCGGCCGGACGGGATGGCCGTCGTCGGCGAGGGCGCGCTGATGGCCAGCCTGGCCCGGGCGCGCGGCGAGACCATGCGCGACATCGTCGCCACGATCCAGAAGGAGCAGGACGAGGTGATCCGGGCGCCGTGGCGGGGCGTCACCGAGATCACCGGCGGGCCGGGTACCGGCAAGACCGCCGTCGCCCTGCACCGGGTCGCCTACCTGCTGTACCGGGACCGCCGCCGGATGGGCGGCGCCGGCGTGCTGGTGGTCGGCCCGTCCGCCGCGTTCACCTCCTACATCTCCCGGGTGCTGCCGTCCATGGGCGAGGACAGCGTCGAGCTGCGCGCGGTCGGCGACCTGCTCGACGGCGTCGAGGCGACCCGGCTCGACCCGGCTCCGGTGGCCGCGGTGAAGGGTTCCCTGCGCATGCGCCGGGTGCTCAAGCAGGCCATGCGCGATGCGCCCCCGGACGCTCCGACCGAGCTGCGCATCGTCTACCGCGGCGAGGTGCTCAAGCTGACCGCCCGGGAGCTGACCAAGGTCCGCCGCTCGGTGCACAGCGCCGGCCGCGCCCCCAACGAGTCCCGGGTGGATGCCGCCGAGGCGCTGCTGGAAGCGTTGTGGCGCAAGGCAGAGTCCTACCGGGACGACGCCGGCTCCTCCGATCCGGCCGCGGCCAACTCCCGCCGGATCGACCTGATCACCGAGCTGGGCGAGCGCATCGACTTCCACCGCTTCGTGGTGGTCTGGTGGCGCATCCTCGAGCCCGCCGAGGTGCTCGCCTGGCTGGGCGACCGCCGCCGGCTGGCCCGCGCCGCCGGCAACTCGTTCACCGCCGACGAGCTCACCGCCCTGGCCGCGTCCTGGGCCGATCCCACGCTGCCGCCCACCGTGGCCGACGCCGCGCTGCTCGACGAGCTCCGCCTCCTGCTCGGCCGGCCACCCAAACGCCGCAGGCGCCGCCCGCATCTGGACGTCCGGCCAAGCACGTCCAGCTACCGCCGCCCCGACCACTACGACGAGTACTCGCACATCGTCGTGGACGAGGCCCAGGACCTCTCGCCCATGCAGTGGCGGATGATCGGCCGCCGCGGCCGCTGGGCCAGCTGGACCGTCGTCGGCGATCCGGTACAAAGCTCGTGGCCCGACCCCGCCGAAGCCGAACGGGCCCGGATCGGCGCGCTCGGCCCGCGCACCACCCGCCGCCGGTTCACCCTGCGCACGAACTACCGCAACTCGGCCGAGATCTTCCGGCTGGCCGCGTCGGTCGTCGCCCGGGTCGCCACCCCGGACCAGCTCCCGCACGCTGTTCGCACCACGGGCATCGACCCGATCGTCCACGTGGTCCCGCCGGCCGAGCTGACCGATGCGACGGTCGCCGCCGCGAAGCAACTATTGTCCGAAGTGGACGGTGTGGTCGGCATCATCACCTCCGCTGCCCGGGTGTCCGAGGTGCGGAACGCGGTCGCCACCCTCGAGCCGGGCCGGCTGCGTGTGGTCGACGGCCTGGAGGCCAAGGGCCTGGAGTACGACGGGGTCGCGGTTGTGGAGCCGGCCGAGTTGGAAGCGGAGTCGACGACTGGTCCGCGCACGCTCTACGTTGCGCTGACTCGGGCGACGCAGCGGCTTACAGTGGTGACGGCGGATCCGAAGTGGCCTCGGTGACGTCGGGTTTCCGCTGGGGTGCGGGGCGTCGGGGTGGGGTCCGGGGCGGGCCGGGAGGCTAAGGCACCGCGTCTCCTTGTCAAGGGCGCCTTCGGCGTCGCTGCGCGATCGCTTCGCGACCCTTGACAAGGAGCCTCGCGCGGTGCCTTGGGCTACCACGGGGCAGGGCGAAGCCCTGCCTGATCAACCCCGCCCCGCCCCGGACCCATGGACACCAGGTTCCCCGGTACCAGTGAGTCCCGAGTTTGGCGCCCGACACCGAGTTCCCAACCCCGCCACTCCGAGCCGCCGATCCCAGCGACCGAACCCTCAACCCCAACAGCCGAGTTACCGACCTCAGCTCAGGCAGCCGAGTTGCCAGCCCCAGCACCCGAGTTCCCGTCCCCAGCAACCGAACCGCCGACCTCAACACCCGAGCCGCCGACCCGAGCAACCGAAACCCCAACCCGCACAGCCGAGTTACCGACCCCTGTTCGCACAGCTGAGTTGCTCCCACCACTCCGAGTTCCCGGCTCCAGCAACTGAACTCTTGGTTGCAGCAGGCGAGTTGCCGTGCCCAGCAGCCGAATCCCGGTTCGGGCCGACCGCACCGGGCGGCCCTG
The DNA here is from genome assembly GCF_035762905.1 of Actinophytocola sp. Lineage (GTDB taxonomy): Bacteria > Actinomycetota > Actinomycetes > Mycobacteriales > Pseudonocardiaceae > DASYTH01. The sequence goes on from NZ_DASUCC010000002.1 coordinate 12,038, forward strand.
CCAAGGCGACGTTCCCTGTCCGGTGCACGGTTGTGGGCAGGCCCGCGCCCCGCGCCCGTGCACGAACCGGTCTGTCCACAGCCGTGCTGCGGAACGCCGGGCCCAGCCCTGCCAAGGCGTCCACCCCGAGCGTTCCGATGTAGCCGGGAACTCCTGCCAACCAGCAAAGGTTCCCTGCGCCGCAACTCGAAAACCACGCGAATGGCACATTCATCCGTCGAACACCTGATCGAGTGAACATTCTCGAAACCACGGCAACGAGCCGATAGAATGGCGGCATGAGCGCAGTCCAGGAATACACGGCCCTGCGGGGTTCGGAGCTTCCGGCTGCGCTGGTTTCGCGGATGATTCAGATTCGTAAGCTCCACGCGGAGATGTTGGACATCATCCATGAAATGGGGAGCCGGCAGATCGAAGAGGCCGCTGAATACCCGAGTCGAGCCAAATACCTGTCGGATCTACTCCGCATCACCACTCGTAGGGCCACTGGGCTCATTGCGCAGGCCGAGCAGGTTGCCGAGACCGTGACACCCACCGGGTACGTCGCGCCGGCCGTGTTGCCGTTGGTGCGCGACGCCCTCCACGAAGGCGCGATCGACGCTGAGCACGTCGAAGTGATCGCGGAAACCATCAAGGCGATTCCGGGCTGGGCGGGGACAGAGAACAAACAAATCGTCGAGTCGGCACTGATCGAGACTGCCCGTATCTCCGACCCTCGCGTGGTCAAGCGGTACGGACGAATCCTCCTGGCGCGCATCGACCAGGACGGGGCGGACCCGTACCAGGAAGACAACCTCGCCGAACCAGCCAACGAGCTGCACATCCAGACCCAGCCCAACGGGTGGGTCAAGTTCCGGGGCACCATCGACCCCGAGGCCGGCGAAGTCTTCATCGGGTTGATCGGCGAGCTGAGCCTGCCCCAGTCACCAACCGAAGGAGTCCCGGATCCGCGCTCGGTGGAACGGCGGCGGGGCGACGGCTTTGTGCAGCTATTCCACAGCGCCGCCCAGATCGACCGGAAAACCGCCGGTGGAAACAAGCCGCACCTGCACCTGTTCCTCGACCTCAACACCCTGCTGGAAGGCATCGGCACCGCCACCATGGACGGTGGAGCCTTCCTCCCGGCCAGTGCGGCCCGGCGGCTTGCCTGTGACGCCGGGGTCATCCCGGTCGTGCTCAACGGCGACAGTGTCCCCCTGGACCTCGGCCAGGAGCACCGGTTGGTCAAACCCAGTCAACGCAATGCGTTGATCGCCCGGGATCGGGGCTGCGCATTTCCCGGATGTCACCTGCCGGCGCGCTGGACGGACGCGCATCACATCAAACTGTGGTCGGAGGGCGGATTGACCGACCTCCATAATCTGGTCCTGCTCTGCCGACGTCACCACCGCCTGGTGCACCATTCAGAATGGTCCGTTCGAATGGTGAAGGGGCTACCTTACTTCACACCTCCGAAATGGCTCGACCCGCAGCGCAAACTCCTGCGCAACGTGCTTCGACAATAACCCCGGACAGCTTCAGCTGAGCACTACCAGCAGGTCGCCACCCTCGACCTGCTGCACGGAGCCGATCGCAAGGCGCTCCACCTTGCCCGACGTCGGGGCGGTGATGGCGGCCTCCATCTTCATTGCCTCGATGGTGGCGACGGTGGCGCCGGCCTTCACGTCGGCGCCTTCTTCGACCGCCAGGGTCACCACGCCGGCGAAGGGGGCGGCGATGTGGTTGGGGTTGCTGCGATCTGCCTTTTCGGCGACGGGGAGGTCAGATGCTACTGAGCGGTCGCGGACCTGGATGGTGCGGAGTTGGCCGTTGAGGTTGGCCATGACGTTGCGGATGCCGCGTTCGTCTGCTTCGCCGATGGCTTCGAGTTCGATGAGGAGGGTGACGCCCTTGTCCAGGGCTACCGTGTACTCCTTGCGGGGTTCGACGCCGTAGAAGAAGTCCTTGCTGGCCAGGACGCTGGTGTCGGCGAACTGGGCGCGGTGGGCGAGGAAATCCTTGGTGGGGCCGGGAAAGAGCAGTCTGTTGAGGGTGGCGCGGCGGTCGGAGGACAGGCCGGCGCGATCCGAATCGGTGAGGGGGGTCATGCCGCGGGGGGCGGGGCGGTCGGCGAGGGCCTTGCGGCGGAAGGGTTCGGGCCAGCCGCCGGGAGGATCGCCGAGTTCGCCGTGGAGGAAGCCGATGACGGAGTCGGGGACGTCGAAGCGGCCGGGGTCGGCTTCGAAGTCCTTGGGGTTGACGCCGGCGCCGACGAGGTGCAGGGCGAGGTCGCCGACCACTTTGGACGACGGGGTGACCTTGACCAGGCGGCCGAGCATGCGGTCCGCCGCCGCGTACATCGCCTCGATCTCCTCGAAACGATCGCCGAGGCCGAGAGCGATGGCCTGGGTGCGCAGGTTGGACAACTGTCCACCCGGGATCTCGTGGTGGTAGACGCGGCCGGTGGGTGCCGGCAGACCCGCCTCGAACGGGGCGTAGACCTTGCGGACGATCTCCCAGTACGGCTCCAGGTCGGAGACCGCGGTCAGCGACAGGCCGGTGGCGCGGTCGGTGTGGTCGGTGGCGGCGACGATGGCGGACAGCGACGGCTGCGAAGTGGTGCCGGACATCGAGGCCACCGCGCCGTCCACGGCGTCCACTCCGGACTGGATGGCGGCCAGGTAGGTGGCGAGTTGGCCGCCGGCCGTGTCGTGGGTGTGCAAATGGACCGGAAGGTCGAACTCGCGGCGCAACGCGGTGACCAGTTGGGCGGCGGCGGGCGGACGGAGCAGTCCGGCCATGTCCTTGATGGCCAGCACGTGCGCGCCGGCCCGGACGATCTGCTCGGCGAGCTTGAGGTAGTAGTCCAGGGTGTACAGGGTCTCGGCGGGGTTGGCCAGGTCGGCGGTGTAGCACAGGGCGACCTCGGCGATGGCGGTGCCGGTCTCCCGCACGGCGTCGATCGCCGGACGCATCTGCTCGACGTCGTTGAGGGCGTCGAAGATCCGGAAGATGTCGATTCCGGTCGCGGTGGCCTCGTGCACGAACGCCTCGGTCACCTCGGTGGGGTACGGCGTGTAGCCGACGGTGTTCCGGCCGCGCAGCAGCATCTGCAGGCAGATGTTGGGCACCGCGGCGCGCAGGGCGGCCAGCCGCTCCCACGGGTCCTCGGCCAGAAACCGCAGCGCCACGTCGTAGGTGGCGCCGCCCCAGCACTCCAGGGACAGCAGGCCGGGCAGGGTCTGCGCCACGTGCGGCGCGACGGTCACCAGGTCCCGGGTGCGCACCCGGGTGGCCAGCAGCGACTGGTGCGCGTCCCGGAACGTCGTGTCGGTGACGCCGACCGCGGTGGCCTCGCGCAGTTCTCGGGCGAACCCCTCCGGGCCCAGGGACAGCAACCGCTGCCGGGAGCCGGACGGCGGCGTGGCGGTCAGGTCGATCTCGGGCAGCTTGTCCCGCGGGTCGAGCACCTTCGGCCGGGGGCCGTGCGGCTTGTTCACGGTCACATCGACCAGGTAGGTCAGCAGCCGGGTGCCGCGGTCGGCGGAGGTCCGCGCGGTGAGCAGGTGCGGGCGCTGCTCGATGAACGCCGTGGTGACCCGGCCGGCCTGGAAGTCCGCGTCGTCGAGCACCGCCTGCAGGAACGGAATGTTCGTGGAGACGCCGCGGATCCGGAACTCGGCCACGGCCCGGCGGGCGCGCATGACCGCCGACCGGAAATCCCGACCCCGGCAGGTCAGCTTCACCAGCATCGAGTCGAAGTGCGCGCTGATCTGGGTACCCGACCCGGCCGACCCGCCGTCCAACCGGATGCCGGCGCCACCCGGCGAGCGGTAGGCGCTGATGATCCCGGTGTCCGGCCGGAACCCGTTGGCCGGGTCCTCGGTGGTGATCCGGCACTGCAACGCCGCCCCACGCAGCCGCATGTCCTCCTGGCGCAGCCCCAGATCGGCCAGCGTCTCCCCGCTCGCGATGCGCAGCTGGGACTGCACCAGGTCGACGTCGGTGACCTCCTCGGTGACCGTGTGCTCGACCTGGATCCTCGGGTTCATCTCGATGAACACGTGCCGGCCCGTACGGTCCAGCAGGAACTCGACGGTCCCGGCGTTGCGGTAGCCGATGTGCCGGGCGAACGCGACCGCGTCGGCGCAGATCCGCTCGCGCAGCGCGGGGTCCAAATTGGGCGCCGGCGCGATCTCGATCACCTTCTGGTGCCGGCGCTGCACCGAGCAGTCCCGCTCGAACAGATGGATCACGTTGCCCGAGGCGTCGGCCAGGATCTGCACCTCGATGTGCCGCGGCTCCACAACGGCCTGCTCGAGGAACACGGTCGGGTCGCCGAACGCCGACTCGGCCTCGCGCATCGCCGCCTCGGTCGACTCCCGCAGCGCGTCCGCCGACGCCACCCGCCGCATGCCCCGGCCGCCACCGCCGGCGACCGCCTTGACGAACAGCGGGAACCCGATCTCCTCGGCCGCCGAGAGCAGCGTGTCCAGGTCGGCCGAGGGCGCCGAGGAGGACAGCACCGGCAACCCCGCCTCGCGGGCCGCGGCCACCGCGCGCGCCTTGTTGCCGGTCAGCTCCAGCACGTCGGCGCTCGGTCCGACGAAGGTGATCCCGGCCTGCTCGCACGCCCTGGCCAGTTCGGGGTTCTCGGACAGGAACCCGTAGCCGGGGTAGATCGCGTCGGCCTCCGCCCGGCGGGCCGCGGCCACGATCTCCTCGACCGACAGGTAGGCCCGGACCGGATGGCCGGCCTCGCCGATCAGATAGGCCTCGTCGGCCTTCATCCGGTGCGCCGAAGCCCGGTCCTCGTAGGGGAACACCGCCACCGTGCCGGCGCCCAGCTCGTAGCCGGCCCGGAACGCCCGGATGGCGATCTCCCCGCGGTTCGCGACGAGCACCTTGCGGAACATGCCGGCTTACCTCCTGCCGGGTCGGGACTGCCGATCCAGCACGCTACCGTGGTCGCCTTCAGACCTGGGAAATTGGGGACCGCGGTGGACTCGACCAACGGAACCGGAGGCGCGCTGGCGCCGCGGGAGTTGTTGCTCGCCGACGATCTGTTCCTGGCCGCACACGACGACGTGTCCGGCAAACCCCGGCTGCCCGCGCGGGCGGCCGGTCTCGGGCTGGCCGCCGCGCTGCTCGGCGAGCTGGTCATGTTCCGCCGGATCACGCTGCGTCGCGGCGACGTGGTGGTGCTGGAGAAGGGGCCGGTCCCCGATGCCCTCGCGCACCTGGTGTTCGAGGAGGTGCGCCGGGAGCCGGAGCCGGCCCCGGTCTGGGACTGGTTGACCTACCTGGCCGAGGACGCCTACCAGCGGGTGGCCGAGCGCATGGTGCGGCAGGGCCTGCTCGCCCCCCAGACCAAACGGCTACGCCGGGCGGGCGGCTACCAGCCGGTGGACCTGAACGCGGCCGCCTGGCCGCTGGTCCGCCTGGCCCAGAAGCTCGCCCGGGAGGAACCGGTCGTGCTGCCGGACATCGTGCTGGCCGGCCTGGTCCGGGCCACCGGCCTCAACCCCTACCTGCGCGCCGCGGCGCTCGCCGACGTCACCACCTACCAGCAGCGGCTGGTCGCCCAGCTGCCCACCCCGTTACGGGTGTTGGTGGCCGAGGCCGAGGGTGCCGTCGGCGAGGCCGTGCTGCGGCGCCGCAGGTAGCCCGGTCAGGGACCGGTGTAGAGCAGCCGGTTGGCCGTGTTGGGCCGCACGTTGCAGAGGACTCCCATCGTGGAGCGGGTGATCAGGGTGCTGGCCACCTGCGCGGGGGTGGCCGCCGGACGGGTGGACAGGATCAGCGCGGCGCCGCCGACCACGTGCGGGGTGGAGAACGACGTCCCGCTGATCGTGTTCGTCGCCGTGTCGGAGGTCGCCCAGGTGCTGGTGATGCGCTCACCCGGCGCGTACAGATCGATCAGTGGGCCGAAGTTGGACGGTGGGAACACGCAGTCGTCCATCCTGGTGGCCGCGGTGGTGATCGCCTCGCGGACCCGGGCCGGGGAGAAGTTGCCGGCGTCGCTGGCCGATGAGCCGGCCGCCACGACGAACGTCACCCCGGACGCGATGGCGTTGCGCACCGCGGTGTCCAGCGCCGCGTTGGCCGCACCGCCGAGGCTCATGTTCGCCACGGCTGGTTTGCGGGCGTTGGCCGCGACCCAGTTGACCCCGGCGATGACGTCGGCCATGGTGCCCGACCCGGCGTTGTTCAGCACCCGCACCGGGGTGATGGTGATCTCCTTGGCCACCCCGAACCGGCTGCCGCCGATGATCCCGGCGATGAACGTGCCGTGCCCGTTGCCGTCGTCGGGGTTGCCGTCGTCGTCGACGAGGTCGATCCCGCCGCGCACCCGGCCGCCGAAGTCGGCGTGCGTGGCGCGCACGCCGGTGTCGATCACGTAGGCGGTGACGTTGGGGGCGGTGTTGGCGAACCGGTAGAGCGCATCCAGCGGAAGGCGACGCTGGTCGATCCGGTCCAGGCCCCAGGACGGCGGGTTGGGCTGCTCGCCGAGCGCCCGCACCGGGGTGTCCGCCACCACGTAGGCGACCCCGGGGTCGGCGGCCAACCGGGCCGCCTCACTGCGCGTGAGCCTTGCGGAGAAGCCGTCGAAGGCTCCGTCGTAGGTGTGCTCGACCCGGCCGGTGAAGCGGTTGGCGAGGGTGGCCGGCCCACCGGCGCGCAGCGCGACGATGTAGCCGGAGGTGGACTCGATCGGTGCCGCCTGCGCGGCGGGCACAGCGACCGCGGCGAGTCCCACCGTCAGGAGTCCCGTCGCCAACCGCCTGCCTAAGCCTGCCCGAATATTCATATATATGTCGATAATCCCCCATTCCGGTCACGGCAAGGTTCACCAGTTGCCACACGGGCGGTAGGGCTAACCCCACCCGCGGTTCGGGGGAACACACCCGTGTGCCGGCGACCCCGCCCTCGGCACGATCAATATCGACGAATTCGGCTGGGTGGGAAGGAATGCCAAGGTGCCCAAGGAAAGCACGCAACCGGTGACCGTGCGGGTCGCCCGGTGGAGCGCCACGCATCCGTGGCGGGCGATCGGATTATGGATGGTGTTCGTCGCGGTGTGCTTTGCCGCCGGCACCATGGCCGGTACGAATACGGCGACCGACGAGGACGAATGGCTGGGTGAGTCCGGGCGGGCTGCCGCGATCGTCAAGGACGGGCATTTCGACGATCCCGTCGTGGAAAACGTGATGATCACCGCCCGGTCCGGCCGGCTCGATCCGGCCGTGGCCGAAGCCGCCGGGCGGGACGTGGCCGAGCGGATGCAGGCCCGGTCCGAGGTCGCGGAGGTCGGCGCGGCGGTCCCGGCCGAGGACGGCTCGGCGCTGCTGATCCCGGTGACGATGAGCGGGAGCCCGGACACCGCGGGCGACCGGATCGAGGCGCTGCTGGGCGCCACCGACGAGGCCCAGCGCGCCCATCCGGACCTCAAGATCGCCCAGGTCGGCCCGGAGTCGATCGGGCACGGCATCAACGAGCGGGTCGGCGAGGACCTGGGCCGGGCCGAACTGATGAGCCTGCCGGTCACCCTGCTGATCATGCTGATCGCGTTCGGCGCGATCGTCGCCGCGGGGGTTCCGGTGCTGCTGGCCATCTCGGCCGTGGCCGCGGCGATGGGGCTGACCGCGCTGGCTTCGCACCTGGTTCCGGCCGTGGAGACGGTGAACAGCGTCATCCTGCTGATGGGCATGGCGGTCGGCGTGGACTATTCACTGTTCTATCTGAAGCGCGAACGCGAGGAACGCGAGCGGCTGGGCGGCAATCCGAGGAGCCACGTGGCGGCGGTGGAGATCGCCGCGGCCACCGCCGGGCGCGCCGTGGTGGTCTCCGGCCTCGCGGTGATCGTCTCGATGGCCGGGCTGTACCTGGCCAACGACGCCGTGTTCGCCTCGCTGGGCACCGGGTCGATCATCGTGGTCGCGGTGGCCATCCTCGGTTCGCTGACCGTGCTGCCGGCGCTGCTGGCCAAGCTGGGCCGCCGGGTGGACCGGCCGCGGGTCCCGCTGCTGTGGCGGATCAGCAACCGGCAGGGCCCGCCGCGGGTGTGGCCGGCGCTGCTTCGCCCGGCGCTGAAGTACCCGGCGGTGACCCTGGTCGTCTCGGCCGGCGCGATGGTGGCCCTGGCCCTGCCGGCACTGGACATGTCGCTGCGCTCGGCCGGACCGGAGACGCTGCCCAAGTCGATCCCGGTGGTGGCCGCCTGGGACGACCTCACCAAGGCGTTCCCCAGCGAGGGCACCAGCCATCAGGTCGCCGTGCGGGCGCCGGCCGAGCGCGCCGGCGAGGTCCGAACCGCACTGACCGAGCTGCTCGACCGAACCAGGGGCGACACGCTGTTCGCCACCGACGCAAGGGCGCAGATCCGGACCTCGGACGACGGCCGGGTGAGCATGGTGGGGATCCCGACCCCGTACGCGGAGAGCGCGCCGGAGGCGGAGCGGTCGATGGCGGTGCTGCGCGACGAGTTGGTGCCGGCCACGGTCGGCCGGGTTCCGGGAGCGGACTACGCGGTTGGCGGAGATGTCGCGCGGAACGTTGATTACCAACAGAATCAGTCGGACACATTGCCGTGGGTGGTCGGTTTCGTCCTTGTGCTGACATTTGTGGTGATGGCGTTGACATTCCGTTCCCTGGCGATCGCGCTGACCGCGTTGGTCCTCAACGCGTTGTCCGCGGCGGCGGCGTTCGGGGTGCTGACCCTGGTCTTCCAGCACACCTGGGCGGAGGGCCTGCTCGGCTTCCACTCCACCGGCGCGATCATCGCCTGGATCCCACTGTTCGTGTTCGTGGTGCTGGTTGGACTGTCCATGGACTACCACGTGTTCGTGGTCAGCCGGATCCGCGAGGCGGCCCTGCGCGGCATGTCCACCAGGGACGCGGTGGCGTACGGGGTCACCCGCACGGCAGGGGTGGTGACCAGCGCGGCAGTGGTGATGATGTCGGTGTTCGCGGTGTTCGCGTTCCTGTCCATGGTCGAGATGAAGGAGATGGGCGTCGGACTGGCCACCGCCGTCTTCCTGGACGCCATGATCATCCGGGTGCTGGTGCTGCCGTCGATCATGACCCTGCTCGGCCGGGCGAACTGGTGGCCCGCCCGGATGCCGGGACGTGTCGAGTCCGGAACGGAGCTCCAAGGTGAATTAGTGGCTCCAGGTCTTCACACAGCCGGATGACATACTAAAGTGAGCGAACATGTCTGCTGGTGACTCTGACGCGACACCACGTTTGCCCCATTTCGATACCGTTATCCGCGGCTATAACCAACGTCAGGTGAACGAGCGGGTCACCCGCTTGACCTACGACCTCCGGCACGCCACCAAGAGCCGCGAGGAAGCCGTGTCCAAGGTGGCCGAGCTGACCAAGGCGCTCGGCAGCGTTCAGCAGCAGCTCATGGAGTCTCGGGCCAGACTCGCTCGGATCAGCGCCAGCCCGAACAGCACGGAGGGCATGACCGAGCGGGTCCGGCTGATGATGCAGCTCGCCGAGGAGGAGATCGCCGAGTTCAAGGCGAAGGCGGACGAGTACAGCCGGACCGCCCGGGCGGAGGCGGACCAGTACAGCCACTCCACCCGGGCCAAGGCCGACAGCCACGCCTCGGCGACCCGCAGCGACGCCGACCAGTACGCCACCGCGACCCGCACGGCCGCCGACGACCACGCCTCCAAGACCCGGGCCGAGGCCGACGGCTACGTGGTGTCGGTCAAGGGCGCGGCCGACGAGTACTCGCTGGACGTGCGGGCCGAGGCGCAGGCCTACGCCCGGCAGCTCAAGGACAAGCACGACGGGCTGCTGGCCGAGGCGGAGACGCTGCGGGACCGGCTCGAGGGCGAGTACGCCGATCAGGTCGCGGCGCTGCAGATCGAGACCGAGCAGCTGCGCGCGGCGCTGCGGGCCGAGCACGAGGCGATGATGGCCGAGGGCCGGGCCGAGGTTGAGCGGATGCAGCAGGCCGCAGCGGAGCGGATCGCGGCGCTGGACGCCGAGGCGGTCGTACGCCGCGAGCAACAGGACGCGGCGGCGGCCGACCGCCGGGCCGCGCAGGAGCTGGAGCTGGAGACGGCGCTGGCCACCCGGCGCGGCGAGCTGGAGGCCGAGCTGGAGACCCGCACCGTCGCCGCCAAGGAGCGGGCCGGGCAGATCGAGAGCGACGCGCGGGCAAGGGCGGCGGCGATCGAGGAGGCCATCGAGGCGCGGCGCGGCACCCTGGACCGGGAGCTGGCCGAGCGCGAGGCGACCGCGGCGCAGCAGGCGACCCGGATCCTGGCGGAGGCCAAGGAGCGCAGCGAGGCCAGCGACAAGGCGCTGGCGGACCGGCGGGCCAAGGTCGAGGCCGAGCTGGTCGCGCAGCAGGCCGTGGCCAAGGAACTGGCCGACGAGACGATCGCCGACGCCGAGCGGCGCAGCGCCGCCGCCGAGGCGGCCATCGCCGACAAGCGGGCCACCGTCGAGGCGGTGCTGGCCAAGCAGGAGGCCGCCGCCCGCGAGCAGGCGGACATGCTGCTGCAGGACGCCCGGCAGCGCACCGAGGCCAGCGACAAGGCCATCGCCGAGAAGCGCGGCCGGATCGAGCGGGAGCTGGCCGAGGAGCAGGCCAACGCGAAGATCCGGGCGGCGAAGGTCCTCGAGGACGCCGAGCAGCGCCTGGCCGAGGCCAATGCCCGGATCCGCAAGGCCGACGAGTACGAGCGGCAGGTCAACGAGCAGGTGAACACCACGTTCGGTCTGCTCGAGGACGCCCGCCAGCACTTCGCCGCCCAGCTCAAGCCGCCCGCCGAGCTGAAGTCGCCCGTCGCCCCGGCCACCCCCGCGCCCCCGCCGCCGATGGAGACAAAGGCCCCCACCAACGGCAAGTAGCCCTTACTCGGACTCGGCCGCAGAGCGCCGCATCAGCTCGACGAACGGGCGTTGCGGGTCCTTGACCATCGTGTAGATGGTGCCCACGACGTGGCACGGCCAGGGCCCGCCGCAGGTCCGGCAGGTGCCGGTCGGAGTGGTGCGGTGCAGGCCGAGCATTCCGCGGATCATCGCCGACAGCTCGACCAGCAGCATGCTGCCGAGTTCGATGGAGTCCTCGTCGTCTTCGAGAAGATCCTCGGCGACGTACTCGGCCTCCTCGAGGTGCCGGTAGATATCCTGCTGCAGCAGGTGATACGCATCGGCACGCACCGCGCATTCGTCCATTGTCGACACCTCCGAACGCTACGGAACCCATTTCGGCAGACGTACGCAATGCATCCATTCGAGTGCAAGTTGTGGCCAGGCCCCGAACCTCGCATCTAGGTTCATCCCCATGCCCGACCGGGAGCCCACCATCCGCAGCCGTGAACTGGGCGAAGGATTGCGCGTGGCCATGGAGAAAGCCGGCCTCACGGGGGCGGAGGTAGCGAGGCTTCTCGACTGGTCGCCGAGCTGGGTATCAAGGCTGCTGACCGGAAGACGTGGCTGTACGGAGGCGGATGTCGGCTCGTTCCTGGGAATCTGCCGCGTACGCGGGAAAGAGCGCGCCCGCCTCATGGCGTTGGTACACGAGCAGAACACTCCGGGATGGCTCCAACAGCATGGTTCTGGACTCCCCAAACAGCTGGTCACCCTCATCGATCACGAGAACAAGGCCACTGCTATCAGCTTCTTCCAGTCCGTGATCATTCCCGGAATTCTCCAGACTGGCGAATATGCCCGCGCGATAATCAGCGGCAATGTCAATGTACCCGCGTCTGAGGTCGAGGACCGCGTGGCCGCGCGACTCGCCCGCCAAAGCCTGTTCAGCCGTGAGCGGCCGGCACGCTTCGCCTTCTTCCTGCACGAACTCGTCCTACATCTGCCGGTGGGAGGCTCCCAGGTAATGTCCGACCAACTCCACCATCTGCTGCGACTGTCGGTTCGCCCATACATCACCTTGCGCGTTGTGCCAGCCGCACTCGGCGCTTATGCCTCCACCGCCGGACCATTCACCTTCATGGAGTTCGCTGACTTCAAGCCAGTGACTTACTTGGAAAGCGAGACCTCGAGCCTGTTCTTGGAGAAGATCGATGAGACTCAGGCCTATCGCAACATCCTTTCCGCCCTCGCCGAAACCGCCTTGGCCGAGGGACAATCGAGAGAGTTGATCGGCACCATCGCTACCACGCGCTACGAGGAGCACGATGATCAGTCATGAGCCGGGCCCTCTGGTCTGGCGGAAGAGCAGCTACAGCGGCAGTGGAGAAGCATGCGTTGAGGTTGGCTGGCGTACCAGCAGCTTCAGCGGCGGCAACGGTGCCTGCGTCGAGGTCTCGTCGGCCCCTGCCGCTTTGTTGGTCCGCGACTCGAAGAATCCGGATGGGCCTGTTCTGGCGTTCTCGCTGCCGTTCAGTCAGGCCTTCTCGAGGTACTCGGCCCTCTCATCGTTGACTAGGTCGGCGACCATGCGGGCGAGGCCGGGGAACTCGGTCAGTTCTGGCGCGTAGGCGATGAGTGCTTGGGCTTCTTCTCGGGCTTTGGCGATCAGCTTTTCGTCGCGGAGCAGGGAGAGGAGCTTGAGGGCTGAGCGGCGGCCGGACTGGACGGCGCCGAGGATGTCGCCTTCGCGGCGCATCTCGAGGTCGAGGCGGGCCAGTTCGAAGCCGTCCAGGGTGGAGGCTACGGCGTCGAGGCGTTCGCGGCTGGCGGTGCCGGCTGGCATGTCGGTGACCAGGAGGCAGATGCCGGGGGCGGTGCCGCGGCCGACGCGGCCGCGGAGTTGGTGGAGTTGGCTCACGCCGAAGCGTTCGGCGTCCATGATGACCATGGCGGTGGCGTTGGGGACGTCGACGCCGACTTCGACCACCGTGGTGGCGACCAGGACGTTGAGTTCGCCGGCGGCGAAGGCGCGCATGACCTTGTCTTTGTCGTCGGCGGGGAGGCGGCCGTGCAGGACGCCGACCTGGAGGCCGTTGAGGGGGCCTTCCTGGAGCATGGGGGCGACGTCCAGCACGGCGAGTGGGGGGCGGCGGTCTTCCGAACCCGAGTCCGATGTGTCTGAAGTGGACTCTTCGTCGCCTTCGCCTTCGCCGATGCGGGGGCAGACTACGTAGGCCTGGTGGCCGGCTTGTGCTTCCTCGCGGATTCGCTGCCAGGCGCGGTCCAGCCAGGCCGGCTTCTCGGAGACCGGGACGACGGTGGTGCCGATGGGTGAGCGGCCGACCGGGAGTTCGCGCAGCGCCGAGGTCTCCAGGTCGCCGTAGACGGTCATGGCCACCGTGCGGGGGATCGGGGTCGCGGTCATGACCAGCACGTGGGGGCTGACGTTCTCGCCGGCTCTTGTCCGCAGGGCGTCGCGCTGCTCGACGCCGAACCGGTGCTGCTCGTCCACCACGACCAGCCCGAGGTCGGCGAACGACACCTTGTCCTGGATCAGCGCGTGCGTGCCGACGACGATCCCGGCGGCGCCGCTGGCGGCGTCGAGCATCGCCTGTTTGCGTTGCGGCGCGGACAGGGAACCGGTCAGCAGCGCCACCCGGGTGGCCTGCTCGGCACCGCCCAACTCCCCGGCGCTGGCCAGGTCGCCGAGCATCTCCCGCAGCGACCGGGCGTGTTGTGCGGCCAGCACCTCGGTCGGCGCGAGCAGCGCCGCCTGCCGGCCGGCGTCCACCACCTGCAGCATCGCCCGCAGGGCCACGATCGTCTTGCCGCTGCCGACCTCCCCCTGCAGCAGCCGGTTCATCGGATGCTCCAGCTCGAGATCGGCCGCGACCGACTCGCCCACCTCGCGCTGCCCGGCGGTCAGCTCGAACGGCAGCCGCTCGTCGAACGCCGCCCGAATTCCCGCGTCGACCCGCGGGCACGCCGGGGCCGGGCGCGCGGTGGCCGCCCGGCGCCGCTGCGCCAGCGCGAGCTGTACGGCCAGCGCCTCGTCCCACTTCAACCGGTTGCGCGCCACGTGCACGCTCTCCCGGTCCTTGGCCAGATGGACGTTGCGGATCGCCTCGCCGTAGTCGAGCAGACCGTGCCGCGTCCGCAGTTCCTTGGGCAGCGGATCCTCGACGTCGTCCAGCAGCTCCAGCGCCTGCCGCACACACCGGGCGATCTGCCAGGACTGCAACTTCGCCGTGGCCGGATAGACCGGGATCATGCCGAGGAACGCGTCGATCTCCAGATCGTCACCGTCCCCGCCGATCAGGTGGTAGTCCGGGTTCGTCAACTGCAGCTTGTTCTTGTAGACCGACACCTTCCCGGCGAACAACGCGCTCGACCCCGGCTGCAACTTGTGTTTCTGGAACCGCTGGTTGAAGAACGTGCAGTCCATCGTCCGGTGCCCATCGGTGATGACCACCTCGAAGATCCACCCGTTGCGGGACCGCATCCGCCGCTCGTTGGCCGACTTCACCCGGGCCAGAACGGTCGCGTGTTCCCCGATCTCGAGCCCCGCGATGTCGGTCAGCTCGCCGCGCTCGTCATACCGCCGGGGATAGTGGTGCAGCAGGTCCCGCACGGTGTACAGGTCGAACGAGGCGGCCAGCGCCTTCGCCGACTTCGCGCCCACCACCGGCTCGAGCCGGTCATCCAGTGCAGCCATCGCCCGCGATTATGTCGCGCCGGCCCGACGGTCCCGGCGTCAGGAGGCGAGCGCGCTGTCCAGCTCGGCGAGCAGCGCCGCCTTGGGGCGGGCGCCGACGAACGAGCGGATCGGCTCGCCGTCCCGGAACAGCAGCATCGTCGGCAGGCCGAGCACGCCGAACCGCTGGCCGGTCGCCGGGTGCTCGTCATAGTTGATCTTCACTACGGACAGCGAGTCGGACCGCTCCTCGGCGATCTCGCGCAGCACCGGCGCGATCATCCGGCACGGCGGGCACCACGGCGCCCAGAACTCCACCAGCACCGGCCGGTCGGCCCGGAGCACCCGCTCCGCGAAGGTCTCCTCGGTCACCGCTTCGGGCATCGACGCTCCTCACAGGCATGGGTCAGCTTCTCGGCGATCTCCCGGCGCACCTCGGTCAGCCGCGCGATGCAGTCGTCCACCTCGGCGAGCTTGCGCCGGTAGACGGCCACCGAGTCCGGGCACGCGTCCCCGGTGGCGTTGCCGGCGAGCAGGCACTCCACGAACGGACGGGTCTCCTCCAACGCGAACCCGACCGCCTGCAGCGCCTGGATCTCCCGCACCAGCCGCAGATGCGACTCGTCGTACTCGCGGTAGCCGTTGGTCCGGCGCGGCGCGGTCAGCAGGCCCTGGGCCTCGTAGTACCGCAGCGCCCGTGTCGTGGTGCCGGTCGTGCGGGCCAGCTCACCGATGCGCATGCGCCGATGCTAAACATTGACGCCGACGGAAAGGCCAGTCCTACTCGACGCCGAGCACCAGCACCGCCGCCTGGCCACCGCGGTAGACCACCAACTCGACGGCCGGATGCTCGCGGCGCAGGTAGTCCTCAAGCTCCCCGGCCAGCTCGTCCGGCGCGCCGACCCCGAGCAGCGCGGTGAGCAGCTCGCCGCCAAGGCTCAGCATCCGCCCGGCGATCCCCCTGGCCACCAGGTCCAGCGCGTCGAGCGTGGCCGGACCGGGCTCGATCAGCACCACCTCGCCGTCGGCGAAGCCGAGCATGTCGCCGGCCGAGCACGGGCCGACCCAGGTGATCGCGTCCTCGGCGGCCACCACCACCTCACCCCACCGGGTCGCCGCGGCCGCCTCCGCCATCCGGACCACGTCGTCGCCCGCGCGCCGGCGGGGATCGTGCACCGCCACCGCGGCCAGCACCTGGACCGGCGCGGAGCACGGCACCACCACGACGTCCTGCCCGGCGGCCACGGCCCGGATCGCCGCCTCGTCGGCGACCTCGATCAAGCCGAGGTCCTCCGGCAACACGGTGACGTGCGCGGCCCGGGTGCCGGTGATCACCTCGAGCAGCTCGTAGATCGACCGTTCGCCACCGCTCACCCGGGCCACCGCGACGCCCTCGCCGGTCAGCAACTCGGCCAGCTCGGCCGAACGCACCGGGACGACCACCGCCCGGTCGCCGGCGAACCGGGCCGGCTCCTGGGCGGCGGCGTCGGCGAACCGGGCCACCCGGATCCGGTGCGGCCGACCGGACTCGACCCCCGCCTCGATCGCCGCGCCGATGTCGTTGCAGTGCACGTGCACGGTCCACAGCCCGGTGCCGTCACCGGCCACCGAGGCGCAGTCACCCAGCCCGGAGAGCCGGTCCCGCAGCACCGACGCGGCCCGCGTGCCCGCGTCCAGCAGGTACATCACCTCGTAGCTGTACTGCTCCGAACCCGCCTCCCTGGGCACCACCAGGGGGTTGTCCGGCTCGGCCAGCGCGGCGACCGTGGCGGCCAGCGCCGCAGGCTGCTCGGACACCACCGCGACCAGTGCGTCCAGCAGCACCACCACCCCGCGGCCGCCGGCGTCCACCACCCCGGCCTCGGCCAGCACCGCAAGCTGGCTCGGGGTTCGCTCCAGCGCGTCGGCCGCCGCGCCGGCCGCGGCCCGCACCACCTCGGCCAGGTCCGCCGCGCCGCTGTCCCCGGCCGCCGCGGCGGCCGCGTCCAGCACGCTGAGCATGGTGCCCGGCACCGGATCGGCGACCGCCGCCCGGGCCAGCTCCGCACCCCGGACCAGCGCCGCGTGCAGGCCGGTCCCGCTGACCGTCTCGGCCTCGGCCAGCGCCTCGGCCAGCCCGCGGAGCAGCTGGGAAGCGATCACCCCGGAGTTACCCCGCGCGCCGACCAGAGCACCCTTGGCCAGCGCGGTCACCATCTCCCCCGCACTCCCGCCCGCGGCCGGCAGCGGCAGGTGCTCGAGCGCGGATCGCATGGTGTGCAGCAGGTTGGAGCCGGTGTCGTTGTCCGCGACCGGGTAGACGTTGATCCGGTCGATCAGTTCGCGGTGCGCCTCGAGGGCCTGGACGCACGCCGCCGCCCAGCGCCGCACCTCGCCGGCGTCAAGAGCCTGCAGCACATGCGGCAGAGTAGCCGGGGCCCGGTTTGGACCCCGCGACCCGCTGCCGTTACCCTGTATTGACTGCCCGGCTGGCCGGGATCGAATGGCGCATGCCCGCTGTGACCTCGTGGGAGCGCATACCGAGAATGGAGTGTCTGACGTGGCTGCCGTTTGCGACGTCTGCGGCAAGAGGCCGGGCTTCGGCAAGTCGGTCTCGCACTCACACCGCCGTACCAGCCGCCGGTGGAACCCGAACATCCAGACCGTGCACGCGAAGATCGGTATCTCGCAGCGCAAGCGGATGAACGTGTGCACCTCCTGCCTGAAGGCCGGCAAGGTAACCCGCGGCTGAGTTCGCCGAAAGACAATCGGCACCGGTGATCCCCGACGGCACCGGTGCCGATCCGCGTTCCGGCCCCGGTGCTACGGGAGCTTCCAGTCGATCGGCTCGGCGCCCTGCTCCTCGAGCAGCTTGTTGGCCCGGCTGAACGGCCGGGAGCCGAAGAACCCGTTGTGCGCCGACATCGGACTGGGGTGCGCGGACTCGATGCACGGCACGGTTCCGAGCAGCGGCCGCAGGTTGCGTGCGTTGCGGCCCCAGAGGATCGCCACCAGCGGACCGCCCCGCGCGGCCAGCGCCCGGATCGCCTGCTCGGTGACCTCCTCCCAACCCTTGCCCTGATGGGAGTTCGGCCGGCCCGGCTCGACGGTCAGCGCCCGGTTGAGCAGCAGCACGCCGCGCTCGGCCCACGGGGTGAGATCACCGCTGGACGGCGCCGGATAGCCCAGGTCGTCGCGCAGCTCGGTGAAGATGTTGGCCAGGCTGCCCGGCAGCCGGCGCACCTCGGGCGCCACCGAGAACGACAGCCCAACCGGGTGGCCCGGCGTCGGGTACGGATCCTGGCCCACGATCAGGACCTTGACCTCCGCGAACGACTGCTTGAACGCGCGCAGCACGTGCTCCCCGGCCGGCAGGTACCGCCGGCCCGCGGCCACCTCGGCGCGCAGAAACTCGCCCATCGCGGTGATGCGGTCGGCTGCGGGCGCGAGCGCTTCGGCCCATCCGGCGTCGACGATCGCGGACAACGGTTGTGGCGCCACGGATGCGCACCCTAGCGCGCCGGGCACAGCCGGCCGGTCCCGAGGTGGATCTACAGCGTCTTGCCCAGGTGCACGGCCAGGGGCGCGTCCTTGTAGTGGCCGAACGCCGGCACGTCCGTGTAACCCGAGGACCGGTACAGCTTGAGGGCTTCCGGCTGGGCCGGACCGGTCTCCAGGATCACCCGGCCGTGCCCGGCGCGCCGGGCGGATAACTCCAGTTCCGCGAGCATCGCCCTGGCCAGGCCCCGCCCGCGCCGGGCCGGGGACACGTACATCCGCTTCAGTTCGACCATGCCGTCGCCGTGCGCCCGCCACCCGCCGCTGGCCACCGGAACACCGTCCAGGTAGCCGACCAGGAACAGGCCGAGCGGCGGGGCGAACTGCGCCGGATCGACCGGTGTCGAGTCCGGGCCGCCGTACCGGACCACGTACTCCTGCTGGACCTCGTCGATCATCCGCACCGCATCGGGATGGTCGTAGCTGACAACGCGGATCTCCACGCCGTCATCTAACGCGACCAGTGCTGCCAGCCACCCGGCGCCTCGTACCGCGCACCGTCGACGGTGACCTTGTTTCCCCTGGTCACCGTGCCGATCGTGGTCCAGCCGTCGGGCACCCCGCGCGGGTCCGGGAAGGTCGCGGCCAGCGCGTGATCCTCGCCACCGGTCAGCACCCAGTGCCGGGCGTCGGCGCCGAGCGCGGTGGACACGTCCACCAGCCGCTGCGGCACCTCGACCAGGTCGCTCTGCACGTCGATGGCCACGTTCGAGGCGGTGGCGATGTGTCCGAGATCGGCCAGCAACCCGTCCGACACGTCGATCATCGCCGTGGCCCCGGCCAGCGCCGCCTGCGGACCGGCGGCATAGGGCGGTTCCGGGGTTCGCTGCGCGGCGACCACGGTGACCGGTGAGCGGAACCCCCGGCCGAGCACCGCGAGACCGGCGGCCGCCCAGCCCAACCGCCCGCACACGGCCAGCACGTCACCCGGCAGCGCCCCGCCCCGGGTGACCGGCGGCCGGCCCTCCAGGTCGCCTAACGCGGTCACCGACACCACCAGGTGCTCGGCGTTGACCACGTCGCCGCCGACCACGCCGATCCGGACCTTGGCCGCCTCCTGCCACAGCCCGCCGACCAAGTCGTCGATCATGCTCGCCGCGGTCTTGGCCGGGCAGGCGATCCCGACCAGAACGGCGGTCGGTATCGCACCCATCGCCGCGATGTCGGCCAGGTTGACCGCGACCGCCTTGCGCCCGACCTGCTCCGGGGTGGACCAGTCCAGCCGGAAGTGCACGCCCTCGACCAGCACGTCGGTGCTGGCGACGACCCGTCCGTCCGCGGCCTGCACCACCGCGGCGTCGTCGCCGGGGCCGAGCAGCGTGACCGCCGGTTGCGGTCTGCCGTCGGTCAGCCGTCGGATGAGACCGAACTCACCCAAGTCGGCGACCGATTCGCTGCCGTTATGTGGTCCCGTGCGCATAGTGCCTGCCTACCCGAAAAGTCGGATCGCCGAACGATGGTCAACTGCGGTACGTTGCCCGATACGTTCCTACCTCCTGGGCACAGTCAGACACGAAGGGGCGCGCCGTGGTCCATGCATACATCCTGATCCAGACGGAGGTCGGCAAGGCCGCAGTGGTTGCCGAGAAGATCGCCGAGATCGCCGGCGTGACGACCGCGGAGGATGTGACCGGACCCTACGACGTGATCGTCCGTGCCGAGGCCGACAACGTCGATCTCCTCGGTCAGCTTGTGGTCGCCCGGATCCAGAACGTGGACGGCATCACCCGCACGCTGACCTGCCCGGTGGTCCACATCTGACCCGCTGCCCCGTCCCCGCCCCGTCCTGTGCTCTAGTTGATGGGTGCTTTCCCGAACGGCCCTCGGTGTCTCCGTCGGGCTTGCCGGGTTGCTCGTCGTCGGCGTGATCGTGCTCGGCAAGCTGGTCGGGTCCGCAGGCGATCCCGAATCCCCGGTGGCACTGGTGTCGGTCGACGCGCCGCAGGCCGGCTCGGCCGCGTGCGCGACCCTGATCGGCGCGCTGCCGGCGGAGCTGACCAGCGGCTCGGCCGTGCTGCACCGGCTGCCACTGGCCTCGCCCGCGCCGCCGGCCACGATGGCCTGGGGCACCGGCGGCTCCGCGGAGCCGGTCGTCCTGCGCTGCGGCCTGAACCGGCCGCCGGAGCTGACCCCGACCGCGCAGTTGCGGGAGATCTCCGGGGTGCGTTGGCTGCCGGTGCCGGGCGCCAGGGCCACCACGTGGTACCTCGCGGACCGGGCCGTGTTCGTCGCGCTCACCGTGCCGGATGGGGCCGGGACGGGAGTGCTGCAGGGGGTGTCGGAGACCGTCGGGCGGAACCTGGCGGCGTCACCGTAAACCGGTGCCCCGTGCGATCGCCGTGTCGATCAGCGTGGCCAGCAGGGTCGGGTAGTCGACGCCGGTGACCTCCCACATCTTCGGGTAGGCCGAGGTCGGCGTGAAGCCGGGCATCGTGTTCAGCTCGTTGATCGTCAGCGTGCCGTCGGCCCCGACGAAGAAGTCCACCCGGGCCAGGCCCTGGCAATCCAGCGCCCGGAACGCGTCGATCGCCAGCGCCCGCAGCCGCTCGGTGACCAGGTCGTCGAGCTTGGCCGGGATGTCCAACTCGGCGGTGTCGTCCAGGTACTTGGCGTCGAAGTCGTACCAGTCGACGTCCGCGCCGACCAGCCGGATCTCGGCCGGCAGCGACGCCTCGAGGTGGCCGTCCGGGAACTCCAGCACGCCGCACTCCACCTCGCGGCCGACGATCATGGCCTCGACCAGCACCTTCGGGTCGATCGCGCGGGCCTGCGCGATGGCGGCGTCCAGGTCGGCCCAGTCGGTGACCTTGCTGATCCCGGTGGACGACCCGGCCCGCGCCGGCTTGACGAACACCGGCAACCCGAGCCGTTCGCGCGCGGCCTGGTCGAGGGTGGTCTCCCCGCGCCGCAGCACCTCGTACCGCCCGGTCGGCAAACCCTCCGCGGCCAGCAGCTTCTTGCTGTACTCCTTGTCCATCACCACGGCGGAGGACAGCACCCCGGCCCCGGCGTACGGGATCCCGGCCATCTCCAGCAGGCCCTGCACGGTGCCGTCCTCGCCGTAGGCCCCGTGCAGCACCGGGAACGCCACGTCGACGGTGGAGAGCACCTCACCCTCGCGGCCGGGGTCGAGCACGACCAGCCGGCTCGAGGTCGGATCCGCCGGGAGGGTCAGCGCCGTGCCGGTGGTGATGTTGGGCATTTCCCGCTCGCGGATCGCCAGCCGCTCCGGATCCGCCGGCCCCAGCACCCAGGCCCCCTCCGGAGTGATCCCGATCGGCAGCACCTCGAACCGCTCGGGGTCCAGGTTGGCCAGCACGCTCGCAGCCGAGACGCAGGAAACGGCGTGCTCCGAGCTGCGCCCACCGAAGATCACTGCCACTCGAAGCTTGGAGGTCGCCATGGCCGCGACCCTACCCAACGGCGTTCCGACCTCCCGGAACCGGCAACTCGGCTGCCTGAAACGGGGACTCGCGGTGCGGCTGGCCCGGTTACCGGGTCGGGCGGAGGAGTTCGGTGAGGATGGGCAGGCAATCGTGCAGTTGGTCGCGGGAGCAGGCGGCGTAGCCGAGGGCGACGCCGAACCAGCGGGGGCGACCGCAGTGGTGGCGGGCCAGCCCGTCGAGAAGGAGGCCATGACGACGAGCGGAGTGCAGGAGATCGCGTTCCTTGTCGGCGGAGTCGACCAGGACGACCACGTGGGCACCGGCTTCGTCGCCGACGACGGGGACGCCGCCGGCGACCAGGGCGTCCACCAGGATGGAGCGGCGTTCGGAGAGCTCGCGGCGCAGACGGCGCAGGTGGCGGCCCAGGTCGCCGTGGCGGGCGAGTTCGACGAGCACGAGCTGTCCCGCGGGGGCGGGCCCGGTGCCGGAGGCCTCCCGGTGGGCGAGCACCGCCGAGACGACCGGCGGCGGGGCGACCATCCAGCCGACGCCGAGGGTCGGGGTGAGGATCTTGCTGGTGGTGCCGAGGTGCACCACGACATCGGGAGCCAGCGCGGCGAGCAGCGGCAGCGGGGCGACGTCGTAGCGCAGCTCTCCGTCGTAGTCGTCCTCGATCACCAGCCAGCCCTCCCGGCGGGCCCGCTCGACCAGCGCCACCCGGCGCCCGGCTGACATCCGGCCGCCCAGCGGGTACTGGTGCGCAGGCGAGCAGTACACGGCGCGCACCGACTCGGGCACGGAGTCGACCAGCAGGCCGTCCGCGTCGACCGGTGCGGGGAGGATGCGCAGCCCCGCGGCCCGCATGGCACCGACGGCCCGCTGGTACCCGGGCTCCTCGACGGCCACGCTGTCCCCCGGTCGCAGCACCGACGCGGCCAGCTCCGCCACGGCCGCCGACGTGCCCGCGGTGGCCACGACCGCCTCGCCCGCGTCCCGGCCGGCGGGGTTGCGACCGGCGGGGTGGCGGCCGGCGGAGTTGTGGTGGCCCGGGTGCCATCCGGCCGGGTCGCCGAGGTCGTCGCGGACCCGGAGTCCGCGGTGGCGCAACAGGTGCTCGGCGACGGCGGCGCGGTAGGCGCGCAGGCCGGCGCGCTGGGGCCGGGCCAGCGGGACGCCGTCGGCGGCGGCCCGCCAGGCCCGGCGCCAGGCGGCCCGGTCGATGCCGCCCGCCCACGGGGAGCCGGGGGTGAGGTCGACGAGGGCGTCGTCCCAGTCCTCGGCGCGCGGTCGCTTGCTCGGCCTGCGCATCGCACCCGGGGGTTCTGTGGTCACGTAGGTGCCCGAGCCGTGCCGGCCGGCGATCCAGCCCTCGGCGTGCAGCTGCTCGTAGGCGGCGGCGGTGACCGTGCGGCTCACCTTGAGCTGGGCGGCGAGGGCCCGGGTGGACGGCAGGCGGTCGCCGGCGCGCAGGCGGCCGTCGCCGGCCGCGGAGCGCAGTTCCTCGGCGAGCTGAACGGCGAGCGGGATGGCGGAGTCCCGGTCGAGCGAGACCGGAAGCGCTGGCGTGGATACCACGAGTGGCCTTTCAGAATCGCTAAGTTGTGGCTATTCAAGCATGCCACTAATCCGCACATGCTGAAGGGCATGACGATGACGCCGCTCTCGCCTACCACTCGGAGCACGATCAACCGGGGCAAGAACCGGGCCGTGCTGGACCGGGCCGAGTTGTACGCCGTGCTCGACGCCGGGCTGATCTGCCACCTCGCGTTCGTCGTCGACGGGGCGCCGGTGGTGATCCCGACCGGATACGGCCGGGAGGGCGACACGCTCTACCTGCACGGCTCGACCGGGGCCGGCAGCCTGCGGGTCGCGGCCGGCGGCGCGCAGATCTGCGTCAACGTCACGCTGCTGGACGGGATCGTGTACGGGCGGTCGGTGTTCCACAACTCGGCCAACTACCGGTCGGCGGTGATCCACGGCCGGGCCGAGACGATCACCGACCCGGAGGCGAAGCTGCACGGCCTGCGGGTGCTCACCGAACATCTTGCTCCCGGATCGTGGGACTACGCCCGGGCCCCCAGCCCCAAGGAGTTCGCCGCGACCGCGCTGCTCACCCTCGACCTCGGCGAGGCGGCGGTGAAGATCCGCAGTGGCCCGCCGGTCGACGACGACGCCGACGTCGCGGCCGACGAACGCTGGGCCGGCGTGCTGCCGGTCAGCCGAGCCTGGGCCGCTCCCGAGTCCTGCCCGCTGCTCGACGGTCGCCACGCGGTGCCGCCACACGTCGCCGGCCGCGCCACGCTCGGTTGACCGCCAGGCAACCCGGGTGCTAGACGACCCGCTCCGGCGTGCCGGAGTCGAGCCGGTAGGTGATCATGGGGAGGCGGGCCGGGCGGTAGACGTGAATGCTGACGGCGGGGGTGGGGTGGTCGTTGCTGACGCGGTGGAGGTAGCCGGGGCCGAAGACCCGGGACTGGCCGGCGGTGACGCGGTGGCGGGTCTCCGTCGCGGGCTCGGTGCCCGCCCCGCGCGCGACGTGTTCGGTGAGCAGGCCGGCGACCACGGTGAAGGCTCCGGTCGCGCCACCATGGTTGTGCGGGTCGGTGCCCTGGCCGGGGAGCCAGGTCATCAGCCAGATCTCCTGCGCTTCGGTGCGTTCGACCAGGGTGACGAACCGCGATCGGGTGTGGAACCGGAGCAGGTGGCGCCAGCTTTCGGTGTCCGCCGCCAGTTCCATGGCGATCAGGGCCGGGTGGGCGGACGCCGGTGTGGTGGCGAGTGCGATGGTGTTCGGGGGCACTGCGAACATGATGTGGTGACCTTCTCGAGGAGCAGCCGGAGTCGCCGCCGTACGGGCGGCTCGATTGATTGGCGGGGTTGCTCAGCAAGAAGGACACAGCGCGCTGGCGACACGGCGCAGGTCGATGTGACCCCGCCGCTCACTCATCGCGCGCAACAACATGGGGAATAGGGAAGCATCCGGCCGGCCGGATCGTCAACGGATTGTCGCCAAGTTGGGCCCATCCGGGGGTGCCTTAGTCACGAATCATCCGGTAAACCCGACAACGCCAGGGGACCACCAGTGCGGGAGCAGAACGCCATGCGCGAAAAGCTTCGACGTGTGCCGACCGGGGGCCAGGCCACCGAGGGGGCCGAGCCGGACGCCGACCAGCTACTCCAGGCCGTCGCGCGGGGCGACGAGGCGGCCTTCGAGCGGCTCTACGACCAGGTCATCGGACCGGTGTTCGGGCTGATCAGACGGGTCGTGCGGGATCCGGCGCAGTCCGAGGAGGTCGCCCAGGAGGTGATGGTCGAGCTGTGGCGCACCGCCACCCGGTACTCCCCGGAGCGGGGCTCGGCGATGACCTGGGTGATGACCCTTGCGCACCGGCGCGCGGTGGACCGGGTCCGGTCCGCCCAGTCGGCCGCCGACCGGGAGACCCGGGTGTCCATCAGCGAGGCGTCCAGGCCGTTCGACGAGGTCGCCGAGCTGGTCACGATGAAGCTCGAGCACGAGCAGGTTCGCCGGTGCCTCGGCACCCTGACCGACCTGCAACGCGAGTCGATCACGCTGGCTTACTACGGGGGGCGCACCTACCGGGAGGTGGGTGAGTTACTGGACACGCCGCTGGGGACGATCAAGACCAGACTGAGGGACGGACTTATCCGTCTCCGCGACTGCCTCGGAGTGACCCGATGACGACTCCCGACGTGCACGCCCTGACCGGCGCCTACGTACTGGACGCCGTGCCGGAGCTCGAGCGGGCCGCGTTCGAACGTCACCTGTCCCAGTGCGACGCCTGCACCCAGGAGGTCAGCGAGCTGCGCGAGACCGCCACCCGGCTCGGCCGGGTCGCCGCCGCCGAGCCGCCGCCCTGGCTGCGCGGCCAGGTGCTGACCCGGATCTCCCAGACCCGCCAGCTCCCGCCGGAGCAGAGCCTGCTCAGCGGTGGCCAGCGCCGCACCCCCGGCTGGGCCCTGCGGCTGACCACCGCCGCCGCGGCCGTCCTGCTGGTCGCCTCCGTCGCCCTCGGCGTGGCCCTGGTCAACACCCAGAACAACCTCGACGACACCCAGCAGTCCGCCGCCGCGCTGGCATCCCTGCTGCAGGCCGGGGACGCCGAAGTGCAGAGTGCCGAGGTGAACGGCGGCACCGCCACGGTGATCTCCTCCGACGTCGAGAACAAGGCCCTGCTGCTGTCCTCGGGCCTGGCCGACCCCGGTGCGGGCAAGGTCTACCAGGCCTGGAAGCTCGGCGACGGCGACCCCAAATCCGCCGGCGTGATGGAAGGCAACCGCCTCACCATCGACAATCTCGGCGAGGCCACCACCGAGATCGGCATCACCATCGAACCGGCCGGCGGCTCCACGTCGCCGACGCTGCCGGTACTCGCCCAGATCCAGGTGGTGTAAGGGCGGGGCAAACAGCGACCCGGATCAGCGCTCCGGTTTGGTCTTGCGGCCGATCAGGTCCGCGGCCATCTCGCGCGGGTCGAAGCCGTCGTGGCAGACCCGGTGCACCACCTCGGTGATCGGCATCTCCACGCCGTGGGTCAGGGCCAGCTCGCGGATCGCCGAGCTGGACTTCACCCCCTCGGCGACCTGGCCGTGCGTCGCCGCCTGTGCCTGGGCCGGCGTCTGGCCCCGGCCGAGCCGCTCACCGAACACCCGGTTGCGGGACAGCGGCGACAGGCAGGTGGCCACCAGGTCGCCCAGCCCGGCCAGACCCGCGAAGGTCAGCGGGTCGGCGCCGAGCGCAACGCCGAGCCGCGCCATCTCGGCCAGCCCCCGGGTGATCAGCGTGCCGAGCGTGTTGCTGCCGAACCCGAGCCCGGCCGCCATGCCGCAGGACAGCGCGATCACGTTCTTGCACGCCCCGCCCAGCTCCACCCCGACCACGTCGGTGATCGTGTACGGCCGGAAGTACCCGGTGGTGCACGCCTGCTGGATCGCCACCGCCCGGTCGTGGTCGGTGCACGCGATCACCGTCGCGGTCGGCTGCTCCTCGGCGATCTCGCGGGCCAGGTTGGGCCCGGACACGACCGCCACCTGGTGCGCGCTGATGCCGGTGACCTCCGTGATCACCTGGCTCATCCGCTTGAGCGTGCCCAGCTCCACCCCCTTGGCCAGGCTGATCAGCGTCGCCTCCGGCTTGATCAGTCCGCGCCAGGCGGTCAGGTTGTGCCGCAGGCTCTGGCTGGGCACCGCGAGCACCACCGCGTCCGCGCCGTCCAGCGCGATCCGCGGGTCCGAGGTGGACACCAGCGCGTCCGGCAGCCGGACCCCCGGCAGGTAGTCGGGGTTCTCCCGGCGCTGCGCGACCGCCTCGGCGACCTCGCGCCGGCGCGCCCAGAGCGTCACCTCGCTGCCCGCGTCGACGAGCACCTTGGCGAAGACCGTGCCCCACGAGCCCGAGCCGAGCACCGCGAACCGCACGGACATCAGCTCGCGCGCTCCTCATCGGACTTCTTCGCCACGGCGACCGGCCGGTAGAACTCCGCGGGCGCCGGCTCGTCGCGGATCTCGGCGACCAGGTCGCGCACCCCGGACATGATCAGGTTGGTGACCTCGCGCAGCAGCTCCGGGGTGACTTCGCGGCCGCGGTGGCCGGACAGGTCGATCGGCTCGCCCACCGCGTACCAGACCCGCTTGCGCGGCAGCGGCCGGAACTTGCGCGAGTAGGCGTCGAGGATCGCCTTGGTGCCCCAGCGGGCCGCCGGGAGCACCGGCACGTCGCTGTCCAGCGCCAGCCGGGCCACGCCGGTGCGCGGGTGCATCGGCCAACCCTCGGGGTCCTTGGTGATCGTCCCCTCCGGGTAGATGAGGACCAGCTTGCCCTCGCCCAGCGCGGCGACGGCGGCGGTGAGGCTCTGCTTGGCCTCCGCGCTGCCGCGGTAGACCGGGATCGTGCCGACCGCTCGGGCCATCCGGCCGAACACGGGGATCCGCAGCACCGACTCCTTGGCCAGGATCCGGGGCACCCGCTTGTTGCGGTGGATGAACACCGCGTCGACGATCGGGTCGTAGTGCGAGACGTGGTTCATCACCAGCAGCACGCCGCCCTTGCGGGGAATCCGCTCGCCTCCCCGGTAGGCGACCTTGGCTATCCAGCTCAGCGGGTAGAAGAAGACGGCGATCACGCCGATCCAGAACCCACCCTTCTCCCGTCTCGCCAACTGCTCCTCCTCATCCGCCGGTCCCTCCTGGTCCAACCAGGATGCCAGGTCGCCACTTCGTGCAGGATGGACCGGGTGGTGGACCTCATCGTTCCAGTCAAGCGCCTGGACCGCGCCAAGTCGCGGCTGCGCGGGGTGCTGCCCCGGCACGTCGACCTGGTGCTCGCGCTGCTGGTCGACACGGTGACCGCGGCCCGCTCGACCCCGGGCGTGCGGCGGGTGCTCGTGGTGTGCGAGGACGAACGGGTTCCGGCCGCGCTGCGGGGTACCGGCGCGGAATGCGTGGACGAGCGGGGGTTGCCGGGCCTGACCGCGGCGCTGGAGTTCGGGGCGGCCGTGCTGCGCGCGGCGCAGCCGGGCGGCGTGGTCGGCGCGCTGCAGGCCGATCTGCCGGCACTGCGGCCGGCCGAGTTGGCCACGGCGCTGGCCGAGGCGGCCGGCCGGCGGGCGTTCTGCGCCGACCGCGCCGGCACCGGCAGCACGCTGCTGCTGTCCGCGCCCGGCGGGCCGCTGGATCCGCGGTTCGGGCCGGGCTCGGCCGCGGCGCACGCGGACAGCGGCGCGGTGCCGATCCGTGCGCCGCTGCCGTCGCTGCGCTGCGACGTCGACACCGACGAGGACCTGCGGGTGGCCGCCGGGCTCGGCCTCGGCCCGCGAACGTCCATTCTGGCCGGCTGTGTGACACCTGGGTGAACGCCGGAGAACGAGCCCTACTCCGTCCGGCCGGGGTGTCGCATGATGGAGTGGTGAGCCCGGAGAACGTCCAGGAGATCGCACAGGAGGTCGTCGGCGTGGAGCTGCCCGAGCCCCGGGGTGTGCCGTCCGCGCCGCCGGCGGTCACGCCGGAAATCGCCGAGACCGACCTGCCCGACGACCGGTACCTCAACCGGGAACTGTCCTGGTTGGACTTCAACGCCCGGGTGCTCGCCCTGGCCGAGGACGCCTCGCAGCCGCTGCTCGAGCGGGCCAAGTTCCTGGCGATCTTCGCCTCGAACCTGGACGAGTTCTACATGGTCCGGGTGGCCGGGCTGAAGCGCCGGGCCGAGACCGGCCTTTCCGTGCGCAGCGCCGACGGGCTCACCCCGCGCGAGCAGCTGGCCTACATCTCCAAGCGCAACCAGGAACTGGTCGAGCAGCACGTCCGCGCGTTCGAGGAGCGGGTCCGCGCCGAACTGGCCGAGCACGGCATCCGGATCGTCAGCTGGGCCGATCTGGCCGACCCCGAGCGGCTGCGGCTGACCTCCTACTTCAGCGAGCAGGTCTTCCCGGTGCTCACCCCGCTTGCGGTGGACTCCGCGCACCCGTTCCCGTACATCTCCGGGCTCTCCCTCAACCTCGCGGTGACCGTGCGGGATCCGCAGATCGGCGTCGAGCGGTTCGCCCGGGTCAAGGTGCCGGACAACGTGCCGCGACTGGTTCCGGTGCACGGCGGCCCCACCGCCGAGGCGGACACCTTCCTGCCGCTCGAGGCGCTGATCGCCGCGCACCTGTCCGATCTGTTCACCGGCATGCAGGTCACCGAGGTGCACGCGTTCCGGGTCACCCGCAACGCCGACCTCGAGGTGGAGGAGGACCAGGACGAGGACCTGCTCGAGGCGCTGGAACGGGAGTTGGCCCTGCGCCGGTTCGGTCCGCCGGTGCGTCTGGAGGTCGCCGACGACATGAGCGACCACATGCTCGAGCGGCTGCTGCGCGAGTTGGAGGTGCACCCCAACGACGTGGTCGTGGTCGGCGGGCTGCTGGACCTGTCCTGCCTGTGGCAGCTGTACGGAATCGACCGCAAGCAGCTCAAGGATCCCCCGTTCGTCCCGGCGACGCATCCGGCCTTCGCCGACCGGGAGACGCCCAAGAGCGTGCTGGACACCCTGCGGGACGAGGGCGACGTACTGGTACACCACCCGTACGACTCGTTCTCCACCAGCGTGCAGCGGTTCATCGAGCAGGCGGCCAGCGATCCCAAGGTGCTGGCCATCAAGCAGACGCTGTACCGAACGTCGGGTGACTCGCCGATCGTGGACGCGCTGATCGACGCCGCGGAGGCCGGCAAGCAGGTGGTCGCGCTGGTGGAGATCAAGGCGCGGTTCGACGAGCAGGCCAACATCAAGTGGGCCAGGACGTTGGAAAAGGCCGGCGTGCACGTGGTCTACGGGCTGGTCGGGTTGAAGACGCACTGCAAGACCGCACTGGTGGTGCGCCAGGAGGGGGCGACGATCCGCCGCTACTGCCACATCGGCACCGGCAACTACAACCCGAAGACCGCTCGGCTCTACGAGGACATCGGCCTGCTGACCGCGGAACCGATGATCGGCGCGGACCTCACCGACCTGTTCAACGTGCTGACCGGCTACGCCCGCCAGGAGGAGTACCGCAGCCTGCTCGTTGCCCCGTACGGCATCCGCAAGGGGATCGTGGAGCGGATCGAGCAGGAGGTCGAGCATTTCCGGGCCGGGGACCGGGCCGGGATCCGGATCAAAATCAACTCGTTGGTGGACGAGCAGGTCATCGACGCGCTGTACCGGGCGTCGCAGGCCGGTGTCCGCACCGACATCGTGGTCCGCGGCATCTGCGCGCTCAAACCGGGAATCCCGGGGCTGTCCGAGAACATCCGGGTGCGCTCGATCCTCGGCCGGTTCCTCGAGCACTCCCGGGTGCTGCATTTCGCCGGCGCGAACGAGCACTGGATCGGCAGCGCGGACCTGATGCACCGCAACCTGGACCGCCGGGTCGAGGTGCAGGTGCGGATCACCGATCCGCTGCTCACCGCCGAGTTGGACGCGATGTTCGACTCCGCGCTGGACCCGGCGATCCGCTGCTGGGTGCTCGAGCCGGACGGGGAGTGGAAGCCGTCTCCAGAGGACGGTTCGTCCGTGCGGGACCACCAGGCCCAACTGGTGGCCACCCACCGCACCGCGGGCTGACCGGCACGTGGCAACGCAGATCCAGGCCGCCGGCGCCGTGCTGTGGCGCCCGGCCGGCGCGAACCCGGACCAGGACACCGCCGCGGCCGAAACCGCGGTGGAGATCGCCCTGGTGCACCGGCCCCGCTACGACGACTGGAGCCTGCCGAAGGGGAAGCTGAAGCCGGGCGAGACGATCTGGGCGGCGGCGGCCCGGGAAGTGGCCGAGGAGACGGGATTCCCCGCGGTGCTGCGCCGCCACCTGTGCCGGGTCGACTACCCGGTCACCGAGCCGGTGCGGGGGCACAAGACCGTGGACTTCGTGTCCGCCCGGGCCCGTCCCGGACGGTTCCAGCCCAACCGCGAGGTCGACGCCCTGGTGTGGTTGCCGCCCGGCGAGGCGGCCGCCGTGCTGAGCTACGACACGGATGCCCGGGTGCTCCAGGAGTTCCGCCGGTTGCCGGCGAACACGACGACGGTGCTGCTGGTCCGGCACGCCAAGGCGGGCAAGCGGGCCACCTGGCCGGGACCGGACCACCTGCGCCCGCTCAGCGTCGAGGGCTGGGCGCAGGCGAAGGCGCTGCACGGTTTCCTGACGCTGTTCGGGGTGGATCGGGTGCACTCCCCGGCGCTGCTGCGTTGCGTCCAGACCGTGCGGCAGGTGGCCGAGGACATCGGCGTCGTGGAGGTCGAGGAACCGCTGCTGTCCGAACAGGGTTACCGGGACGACCCGGACGCGGCCGTGGCCCGGTTGCGGCAGATCGTCACGGCCGGCGGAACCCCCGTGGTGTGCAGTCAGGGCGGGGTGATCCCGGACCTGCTTTCCCGGTTGGCCGCGGACTCGGGGCTGGAGTTGCGCGAGCCGGCCGCCCGCAAGGGCAGCGCGTGGTTGCTGTCCTTTCGGCCGGCGCCGGAGATCCGGTTGGCCGGTGCGACTTATGAACCGCAACCCTGAGGCGCACACGCGGTGTCGCGAAGCAGACCCGCACGGGATACACCGCTGGGCGAACGGGCGGTGCGCGATCGGCTGTTCGGCGTCCAACTGACATGAAAAAGAGCCCGGTCCACACGTTCGGGTGGGCCGGGCTCCCTCGTTGTACCGCTACTTCTTGGTGGTCTTGCGAGCCGCCGGACGCGCGGCGGTCCGGGCCGGCGTGGCCTTCTTGACCGGAGTGGCCTTCTTGGCCGTGCTCTTGGCCGCCGTACTCTTGGCCGCCGTGCGCGCGGCCGGCTTGGCCGCCGTTGTCTTGGCTGCCGCTGCCCGCGTGCTGGTGGCACGTGCGGCCGGTTTGGCCGCCGTTGCACGCGAACGGGTCGTAGTCGCCGCGGCCCGGGTGGCCGTGGTGCGGGTAGCCGTGGTGCGGCCGGCCGTCGTGGTGCTGCGGCTGGCGGTCGCGGTGCTGCGCGAGGCCGGGCGGGTCGCCACCTTCGGCAGCTTCTTCGCCCCGCTGACAACGTCCTTGAAGGTCGTGCCCGCGCGGAACGCCGGCACCGTCGTCTTCTTCACCTTCACCGTCTCGCCCGTGCGCGGGTTGCGCGCGGTGCGGGCGGCCCTGGCGCGCTTCTCGAACACGCCGAACCCGGTGATGTTGACCTTCTCGCCCTTGTTGACCGTACGGACGATGACGTCGACGAGGCCGTCAACCGCGGCACCCGCTGCTTTCTTGTCGCCCAGGCGCTCGGAGAGAGCCTCGATGAGTTGGGCCTTGTTCACCCTTCAGTCCTCCATGAGAACATACTGCCGTCTTCGGCCCACTTGGCCGACTTCACGACACCGTATGCCTTTCTCGCCACAATTTCCACGCGACTCGCCCAAATTCGTCCCTTAGGCGTCCAAAACCCTTGCCGCGCGGGCTATCTGGAGGGGGTCTAGCCGGCCCTTCCGGCAGGGGTGGTGGACGGCATCCACTGCGGCCGGTTGCCTTCGAACTCCGCGATGGAATCAGCGTGTCGAAGGGTCAGCGCGATGTCGTCCAGGCCTTCTAGCAGGCGCCATCGGGTGTAGTCGTCCACCGCGAACGGTGCGGTGAACTCGTTGGCGCGCACGGTCTTCTCCCGCAGGTCGACCGTCACTTCGGTGCCCGGGTGGGTTTCGAGGAGCTTCCACAACATCTCGACGTCAGATTGGTCACACTGGGCCGCCAGCAGCCCCTGCTTGCCCGCATTGCCCCGGAAGATGTCGGCGAACCGGGCGGAGATCACCACCCGGAAGCCGTAGTCGCCCAGCGCCCAGACGGCGTGCTCGCGGGACGACCCGGTGCCGAAGTCCGGCCCGGCGACCAGGACGCTGCCGGCCCGGTAGGGCTCGAGGTTGAGCACGAACCCCTCCTCGGCCCGCCAGGCGGCGAACAGGCCGTCCTCGAACCCGGTCCGGCTGACCCGCTTGAGGTAGACCGCCGGAATGATCTGGTCGGTGTCCACGTTGGACCGGCGCAGGGGCACGCCCACCCCGGTGTGGCTGGTGAACGGTTGCATGACGGGATTCTCCTCGGCTGCTCAGAGGTCGTCGGGGGAGGACAGCGTGCCGCGGATCGCGGTCGCGGCGGCGACCAGCGGAGATACCAGGTGGGTGCGGCCGCCCTTGCCCTGCCTGCCTTCGAAGTTGCGGTTCGATGTGGACGCCGATCGCTCGCCCGGCCGGAGCTGGTCGGGGTTCATGCCGAGACACATCGAGCAGCCCGCGGAGCGCCATTCCGCACCGGCTTCGGTGAACACCCGGTCCAGTCCCTCGGCCTCGGCGGCCGCCCGGACCCGCATGGAACCGGGCACGACGAGCATCCGCACGCCGGCCGCCACCTTGTGGCCGCGCAACACCTCGGCGGCGGCCCGCAGGTCCTCGATCCGGCCGTTGGTGCACGAGCCCAGGAAGACCGTGTCGACCGAAATGTCCCGAAGTGGGGTGCCCGGGGTGAGATCCATGTACGACAGTGCCTTCTCGGCGGCCTGCCGGGCGTTCTCGTCGGCGATCCGCGCGGGATCCGGGACCCGGTCGGACAGCGGGAGTCCCTGCCCGGGGTTGGTGCCCCAGGTGACGTACGGGGACAGTGCGGCGGCGTCGATGTGCACCTCGGCGTCGAACTCGGCGTCCGGATCGGTGCAGAGCCCTCGCCAGTACTCGACCGCGGTGTCCCAGGCCGATCCCCGGGGCGCGTGCGGGCGGTCCTTCAGGTAGGCGAACGTGGTCTCGTCCGGGGCGATCATCCCGGCCCGGGCGCCGGCCTCGATCGACATGTTGCAGACCGTCATCCGGGCCTCCATGGACAGCGCCCGGATCGCCTCGCCCCGGTATTCCAGCACGTAGCCCTGGCCGCCGCCGGTGCCGATCCGGGCGATCACGGCCAGGATGACGTCCTTGGCGGTGACGCCGGGGGCCAGCCGTCCGTCCACATTGATCGCCATGGTCTTGAACGGGCGCAGCGGCAGCGTCTGGGTGGCCAGCACGTGCTCGACCTCGGAGGTGCCGATGCCGAACGCGAGCGCGCCGAACGCGCCGTGCGTGGAGGTGTGGCTGTCGCCGCAGACGATGGTCTTGTTCGGCTGTGTGAGCCCGAGCTCCGGCCCGATGATGTGCACGATGCCGCGGCGGCTGTCCTGGAGATTGAAGAGTTCGACGCCGAACTCCTGGGCATTGATTTCGAGCTGCTTCACCTGCTTCGCGGCGGAATCGATGGAGATCGGCACGCCGCCGAACACCTGCTCGGTGCGCGTGGGGGTGGAGTGATCCATCGTGGCGAGCGTGAGATCGGGGCGGCGAAGCTTGAGGCCGCGATTGCGGAGCTCGGTGTAAGCCTGCGGCGTGGTCACCTCGTGCGTGAGGTGCAGATCGATGAACAGGACGGCGGGCGTATCGGCAGTCTCGGGCACGACCACGTGGTCGTCCCAGACTTTCTCGAACATGGTTTTCGGTTGCGTTGTCATTTGATGGAGAGCGAGGTGCCGGGCACCCACTCTCGTAACTGAGATGTTGAGGAGAGCGCCGCCGGTCACTCGCTTGCGAGAGTGACCGGCGACGCCAGTTCGTCAGCCGGCGACTACCGCCCGCGGTGCATTCATGTCGACGTAGTCGAGCCAGCCGTGTTTGTCATCGGTCTTGCCCTGGACGAGTGCGAAGTAGGCATTCGCAATCTTGGCCGTGATCGGGCCGCGTTTGCCGTTGCCGATCTGGATGGCGTCGACCGAGCGGATGGCCGCGACCTC
>NZ_DASUCC010000003.1:0-7808 GCF_035762905.1 Actinophytocola sp.
GGAAACGCCCGGTCCCATCCCGAACCCGGAAGCTAAGCCCTCCAGCGCCGATGGTACTGCACCCGACAGGATGTGGGAGAGTAGGACACCGCCGGACACAACACCCGAACAGGGCCCCCACCACGGGGGCCCTGCTCGCATTTTCAGACCATTTCACAGGCCCATGGCATTCGATTCCGCCGGCTGCCCGGGCTAACCTCGAAATCGTGGCGACCCGACTTCTCCTGATCCAACCGGACGAGCTGGACCCGCCCGGCCCGCTGGCCGGCTGGCTGCTCGAAACCGGCGCCGAGCTGGAGGTCGTTCGGCCGGCCGAGACGCCGATGCCGGACGGGACCGCCGGTTACCAGGGCATCGTGTGCCTCGGCGGGGCGATGGGTGCGGGCGACGATCTCGACCATCCGTGGCTCGCCGACGTGCGCCGGCTGCTGGCTCGCGCGGTCACCGCGCGACTGCCGGTGCTGGCCATCTGCCTCGGCGCGCAGCTACTGGCCGCGGCGGTCGGCGGCCGGGTCGCGATCGGCGAGGCCGGACCGGAGGTCGGTCCCGGCCTGGTCGCCAAGCGCGACGCCGCCTGGCGCGACCCGCTGTTCGCCGACCTGCCGTTCATGCCGGACGTGCTGCAGTTCCACGCCGACGCGGTGGTCACGCTGCCACCCGGCACCGAGCTGCTGGCCGCCGGGACGCGCTACCCGAACCAGGCGTTCCGGGTCGGGCCGAGCGCCTACGGGATCCAGTTCCACATCGAGACCACCCCCGAGCTGGTGCTGGAGTGGGCCCGGACCAACCCGGACGCCGCGGCCACCGCACGGGACGGGGACCTGACGCGGGAGCGCCTCACCGCCCTGCACCGCGACCTCGAGGAGACCTGGCGGCCGTTCGTCACCCGGTTCGTCCAGCTGGCCGCCGGCAAGCTCGAGCCGGCGACCCCGGCCCGCCCGGGCCTGCCGCTCGCCTAGCGCTCGGACACGGGCAGCGGGCGCAACGGCACCGGGGTGGACACCACGATGGACGTGGTGGTCTGGCCGTAGAGCAGGAACCGGTCCAGGATCTCCTCCAACTCGCCGATCGACGGCCCGTGGATCCGCAGCAGAAAGCAGTCCTCGCCGGTGATCCGGAGACACTCGACCACCTGCGGGGTGCTCCGGGCCGCCTCGGCGATCTTCGGCAGCTGACCCGGGCCCGGCCGGATCCGGACGATCGCGGTCACCGGCATGCCGAGCGCGGCCGGGTCGATCTCCATCCGGAACCCGGCGATCACGCCGAGCCGCTCCAGCCGCTGCACCCGCTCGGTCACCGCCGGCGCGGACATGCCCACCCGCCGGGCCAACTCCGACATCGCGAGTCGTGGATTGTCGTGCAGCTCGGTGAGCAGCCGGACGTTGACTTCGTCGAGCACTGACCTTTGTTCCGTAGGCAAATCGTGCTCCTCACCTTCAACTACCCATTCCGTTGCTGCGGGCCTGCTTGGAAGATACCTCCCATGCGAATGATCGACCGAGTGCCGCCGCCGGCCTACTTCGCCGTCAGCGCGGTGTTCCACTACCTCGGCCCGGCGTTCGCCGTCCTGCTGTTCGCCCACGTGCCCGTGCCCGGGGTGGCCTGGCTGCGAATCGCCGGCGCCGCGCTGGTGTTCGCGATCTGGTGCCGGCCCTGGCGGCTGATGTCCGGGCTCGACCGGCCGCAACTGGGGGTGCTGGTCGCCCTCGGCGCCGTGCTCGCCGCCATGAACACGGTGTTCTACCTGGCCATAGCTCGGCTGCCGCTGGCGACGGTCGGCGCGATCGAGTTCCTCGGCGTGATCATGCTGGCGGCGGTCGGGATCCGCGGCCGGCGCAACGCCGTCGCCCTGGTCCTGGCCGTGGCCGGCGTGGTCGCGCTGACCGACGTCCGGATCGTCGCCGAGCCGCTCGGCATCGCGCTCGCCTTCGCCAACTGCGCCCTTTTCGTGCTGTACGTGGTGCTCGGCCACCGGATCGCCGGCGCCGGGCGGCAGGGCGTCGACCGGCTGGCCGCGGCCATGCTGATCGCCGCGGTCGTCGCGGTGCCGGTGGGCATCGGGCCGGCCGCGGCGGCGTTCACCCACCCGGGCTGGCTGCTCGCCGGCATCGGGGTGGGCATCTGCTCGTCGGTGATCCCGTACGTGACCGACCAACTTGCCATGGCCCGGCTGCCACGGGCTACCTTCGCCCTCATGCTGAGCATCCTGCCGGCGACCGCGACGGTCATCGGGATGCTCGTGCTGGCACAGCTTCCGACACCGCAGGAACTCACCGGGCTGGCGCTGGTCATCGCCGGTGTCGCGATCCACCAACAGGAGGAGAACCCATGCAGTACACCCGGCTCGGCGCGTCGGGCCTCAAGGTCTCGCGGATCTGTCTCGGCATGATGAGCTTCGGCGATCCGCAGTCCCGTGCCTGGGCGCTGGACGAGGCCGCCGCCGAGCCGATCGTGCGGCACGCCGTCGAATCCGGCATCACCTTCTTCGACACCGCCGACGGCTACTCGGCCGGGGCCAGCGAGACGGTGACCGGCCGGTTGCTCGGCAAGCTGTTCGCGCACCGGGACGACTACGTGCTCGCCACCAAGGTCTTCCTGCCCATGGGATCCGGCCCCAACGACGGCGGCCTGTCCCGCAAGCACATCATGGCCGGCATCGACGCCTCGCTCGGCCGGCTGGGCACCGACTACGTGGACCTGTACCAGATCCACCGGTTCGACCCGGAGACCCCGATCGAGGAGACCATGGCCGCGCTGCACGACGTGGTGCGCGCCGGCAAGGTCCGCTACATCGGCGCGTCCAGCATGTGGGCCTGGCAGTTCGCCGCCATGCAGCACGCGGCCGAGCGCAACGGCTGGACCCGGTTCGTGGCCATGCAGAACCACTACAACCTGGTGTACCGCGAGGAGGAACGGGAGATGCTCCCGCTCTGCGTCCACCAGGGCGTCGGGGTGATCCCGTGGAGCCCGCTGGCGCGCGGGCTGCTCGCCGGCACCCGGGACCGGGGCGGCGTCAAGCACACCCTGCGGGCCAACAACGACGCCTTCGGCGACTCGCTGTACACCGAGGACGACTTCGACGTGGTGGACGCGGTCCGCGCGGTGGCGGCCGCACGCGGGATGCCGCCGGCGCGGGTCGCGTTGGCCTGGCTGCTCGGCCGCCCCGCGGTGGCCGCGCCGATCATCGGCGCGACCAGGCTCGACCACATCACCGACGCGGTTGCCGCGGTGGACATCGCGCTGACCGCCGAGGAAGTGGACCGCCTCGAGGAGCCCTACCGGCCGCACCGGATTGTCGGCCACACCTGATCCGGCGGGTTACCGTGTGGCGTGGTTGATCGCGCCCGGTCCGTCCCGTCCGCCGCCCGGTTCGGCCTGACCGACGACCGGGCCGAGGCGGCGCTGCGGGACGCCGGCTGGTGGGGCGACGCCGGGCCGGTGCCCGACCGCGAGGGCGTGCTCGCCGCGCTGTCCCGTACGCCCGACCCGGACCTGGCACTGCGCGAGCTGTCCCGGCTGCGCGAGGCCGATCCGGCCGGGTGGGCCGAGTTGGACACCGCGCTCGCCGCCGATCCGGCGCTGCGCGGCCGGCTGCTGGCCGTGTTCGGTTCGTCCAGCGCACTGGCCGACTTCGTGATCGCCCGGCCGGGAGAGTGGCGGCGCCTGGTCACCGACCGCACCGTCCACCCGGACGGCTTCGCCGAGGTACTGCGCGCCGCGGCGACCGGAGCCGGCAACGGTGTGCTGGCGTTGCGCGCCGCCTACCGCGGGCTGCTGCTCGAGGTGGCCGCCGAAGATCTCGGTCACCTGGTCGAGCCGGACCTGCCGCGCCCGGGATTCGAGGAGGTCGCCGGCCGGCTGACCGTCCTCGCCGAGGCCGCGCTGGCCGCCGCGCTCGCGCGGGCCTGGGCCGACGCCGGCGCGGACCCGGACGCCGCGCAGCTCACGGTGATCGCGATGGGCAAGTGCGGCGGCCGGGAGCTGAACTACGTCAGCGACGTGGACGTGGTGTTCGTCGCCGAGGGAGATCTCGGGCTGGCCAGCCGGGTGGCCACCACGATGATGCGGGTGGCCGGGCAGGCGTGTTTCGAGGTGGACGCCGCGCTGCGACCGGAGGGCAAGGCCGGCGCGCTGGTGCGCACCCTGGACGGGCACGCCGCCTACTACCGGCGGTGGGCCCGGACCTGGGAGTTCCAGGCGCTGCTCAAGGCCCGGCCGGTGGCCGGGGACACCGCGCTCGGCGAGCGCTATCTGGAGGTGGTCCGGCCGCTGGTGTGGTCGGCAGCCGAACGGGAGAACTTCGTCGCCGACGTCCGGGAGATGCGCCGCCGGGTGGAGGAGCACGTGCCGCCCGGGCTGGCCGGCCGGGAGCTGAAGCTGGGTCGCGGCGGGCTGCGTGACGTCGAGTTCGCCGTGCAGTTGCTGCAGTTGGTGCACGGGCGGGGCGACGAGGGGTTGCGCCTCGGGTCCACTGTGGACGCACTGGCCGCGCTCGGCGAGGGCGGGTACGTGGGCCGCGCGGACGCCGTCGAGCTGGCCGAGTCCTACCGGTTCCTGCGGATCCTCGAGCACCGGCTGCAACTCCAGCGGCTGCGCCGCACCCACCTGTTCCCGGAGGAGCGGGATGGCGCCATGCTGCGCTGGCTGGCCCGGGCGGCGGGGATCGGGCCGGATGGCAGCCGGGGTGAGGGCGACGTGTTGGCCGCCGAGTTCCGCGGGCACCTCAACCGGATCCGGCGGTTGCACGAGAAGCTGTTCTACCGGCCGCTGCTCGAGGCGGTGGCCCGGGTGCCGACCGAGGGGCTGCGGCTGACCACAAAGGATGCGCAGGCCAGGTTGGCGGCGCTGGGCTTCGCCGCGCCGGACGGGGCGCTGCACCACATCGGCGCGCTGACCAGCGGCGTGTCCCGGCGGGCGGCGATCCAGACCGCGCTGCTGCCGGTGATTCTGGACCTGCTCGCCGACACGCCCGACCCGGACGGTGGCCTGCTCGCCTACCGCCGCGTGTCCGAGGCGCTCACCTCGGTGGAGTGGTACCTGCGGGTGCTGCGCGACGAGGCCGCCGTGGTGGAGCGGCTGGCCCGGATGCTGGGCACGGCGAAGCTGATCCCGGACCTGATCATCCGCGCGCCCGAGGTGCTGCGGCTGCTCGGTGATCCGGAGGCGCTGGCCGGCCGGGACCCGGACGAGGTGGCCCGGTCGCTGCGCAGCGCCGTGAACCGGCAGGGCTACCTGGGCAATGCGGTGGCAGCGGCGCGGTCGCTGCGCCGGCATGAGCTTCTCCGGGTGGCGTCGGCGGATCTGTTGGGCTTCCTGGAGGTGCGCGCCGTATGCACCGCGCTGTCCACGGTGTGGTGTGCGGTGCTCCAGGCGGTGCTGGCCGCCGTCTACCGGGCCGAGTCGGTGGCGGCGGGCGGCCGGCAGGCGACCATCGCGGTGATCGCCATGGGCCGGCTCGGCGGCGCCGAGCTTGGCTATGGCTCGGACGCCGACGTGCTGTTCGTCTGCGAACCGGTGCCCGGCGTGACCGACGCGGCCGCGGTGGCGTTCGCCTCGCGGGTGGCGCAGAGCGTGCGCCGGCAGCTCAGCTCGCCGAGCCAGGACCCACCGCTGCACGTGGACGTTGACCTGCGGCCGGAGGGCAAGAACGGGTCGCTGGTGCGCACCCTCGAGTCCTACCGCGCCTATTACGCCCAGTGGGGCGAGGTGTGGGAGGCGCAGGCGCTGCTGCGGGCCCGGCCGGTGGCCGGGGACGAGGAGTTGGGCGCCCGGTTCATCGCCGCGATCGACCCGGTGCGCTATCCCGAAGGCGGGCTGGATTCCGCCCGCACCAGGGAGATCCGGCGGATCAAGGCCAGGGTGGACAACGAGCGGCTGCCGCGCGGGGCCGACCCGACCACGCACACCAAACTGGGCCGGGGTGGGCTGGCCGATGTCGAGTGGACGCTGCAGCTGCTGCAGCTCCAGCACGCGCACCGGGTTCCCGAGCTGCGCACGACGTCCACTGTGGAGGGTCTGCGGGCCGCGGTGGGTGCCGGGCTGGTCAGCGCCGAGGACGCGACCGCGCTGTGCGAGGCGTGGTTGCTGGCCACCAAGGTCCGCAACGCCGCGACCCTGGTGCGGGGCAAGCAGACCGACCAGATCCCGACGTCCGGACGCGAGCTGGCCGCGGTGGCGAGCGTGCTCGGCCATCCGC
Source organism: Actinophytocola sp. (assembly GCF_035762905.1). Taxonomy (GTDB): domain Bacteria; phylum Actinomycetota; class Actinomycetes; order Mycobacteriales; family Pseudonocardiaceae; genus DASYTH01. The sequence continues at coordinate 6,197 of NZ_DASUCC010000003.1, forward strand.
TGGACTCCGACTCCGGCCAGTTCCTGGACTCCTACCGGCGGACCATGCGGCGGGCCCGCACCGTGGTGGAGCGGCTCTTCTACCAGGATTGATCCGGTGCTGTCCGACTCGGAGTAGCGCGTGAAAAGGGGCGGCGGCCGCCGGCCACCGCCCCTGGTCCGAACCGGATCACACGTCGTAGTACAGCGCGAACTCGTGCGGGTGCGGGCGCAGCCGCAGCGGGTCGATCTCGTTCTCACGCTTGAAGTCGATCCACGTCTCGATCACGTCGGCGGTGAACACGCCGCCTTCGAGCAGGAACTCGTGGTCCTTCTCCAGGCTGTCCAGCACCGCGTTCAGCGACGCCGGCACCTGGGCCACGTCCTTGGCCTCCTCGGGCGGCAGCTCGTAGAGGTCCTTGTCGATCGGCGTCGGCGGCTCGATCTTGTTCTTGATCCCGTCCAGGCCGGCCATCATCATCGCCGAGAACGCCAGGTACGGGTTGCCGGACGAGTCCGGGCAGCGGAACTCGAGGCGCTTGGCCTTCGGGTTGTCACCGGTGATCGGGATGCGCACGCAGGCGGAGCGGTTGCGCTGCGAGTAGACCAGGTTGACCGGCGCCTCGAAGCCCGGCACCAGCCGGTGGTAGGAGTTCACCGTCGGGTTGGTGAACGCCAGCAGGCTCGGCGCGTGGTGCAGCAGGCCGCCGATGTAGTGCCGCGCGGTGTCGGACAGGCCGGCGTAACCGGACTCGTCGTGGAACAGCGGCTCGCCGTCCTTCCACAGCGACTGGTGGGTGTGCATGCCCGATCCGTTGTCGCCGAACAGCGGCTTGGGCATGAACGTCGCGGTCTTGCCGGCCGCCCACGAGGTGCCCTTCACGATGTACTTGTACAGCTGGAGATCGTCGGCCGCGTGCAGCAGCGTGTTGAACCGGTAGTTGATCTCGGCCTGGCCGGCGGTGCCCACCTCGTGGTGCGCCTTCTCCACCGAGAAGCCGGCGTTGATCAGGTGCAGCACGATCTCGTCGCGCAGGTCGGCCTGGTGGTCGGTGGGCGGGACCGGGAAGTAGCCGGCCTTGTACCTGATCTTGTAGCCCTGGTTGCGACCGCCCTCGTCCGCGCCGGTGTTCCACCAGCCTTCCTCGGCGTCGATCTCGTAGAAGGCGCCGTTCTCGGCGCTGTCGAAGCGCACCGAGTCGAAGATGTAGAACTCCGCCTCCGGCGCGAAGTACGCCGTGTCCGCGATGCCGGTGGACGCGAGGTAGGCCTGGGCCTTGCGCGCGATGTTGCGCGGGTCGCGGGAGTAGGCCTCCCCGGTGAGCGGGTCGTGGATGAAGAAGTTCACGACCAGCGTCTTGGCGGTCCGGAACGGGTCGATGTAAGCGGTGGTGGGATCCGGGAACAGCGCCATGTCGGACTCGTTGATGGCCTGGAACCCGCGGATCGAGGACCCGTCGAAGTTCAGGCCGTCGTCGAAGACCGACTGGTCGAAGGACGACACCGGCACCGTGAAGTGCTGCATGATCCCGGGCAGGTCACAGAACCGGACGTCGACCATCTCGACACCTTCGTCCGAGATGAACTTCAGCAACTCGTCGCTGTTTGCGAACATTCGTCCTCCTCGGCCGCAT
>NZ_DASUCC010000004.1:0-2699 GCF_035762905.1 Actinophytocola sp.
GAACAACTTCAGATCCTCACGCACGTCCTCGAGCACGGCCGGCGCCTTCTCCTTGAGGAACATCTCCCGGCACCGCCCCTGCCAGCGCAGATAGTTCACGTAGTAGACGTTGCCGACCAGGTTGGTCTCCTCGAACCCGACAATGTGCCGAATCTCGTAGTAGCCGTCGCCCATGCCGCCTCCTCGCAAGCTCGGTGCCGGCGGGCCCGTCGCCTCGCAGGCTCGGCGTCGGGCCTGTGTTCGATGGCTCGCTCGCAAGCTCGCTCGCCATGGTCCCATCCATATCAGGAAGTGACGCATCCGCGCCGCATTCGAGCGTGCCCGCTGGGGATTGCCGTTGTCTTCTTCTGGCGTGCGGGAAACGGTTTCGGCTCCGTGGCACGGAGTTATGGTGATCGCATGTCGACTTTCCTTGGTGCGCTGCGCCGGTTGCTGCTCACGCCTTCGCTCGCCTCGGTGACGTTCGCCAAGCGGGGCTTCCCCGTCGTGGAGTCCGAGGCCACCCGCCGGTTGGAGTCCATTCCGCAGTCGGTGATCTGCGGGTTCGAGTGGGGCATCGACTCGCGCACCCTGTGGGAGGTCGAGCGCCGGCTCGCGATCGTGGAGCCGGAGTTCCGCGGCTTCGCCTACGAGGGCGCGACCATGGCCTACACCGTGCGGGACGCGATGGCCGGCGGCCGCGGCGGGTGCGCCCGCGAGTTGCTGCTCGGCCCGGGCCAGCCGCACATCTTCCTGACCTACATCGGAATCGGCTTCGCCATGGCCCGGTTGCCCCGGGTGCTGTGGAAGAAGGTGCTGCCCGATCTGACCGGGTCGCCGTACTTCCCGACGATGAGCTGGCTGGCGGTGGACGGCTACGGCTTCGACCGCGCGTACTTCGACACCAAGAAGTGGATCGACGGCCAGTACGTGCCCAAGTCGTACCCCTGGGCGGGCGCGCCGGACTACTTCCTCCGTGCGGTCGACCAGGGCATCGGCCGGGCGCTGTGGTTCATCCACGGCGGCAACCCGGCCGGCGTGGCCGCCGCGGTGCAGCGGTTCGCCGCGCACCGGCGGGCCGACCTGTGGAGCGGCGTCGGTCTCGCGGCCACGTTCGCCGGCGGCTGCGCGCCGGACGGGCTGGCCGCGCTGCGCGGCGCGGCCGGCGACCACCGGCCGGAGTTGGCGCTCGGCGTGGTGTTCGCGGTCAAGGCGCGCACCTACTCCGGTTTCGTGCCCGCGCACACCGAAACCGCCGCCGGCCGGCTGGCCGGACTGTCTCTTGCGGACGCCGTGCGGATCGCCGACGAGACCGAGGTTTCGGCGGACACGACCGGACCGGTGCCGGCCTATGAGCTGTGGCGGCAGCGGATCCGCGACCGGTTCGTTCCGGACGCCGGCCGCCTGGCGAGCTGAGCGGAAACTCTGCACTTCTGGAGTAGACGCTGCTCGGCGACCACGGCGAACATCTTATTCAGATAGCAATTCCCACCCGCCAAAGGGGGATATCTTGAGCAGCGCTTGGCGCGCCCTCCGGCGCCGCATTCTGACACCGAACAATCGCGCCGCATCTCTTGACGTGCGCGGGTTCCACAAGAAGAACCCGGAGGCGCAGGAACTGCTCGAAACGGTCGGCAAACGCTTCCTCGAGGGCTACGCGTACGCCGCCGAAGCGCGCACCCCGGCCGAGGCCGAGGAGTGGCTCGACGAGATTCCGGTGCGGTTCCGCGGGTTCGCCTACGAGGGCGCCGGAATGGGCTACGCGGTGCGGGACGGGCTGCCGTTCGGCCGGCACGACCACGTCGCCCGGTTCCTGGAAAGCCCCGGCGGCGCGGCTCAGGACTACATCATCTACGTCGGGGTCGGGTGGGCGATGGCCCGGCTGCCCCGGTTCGCCTGGCCGCGCGCCGAGGCGCTGGATCCGTTGCTGCGCTGGCTGTTGCTCGACGGGTACGGCTTCCACCAGACGTACTTCAAGACCCGCAGGTACGTCGAGCAGCAGTACCAGGACCCGCACTTCCCGTGGCCGGGCGGCGAGTCCGGTGGGTACGCCAACCGCGCCATCGATCAGGGGATCGGCCGGGCACTGTGGTTCGTCGGCGGCACCGACCCGGAACGAGTGGCCGACATGATCGAGGCGTTCCCCGAGGCCCGGCACGAGGACATGTTCGGCGGTGCCGGCCTGGCAGCCACCTATGCCGGCGGGGTCACCGAGACCGAACTGCGCAAGTTCCGGGAGCGGTCCGGCGTGCACTGGCCGATCGTCGCGCAGGGCAGCTCGTTCGCGGCCGAGTCCCGGGTGAAGGCTGGGCTCCTGGTGCCGCACACGGAACTGGCCACACAGGTGTTCTGCGGCACCGACGCGGTGCACGCGGCCCGGATCACCCAGGACGTGCGCCCGGCCACGCCGGTCGACGGCGAGGTGCCGGCATTCGAGGTCTGGCGCCAGGCCATCGCCGATCAGTTCGTCTCCCTTGGAGGTGCCAACTCATGAGCGCGACATTTGGTTGGTTGCGTCGTCAGCTTGCCGGGGTGGTTGCGGTGGTGTTGGTGGCGGGGATGTTTGTGGTGGGTCGGGGGGGGTTTCCGTCGGCGGCGGAGGCGGAGGTGATGGCGTCGGGGTTTGGGTTTGCGCCGATGTCGGTGGCGATGCCGTCGGGGTTCGCGCAGCAGGAGATTCGGCGGGTCAATCGGGATTACCAGCATATTGATGCGTGGAT
>NZ_DASUCC010000005.1:0-38802 GCF_035762905.1 Actinophytocola sp.
GTTCCCGGCGACCGCGGTGCCGCACGGGTTCAACTTCTGGACCCCGGTCACCGACGCCGGCTCGACCTCCTGGATCTACGAGTACCACCGGGGCAGTGACGAGCAGAACCGCCCGGCGCTGCAGGCGTTCGCGGTGAGCCATCTGCCCAGCCCGTGGATGGGTGACCGGCAGACGTTCCAGGTGATGCCCACCGCGGCACCGGGCCGGATCAAGCCCGGCCGGCACGCCCGCGCGCTGACCTTCAAGCGCGCCAACGAGATCGCCCGGCCGCACTACTACAGCGTGCGATTCGACAACGAGGTGCGCACCGAGATCACGCCGACCGACCACGCGGCAGTGTTCCGATTCACCTTCCCCGGCGAGGAGGCCGGGCTGATCTTCGACAACGTGAGCTGTCAGGGCCGGCTCACCCTCGACCCGGACACCGGCACCGTGTCCGGCTACTCCGATGTCCGAAGTGGACTGTCAACCGGTGCCGGCCGGATGTTCGTCTACGCCACCTTCGATCGCAAGGTGATCGAGTCCGGCCGGCTCTGGCGTGGACTGTCCAACCGGGTCACCGGCTTCCTCCGGTTCCTGCCCGAGGAGGGCGACGAGCCGACCGTCGTGACCATGCGGATCGCCACCTCGCTGATCAGCCTGGCCCAGGCCAAGCGCAACCTGGCCCTGGAGATCGCCGCGGCGGACACCTTCGACACCGTCCGGGACCGGGCCCGGGCGCTCTGGGAGGACATCCTCGGCCGGATCGAGGTCGAGGGCGCGTCCGACGAGGAGCTCACCACGCTCTACTCCAACCTGTACCGGCTCTACCTCTATCCCAACAGCGGCTTCGAGAACACCGGCACGGCCGAGCGGCCCGAGTACTACTACGCCAGCCCGTTCTCCGCGCGGCTGGGTGCCGACACGCCGACCGCGTCCATGGCGAAGCTGGTGCCCGGCAAGGTCTACGTGAACAACGGGTTCTGGGACACCTACCGCACCTGCTGGCCGGCCTACGCGCTGCTCACCCCGACCAGGTGCGGCGAGCTGATCGACGGCTTCGTCCAGCACTACCGCGACGGTGGCTGGCTGTCCCGCTGGTCCTCGCCCGGCTACGCCAACCTGATGACCGGGACCAGTTCGGACGTGGCGTTCGCCGACGCCTACCTCAAGGGCGTGACCAACTTCGACGTGCAGGGCGCCTACGCCGCCGCCCTGCGCAACGCGACGGTGAGCTCGCCGAACGACTCGGTCGGCCGGCGCGGGTTGCACGAGTCGATCTTCCTGCACTACACGCCCACCACGGTGGACGAGAGCGTGTCCTGGACTCTGGAGGGTTGCCTCAACGACTTCGGCATCGCCAACCTGGCCAAGGCCCTCGGCGACCAGGACAACCACGGGTACTTCCTGGACCGGGCCCGGCACTACGTCTACTGCTTCGACCAGGACACCGGGTTCTTCCTGGGCCGCCGCTCCGACCATCGCTTCCGGCTGGCCCCGGACGACTACGACCCGCGGGTGTGGGGCCACGACTACACCGAGACCAACGGGTGGAACACCGCGTTCAGCGTGCCGCACGACGGACAGGGCCTGGCCAACCTGCACGGCGGGCCCAAGGAGTTGGCGGCCAAGCTGGACGAGTTCTTCGACACCCCGGAGGACGCCGACCTGCCGGGCTCCTACGGCCGGACCATCCACGAGATGACCGAGGCCAGGGACGTGCGGATGGGTCAGTACGGGCACAGTAACCAGCCCGCACACCACATCGGCTACATGTACGCCTACACCGGTCAGCCGGCCAAGATCGCCGAGAAGGTCCGGGAGATCATGTCCCGCGGTTACTCCGGCAGCGAGATCGGCCAGGGCTACTGCGGCGACGAGGACAACGGTGAGATGTCCGCCTGGTGGCTGTTCAGCGCGCTGGGCTTCTACCCGTTGCAGGTGGGCAGCCCGTACTACGTGATCGGCTCACCGCTGTTCCGCAAGGCGGTGGTCCATCTGGAGAACGGGCGCGACCTGGTGATCAACGCGCCCAACAACTCCCGGGACAACATCTACGTGCGGGCGCTTCGGGTCGACGGCCGGCCCTACGACAAGTGCTGGCTGCCGCACGAGTTGCTGGCCGGCGGCGCGGTGCTGGACTTCGAGATGGGCCCGGAGCCGTCGGACTGGGCGACCGGCCCGGACGCCCGGCCACCGTCGCTGACCGACGGCCCGGAGGTTCCGCTGCCGCTGCACGACATCACCGACTCGCGGTCCGGCCGGTCCACCTGGAGCGGCGGCGAGGAACCCGTCCCGGTGTTCGACGGCACCGGCCGAGAGGCCACGTTCGACGAGCCGCCGATCTGGATCCGTTACTCGCTGCGCGACTCGCGCGCCGCCGTACGCCGTTACACCCTGACCTCCGGGTCCCGTCCGGGCGACCCGAAGGACTGGGTGCTGGAGGGCAGCAACGACGGCCACCGGTGGACCACCGTCGACGAGCGCACCGGCGAGGAGTTCCGCTGGCGCCGGCAGACCCGCGCGTTCACCGTGGCCGACCCCGGGGAGTACGCCCACTACCGGCTGCGGATCACCGCGGCCAGCGGTGAGCGCACCCTCACCATCGCCGAGATCGAGTTGTTGGCCTAGGCGCGCCGGGACTGCACGTACTGGGTAGTGGCCCCGCCCATGGCCAGGATCAGACCGATCACCGGCATGATCGCGAAAATGATGGCCATGAACACGCCGAACGACTGGACGTTCTCGGCCAGCGAGAACCCGGCGGTCTCGGCGGCGGCGAACCGGATCAGCCAGACCAGCGAGAGCACGATCTCCAACGCCGCGCCGGCCAGGAACAGCGCACGCCCGGCGCCGGACATGAGCTGGACGCCGCCCCAGATCAGCAGCACGATGCCGGCCAGCTGACCGAGCGCGATCGCCCAGGCGATCGCCACCCCGCTGGTGTCGGCGACATCGCCAACCTGCGCTAACCCGAGGAACAGCAGCAGGGTCGTGAGCGTGGTGATGCCGGCCTGCACGAAGCCGAGCACGGCGGCGGCGGTGGCCGACCCGGGCCGGCCGACCGGACCGCCCTGGCCGTAGTCGGGTGGGGCCTGCGGAAGTCCACCGGGCGCCGAGGCGTAGCCGGGCGCCTGCGGATATCCGCCGCTCTGCTGCGGGAACCCGCCGGGGGGTGAGGTCGGGTAGCCGGGCGCCTGCGGGTAGCCGCCGCTGGGTTGCTGCGGGTATCCGCCTGATTGCCCGTAGTTTCCGGGCTGTTGACCGTAGGGGGGTTGGCTCATCGGGGACTCCTCCAGTGCCGCCGAGGGGTGGCGGATCGGGCCTGATCCTGGCACAGGCCCACGTCCCTAGTCGCCTATTTCGGCCGGTTCGTGTCGGGGTGTTCGTTGTGTGGTTGTCCGGTGGATCCGCCCACGGTGGCGTCGCCGGGCGCCGTGCCTGGTTCCGGCCGGGCCGGCACGATGCTGGCCAACTCGCCGCCGTTGTCGTTGATTCGCAACACGAACGGCCGGGTGTCGGTGTAGCGGACGACCGACACCGACGCGGGGTCGACCACGATCCGCTGGAACGAGTCCAGATGCTGGCCGAGCGCATCGGCCAGGATCGCCTTGATCACGTCGCCGTGGCTGCACAACAGCCAGACCGCCGTGTCGCCGTGCGCAGCGCCGATCCGGGCGTCGTGCGCGCGCACCGCGGCCACCGCCCGGGCCTGTACGGCGGCCAGGCCCTCGCCGTCCGGGAACACCGCGGCCGACGGGTGCTGCTGCACCACGTTCCACAACGGCTCCTTGACCAGAGCTTTGAGCTCCCGGCCGGTCCAGGCCCCGTAGTCCACCTCGGACAGATCCGCCTCGATCAGCGGCTCCAGCCCGCGGGCGCCGGCCAGCGGCGCGACGGTCTGCCGGCAGCGGGTCAGCGGCGAGCTGACGATCCCGGCCAGCGGCACCGGGGCGAACCGCTCCACCAGCGTCTCGGCCTGCTGCTGCCCACCCGGCTCCAACTCCACCCCGGCGGACCGCCCGGCGAGCACACCGGATCCGTTCGCCGTCGAGCGGGCGTGTCTGAGCAGGACGACCGTGGCCACGTGGTGCAGCCTACGGCGCTACGGCTCCAGGACTCCGGCGCCCAGCATCCAGAACAGCAGCACCCCGACCACCACCCGGTACACCGCGAACCCGTTGATCGTGTGCCGGGCGACGAACCGCAGCAGCCAGGCCACCGAGGCGTAGGCGACCAGGAACGACACCACCGTGCCGACGATCAGCGGCGCGGCGCCCACCCCGTGCCCGAGCGCGTCCTTGAGCTCGTAGATCCCGGCCCCGGTCAGCGCCGGGATGGACAGGAAGAACGACAGCCGGGTGGCCGACACCCGGTCCAGGCCGAGCATCAACGACGCGGACAGGGTCGCTCCGGACCGGGAGAACCCGGGGAACAACAGGGCGAGGATCTGCGACGACCCGACGATCATCGTGTCGCGCAGCGTGACGTCCTGCTCGCCGCGCTTCTGCGTGCCGATCCGTTCGGCCAGCCACATCACGCCGCTGCCGACGATCAGCGAGCCGGCAACGACATACAGCGACGCCAGCGGTCCCTTGATCAGCTCCTGGGCGGCGATGCCGACCACGACGATCGGGATCGTCGCGTAGATCACCCACCAGGCGAACCGGTAGTCGTAGCCGCCGCGCGCATCGCGATGGCGCAACCCGTGTAACCAGGCCCGGGTGATCCGGGCGATGTCGCCGAAGAAGAACACCAGAACCGCGGCGATCGCGCCGACCTGGATCACCGCGGTGAACCCGACCACGGCCGGGTCGTCCACCGGGATGCCCAGCAACCCCTCGACGATCTTCAGGTGTCCGGTCGAAGAGACCGGCAGGAACTCGGTCAGACCCTCGACGACGCCGAGAATGGCAGCGTCGAGGACGCTGATCGTGCTGCTCACTTACTCCCTCTCGCCATGCGCGGCGGCGAGCCTCAGTCGCCGACCCCGGCCTTGTCCAGAGCTTCCGCGGCGATCCGCAACGCCGCCGTGCCGCGCTCAAGATCTTGCAGGGCGACCGAAACGGTCAGCGTGGTGACCCCCGATTCGGCCAGGGCGACCATCTTCTCGGCGATCCGCTCGCGCGGGCCGAGCAGCGAGGTGGAATCGATGAAGCCGAGCGGAACCGCGGCCTGGGCGCCGGCGTAGTCCTTGGCCAGGTACCGGTCCTGGCACTCGGCGGCCTCCGCCTCGTAGCCCATCCGGCAGGCCAGGTTGTTGTAGAAGTTCTGCTCGCGGCTGCCCATGCCGCCGACGTAGAGCGCCGCGTACGGCCGCACCAGGTCCGCGACGGACCGCCAGTCGTCCGCGACCACCAGTGGCATGGTCGGCACCACGTCGAAGCCGGCCATCGTCTTGCCGGCCTTGGCCCGGCCCTTGCTGATCAACTCGAGCTGCTCGCCGGCGAACTCGGTGGAGTAGAAGATGGCCAGCCAGCCGTCGGCGATCTCGCCGGTCAGCTCCAGGTTCTTCGGTCCGATCGAGGCCAGGTAGATCGGGATCTCGGGGCGCACCGGGTGCACGATCAGCTTGAGCGGCTTGCCCGGCCCGTCCGGCAGCGGCAGCGTGAAGTGCCGGCCCGCGTAGCTGACCCGCTCGCGGCGCAGCGCGCTCTTGACGATGTCGACGTACTCGCGGGTGCGCGCCAGCGGCTTGTCGAACTTGACCCCGTACCAGCCCTCGGACACCTGCGGACCGGACACGCCGAGACCGAGCCGGAACCGGCCGCCGGACAGCGTGTCCAGGGTGGCGGCGGTCATCGCGGCCATCGCCGGTGCCCGGGCCGGGATCTGAAGGATCGCGCTGCCAACGTCCATGCGCTCGGTGTGCGCGGCCACCCAGGTCAGCACGGTCGGCGCGTCCGATCCGTACGCCTCGGCGGCCCAGGCCACCGCGTAGCCGAGCCGGTCGGCCTCCTTGGCCAGCTCGAGGTTGGCGGCGTCATTGCCCGCACCCCAGTAGCCCAGGTTCAGTCCGAGTCGCATTCGCAGCACTCTACCTGTCGTTGACCGGTCGCCAACTGTGTGTGAGACCACGCCCGGCGGCGTTGCTGACCTGCCTTTAGGCTCGCAGCCCGTGGAGCAACGACACCTCGGTCGCAGCGGGCTGCGGGTGTCCCGGCTTGGGCTGGGCACGATGACCTGGGGCACCGACACCGACGCCGACGAGGCAGCGAGCCAGCTGGTCGCCTTCGTCGACCTGGGCGGGACCCTGGTGGACACCGCGGACGTCTACGGCAACGGGGAGAGCGAGCGGATCCTCGGCGGCATCCTCGGCGATCTGGTACCCCGGGACGCGATCGTGCTGGCCACCAAGGCGGTGGCCCGGCGGGATGCGAGCCCGTTCGGCGGCGGCGCGTCGCGGGGCGCGCTGCTCACCGCGCTCGACGGGTCGCTGCGCCGGCTCGGCGTCGACCACATCGATCTGTGGCAGCTGCACGCCTGGGACGTCGAGGTCCCGATCGAGGAGACGCTGTCCGCGGTGGACACGGCGGTGCGCGCCGGCAAGGTGCGCTACGCCGGTGTGTGCAACTACTCGGGTTGGCAGCTGGCCACCGCCGCCATGGCGCAGCGCTCGGGCGATGTCCCCCTGGTGAGCACCCAGGTCGAGTACTCCCTGCTGGAGCGCGGGATCGAGCGCGAGGTGCTGCCGGCCGCCGCGCACCACGGAATCGGCCTGCTGCCCTGGGCGCCGCTCGGCCGGGGGGTGCTGACCGGGAAGTACCGGGCGGCCACCCCGGCCGACTCCCGCGGGGCGTCCCCGCACTACGCGGCGTACGTCGAGCACCACCGCACCGACCGCGCCGCACGGATCGTGCAGGCCGTGGTCACCGCCGCCGACGGCCTGGCCACCTCGGCCCTGTCGGTCGCGCTGGCCTGGGTGCGGGACCGGCCCGGTGTGGTCGCCCCGATCGTCGGTGCGCGCGACACCGGCCAGCTGCTCGGTTCGCTCATCTCCGAGGAGCTCACCCTGCCGGAGGCGATCCGCGCGGCGCTGGACGATGTCAGCGGCATCGACCTCGGCTACCCCGAGCGCCGGCTCGGCTAGCCGTTGATCACCAACTTGGACACGTCGATGTCCTTCTTCAGCGTGCCCTGGGTGCGCATCAGGTCCGCCACCCGCTGCGGCCGGACCGCGCGCAGCGAGCTGGGGTAGGTGCCCATGTTCATCAGCGCGGCGACGGTGTTGTTCACCTTGAGGTACTCGATCAGCTCGCGCTCGATGGCGGTCCGGTCGGCCGCCTCCACCTGGGCCTGCACCAGCGCGGCCTGGAACGCCTTGATCGTCTGCGGGTTGCGCTCGGCGAAGCTGCGGGCGCACACGTAGCCGGACTGCGGCAGCTCGACGGTCGCGCCGGCGGCGGTGTCGGCGAACGGCACCGCACCGTTCTCCAGTTGGGCGGTGGTCAGGTACGGCTCGACCAGCCAGCCGGAGTCCACCTGGCCGGACTTGATCGCCGCGCCGATCTTGTCGAACGGGATCTCCACGTACCGGACCTCGCTCGGGCTGATCCCACGGGTGGACAGCAGCGCGTTGATCAGCATGGTGCCGAGCCCGTTCGGGTTGTTCACCCCGATCCGGGTGCCCCGCAGGTCCTGGACGTCGCGCAGCTTCGAGTCCGTCCTGGTGAGCAGCGCGCTGGTGTTGGTGCTGGTCTGGTAGGCCTCGCCGACCAGCACCCAGTCGGCGCCGTCGGCGATGTTGAGGAAGATCGTCACCCAGCTGTCGAAGTGGATGTCCTCGGAGCCGTTCTCCAGGTCGAACCGGTTGTCGCCGGTGAGCTGGGACTCGACCATCTTGGGCCGCAGGCCGGCACGTTCGAAGATGCCCTGCCGCTGGGCCAGGTACAGCGGCGCGGTGTCCGGGACGGCGAGCACGCCGAGCCGGACCTCGGGCACCTCCACCCTCGCCGCGGTGTTCTCCTCGCCGGACGCGCAACCGGCGAGCAGTAACGCACCGCTCGCCGACAAGAACGTGCGCCTGCTCAAGCCCTTCGGTGATGTGTTAACCAACTTAAACATGCTCCTCGATGCCGTGGCTCAACCCTCGAGAAAATAACCGGCGGCCAGCCGACAGGTTACGTGGCCACAGGAGCGGTCCGGCTAGGGACTTAAGTCCTATCTGAGCTGATCACAGCATGTGTGCGAGCACCTACAGAAGCGGTCGATCATGGTTGGAAATAGGAATTTACGTCACTCCGCCACATCAGCTTAATTGCGGTGAGTAATAGGCCTGTGGAAAATACGAGCACGACCACGTCGAGCATTCTGTAGTCGATCAGTAACGCCATCATTCCGATGAGCAGGCAGGAGAGCAGGGTGGCGGCCGTGCGGGCCCAGCCGTGCCCGGAGCGCATGCTGACGGCGAACCAGGCGGCAAGGGTCAGCGGCACCAGGAAGATCGGGAAGCTCTCGTCGAGGTCGGTGTACGCCCGGTACGCGGCGGTCAGTGCGACGTTCCCCAGCAGGAGCCCGGAGGCGACCCGGACCGGTCGCGGCGGGTCCGCGGGGCCGGTGTCACCGAAAATCGGCGCGTTCATCGGATCGATGGTCATCGTTGACCTCCTCCGCTCCCTGACCTGGGATTCGACCATCGATATCAGTTTGTTACAAGCCCCGACCAGCACTTATTCACACTCACCCGTTCGGCTGAATGTGATGGGCTGCCGGGATGTGCTGGTCGGCGATCCGCGCCGACACAGTTACTGTCTGTCCCGGCGGTCGGGGTGCTTGCCAGGGCCAGGAAACACAGGGGATGCTGGGCGTAACGTCCCGATGACCGCGACGTGAAGTTGCCGGCTTCGCGGGGTGTCGCCGGGGTCGGGTTGGAGGTACATGTTGCGTCGCCTGGTTGCGACCGTGCTGGTCGGCGCGGCGGCGCTCGCCGGGTGCTCGGCGACGGACGAGCCGACCGACGAGCTGATGCTGACCGACTCCCCGGTCGCGGCCACGCCCGCCGTCTCCCCTCCGCCCGCTGCCACCCCGGCGGGGACCGTGGTTCGGCTCGCCGGCAGTCCGACCGCGCTGGCCATCGACCCCCGGGCCGGGCTACTCGCCGTGGCCGTGGCCGAGCCGGCGGCCGTGCTCCTGTACCGGCTGGACGACCTGTCCGCGACTCCCCGCACCGTGCCGCTGCCCGGCGCCGCCGAGGACCTGCGGCCGGCCGGCGACGGCGGACCGCTGCTGGTCGCCGCCGGCGGGGCCCTGGTGCGGATCACGCTGCCCGCCGGCACCGCCACCACCACCACGATGGCCGGCGCCCCGGTGAGCGCCGCGCAGGCCGACGGGGACACCCTGGTCGCCCTCCGGGAGGGCCGGGAGGTCGCCGTGGTGGGCGAGGACGCCGTGCGACGGGTGATCTCCGGCGGCATGTTCAGCGCCGACCGGGTGCTCGCCACCGGTGACGACGCGGTGGTGCTCGACCGGTTGCGCAACGCGGTGTTCCGGCTGGACGTCCCGGCCGGCGCGATCCGCGAGGGCCTGCGCGCCGGCGAGGGCTCGACCAACGCCGTCACCGACCGATTCGGCCGGGTGCTGGTGGTGGACACGCGGGGCGAGGCGCTGCTCGCGTTCTCGGCCGATCCGCTGCTGCTGCGGCAGCGCTACCCGGTCGCCGGCGCGCCGTTCGGCATCGCCTACGACCCGGCCAGGGACCTGGCCTGGGTCACGTTGACCGCGAAGAACGAGGTAGTCGGCTACCAGGTGGCGGGCGAGGAGCCGCGCGAGCGGTACCGCTTCCCCACCGTCGGGCAGCCCAACTCGGTGACCGTGGACCCCGGCAGCGGCCGCGTGTTCGTCGCGTCCGCCACTGGAGAAGGGATACAGGTGATCGCACCATGAACACTGACGGGGTGATCGACGGGGACTGGGAGTACCGGCCGCTGCGCCTCCCGCCCGGGATTTCGCGGCGCGCGGCGGCCACGCAACTGTCCATCCACGCCGAATACTCGGGCTGGGAGCTGTCCACCGTGCGGCTCTACTCGGACGGCTCGCGCAAGGTGTGGTTGAAGCGACGGCGGCGCAACGACCTCCTACCCGGCGTGATCGTCTAGACCCCGGGGTCGCCGAGGTGCCGGCGACCCGCCCATCGCGCGGCCCGGTCCTCCGCGCCGGAACCGTGCGCCGTCAGCGCTCCTGCGGTGGGACGTTCTCGTAGCCCTCCCAGACCGCCCGGGAGCCGGCCTCGCCGACCCGGAACACGTGCACGCCCGTCGCGACCGAGGCCCCGATGGTCACCACCGCCACCGCGATCGTGGCGACCTTCCCCCAGCTCACCTCCCGCCGCCGGCCGACCTCGTGCACCACCATCAACGCCGCAACGGCTACCAGGAACAGCAGCGCGAACCAGATCAGCTGCTGCCCCAGATCCTGATGATCGTCGATCTGATCGCTGCGCGGGAGCCGGGTCTCGAGCTTCTCTCCACTGTCCGTGGCGATCGGCACCAGAATGGTCGCCACCGCGGCCGCCCCGACCACCAGCCAGCCGAACCGAGCCCGCGCCGCCGGCCACAGCGCCACCACCACCGCGCCGAGGACGGCGAGCGGCAGGAGCACCACCACGAAGTGCACGACCAGGGCGTGCAGGGGAAGACCGTTGACGAACTCGGGCATCGGCGCCTCCTCGACCAGCGGATGATCACAGTACTACGCGCGCCGAATCCGTCCGGTTCAGACAGTCAACACGTCCGGAGGAACCGGTCGAGCACCCGAACGCCGAACTGTATGGCGTCCACCGGCACCCGCTCATCCACCCCATGGAACAGTGCGGTGAAGTCCAGGTCGGACGGCAACCGCAGCGGGGAGAAGCCGAAACACCGGATTCCCAAGGTGTGGAACGCCTTCGCGTCCGTCCCTCCGGACAGGACATACGGCAACGTTCGCGCCGTCGGATCCTCGGCGGTGATGGCCGCCTTCATCGCGTCCACAAGCTCACCGTCGAACGTGGTCTCGACCGGCGGCAGATGCGTGATCCACTCCCGCTCCACGTCGGGCCCCAGGATCTCGTCCAGCTCCCGCTCGAACGCCTCCTGCCGCCCGGGCAGGATCCGGCAGTCCACAGTGGCCTCGGCCACCGACGGGATCACGTTCGCCTTGTACCCCGCGTTGAGCATGGTCGGGTTGGCGGTGTCCCGCAGCGTCGCCCCCACCACCCGGGCCAGCGGTCCCAGCTTCGCCACGGACCCGTCGAGATCGTCCTCATCGAACGTCAACCCGGTCAGCTCGGCTACCCCGTCCAGGAACTGCCGCACCGAGTCGGTCATCACGATCGGGAACTGGTGCCGCCCCAGCCGCCCGACCGCCTCCGCCAACTTCGTGACCGCATTGTCCTCGTGCAGCATCGACCCGTGCCCCGCCCGGCCGCGCACCCGCAGCCGCATCCACGCGATCCCCTTCTCCGCGATCTCGATGAAGTACGCCCGCAAATCCGGCCCGAGCGAGGCGGAGAACCCCCCAACCTCCCCGATCGCCTCGGTGGCCCCCTCGAACAGATCCGCCCGGTTCTCCACCAACCACTGCGACCCGTACGTCCCCCCCGCCTCCTCATCGGCGACGAACGCAAAGATCAGATCCCGCCGCGGCACCACCCCCTCCCGCTTGAACCGCCGCGCGACCGCGATCGTCATGGCCACCATGTCCTTCATGTCGACCGCGCCGCGCCCCCACACGTACCCGTCCTGCACCGCCCCCGACAACGGATGCACCGACCACTCCGCCGGATCCGCCGGCACCACATCCAGGTGCCCATGCACCAACAGCGCCCCCCGCTCCCGCTCACTCCCCGCCAACCGAGCGAACACATTCAGCCGACCAGGCGCCCCCGACTCAACCAGCGTGCACTCGTACCCCACCTCCCCCAATTCCCCCGCCACATACTCCGCGACCTCCCGCTCACCCACAGTAGTCGCCAAGTCCCCCGTATTCGTAGAATCAATACGAATAAGCTCACTAGTGAGCCGCACCACCTCGTCCTCAACCACCCCGCCTTCCTACCACCTTCCCGCCCCCCACCCCCCATCCGATACCCTGTCCACACCGGTCCGAGTGGCGGAATGGCAGACGCGCTAGCTTGAGGTGCTAGTGCCCGACAAGGGCGTGGGGGTTCAAGTCCCCCCTCGGACACGTTAACCCCCACGAACTGCGCGTGGTCGCGTTCGTCGCTCGTCTCATGTGATCAATTGCAGCTGTGGATGCCCGGTCGATGATCTCATGTCGAGGGCGCAGCTGTCGGTATCACACAAGATCATGATATCGCGCTCGCGGAGCGCGTGCGCCAGTTCCGCCGGATCGGGCTTCGTACTCTGACCGGGTGTCGTGAGGTGTGGGTAGCTCTGGGCGATGCGGGCGCAGATGACGTCTTCGCGCAGGTAGAGGGTCTTGGGCTTGTCCGCGGTGGTGGGTTTGGCGCTGGTGTGGCCGTGGCGGCAGCGGTAGCCGGGGCGGTCGTGGACCCAGTGGGAGTCCATCCGCCGGCTGCAGATGCCGCAGCGGAGGAGGCCGACCAGGGCGTAGGTGCGGGAAGTGCCGTCGGCCGGGGTTGGGGTGGCGTTGATGGCTTGGGCGGCGAGGAAGTCGTCCTCGCTGACCAGCGCGGGGTGCGCCCTGGTCTTGGAGATCACCCAGTCCTGCGACCGGCTCGACGGCGTGCCGGCCCACTCCCCCGGCCTGCCTGGCAGGTCCGCGGTCGGGGCGTGGTCGCTGTGGTGGCGGTTCCAGACCTGGCGACCGGTGTAGCGGGGGTTGCCCAGGATGGTCGCGACGGTGCGCAGAGTCCAGCCCGCGCCGGTGCGGTGGCGGTTGCGGTCGGGGTCGGCCTGCGAGGGGCAGCGCACGCCGCTGAGGTTGAGGTCGTGGGCGATGCGGGAGGCGCTGTGACCGGCCAATCGTTGGGCGAAGATCCACCGGACGTGATCGGCGGCGGCCGGGTCGGGTTCGAGGCGGTGCAGTCGGCGACCCCAGCGGGCATGGGCGGCGTTGGGATGCGGACCGGCGTCAACCAGGCGATACCCATAGGGCGGGCGGCCACCCAGGTAGCGGCCCTGCTCGACGGTCTGGGCCCGCATCGCGGCCAACACCCGAAACCGAGAGCGCTGCACCTCCCGCTGGGACTGGGCGCCCAGCAACAGCACCAATGCCGCATGGGTCGGATCGCCGGGGTTAATAGGGCCGTGGGTTTCCGGCAACCACACCGCTACGCCGTGCTCGGCGAAGATCGGCAACAGGTGGATGAGTTGGTCACCGCAGAACGCCCGTTCGTACTCGCCGACCACCACGGCGTCAAACCCCCGGTCGGGCCGAGCCAACGCCGCCAGCAGTCGAGCGGCCTGCGGCCGATCCGCCCACGCCGTACGCCGCGTCTGCCCGATATCGAAGAAATCAGCCACGACTCTTCCGCTGCCGGCTATCAGATCGTCGGCGACGTGCCGTTGCCAGGCATACGACGATGCCCAGTCTTGAAAGTCCTGGGTGGACATCCGACCGTAAAAGGCGAACCGCAACCCACCCACCGCACCAACCCGGCCAGCCGACCGCGACGACCGCCGCACCCTCCTACTACGGCGTGCAGCCCACCCGGCCAGCTGATCGCATTCCCGCACCGCAGTCACGCTTGTTGCCTCCGACCCTTGTTCGGCTTTCTGGTCGGAGCGAACCCTTGGGTGTGGGTGATCTATCGTGCCAGCGGCATCGCCGGGATGTGCGACGGCCACCGACCCGCACAGGTGAACCCACGCATTTGAGGGCTGCCGTCACGATCAGGGGCCTGCAGGCGGCCTGTCGACTCCACCGTGGCCAGAGACGACGGCGATCAATGGCTACAACCCGCCGTGGCCCTAGAACGCAGCCGATTGCCCCATGCGGCCGACGACTGGGACTGTGCGCTAGCGCCGTTCAGCGACGACACGACCTCGACACGGCCGACGATCTACTTGACGTCTACTACTGAGCGGAGGTCCGGCGCAGCCTCGACACCGAACCACGGATGATCAGCAGCGAACGACCGCGTGTGATCACTCGGCGTCGCTCAGCAGGATGGCCAGGACGGCGTCGTTCTCCTGGTAGACGGCCCTGTGGTGGGTGGCCAGGACTTCGGCGAGTCCTGCGGGGGTGCTCTCTGGGAGCGTGCCGAGCGCCACCGCTGACGGATTGGGGCCTGCCGCCGCGGCCACGCGTTCGTCCATTCCGGCTAGCTCCGCCTTGTATAGCACCTGGATCTGGTGGGCGATGATCAGGCCGTCGCGGTCAATATCACCCGCGTGGGTCAGGCGCACGCCGCCGTCGACGGCGTGTTCGAGGAAGGCGTACTCGACGCTCGCAGGTGCCCGCTCGTGCACGCCAGCGCGCCCGTGTACCCGACAGCCATAGCGGCCGCAGCTGCGGGAGCAGGGCAGCACGCTGCGCTGGCAACCGATCAGCCCTGCCCTGGCCGATTGCTTGATCGAGTACGCCGCCACCCGCCGTACGCGCTGCCTAGCGACCCGCCGTAGCGCTACCGCGACGGGCGCCCGCTCACGTCGCGGCGCTGCGACCGCCTCTGAAACGCCTCGGCCAACACCTGCTCTGAGTCGCCAAGGCATCTCCACCCACTGGCTCCGACACAGCATCCTCACTTGGGTCGAACGCCACTTCGGCTACGGCATCGCCCGCGCCTAGGCCAGCCACACCGACATCACCGGACCCGCCACCACCACCTACATCAACGCCAGCCTGCAAGAAGTCGCCACTGCATGGCCGCAATGACCGGACAACCCCACCCCCTCGCTACTACATAGCCCCGCCTACAGACCCCCGTCGGCGGGGTCCGACTTGACCACCATCGACCGATCGCTGTACATGCTGGATCATGAAGATCATTTCGCAGCGCGCTCCACGCGGTCCCCGATCTTGCCCTGCCAGCTCACGGTCTCCGATGCTGTGCCGGCGGCGACGATCCGGTTTTCCTTAGCGTTCAGCAACATATAGGTTATGTTCGAGGTGGCCATGACGGAGAACTTGTCTTTGAGCCATAGTGGGCGGTCGTTCAACACTTGAGTTCCGGATCCCGCGATTCCTTTCACCAGTAACACGTTATCGATGCAACCTTCGAGGTGGAGCTGCTCATATAGCACGGCATTTGTCAATGCAGACCTGGTGGATCCGCTGGAAACTGTCCGCACCGAATTGTCGAACATGTCAATTGCGGTGATGAGCGCCTTGATCTGCTGTTTGCGGTCCGCCGCTTCCGTCTGGTATTCAGGTCGAATATTTCCCCAGAATGATTGCTCCTTGTCGGCGAGCTCACGCCGGAGGGCACGCAGCTCCGCGAAGTCATTGTCAATCTGCCCTTTTCCGCGCATTCGGAAATTGGCGTGTAGCACTGTTGAGCTGGGCGAAGCGGTGATCAGGGCGCCGACTACCGCCGCACTCGCCGACAGGTCGTCCACGGAGGTTGCGAACGTCGAAAGGGAGCGCTGCGCGGAGAACATCCCCACTACCGACGTAATGAACCCGGCAGCGGCCGCGGCGACGGCCACAGATTCGGCGCCCGACTTTTCCCTGTCAACAGGCCCGGCCGGCGGTGGCCACCGTTGCTGGAGCAGTTGCCGAGCCATCGTCATCAGATCTTGTAGGGAGTCCACCACCGTCTGGTATGCCGCGTCGACGGAGGCAAGGTCGGGTTCGGTTGTCACCAGGACCGAGGTCGGTTCGCCCACCTTGGTCTTCACAATTTCGGCAACCTTCTCGGCGACCGCTCGCAGTCCGTCCATCGCCAGCGCGCTGCCTGCGATCGGCTGATCCCCCGACACCGCAGTCTCGCCACGAGGAATGTCGGCCAGGATCGGTGCGAGGCTGGTCCATTGGCTCTGACGAGCCTCCGCCGCATCCTTCTCGGCCTTCACAATCGCGGCTTCATTCTCCGCGTCTCGTCGGCGTCTCGCGAGCGGGCTGTCCCACTCAGCGACCTGCTTCTCTGCGAGCTCCGCCTCGGCCGTCGTCTTTCGCTCCGCCGGAGTGGGCTCGGTCATGACGCCTCCTAACCTGGTGGTTCTCCCTGTTACTCGCGTCAGAACATCCAAGCACTACGGCTGGTCACGAAGTCAAGCGGAGCCATAGGCCTGATAGCACATAACCTGAGATCACGGAATCAATGTGCACGGCCATCGGCGCACACGAGACTCCGTCGGACACATCGCCAAGCACGCTTATCTCGATCGAGTGTTCCTCGGTCTCGATAGTCGGGTGACTGGCGGCCATGTTGTGTGAGCAGCATCGCTCGGCCGGGTCGGTCGGGCAGGCAGTTGATCACGGCATTGGTGCGGGACATGGTCGAGCATGGCGAGGCGCCACCGCCTATCAGCTGTTGTTGGAGAGTTAAGCAGTGGATCGGAAGCATTGTTGGTCCGGGTTGGGGCATGCGCTGATCCGGAAGCCTCCGCTGACCTGACCGCTGCAGCGCCGAGCGAGGGTCGTGGTCAGCCGGCCCTCATTTGGTTCCCACCCTTCGAAGCAGGGTGATCGATGGCTTGGCGATAGGTCCGAAGCATGTGGGTCCTCATGTGGGCGCCTGCTCGCCGCTTACAACGAGGCGCCCGGGCGATCGAGCGGCGTACAGTCCAGCTGGTCGCCACTGTCCGTAGCCGCCCTGACCGGCAATCTCGTCACGTGACTCATCCCTGACTACACACTGCTACCGCGACCGTCAGATTGTTCAGCCTCACACTGCGATCTACTACCCGCACCGTCCGGCGGGATACCTTCGGCACCAGTGAACGGTCGGTTGCCGAACGTGTGGAGCATGGAATCCCTCGTCCTGGGAGGTTTCAAGCCTCTCAACACGGCGCTGCCCATCTCCGTCGACACCCGCGGACTCGATAGGCCAATCTCAGAAGATCGCTGCCGGGCGTACTTGCTGGTGTCGTAGCCATCGCTGATCGACAATCACGGCGGCCTGCGGCAAGCTCGCCGTGTTGGCCGGCCCGATGTCGAGTCTGTCCGATGAGATGCGTAAGAATAGGTGGTCACATCGTTCCTCCGAAGACGAGGTGGGATTGTCCGAGCTGAGGTCGCCTCTACTGATCCATCCCCTGAACTGGACAGACGTCCGGATACGGGAACTGCGCGACGCCCTGAGCGCGACGATCTATCGCGAATCCGAGGCCGAGTCCGTGGTGAGCGAGGCCGGTCTGTCCCCGGGACTGATCCGCTGGAGTCAGCCAGCCCGCACGCTTTGGTTTGACGTAATGAACACGGCGGCCGCACACGTGGTGCTGGCCGAACTGCTGCGAGCTGCGGCACGCAGCAGGCCTGTGCTCGCATACCGCGTAGGTGAGTTGCTGGCCGGAAATCCCGTGGTCGGTGCGCCGTTGCTGGAGGACAAGCCATTCTCATGGCGCGGAACGGGCGACGAACGGCAAATTGTGGATGCGCAAGAGACCTTGCTGGACGTCGCGTTCCTGCAGCACGGGCTCGATCGCGCACGGGCTGTTTGTCGGCTCGTAGTAACGGCGGATGGCCGCCGGTACCATGGCACCGGCTTTCGTGTGGGGGATCGAGCTCTGTTGACCAATTACCATGTTCTTTGGCCGAACGGCGTGCCGGCGTCGACCGTTCGCGCTGAGTTCGGCTATGAATTTGATATCAGCGGGCTGCTGCGCCAACCGGTATCCATTGAATGCGTAGTACGCACGATTTGTGGTGATGCAGAGGACGATTTCGCCGTCATTAAGACCTCCGACCACCTACCGGCTGAGGCGCCTGTACTGCCGTTGCGCGGCGGAGCCCGGCCAGCGGTCAACGACCGGGTCTACATCATTCAACACCCGAAGGGTCTACCAAAGAAGATCGCGATGCACCATAACCTTGTCCGCTATGTAGACGATGTCGTGGTTCAATATTGGACCGACACCGAAGCGGGCTCGTCCGGCTCGCCGGTGTTCGATGAGCAGTGGCGCGTGGTCGCACTGCATCACCGCTGGGTCGAGTCGCCGGACCACGACGGCGTTGCCTACCGGAACCAAGGCCGCGCAATCGGTCGGGTTGTGGAACGGCTCGACGCGCTGGGTGTGGACCTAGGGGCCTAGGATGGTGCGCTGGATTAGATCCCCGGACTGGCGGGACGCCATCGCGGATCTGCTGCACCGCACGCTTCGGGACATGGCCTGGCAGAACGAAATGATAGTCGAGATCTGGCACGCGATCGGTATGTCACCGGCGGAGGTCGTGTGGAGCCAGAGTGCCGCGACGCTGTGGCCGACACTCACCCGTGACGCTTTCGACGCGGGCCGACTCGAGGACTTGGTCCGCGCGGTGCGAGCGAGAGTTCCTGCAGCCGCCAGCGCACTCGATCGAGTTCTGACTGCGCCGGCCGCGTCCGCACCCTGGTATACACCGCTCGAACGGCACATGTCGATGCTCGTGGGACCGGGCTGTCGGCGGGCGCTGATCGATCGAGCCGGATTGCGCCGGGCCGTGCTGCGGATGCTCCAGGAGGATTACCCGATCCTGGCTATCACCGGTGGGCCAGGGTCCGGCAAATCCTATAGCCGCCACCTGATCCAACACATAGTCACCAATCCCACACTGACGTGCGACTTCGTGGCCATCGATATCGAGAACGACTGGTATGACGACGTGCGCGCGGCGGATCTTGTCCGCGCGCTTGCGTCCCGACTGGGACTTGCCTCAATCGACTTCTCTGCCGACCACGTCGAGCAGTCCCGTGCAGTGCGGGAGTTGGTACACCAGCTCGTCGGGCGGTTTCGGACGTTACCAGCGCGGCTGCGTTGGATCTTCATCGACGGCCTAGACCGGCCATGGGTGCGGCCGTGTGTCCACATCGCGGTTGCGCAGCTCGCTAAGGAGGTTGAGTCGGGCCAGTTGCGTGACACGCGCCTGGTCGTGACCGGCCATCCCGGTGACTTCTGTCCGGAGGTACTCGATGTGTTGCTCGTCGAGCAACTCACCGGGCTCACCGAACATCACCTGCGCGAGTTCTTTCACGAGATCGCCGATGCGGTGGGCCACTCGCTTACCCCCGAAGAGCTGACCGGGATGGTCAACGATGTGCTCGGCGAAACGGATCTGTCGGATCTGCGGGCGCTGGGTTCGGCCGCCAGCCGGGCCGCCCATGCCCGGTTCGCACCGAGCGCGACCGCATGACCCGGTCAGTTGTGGTCGGTCTAGACGAGCTTCGGCTGCGGGCGAGCCTGCTGTCGCACTATGAATTGTCCTGGATCGGCGCAGGCGACGAGGGTGAGGCACTGTTCGCCGACTCCACCCGAGTGCTGGTCGGCGATATGCGGCACTGGGCGCTCGACGACGCCGTTCGTCGATCGGTCACCAGCCGGATGCCGCTTAGCGAGCTTCAGCGAGCCTGGCGAAGCTTGGTGCACCGCCCGTCCGACGACCGGCAGCGCGCCATCGATCGAGTCGTCGGCGGGCTCGTTTCGCTTCGGCTGGACGAGCTCAGTCCGGCTGAGGTCCGGGCGCTGGCGTGGTTGTCACGATGGCTCGGCGGGCATCTACGAAGGACCGACGAGATCAATCGCGCGGTCGCGCTGACCGGGCTGCTGGAGCCGTTGCGGGACCTGGCAGATAACAGTTTCGTAGGCCGCGAGGATCTGCTATTTCGACTCCGGGCCCATCTCGACGATCCTGGACAGCCTCTGCTCTTTCACGGTATCGGCGGGATTGGTAAGTCGGCTCTGCTGGCTCGTCATGTTCTGCGCAGCGTCTCGTGGGCCAGGGTCTGCTACCTCAACTTCGACCAGACCTCGCTCGACCCGGCGGTGCCCGCCACCGTCGTCGCTGCGATTGCTGGGCAGTTGGCCATGCAGACGACTAATGACGGTGGCCGGACTGACCAGCTCCTCGCCGGCGCCCGCGATCAACTGCGTGGTGGTGACAAGCACTATCAATCCAGCGGGCGTTCCGCCAACATCGGATCAACCCATACTAACCTCCTGCGATTGCTCGAGCTCGCGCTGCAGGACGGGCCAACCCTGCTGGTGCTCGACACATTCGAGGAAGTGCAACGGCGAAGCCCGGAAGTTCAGGAGTCGTTCGCGGCATTTATCGCTGACCTGGCACATCGGATACCCAATCTGTCGATCGTTGCGGCGGGGCGCTCCCCGGCCGTGAACCTGGGATTCAACGGCATCGAGGTGCCGCTGTTCACTTCGGCGGAAGCAACGGCGTTGCTGCGGTCGTTGCTTCCCTTCAATCTGTCGATAGCCGACGCACGGCGGGTAATTGATGCCGTGCGAGCAAGCCCGTTGTGCATCCGACTGGCCGCTGGCATCCTGCGCAAGCAACCTGCACACGATGCATTCCGCGACATCACGCTGCGGCTCGGCGTGGTCGAAGGCGAGCTGTACCACCGGTTGCTCAGCTACATCGAGAACCCCCTCGTGCGGAAACTCGCCCACCCCGGTCTTACTCTGCGCCGGGTCACGCCAGAGTTGATCGAAGAGGTGCTCTCACGTCCGTGTCGGGTGCCGGTCCCCCACCCCGGTGCGGCGCATGCCCTGTTTGAGGAACTGGCCCGAGAGGCGATGCTGGTCGACCGAATGCCGGACGGGCACGTACTGGTCCACCGTTCAGATGTCCGGCAGATGATGCTACCTCGCCTGACCGCCGACGACCCCCGCACGATCGCCACCATCCACCGGCGCGCCATTGCCTATTACCGGCGACGAACAGGCACAACGGCACGTACGGAGGAGTTGTACCACCGGCTGATGCTGGGCCAGCAGCGCGCGACGTTGGAACGCTGCTGGGACGATGATGCGCTCCCAGGCCTGATCCCGTCGCTGGACGAACTGCCCCCGGCGTCGAAGGTCTACTTGGCAACAAAGACAGAGTATCTCGGGGTATCGGAGGAAGATCTTCTGGCTGCAGATCTCACCGACCGGCGTGAGCAGGTGCTGCGCCGGGTGCGAAAACTGTTCCAGGAGCGCATGTTTGAGCGCGCTCTGACCGAAATCGAGGAACACCGTTCGGAGTCCGGCGACCTATCCTGCCCCGTGACCGATCTACTCGTCCAGGTGCTGGAGGCGTCGCGACAGTGGGAACGCGCACTGTTCGAGGCGGAAACCGGCCGGAATCGCGTAACGGCTTCCGGCTCGCCGCAGGACTTCTACACGCTCACGTTCCACGTGATCAGGCTGCACGAGCATCTCGGTAATCTCCATGGGGCACAGCAGGAAGCGGCCAAGGCCCTGCTGACGACCGACTCAGCACCGCCCACGATCGACTTCCGGCTGGTGCGGCTGCGGCTGGTCCTCCACTGCCTGCGGCTGGCCCGGCGAGGCGTCGAACCGACACCGTTCACCTCGAACCGGCTCGCACGCGACGCGATCCGGTTGTACAACAACATGAGCACCCGCGCCATCCGCGACGTTCCCGGTCTGCTGCGCGACCTCGCCGGGGAGATTGGCGATCAGGAACCGAAGATCCTGCGCGCCGCACTGCAGGTGTACGGTCTCGACGCGCGCGATATCCCAGAACTGTTGACGGCATTCGGTACTGAGGCACCGGAGTCGCTGACCCAGGCCAATCTGAGTGAATTCACTCGGTATCCATTCGCGGATCGGCTCGCGGACCAGATGGCTACCGGCCCGCTCCCGCGGAGGGTCCCAGAAGCGCTGGCGGAGCTGTACCGGCAGGACGCCGATGACGCACTGTCTGGCGGCGCCGACATCGAATTCGTTCAACCGTCCGTTCGCCAGGCGCATTTTGGGGCGCTCGACGAACCGGAGCTGGGCGCACACCTGCGCGCTGAGGCCCGGAGTCTGGTCGAGCAAGGACGGCACCGGCAGGCCATAAGCGTCCTCAATCGGGCCGTCGAAGAGGCCGGTAACGACACTGCCGCGCGTGCCATGGCTCTCGCGTCGCTCGCTTACCTGGAAGCCGAGACCAAGGGCTTTGACCAGGGCCTCAGCCGGATCCTCCAGGCGAAGGAACTGTCGCCGAGTGGTCCGACCGCGGCCATGGTCGACAGCCAGCACGCGTTGATCCTGCTGCGTGCAGGACAGACCCCCGAGGCGCTGAAACAGTACGACCTAGCCCTTGCCGGCATGGTTCACGCGGACGTGTCTCCACCGATGGTCGTCCGAGCGATGTTCAACCGGGGGCTCGCGCGAATAGAGATGGGAGACGTCGAGGGCGCTGGTCGCGACCTGTCGACCGCAGCAGTCTTGGCCGAGGAACATGATCTGCCTGTGGTACGGGGAAAGGCACTTGCCAACCTCGGTGTAATCGCCCAGCTCACCGCAGACCTGCCCACAGCGCTGGCCCAATTCGAGCAGGCCGCACGCATCCTGCACGAGGCAAATCGCGAGGTACTTGCGCGCATCCGATTGGATGTGGCCGAGGCCAAGTTGGCGGCGGGCCTTGCCGATAATGCCAACGACGAGATCCGCGACCTGCTTCCTGACCTGCGGCAGGGCCGGGCCGGCTTCGACGTCGCTGTAGCCGAGCACCGATTGGCCGCCGCTGAGTTCCTGCGCGGCGAGTTCCAGCAGGCTGAGGTACATGCGACGGCAGCCCGCCGCCGGTTCACTCGCCGCGGCCACGACCGGTGGGCCGCCCTTGCGACGCTCACCCGGCTGCGCGCCCAAGTCGCCATGATCACCGCGGGAGACCGACCCGCACGGCGTGATACTCAGGAACGCGCGGCCGACCTGGCCGATCGCCTGGCCACACTCGGGCTTGCCGATGAGGCGGCAGTGGCCAACTTGCTCGCCGCCCGGATTGCGATCGTCCGCCAAGCCCTAGATGATGCGGATCGACTGCTCCAGAGGTCCACGCTGCGGCCTAGCGCGCCAATAGACTGCCGTATGCTGCAGCGGCTCTGCCGCGCCGAGTTGGCCGTCGTCCACAACGACCCTCCGACTGCTCTCGACGAGGCTCGCAGAGGGTTCGCCGAGCTCGCCAACTATCCCGACCGACTCGGCACACTCGACCTGCCAACCGGCACCGCTGTGAGCGGTCGCGCACTGGCCGACCTGGCCGTCAATGTCGCTCGCAGTCGCGGTGACACGAAACTGCTCGAGTGGTTGGAGCGGGCCAAAGCACCGATCTACGGCTACGACCCGCGACCTGTCGACGAACCGCGCGCCCGGCTGCGAACCATCAGCCGACTGCGCCAGCGGCACCTGCTGGAAGGACGACCAGTCAACGAATTGGACAGCCGGTTCGGCCAACTCCGGCCGATCGCGGGACAATCCGCCCCCTGGGTTACCTCGCGCGCCGCGCTGACCAAGCAGTTAGGTGACCGCGTATTGGTGTCGCTTGGCACATCGCGGGGAGAGCTGTTCGCGGTCGTGCTCCACGGGAAAACGGTGACCGTTCCACTCTGTTCGACGAACGAAGCCTTCGAAGCAGCCATCCGACTGCACGCCGACCTGGACACCCTGGCCCCCGACGAACTTGCCACCCCTCTCGTATCGATGGCGCGCACCTCGGCCACCCACCGCAGCGAATCGTTGGACCGATTGATCGTGCAGCCGCTGCTGCCACTGATCAGCGATCGGGAACTGCTGATCTGCCCGACCGGTCCACTTGAGTCAGTGGCCTGGGGCGCGCTGCCGTCCCTGCGCGGTCGCCCGGTCTCTGTAACCCCGTCCGCAAGCCTCTGGTTGCGCATCACGGAATCCGAGCGGGACAACTCGGCCACGATGCTCGGTCCCCACGTCCAGACGGTAACCATGGCGGAAGCGAAATCCGCCATCGACGGCCGCTTGATCACGGACTTGGTAGCGCGCTTCGTCTCAACACCCGAAAACCCATGGCTGTCGGGCCACGACTGGGCCAGTGGTGAGCTGCGGGCGTATGAGTTCGCATCGCTCACCCATCCTCCCAAGGTCGTCATAACCGAAGGCGACCTCGGCTATGCGGGCGCTCTTCTCCAAGCCGGAGTGCGCACGGTCGTCATCGCTGTCGGTCGCATCGCGGACACCGTCCGCGCCGCCGCCGCTCACGATCTCTACCGGCTGATCACCGCGGGTCGACCGATTGCTCGCGCCGTGGCCGATACAACCGCGCGGGACCCGCTCAAACGCCCGTTCGTGTGCGTTGGAGCATGACATTGGTCTGTGGCCGACAGCGGTGGACCTATTTGCGCCCCGTGCACCTCCCCGCCACAGCCAGCCCGCCCACTACCCACCCTGGGGTCTACTTGACCACCACCGACCTACAACATGCACGAGCAGTGGACCCCCGACGTCATCTCGGTACAGCGCATCGCCGACCGCCTCGCCCGGCACGGCACCGCGCTGGCCGAACCGGACGGCCAGAGCACGGTGTGGGTCGGCGCGCCGCTGCGCGTGCACCGCCGCTGCGACCGGCCGATCTTCGACATCTCCAACACCATCGCCTACGGCGGGGACCTCATGGTGTACGGAACTCGGGTCGACGGCGCCTATCCGGGACGCAACGGCTGGCTCGACGTCCGATCGGGACAGTCACAAGGCAACTGGGTGCCCGCCGAGGGCGAGGCACTCGCCGCGCTGCTCAGCGAACTGATCGCCGACGGCGTCGACCCCACCGACATCCGGGTGATCAGCCCGTTTCGGGATGTCGTGCGGGGCAGCAAGAATCTCCTGCGCTCGATCTACGGTTCGACCTTCGCCGACCGCAACGTAGGCACCGTGCACACCGTCCAGGGCCAGGAATCCGACGTCATCGTCCTGATCCTGGGCAGCGCCCCGCGCAACGACGGGGCACGGCATGGGCGGCCGAGAAACCGAACCTGCTCAACGTGGCCGCATCCCGCGCCAAACGCCGCCTCTACGTCATCGGCAACCGAAACAACTGGAAAGACCTGCCACACTTCTCCGTACTCGCCGCATCCCTACCCGTCCTGCCGGCCTGATCGCACACGAAGTCTCAGCGTCAGAGCATGCCGGCCAAGCACGCAGTGATGACCACGATGGGCATGGGTGGTGGAAGTGTTCCCCTGGCCGCCAAGGGCACCGACTTCACCGTCCACCATGATTATCCCTTGTCGATCAGTGATTGACCGGCGGTGGTGAGCACGTACTGGGCGTCGTCGCCGCAGAATTAGGCGCCAACGTAGCTATCGGCCCGACCGTCCCAGGAGCCGCCTCGAGATCACGGCCGCAGCCCACAGCGGCCGTGTCCCGTGCGATCTGGTCGCTGATGCCCTCACGAGGACCACCACCGCCACGGCGTTGTCGACCTTCGCCAGGGCGCTCGGACTTCACACCCCACCGCGCAACAACACCAATAGTGATCGGACCGCCGGCCAACGACAGCAGCTGCCCGCGAGCCATGCCGCCGGGTGGCTCGCAACTACGCTCGACACCGTGATCGAGATGTCCGAACCGGCCATCCGGCTTCAGGGTGAGGTGATCGGTCATCCTGACGGACCGAGGGTCCTCTTCCACGCCTGGACGGCCGGGGTTGTCTCAGATAGGGACCTCCGTGGCTTGATTCCGGACGCTTGGATCCGCAGCGGCAACGACCAGCCCGAACAGGTGATCGGCACACAGCACTGGGTTGCGATGTTCCGTACGGCCGGGTTTGTTTCGCAGCCGACCAGCCTGATCGCCCCGGTTGACACCGTGACCGTTTACCGAGGCGCGCCCGAACAACGGTCTCGAGGGATGGCATGGAGCACCAACATCAACGCGGCCGAACAACACCGCCAACGATGCGAGAAATTCAACGAGACCGCACTCCTCTACACAGCCACGATCGAACCCCGCGGGGTCCTCGCGCTCTTCCGCAGTCACAGAGAGGACGAGGTTGTCCTAGACCCACAGTTCCTCATCGACCATCGACCAACTGACCCACCCACCAACCGAACCAGCCGACGCGTCCAGTAATCCGCTCCAAGGGCGCCCAACACGCCGGACTCCCAACCATCCAGAACAATCCGCCGAGTTACCTCAGAATCACAGGCACATCATCCTTGTCGACGTGCCACACAAGCCGAGGCACCGCAGGTCAACGCCCGTCGACTACCCCAAGATCAACGGCACCGAACAACCCCGGCCTCAATGACCAGACAACCCCATCCCCAGCCACCCCATAATCACCGCCACGGACCCCGTCGGCGTGTCCGCCTTGACCGCCACCGTGCTATCCTCTGTACACTCTGGATCCATGAAATCTCCGGGATTCCCGGGGATTTCAGTGGGAATCATGTCAGCGTCTCGGACACGTTAACCCCCACGAGGTGCGCCTTTGCGTTCGCGTTGAGCGAGGGCGGTGTGGTTGCGGATGGCAGGTGGCAGGATATGGCTACTGATCCGGGCGTCTCGGCGGCCAGGTAGTCGTCGCAGTCCGGTTACACCGCGTATGAGGGCCAGTGGACGGTGATGACGATCGAGTCGTCTTTGGCCTGCCGGGTGTGATCAATGCCGGGTCCCCAGATCATGTAGTCGCCTTGGCGCTGCGTGGTGATGCTGGCTTCGGTGAGTTCGATGGGAAAGCGGCCTGAGACGAGCAGGACGAGCGTGGTGCGCTGGTGCCTGCGGCGTTGCGGCACCTGTGCGGGATCGAGCCCGGCCCACCCCTGGTGCTGGCCGCGGTCGAGTCATGTGGCATTCGCCGACCATGTCAGGCACCTGAGAGACGCAACCCCGAATTCTGTCGGAGTACCTGCGCTACCGCTTCATCGCGGTCATCCTGGTGGATGGTGATCGTCAATCGGCTATCCACCGAGCGGGTCGACCGGACCGGGTGCCGAGCTTCGTTCCCTGCCCGGAGTCCGCGCGGCAGCCTACAACCGGACGGACACCTCGTCGTCTGGTCGACCGCAGACGTTCGCTGGCTCACCTAGCTTGAGTTTAACCTTCGGGGGCGCCACCCGACCCCTGGTTGATCATGAGCGAAGCCCTTGATTGATCATTCCTCTTGCGACAGAAAGATGATCTAGCCAAGGGCTTCGGTGATCAGTGTGCAGGGTGGTGGGCTGGCCGGTCCAGCCGGGGATCTGGCGCGATTTCGCCAGGAGTTCTACGGTCCTTGTCTCGGCGGGCGGATGCGTTGTTCGAGCTGTGTGATGCGGTGTTGTGTGCCGAAGGCCCGGTCCGGTCGCTGGCGGAGCTGTCCCTGGTGGGCGAGCATCGCCGAGGCCACGGCGGGCTGTATGCGGGCCTGGCCCATGGCCGACTGGATGCCGATCGGCTGCGACGCGCGGTGCTGGCCGGGCCGCTTCCCCGCGCCGCTGATGGCCGGCTGGTCCTGGCCGTGGATATCACCTGCTGGCTACGCCCCGAAGCGCACACCACACCCGAACGGATCCTGTGCCACACCTACGGACGTGGCAAGGACTCCCACATGATGATTCCCGGCTGGCCGTACTCAGTGGTGGTCGCGCTGGAGACCGGACGCAGCTCGTGGACCACGCCCCTGGATATCCACCGGCTGGCACCGGGAGACGATGCCGCCATCGTCACCGCCACCCAGCTGCGCCGGGTGGTGACCGGGTTGATCACCGCCGGGCACTGGCGTCCGGGTGACCCGGACATCCTCATCGTGGCCGACGCCGGTTACGACGGCCCCCGCCTGGCGTTCGTGCTGCGCGACTTGCCGGTGGCGGTGCTGGTCCGGATGCGTTCGGATCGGGTCCTGCGTCGCCCTGCGCCACCCCACACACCGACAACCCCGGGGCGACCACGGCGGCATGGCGGCGAGTTCGTCTTCGGTGACCCGGCCAGTTGGGGCGAGCCGGACATCACCGCCCACCACGACACCCGGCTCTACGGCCCGGCACGGGTCCGGGCGTGGAACCGGCTGCACCCCCGCCTGACCCACCGCACCGCCTGGCTCACCCACACCGGCACCCTGCCCATCATCGAAGGCACGCTCATCCGGCTGGAAGTCAACCGGCTGCCCTCCGGGGCGATCCCGAAACCGGTCTGGCTCTGGCACTCCCAGACCGATCACGACCCAGCCCTGGTCAACCTGCTCTGGCAGGCATTCCTGCGCCGATTCGACATCGAGCACACCTTCCGCATGCTCAAACAGACCCTGGGCTGGACCAACCCCAAGATCCGCACCCCCGACCAAGCCGACCGGTGGACCTGGCTCGTCCTAGCCGCCTACACCCAACCACGCCTCGCCCGCCCACTCGCCGCAGACCTACGCCACCCCTGGGAGAAACCCGCCGAGCCACACCACATGACACCAGCCCGGGTCCGCCGCGGATTTCGGCACCTCCGCCGACAGACACCATGTCCGGCACGTGCACCCAAACCATCTCGACCTGGCCCAGGCCGACCACCCGGACACCGCAACCGCCGACCCGCCCACCGCCACGACGTGCACACCGTCACCGCGACCACGAAGAAAAGACCCCAATCGGCCACACCCCGACCACGCCGCACAGGTTAAAACTCAAGCTAGGGCTTGTCGCGCCAGGCTACGTGGGGCGGACCGAGTGAGGTGTCCAGGTCGAGAGACCGCGTGCTGTCCGTCGGGAGCTGCCGGTTTCGGTGTCGCACATCGTGTGTCCTGGCCAGCGCGGCGCGTTCGATGAACGGCACAGGCGCATCGATCGCCGTGCGGATCTCGTCAGCCTGGCGAAGCGACCACGCCGCTTGGTCCACGTCACCAGTCGCAAAGGCCACCGCCGCCAACGCCTCCAGCACGCTCGCCTGCCGCCACCGGTCACCGAGATCCCGATGCAGCGCGAGGCTGGCCCGGAGTATCCGGCCGGCTTCGTTGTGGTTGCCGTCGCCGTGCTCGACCAGACCGAGCAGGTTCAGCGCCCAGGCGATGCCTTCCTTGAACTCCAACTCGCCGAAGACGTCAAGTGCCTGGTCCAGCAACCGCCGCGCCTGGGGGCGGTCATCCCGATAAAGCGCGACCGCGCCCAGATAAGCCAGTGACGACGCGGCCCCCCTACGGTCGCCCCGCTCGCGCAGCGCGACCAGGCTCTCGGTCAGGAAGACACTCGCCGCGTCCAGGTCGCCGGCCTGCCACAACGTCGCGCCGGCCAACTGTCTCGAGTACGCCACTCCGGCCTGGTCACCGTCGGCGTGGAAGGCTGACGCGGCCGCGTGGTAATGATCGAGCGCCGTGCGGTAGTCGGCCCGCTCCCTGGCCACCGCGCCGAGCAACACCAGCACTCGACCGGCCTGACCCTGGTCCCCCGCCACGGTGGCCAACTCGAGTGCCTGCGCCGCATGGCGGGACGCTCGCTCGTAGTCGCATTCGGACAGCGCCAACGAAGCCGCTCCGGTCAAGGCCTTGACCCGCAGGTCCGCCGAGGCCCCCTCGGACCTGGCGAGGGCGTGCACGAGCCACTGGCGACCCTCGCGATAGTGGCCGTGCAGGCGGCAGTAGCGGCTTAGCACCGTCGCCATGCGCAACTCGTCGGTGCAATCGGTGGAACCTGCGAACCAGCCCATGGCCGCGCGCAGGTTCTCGAACTCGACGCGCAGCTCGCTGAAACCTGCGCCGGTCGGGTCGAGCGCGGCATCCTCGGCCCACGTCAGGAAGAACCCGGCGTGCCGCTCCCGAGTCGTCGCCTCGGCTTCCGGGTCGGCGGCCAGCTTGGTGCGGGCAAAGGCCGCGATCGTCTCCAACATGAAGAACCGCGTCGAGGCCCCGGTGCGGCCGGCTCGCACCAGCGATTTGGCCACCAGGCCGGTGAGTGCGTCGAGGGTGCCGGCGGGCTGCCACACCGCCTCCGCCCCTTCCACTGAGAACCCACCGACGAACACACCGAGTCGCGCGAAGAGGCTCGCCTCGTCCCCCGACAGCAGGTCGTGACTCCAGGCCAGCGCCGCGTCAAGGGCCTGATGATGGTCTGCGGACGCCACCCGACCGCGAAAGCTGAGCAGGCCAAACCGGTCCTGCAGCCGCCGCACGATCTGCGCCGGGGCCAGCACGGGAGTGCGCGCGGCTGCCAGCTCGATCGCCAGCGGGAGACCGTCCAACGCCGCGCACAGCGCCGCGATGTGTTGCGCGTCGTCGTCGTCGAACGCCAGCCCGGCATGCTCCGCCGCGCGGTCGAGGAAGAGCCGGACGGAATCGTATGCGGCGAGTTCGGCCAGCGTCCTCGGCACGTCGGGATCCGGCGTAGCCAGCGGCGGCACCGCGTAGGTGGCCTCACCGGCCAGCCGCAGCGCTTCCCGGCTCGTCGCCAGGATCACCAGCTTCGGACACCGCGCGAGCAGCCGCGAAACCAACTCGGCGGCGGCCCGCACCAGGTGCTCGCAGTTGTCCAGCACGACGATCAGGTCCTGATCAGCCAAACCCTCCACAAGGGTGTCGACCCGATCGATCCCGGGCTGCTCCGGAGCGCCCAGCGCGGTCGCCACCGTCTCGGTCACCAACTCCGGAACCCGGACCGGCGTGAGGTCCACCAGCATCACCTGGTACGCGTCGAGGAGCAGGTGCATCGCAGTCGTCGCCAGCCGGGTCTTGCCGCAGCCACCCGGTCCGGTCAGCGTGACCAGCCGGTTGCCGGCCAGCAAGGTGAGCACCTGAGCCAGCTCACGCTGCCGGCCCACCAGGCTTGTCCCTGGCAAGGCCTCGGACGCCCGCCCGGGTGCAGGACGCGGGCTCACGCCCTCCCTGTCCCGGCCGGTGAACCCCAATGTGTCGCGTGGTAGCTCATGAGGGTGGGGCCGGCCAACATGTCGGTCACCGCCTGCGCCGTGGTTGTCTGGCGCGGACCCGCTTGTCGTGATCGTCGGCTCTGGTGTTGCAGGCGGCGGCTCGCCACGTAGAAGGCACTGGTGCAGGGTTCGGAGCTCAGGGCCGGGGTCGGTGCCGAGGTCGTCGGCCAGGCGCTGTCGGAGGAGGGTGTATCGGTCGAGGGCTTCGGCGCTGCGGCCCGCCGCGTGTAGCGCCCGCATGAGCAGACCCTCGAGTTGTTCGGCGAGCGGATACTCAGCGACCAGGTCGTGCAGGGCGG
Organism: Actinophytocola sp.; assembly: GCF_035762905.1. Taxonomy (GTDB): domain Bacteria; phylum Actinomycetota; class Actinomycetes; order Mycobacteriales; family Pseudonocardiaceae; genus DASYTH01. Next base: position 30,897 of record NZ_DASUCC010000005.1, read on the forward strand.
TGATCACCACGCTCGGGTGGCCGAGCCGTAGTTCGACCTGCGCCCACTGCGCCGCAGCCTCCAGCCGATGCTGGTGCCAACTGCTGCGCACCTGCGCGGCCCATCGTCCAGACAGGACCGCCAACGGTGGCCCCCGCCACAGCCGCAACGCCGCAGTAAGCGCACCGGCTCGGTCGGTGTCGGCGAGCCAGGGATCACAACCGTGTTCGACCAGGCGGCAAAACCGGTGTAGATCCACCACATCTGGGTCGATATCGAGGATATAGCCGGCGTGCCGCCGCTCGATCCGCACCGACCTCTGCCCCGTGCGGTCGGCCGCCTGCCCGAGCAGGCGGCGGATTCGGCTCAGGTGCGAGTACAGTACATTTCGCGCCTCGACCGGCGGAGTGTCATCCCAGACGCGATCAATCAGCGTGTCCATGGCCACCGGTCGCCCTGCATCCACACTGAGCACCGCCAGCACGGCCTGCTGCCGCGGTGCCCCCACGTCCAGCAGTTGGCCTGCAGCCCACAGCTGCACCTCGCCCAACAGCCGAACCTCCATACGCCCACCTTCGGTGACCGCGGAATCACTTTCAGCATTGCACATGGTTGATGCTGAACCTGTCCCAACGTCGCCGCAAGGCCCGCGGGCTGGATGACACACCACCATGAGCCAGATCCCTCAGAAGGTCGTCGATAGTGACCACGGCGGGTCAACGATCACGACGCCGATACCCGCCACACGTAACCAAGAGCGGGGCCGTCAATTTAACGGTGTAACCGGACCTTGGTTGTTAGTTACATCCGGCCGAAACGCGTTCGTCGAAGACGAGGTCAAAGGCGTTGAAATGTGGATTCCACGTTGCCCATTGGAGAAGAGTTGTACGAAATGATCCGGCAGATCATTTCAGTTAAACAGCACAATCCCGACGATGCATCCAGCCAGCAGGCACAGGACCATGAGTTTCATGATCAATGCCAGTGAACAGTAGATTCTCATGGTGCTCCTGTCTTCGGTCCACGGGCCGTCACCGTGACCATGACGGCGGAACGCCCGTCGTCATGGTCACGCTTGCCAATTGCCGCTGTTCTCCGCGTACCCCCGATCAGCTCCGCCCTGGGGCCGCTCGCCGCTTTCAGCTGGTCTGTTCGTAGATTTTGACGGAGTACCACAACCAGTGGTCATTGTTGGCGTTGCGAAGGGCCCAGCTGTTCCAGCTAGTGTGTTGGGGGGTTTCGATGATCTCCACATCCGTGACGCCGCCGGGAACGGTGACCAGTGCGCGGTCGTTGAACCGGTAGCTGGTGGTCGTGGTGACGTCGGTGGTCAGGTGGTAGACCAGCTTGTAGGTGCGCGGCGGGCCGTCGTCTGGGACCGCGTACTGTGGGACGACGCTCTGATTGATGGTGGTACCCAACACTTTGGGGTTGAAGTTCACCAGCAGCGGTGTGAACGCGTAGGCACCGTAGAAGGTCAGCACGCTGCGCGGTGCCTCCACATGGATCGGGTCGAGCGTCGCGACCAGGGTCCAGGTGGCGGCGGGCGCGGATCCGGTCTGCGTCTTCTGCGCCGCAGCGTCAGCGGCCACGGGAAGCAGCCCCACGGTCAGCGCGGCCAATGCGAGCAGTTGTGTCACACGGCGCAGCGCGGCCATGGGATGATTGAGTCGATTTCGCATGATGTCTCCTTAGATTGAAGTGCCGGCGGGTGGTTCCCGTCCGACGGGGGCTGTTAGACGCCGAACCGGATCCCAGGGATGGAGGGTTGTATGGCTGCTGCCAGGCGCAGCTGAGGCATGCGGGGGCGAGCCGATTACCTGGCCGGATGTCGTCGTGACGGACACCGGCCATCGAGGTGGCCTGACCGGGTCGAAGCTCCCTGCTCACGCGCTTGGAGCACCAGACGACCGTCCGTCGCTCGATGGGACGCGGTCTTCCTGGTAGAATATCCACGCCGCGATCAGGCTATTGTTGAGGCTGATACTGCTATCGTTTCCCGGCCACAATGCCGGCTCGGTTTGCGACATTTGACGGGGCCATACACGCTTCCATAGTTATCCATCCAATGCCATTGCTCGACGGTCGAACCCGCAGCCAAGCGTTCTGGATCTCAGCCCTTTCACCGCAGAGAGAACCTGCGTGGGGGTGATGTCCTCGCAATCATGATCATCATGATCGATCCGCCTTTCGCCGGGACTACCTACACGTGGCGCCTCCACACTGCCCAGCCTCGGCTATATATGAGGTGCTCCGAGGTCGACCCGTGCGCGGGCAGATTTGGTCGTCCGCAATACCATTGCAGTACGACCTGCTCGCGGACCTTGCGCCAGCCTTGCGGAGGAGGGGTCAGCCCTGGCGGGCGGATGCGTGGCCAGGAGATGTAGACGTTGAGACAGTCAAATAGGATGCCAAAGTCCCAAGGCGAGGTTCCCGCGCGGCGACGCGGGCGGTGGGCGAGGTGGCGGATGAAACCCTGTTGATTATTTGCTGTTGCGGCTGTCCATCGTTGGTGAACCATGGCCAGGGTGTAGATGCCAGTGTCGTACAACTGAGCTGAAGACTCGTTCACGAGAACATCCCACTACGGCGCGGCGCCCGACGCCCGCGGAATTCCCGCCGGATCCTCCAAACAAGGGAGCCTGACCTTGCTGTCCGTGCGACCGAGTGATTCGCTCAAGCGCCAGCACGACAGGGACACAGGTCTGGTAGCCTCGTGACATGGATAGCTGCATTGCGCAGGTATGCCACGGGGCCGTGTTGGTTTCTCGGACACTTCTTTACCCCACGGCCATCTGAAGCGCGCCGGCGAGACATCGCGTGGGTGACAGCGCGGGCGGCGAGGAGAATGCGCTGGGAGCGGACTGCTGGGTCGTCATGCCGGCTCACCGCCCTCGCCGTCCTCACCAACGAACCCCACCCACTCGCTTAACATTGGCCAGTAGCAGTTGGCAGTCCAGGTCGGAGACCTAACAGTTGACACCGACGAGTGGCGGTACGGACACCCATCCGAACTCCGAATATCCGGCAAGATCGACGTGAACTACTCGGTGAAAAAACAGAGCTTCGATACCTTTGTAGCCATGATTGACCATAGTTGAGTAGACGTCGTCGGACACGACGAGCGCCAGCGGTGCCCGCCTCATTCTCAGCCAGGCCCGAAATTCCGCTGCGTCCACCAGCCGGCATGCAAGGTCGACGGACTCTCCAAAAGGACCCCAATGGTCAAAATGAACCTCGCCTGCATGCATCGCGATGCGCAATCGGAATCCGACGTTCGGATTACGTCTATTGTGGTCGGCAAGGAGTCTGGCAAGGCATGGGATAAACCTGCTCAGTAACATGGTTTTCGGAAGACGATCGACTGGATGGATCAGCATGATCACCCCGTCTCCGCGGTCGACCAGGGGATCACGATTCTCGCTCGTGACTCCGCTCATTCTTGAGGCAATCTCAATAAGCTCATACATCGCTCGTCGAATTTGGGCTCTTCCAGGATTCGTCCTGGCGGTGGAGTTCTCAACATCCATGACAATGATCGTCCGGTGTGATGGATAATTGCACGTCAGTGCGTCCATCTGCAGCATCCCTTCGCCGAGATGATCGGGGCGGGCCGTATATGAGAAGTAAGCTTCTCCTGGATACGTCAAGCTGTCCATGCGCTTGCGTGATTCACCAGCCGTCCCATCTCGGCTGGTCATACATGGTGTACCAGGTCGATGGTTGTGCAATGTCGATAACGGTAGTGTGCACAATCAAACGATGCTCTACCGTTGCATCTTGTTCGGCAGAGCTGGTGCACGAACTGTGCACAAGCCGTATCCGCTGGAGGGGTGGTGACCATGGCGCGCCCTGAGCGTCCCTTAGACCCCAACGCTGGGGTTGTCCCGAGGTTTGCGATGGGCCTGCGTGAGCTGCGGCGGCGCGCAGGGAACCCGGGGTACCGGGAACTGGCGCGCCGTGCTCACTTCTCGGCGAGCGGGTTGGCGCAGGCGGCCCGCGGAGATCGACTGCCGAGCCTTTCAGTAACATTGGCATACGTACGCGCTTGCGACGGCGATTTGGTTGAATGGGAGACACGCTGGCGCTCGGCGGCAGAGGAGCTATACTCTGGATCAGTTCCAGGACCGTCCGAGACTGAGCCAGAGCGGCCACCATACATGGGCCTAGCGGCCTTTGGGTCAGCTGACAGCGATCACTTCTTCGGTCGCGACCGGCTCGTTGACAAACTAGTCAGTCGGCTACGGCAAAGACGACTAGTGGCAGTTATAGGTGCCTCTCGTTCTGGAAAGTCGTCCCTGTTGTTTGCCGGACTATTACCAGCTCTCCGAAAGTATCATGAAGAGCGTGGCGCGGAGTTATTTACTCTGCATATCACCCCTGGTACACATCCACTGCAGGAGTGCGCTGTTCGACTTGGGGCGGAACTTCGAATCACGTCAAGCCAATTAGTGCGCGATTTCGCTGACCGCCCGGAGAATCTCGCACTAGCGATCAGGCAGGTGATTGCCAAGCGGCCCTCAACAACAGACTCTCTGCTTATTATCGACCAATTTGAAGAACTATTTACACTCTGCCGAGAGGTCAAAGATCGGGACCAGTTTATCGCAGCGCTGCTTGCCGTCACGACGGATCCCAGTTGCGCGATCCGCGTCGTACTCGGCCTACGAGCTGACTTCTATGGTCACTGTGCCCAACATCGTCAACTTGCCGATGCAGTAGAAGATGCGCAGGTTCTGGTTGGGCCGATGAATATTGACGAACTAAGACAGGCCATCACGCAGCCAGCCCTTCGTTCTCGCTGCACCGTCGAGGCCGCATTACTCGCCCAGCTGGTTTCCGATGCCGCCGGCCATGCCGGCGCATTGCCACTCGTCTCGCACGCACTGTTGGAAACGTGGCGACGCCGAAAAGGAAACGCCCTTACCATCGCCGGATACGATGCTGTCGGCGGCATCCATCGTGCTATCGCGCGCAGTGCCGAAAATGCGTACTCGCTGCTAGACTCCGATGGCCAACAGATGGCTCGGCTGATCTTCCTCAGGCTCGCAGCGCCTGGGGATGGAACCGAAGACACCAAACGCCGCGTCCGGCGCGGCGAACTTGACAATGACAATCCTCGAACTCGACTCGTACTCGAGCATCTAGTTGCGGCACGACTTATCACACTCGATGGCGATAGTGTCGACCTTACCCACGAGGCGCTAATTCGATCGTGGCCTCGCCTACATGACTGGCTGGCGGAAGATCGTGAAGGACTCCGCATCCACCGGCGACTAACCGACGCCACCGACGCTTGGGAGTCGCTGCAGCGTGACCCAGGCGCCCTCTACCGAGGAACGAGGCTCGCTACAACTCAGCAGTGGGCCACATCCAACGACACAGCTCTGACACCACGTGAGCGGGCGTTTCTCCAGGCCAGCGTGGCAGCTCAGCACGATCTGGAGGTGGCCACGCTACATCGTACTCGCCGGATACGCCGGCTCGCTGCCGTGCTCACCTCGGCGCTAATAATCGCCGCTGCGGCCACCGGCTTTGCAGTCAGCTCTCAGCAAGCAGCTTCTCAACAACGTAATACGGCGCTGGCACAGAAACTGATCCGGGACGCGGGCTCGCTCCGAGAAGCCAACCCCGCCCTCGCAGCTCAATTGACTCTCGCAGCCCACAAGATCGCACCCAATCGCAACACTTATGAAAGCCTATTGAGCACGTTCGCTAAGCCGTATGCCACGCTTCTTCCTCGACATAACGGCCCGGTATTTGATGTGGCTATTAGCTCCGACCGTCGCACCGTCGCGACAGCAACCAGGCAAGGCCAAACTAAAATGTGGGATACAACCAACCCGCATAAGCCCATAGAGTTACCCGCTTTCCCAGCCGAAGGACATTGGGTAGAATTCAGTCCGCAGGGCCATCTCGCCGCAACTCTAACCAGCGAGGCTTCTGGGGCACGACTTTGGGATATGAAGGATCCTCGTCGTCCACAGCCACTGGCGGACCTAGGCCGCACGACCATCTATCGCAACTCTGTTGCCTTCAGCCCGGTTAAACACCTCGTGGCCATTGTTACGGCCGAACCAGGTCCAGCAAAGCTGTTAGACATTACGGATCCTCGACACCCTGCTCCATTAGGCTTCCTTGATCGCGGAATTGACGGCCCACCCCCCTCACGATATCACGACGGCGCACTTGTATTTGGGCCTGATGGCAAACTTCTCGCTGTGATCGGACATGACCGGCTCGTACGGTTGTGGGATGTCACTGACCCGACCAGGCCGGCGTTTTTGTCGACTCTCAATGCAAACACAGACATTGTCGCATTCAGCCCCGACGGTAAAACCTTAGCTACTAATGGTTCCAATCGAAAAATAGGATTATGGAATATTGCAGACCCGCGCGCGCCTAGTGTCATCTCGGAACTTCCTGGACACGCGGCGGCGGTTAATGATATAGCATTCAGTCCGGATGGCGGCACTATTGCCTCTGCAAGTGATGATCAGACGATTCGATTATGGGATATTACCTACATAGACGCGCCCGGCCCTCCTACTACGCTCGTCGGACATTCTGGCGCGGTGCACACAGTTGCGTTTAGCTCAGACGGTCGTACGCTTATCAGCGGAGGCGAGGACCCTGTCGTGCGTATATGGGACATCTTTCCCTTTTCTCATCGGATGGGATTCGCAGGGCGGCCAATTGACGTTACATTTGCCTTGGACGGCAAGGTTGTTGCAATTGCTGTTCCCGGAGGTGTTCGGACATGGAATCTGGCCGAAGGAGAACTGTCTGCACGGGGACCTGCCACCATCGGTAGACGTTATTGGCTGGGTGAAGGAGGGTCACCTGGCGAGCCGCTCATCGCACGCGCAAACAACCAAGTATTGCGATGGAGCATCGACGACTCGTATCGACCACAACTAGTCGGCTCACTAACAGGCGAACAGGCTACAGTCGATTCACGCGAAAGCTTGCTCCTGGTTAGAATACCCGCAACCGATCGGCGAATTCATCAGAACGACCGAAGGCAACCAGATGGTGGATCAGGCCGAGTAGCAAGAGGCCCCCTTGAGAATTCCCAAATTTGGGACGTTAGCGACCCGTACAATCCGCAAATGCGCGGTGTACTCCCAATAATATTTTCTAGCTCCTCGTTCAGCGCTAACGGCCGATTGCTTGCCACTACCAGAGAAGGAGATAAGCCAGGAGACCCTGGGGACCCTACCATCATATGGGACATTCAAGATTCAGCACATCCGTCAATTCTCTCGACTCTTCCGACAACGGCGTCCGTCGCTTTTAGTCCCACCGAGCCAATTCTTGCCATGACAAACCGGGACGGCGGGAGCCGGCTGTTGGACGTTTCGGACCCTCGGAATCCCACCGAACTCTGCGCCCTGCCGGCCGGACCAATTACACCTGACCGCCCTACCCATTTAGGTCAAACGGCGTCGTTCAGTCCCGATGGAAATATACTTGCGACGATCGGAGGCGACAACACGACGCGACTATTGGATATCAGCGATGCCCGTCAACCGCGCGAAATAGTGCGGTTGAATGGTCACTCAGCTACCTTGAATTCGGTGACGTATAGCCCTGATGGCCATACGATTGTGACTACCGGTGAGGACAACTCACTCCTAGTATGGGAAACGGATCCTGACCGACTCGCCAAACGCATATGTTCTGTAGCCTATCCGCGAATCACGTCCTCGGAATGGAACCACTACACGCAGGGTGAAAAGATTCAACCTCCATGCTCTTAACGATCTCCTGACGCAGCAGGGTGAGGCAAGGATGGAGACGACCGAGGAATCCGAGTTAAGCCCCTCATGCGGCTACCAGTAGCGCGACCGGCACACGGGCTCTGGTAGCATGTTCACATGGATACCTGCACTGCGCAGGTATGCCACAGGTCGGCGTTGAGGTC
>NZ_DASUCC010000006.1:0-12511 GCF_035762905.1 Actinophytocola sp.
CCCCAACCCCGCGAGTCCCCAGTCCCAGCAACCGAAACCCCAGTCCCAGCCCCGCGAGCCGCCACTTGGCGCGCCAATCCCCAGTTCCAGCAACCGAATCCCCAGCCCCAGCCCCGCGAGACCCCAGTTCCAGCAACCGAAACCCCAGCCCCAGCCCCACCAATCGCCACCTGGCACACCAATCCCCAGTCCCAGCAACCGAATCCCCAATCCCAGCCCCGCGAGCCGCCAGTTCCAGCCCCGCGAGCCGCCACCTGGCGCGCCAATCCCCAGTCCCAGCCCACGAAACCCCAATCCCAGCCCCACCAGTCACCACTTGGCGCACCGTCCCGGCGCCTGCGGCGCCGGGCCGCGCCGCAGGCGCGGCCCGGCCGCCGGCGGCCGGCCGGGCTCGAACCAGCGGTTCGCTTGCCAGAACCGACCCCTCATAGGTCCCGAACCGGCAACTCGGCTGCCAGAGACGGCAACTCGCCAAGCCCGGCGACGAACCTCGGCGAGTTCCCCATTCCCGTTCGCCCGAGCGCGGCGACGAACCACGGCGAGTCCCCGATTCCCGTTCGCCCGAGCGCGGCCACGAACCACGGCGAGTTCCCATTCCAGGCCGGCGAGTCCCCGTTTCCAGGCCGGCGAGTCCCACCCTCCGGCACCGCAAGCACCGGCGTTCGGCTACCGCACAGCACAGGTGCGCGCGGAGGCGCCGCGTTGGGTGGTGGGGTCGGCCAGGCCGATGGCGACGATTTGGAAGCAGTACTGGGGGGCGGCGGGGTCGAGGTTGTTGATGGTGTGGGTGGTGACACCGGCGACGATGGTGGCCAAGGGTTGCGGGCGGTCGCCGGTGACGTCGACGACGACGAACTGGGCTTTGCCGTTGGTGGGGTCGGTCCAGGTCAGCGTGATGGTGGCGCCCTGGTCGTCGACGCGGTTGAGGGTGGGGGCGAAGGCCGGGTCGCCGCCGGCCGGGATGGTGGCGCTGGGAGAGATCGAGAGGGACACGGATGGGGGCGGGGGCGTCGATGAGGACGGGGGGATCTGGTTGAGCCAGGTGGCGGCGAGGCCGATGGCGCCGCCGACGACCACGGCGGTAAGGGCGAGCACGAGGATGCGTAAGCGGTTGCGGGGACGGCGGACCCGGGGTGCCGCGCCCGGCGGGAGTGCCGGCGACCGTACCGGGGTGAAGGACACGGCAGGGTCGGGGTCGGTGATGAACCAGGCGGCGGGCAGGGACGGCGCGGGGTCGCCGGAGCCGGGGCCGAAGTCGGGTAACGAGGTGCGGTCGTCGGTGAGGCGGACGGTGAGCCCGGCCAGGTCGCTGCGCGGGCCGAGCATGGTGCGTTCGGAATCCAGGACCGGCGGGGCAGGCGGCGCCGGGTCGGCCACCGGGGTCGGGCGCGGGCCGAAGTCGGCGACCGGGAGGGACGGGGTCCAGCCGGGGGCGCCGGTGTCGACGGCGGAAAGGGCCGCGCGGAGGGCGGCGGCGTCGGGGAACCGGTCCTCGCGGCGCTTGGACAGGCACCGGGTGATGATCCCGGCGAGCTCGGGCGGCAGGTCCGGCCGGCGGACCGGGCGTGGCGGCGCGCCGCGGACCCGGTCCAGGTAGGACAGCATGGTGTCCTCGTCCGGGTTCTCCGTGCTGAACGGCGGCGCGCCGTCGAGCAGGGTGAACAGCGTCGAGCCGAGCGACCACAGGTCGTCGGCGGCGGCCGGCGACTGTCCGTCGATCATCTGCGGCGCCGCGTGCCGGTAGCTGACCATCTGCAGCGAGGTGGTGTGCCCGGCATCGGTCATCCGGGCGATCCCGAAGTCGGCCAGCACGTAGGACGTCGGCAGCAACAGGATGTTCTGCGGCTTGACGTCGCGGTGCAGGAACCCCTGTCCGTGCGCGAAGGCGAGCGCGTCGGCCACCGCGATCCCGGCCGCGGTCACCTCCTCCACCGGCAGCGGCCCGAGCTGGCGCAACCGGTCGTACAGCGACCCGAGGTCGTAGTACTCCATGACGATGCACGGCAGCCCGCTCGGCGCGGTGCCGGTGTCGATCACGGTGACGATGTGCGGGTGCGCCCGGCCGAGCCGCACGGTGATCTCCAGCTCGCGGCGGAACCGGGCCAGCCGGGCCGGATCGCCGACATTGATCACCTTGACCGCGACGTACCGGCCGAGCCCGTCCTGCCTGGCCCGGTACACGGTGCCCTCGCCACCCTCGGCGATCAGCTGAAAGTCGCTGTAACCCGGCAGCCGCATCTCCGGCGGCCCGGCGATCGGCACCGCCACGGTCTGATCTTGCGGGTTCGGCGCCCACGCACGCAGCTCCGCGTCCGAGAGCCGGTCCTCCCGTTTGCGTCCGGTCAGTGTCGATCCCCAATGCGAGTCGAGTTCGGCGCGGCCGATCCGCCTACCGTAGCCAGGGCGATCTTCGGGCTCAAGGCGGGTTCGGCGCCGCAACCGGGGGTGATTGGTCGGGCCGACCGGCCGTTGACGCGGGCGCAGGCGTTCTGTAACTCTTGTACTTCAACCCGCAAGAACTTCACTCATCATTGAAAGTTCCGGCTCACCCTGCGAGAGGAACGCAATGAAGCGCCTGATCTCGCGGCTGATCCCCGCGATAATCCTGATCGCCCTCGTCCCCGTCGCCGCGCCGGTCCAGCCCGCGGCCGCCGCGCTGGCCGCGACCATCACGGCCAGCAGCTTCACCCCGCCCTACGTCGCCGCCAACGCCGGCGACGGCGACCAGTCGACCTACTGGGAAAGCGCCAACAACGCGTTCCCGCAATGGATCCAGGCCGACCTCGGCGCCGCGGTCGCGGTCAACCGGGTGGTGCTGAAGCTGCCGGTGGCCAACTGGCCGGCCCGGACCCAGACGCTGTCCGTGCAGGGCAGCACGAACGGCACCAACTTCACCACCCTGGTCGGCACCGCCGGTTACCTGTTCAACCCGGCCTCGTCGAGCACCGTGCCGATCGACTTCGGCACCGCGACCCTGCGCTACGTCCGGCTGAACATCACCGCGAACACCGGCTGGCCGGCCGGGCAGCTCGCCGAGTTCGAGGTGCACGGCCCGGCCACCGGCGACACCCAACCGCCGACCGCCCCGGGCAACCTGGCCTTCACCGAGCCGGCCGCCGGACAGATCCGGCTGACCTGGACCGCGAGCACCGACAACGTCGGCGTCACCGGCTACGACATCTACGCCAACAACACGCTGCGCACCAGCGTGGCCGGAAACGTGTTGAGCCACACCGACAACCAGCCGGCCGGCAGCGCGGTCAGCTACTTCGTCCGGGCCCGCGACGCGGCCGGCAACCAGTCGGCGAACAGCAACACGGTGACCAGGCAGGGCACCGGCGGCGGGCAGAACCTGGCCGTGGGCAAGCCGATCGTCGCCTCGTCCTCGGTGTTCACCTTCGTCGCCACCAATGCCAACGACAACAACGTGACCACCTACTGGGAGGGCGGACCGGGCAGCTACCCCAACACCCTGACCGTGAGCCTCGGCGCGAACGCCGTGCTCAGCTCGGTGGTGGTCCGGCTGAACCCGGATCCGGTCTGGGGCCGGCGCACGCAGACCATCGAGGTGCTTGGCCGCGAGCAGAGCTCGTCGTCGTTCAGCACGATCGCCGGCGCCGCGTCGTACGTGTTCGATCCGGCGTCCAGCAACGTGGTGACCATCCCGGTCTCGGCCACCGCCGCGGACGTGCGGCTGCGCTACACCGCCAACTCCGGTGCACCGGCCGGACAGGCCGCCGAGTTCCAGGTGATCGGCGTCCCGGCGCCGAACCCTGATCTGACCGTGACCGCCCTGTCCGCCAGCCCGTCCGCCCCGGTGGAGACCTCCGCGATCACGCTGTCCGCCACCGTGCGCAACGCCGGCAGCGCGGCCTCGGCGGCCACCGGCGTCAACTTCTACCTGGGCACCGACCTGGCCGGCAGCGCCCCGGTCGGCGCACTGGCCGCCGGCGCCTCGGCCACCGTCTCGGCGAACATCGGCGCCCGCAACGCCGGCAGCTACCAGCTGACCGGCAGGGTCGACGAGGCGAACGCCGTCATCGAGCAGAACGAGACGAATAACAGCCTCACCAACTCGGCGCCGCTGGTGGTCACCCCGGTGGCCAGCTCCGACCTGGTCGCCGCGGCGGTGTCCTGGTCGCCGAGCACGCCGGCCGCGGGCAACGCGGTCAGCTTCTCGGTGTCCATCCGCAACCAGGGCAGCGTCGCCTCGGCTGCCGGGTCACACGGCATCACGCTCACCGTGCTGGACCAGAACGGCTCCGCCGTGCGGACGCTGACCGGCGCGCACACCGGGACGATCGCCGCCGGTGCCACGACCGGCCCGGTCGGGCTGGGCACCTGGACGGCCGCCAACGGCCGGTACACGGTGCGGGTGGTGCTCGCCGTGGACGGCAACGAGCTGCCGGTCAAGCAGGGCAACAACACCAGCAACCACACGCTGTTCGTCGGCCGGGGTGCGAACATGCCCTACGACATGTACGAGGCCGAGGACGGCGTGACCGGCGGCGGAGCCACGGTGATCGGACCGAACCGCACGGTCGGCGACCTGGCCGGCGAGGCGTCCGGCCGCCGGGCCGTGACGCTGAACTCGACCGGCAGCTTCGTCGAGTTCACCACGAGAGCCAGCACGAACACGCTGGTCACCCGGTTCTCCATCCCGGACTCGGCGGGCGGCGGCGGGATCAACTCGACGCTGAACATCTACGTCAACGGGAGCTTCCACAAGTCGATCAGCCTGACCTCGCGGTACGCCTGGCTCTACGGCGCCGAGGCGAGCCCGGGCAACTCCCCCGGCGCCGGGCCGCCGCGGCACATCTACGACGAGGCCAACGTGATGCTCAACGCGACGGTGCCGGCCGGCAGCCGCATCCGGCTGCAGAAGGATGCCGCGAACGGGACGAACTACGCGATCGACTTCGTCAACCTGGAGCAGGTCGCGCCGGTGGCCAACCCGGATCCGGCCCGGTACGCGGTGCCCACCGGGTTCTCCCACCAGGACGTGCAGAACGCGCTGGACCGGGTGCGGATGGACAGCACCGGGAACCTGATCGGCGTGTACCTGCCGCCCGGCGAGTACGCCACGTCCAGCAAGTTCCAGGTGTTCCTCAAGCCGGTCCGGGTGATCGGCGCCGGCCCGTGGTACACCCGGTTCGTCGCACCGTCCACTCAGGACAACACCGACGTCGGGTTCCGCGCGGAGTCGACGGCGAACGGTTCGGTGTTCGCGAACTTCGCCTACTTCGGCAACTACACGTCGCGGATCGACGGGCCGGGCAAGGTGTTCGACTTCAACGGCACGGCCAACATGACCATCGACAACATCTGGGCCGAGCACATGGTGTGCCTGTACTGGGGCACCAACACGGACAACACCACGATCCGCAACTCCCGGATCCGGAACCTGTTCGCCGACGCGATCAACATGACCAACGGCAGTTCGGGCAACCTGGTGACCAACAACGAGTCCCGGGCCAGCGGCGACGACAGCTTCGCGCTGTTCAACGCCCAGGACGGGGGCGGCGGCGAGGTGACCGGGAACACCTACGAGAACCTGACCTCGCTGCTCACCTGGCGGGCCGCCGGCATCGCGGTCTACGGCGGGAACAACAACGTGTTCCGCAACATCCACGTGGCCGACACGCTCGTCTACGCCGGGATCACGATCAGCTCGCTGGACTTCGGCATCCCGATGAACGGCTTCGGCAACCCGCCGACGCGGTTCGAGAACATCTCGCTGGTGCGCACCGGCGGGCACTTCTGGGGTGCGCAGACGTTCCCGGCGATCTGGGTGTTCTCGGCGTCGAAGGTGTTCCAGGCGATCCGGGTGAGCAACGTAGACATCGTGGACCCGACCTACAGCGGGGTCATGTTCCAGACCAACTATGTCGGCGGGCAACCACAGTTCCCGGTCCAGGACACGGTGTTCAGCAACATCTCGATCACCGGGTCGCGGGGCAGCGGTGACGCGCTGGACGCCAAGTCCGGGTTCGGCATCTGGGTCAACGAAATGCCCGAGGCCGGCCAGGGCCCGGCGGTCGGGTCGGCCACGTTCACCAACCTGACCATGAACAACAACCGGCTGAACGTCCGAAACACCACCTCGACGTTCGGCTTGACGATCAACTGAACCGGTTGATGACCGTAGGGCCGCGGATTGACAGCTACACTTTCGCTGCCCTACGGTCATTGTTCTTATCCGGTTCAGTCGACCGTTAGCGAGCGCGAAATGACGAAGCGCATCGCCACCGCGCTGGCCGCGGTGAGCCTCCTTGCCGCATTCAGCCCCGGAATCCCCCCGGCGGCCGCCGCCCCGTCCGAAGGCTTCGTCACCCGGCAGGGCAAGGATCTGCGGCTGGACGGCCGGCAGTTCCGGTTCGCCGGCAGCAACAACTACTACCTGATGTACAAGTCGCCGCGGATGGTCGACGACGTTTTCGCCGACGCCAGGGACGCCGGCTTCACCGTGCTGCGCACCTGGGGGTTCCTCGACATCGGCAACCAGGACGGGTCGAACTCGGTGCGCGGCAAGCAGGAGGGCATCTACTTCCAGTACTGGGACGGCGACTCGCCGGCCTACAACGACGGACCGGACGGCCTGCGGAAGCTGGACTACGTGCTCGCCTCGGCCCGCGCGCACGGCATCCGGCTGATCATCCCGCTGACCAACAACTGGAACGACTTCGGCGGCATGGACCAGTACGTGCGCTGGGCCGGCGGCGCGTTCCACGACGACTTCTACACCAACCCGGTGATCCGCGGCTGGTATCAGGACTGGATCAGCCACGTGCTGAACCGGGTCAACCCGCTGACCGGCCTGGCCTACAAGGACGACCCCACGGTGATGGCCTGGGAACTGGGCAACGAGCCCCGGTGCCTGTCCGCGGGCGCCTACCCACGCTCGCCGAACTGCACCACCGCCACGCTGACCGCCTGGGCCGATCAGCTCAGCCGGCACATCAAGTCCGTCGACCCGAACCACCTGGTCGGCGTCGGCGACGAGGGCTTCTTCTGCGACGACCCGGCGCACGAGGACTGGACCCGCAGCTGTGGCGAAGGCGTCGACACGCTGGCCTTCACCCGGCTGCCGGCAATCGACCTGATGTCCTTCCACATCTATCCCGCGGCCTGGGGCAAGGACCTGCCGTGGACCTTCGACTGGGTCCGCCGGCATGTTCGGGAAGCGAACAGGATCGGCAAGCCGGTGCTCTGGGGCGAGTTCGGCTGGCTGGAAAAGGCCACCCGAAACACCGTCTACAAGACCTGGACCGACATCTTCGACCAGGAGGGCGGGGACGGCTGGCTGTACTGGATCCTGTCCGGAATTCAGGACGACGGCACGCTCTATCCGGACTTCGACGGGTTCACCGTGTACTGCCCGTCGCCGGTCTGCCGGACGCTCACCAATGCCGGCGAGGAATTGACCGGGCCGCAGCGTTCCCGGCCGCCGGTGGCCGACCATGACGCCGCGGTGGTCGAGTTCAACCAGCCCGCTCGGCTGAGCCCGACCGGCAATGATGTCGCATACCGTACATATCTCCAGCCGGCCACGATCGACCTCGATCCGAGCGTGTCCGGACAGCAGCGCGGCGTGACGGTGCCCGGCGGTGCGTTCGCGCTCGCGGCGGACGGCACGGTCACGTTCACCCCTGCCGACGCTTTCGTGGGCCGGGCCACAGCCCATTACACGGTCCGGGATGCCGCCGGGCGCACGTCAAATGTGGCCGATCTGACCGTAACGGTGAAGCCGGATCCGACCGCGGCGATCCCAGTTGCCACATTCGAGGCCGGAACCGAAGGCTGGGGGCCGGGCAACTGGATGCCGGACGCCGGAGCGGTGGACCGGACCGCGGACTTCCACCCGGAGGGCGCCTTCGGGCTGAACCTGGCGGTGACCGCCGGGCACTGGTTCGGCCGCGTGTTCGCCGAACCGCTGAACCTGTCCGGCAAGTCCACGGTGGCCTTCGAGCTGCGCACCGGCTCGAATGGATCTTCGGTGGCACTGGCGCTGCAGATGGGCAACGACTTCACCTGGTGCCAGAGCTCATTCCCGTTCATCGGACCGGACACCACCACGACGATCAGGGTGGACCTGCTCACCGACTTCTCTTGCGGCATCGAAGGTCTCAGCGACGTCCGCGCCCTGTGGTTGTTCTTCGCGCCCGGCTCGTACGACATCGACAACGTGCGCGCGTTGTAGGGCCATTGCCCGAAATAACGGTCGCGTGCGGCTCGTCCACATGGAACCGCGAAAAGTGCAACTTGCAGTCCTAACGCCACGGTCCTTGTGCAACCCGTTATAGCCGGAGATCGTCATTGCGGTAATACTGTTGTATCCTCGCCGCAGCAGTCACTCCCACGTTCGAATGTGACGCAGACAACATGCACGTTTACAGTTCCGGCTACGAACTGAGGTATAGAAGAGTATGGCCCAGAAAGTCATCGTTGAACTGGTGGACGACCTGGACGGCACCGCGTCCGACGACATCAGCACCGTCAGCTTCGGCCTGGACGGTGCCGAATACGAGATCGATTTGACCGAGGCCAACGCGGAGCACCTGCGCGAGGCCCTGGAAGCCTATGTCGCCGCCGCCCGGCGGACCGGCGGGCGCATCAAGCGCGGTACCCGTCCGGGCACCGCGACGTCTCGGCCGGCCGCAAGCCGTGACCAGACCCGGGCAATTCGTGAGTGGGCCCGGGAGAACGGTTTCGACTTGGCCGACCGCGGTCGCATCCCGGTGAACGTGATCGAGGCGTTCGACGAGGCGCAGACCACCACGGAGAAGCCGAAGGGCCGCCGGAAGGCGAAGAAGCCCGCGTTCTCGGCCTGAACCGTTCCGCTCTCGTGCCGCCCGCCTGCCGGCACGGGGTAACGGGGTAACGCACCGAGCCCCGCGATGGATCACGTCCGTCGCGGGGCTCAGGCCGTAGATTTGTCTGTGTCGTTGGAGTCGATACCCACTCCCTCCGGTCTTTTGCCCTTCGGCGAGGAAACATCGCAACCCGCCGACCAGGTTCCCGCTCCCCGCTGGGGAGTTCAACCGCCATTCGGGGGCGTACGGCCGGTTCGCTCCGCCGGGCGCTTTCGATGGGAAACCCTTGGGGGTTCAGCCGGCGTTGAGCGCGGCCTCGACGGTCGGGTACAGCTCGAGCACCGCGTCCAGGCCGGTCAGCTCGATGGGCAAGATCACGAGGTTGTTGCCGTCGAGCACGATGCGCAGCGGCCGGTCGTGTTCCGCGGCGTCCCGGGCGGCTCCGGCCAGCGCGGCGAGGCCGACCGAACCGAGGAACGTCACGCCGCCGAGGTCGACGATGATCGCGCCGCCGGAGGTGTGGTCCAGGCTCGCGGCGATGGCATCGTGCAGCTGCGGCGCCGTGAACAGGTCGATCTTGCCAACGACGCGGAGCACCAGGGCGTCGTCGACATCACGGCGTGTGACGTGGATCGGCCATTCCGGGTGCCGCTCGTGCACACCTACGACGCTACCCGCAATCCGTCATTGACGGCGTTCGAGCGCCGCGACCACGCATCGGGCGGCGGCCACGACCGACACGGCGACCAGCAACAATGGCCACCAGGCGACCATGGCGACGGCGAGCAGAACGGTCAGCACGGCCGCGGTCAAATACAGTGCGGCCAGCAGAAACCACCCCGCGGCCGGCTGCCAGAGCCAGGCCAACAGAGTGCGATCGATCCGGCGGAGCATGGAGTTCACCCTTCCGGGCGGCACAGGGAGTATCGCCGGCCGGCATTGCCGAGTTACGGGACGATCGTGCGGGTGGGCAATCCCGACAAGGCGCGCGCCGATCGTGACCGTGCCAGGCTGGTGACCATGACGAGCGAGAACATGAGCCCGTCGCAGGCGCGGGTGTCGTCCGAGACGGTGCGCGAGGCGACGGGTCGCGGCTGGTCGGAGTGGTTGGAGCTGCTGGACGAGGCCGGGGCGGTCGAGTGGGATCACCGGCGGATCGTGGCGTACCTGGAGGCGGAGTATGCCGAGCTGACCGGCTGGTGGCGGCAGTCGATCACCGTGGGGTACGAGCGGGCGCGGGGGTTGCGGGCGGTCGGAGAGACGTCGTCGGGGTTTCAGGTGGGCGTGCAGCGGGCGGTCCCGGCTACGCCTGATGAGGTGTTCGCCCTGCTGGTGTCGCAGCCGGAACTATGGTTGGGGGAGAAAATCGTGGTGGAGCCGGGGGTTCGGTTCGCCGGCGGGGAGATTCGGGTGGTGAAGCCGGCGGATCGAATTCGTTGGAAGTGGCAAGCCGCGGGATGGGACGCCGCGGCGACGCTGCAGTTGACGATTCTGACGTCGAAGTCGGGGACGACGGCGGTGCACGTGCAGGTCGAGAAACTGCCGGACACCGTGGCGCGGGAAGCGATGCGGGCGCATTGGCGAGGGGTGTTGGAGAAGGTGGCCGGGGCGTTGGTTTCCGAGGACGCTGAGTGAGGGTGTTCGAATTTGGTGCACCTGGTCGGGGTGGGGTCCGGGGCGGGCCGGGAGCATAAGGCACCGCGTCTCCTCGTCAAGGCACGGCCGGCTGCTTGTGCACTCGATTCTGTTAGGTGCCTTGACAAGGAGCCTCTCGCGGTGCCTTGGGCCCCCGAGGGGCAGGGCGAAGCCCTGCCTGTTCACCCCGCCCCGCCCCGGACCCCGAACACCACGCTCCCGATTACCCTGAGTTCGCCACTTGCTGGCCCGGGCCCCGAAGTCCACACCACCCGAGTTCCCTGCCAGCCCCAACACCCCAGCTCCCGACCAGAGCACCCGAATCTCCAGCCCCCACACGCGAATTCCCGACCACAGCGCCCCGAACTCCCAACCCCAACACGCGAATCCCCATTCCCAACACCCCGAGTCCCCAACCTCAGCTATCGACCTACCAGTTCCAGCACCCGAGTCGCCACCCCCACACCGAAAATGCCAACCCCAGCAGACGAGCCACCAACCCGTATTCCTCAACGCCAACACCCGAATTGCCAACGCCAGCACACACGTAGGGGACCCCAACACTCGAATTCCCGACCGCAGCAACTGAAATCTCGGCCCCAACACCGAGTCACCGGCCCCAGCACCCGAATCGCCGCCCAGCCGCCGAATTGCCGACCCCAACTCGCCCAGCTGACGTGGGTCAACCCCCGCACCCGAGTCGCCGAGCCCGGCACCCGAGTCACCGAGCCCGGCAACTGAACTCCCAGCCCCAGCAGCCGAGTTACCGACCCCAACACCCGAATTCCCCACCCGGAACAACTGAACTCTCGGCCCCAACACCCGAATCGATGGCCCCAGCAACCGAATCGCCGCCCAGCAGCCGAATTGCCGGCCCCAACTCGCCCAGCTGACGTGGGTCAACCCCAGCACCCGAGTCGCCGAGCCCGGCCACTGAACTCCCAGCCCCAGCACCCGAGTCACCGAGCCCGGCAACTGAACTCCCAGCCCCAGCACCCGAGTTACCGACCCCAACACCCGAATTCCCGGCCGGAGCAACTGAACTCTCGGCTCCAGCATCCGAGTCGCAGTCCCCAGCAATCGAATTTCCGACCCCGCAGCCGAGTTGCCGAGCCCAGCGCCTATCTGGCCGCCCCGACCCCAGCGCCATGTGGCTGAGCCCAGCGCCGATGTGGCTGAGCCCAGCGCCCGAGTTCCCAAGCCCAGCGTCCCAGTTATCGAACCCAGCGCGCGAGTTGCCGATCCCGGCAACTGAGTTCCCCGTTGCAGCGGTCGGGTTGCCGATTCCGGCCACCGAATCCCGGTTCGGGGCCTGTCCGCGACCGGGTGGGTCTGGCAAGGTGAGGTTGGCTGCCCGGTGCACGGTTGTGGGCAGGCCCGCGCCCGGTGTTCGTGTCCGAGGCGGGCTGTCCACAGCCGGGCTGCGGAACGCCGGGCCCAGCCCTGCCACGGTGCCCACCCCGGGCGTTCCGACGCCGCCGGGTACCCCCGCCAACCCAGCAAAGATGTCGCTGCGCCGCACGTCGGAAACCACGCGAATGGCACCATCATCCGTCGAACACCTGATCGAGTGAACAAATCTAGGAAACCGTCGAACCGGTCGATAGAATTGCGGGTGTGAGCGCAGTCCAGGAATACCCGGCCCTACGCGGTGCCGAGCTCCCGGCTGCGCTGACAGAAATCTTCACCAGAATGCGCCGGGACTATGCCGCCGCGCTGGACATCATCAACGACATCGCCCAGCACCACACCGAATTGTTCACCGGGTATGCCAGCCC
This sequence comes from Actinophytocola sp., assembly GCF_035762905.1. Taxonomy (GTDB): domain Bacteria; phylum Actinomycetota; class Actinomycetes; order Mycobacteriales; family Pseudonocardiaceae; genus DASYTH01. Next base: position 12,227 of record NZ_DASUCC010000006.1, read on the forward strand.
GGCCCGATACCTGGCCGAGCTGGTGCGGATCACCACCCGCAAAGCCACCACCCTGATCACGCAGGCCGAGCAGATCGCCGTAGCGGTCACCCCGACCGGGCATGTCGCGCCAGCCCAACTCCCCATCGTGCGGCAGGCGGCACGGGCCGGGGTGCTGGATGCCGACCACCTCGAAGCGATCGCCGAAGCGGTCGCAGCCGTACCAGAGTGGGCCGGAGCAGAAAACAGGCAGGTGGTGGAGTCCGCGCTGACCCACACCGCGCGCACCTCCGATGCGCGGGTGGT
>NZ_DASUCC010000007.1:0-3402 GCF_035762905.1 Actinophytocola sp.
AACCGGCGGCGTGTTGTCCTTGACCGTCAACCCGGTCGGATACGTCTGCGTGTTCAACATCCTCAGGCCCCGTGACCGCCGCGTCACCGAAGCCCGCAGGATCTGCACCGGGGCCGGCGGAACGTTCGTCAACCTGCTCCCGCTGAGCTACGCCTGCCTCCTACCCACCAGCTGATCATTGGCCCGCCCCGAACAAACGGGATCGATGAGAACGGCCGCGCCTTGGAAGCGCGGCCGTTCGGCGTTCAGGTGCTACGGCCGAGTGGACGTGACGCGGGCCGTGGAACAGTCATGCGGAAACGCGCCTTCTTCTATGAGATGGGTCGCGTCTAGGGGAGCCGTCCGTTACGACGCCATGGTTTCCGCCCCGGCGGCCATCGCACGGCGAAGCCGAGTGCTGTACGCGTACGGGGGGAGCATCGGTCCCGACGACGGCACTCCCCGGGCGGCCGTGTGGTGCCGGGGCAGGGCGAAACTCGGCGACTCCCGGTTGCGGCCGGGAGTCGCCGGTGCCTGACGGTCGTGCGGACCCCCAGTACCGTCCGCACGAATCGGCGAGGCAACATCTACCGACTCGATAACGCAGGAATCTTGGCGACTCCTTGATTTCCCTGGTCAGTGGCCCGGATACGATGGGGCCGACGAGGGGAGGGGGCGTGGAGTTTCGACTCCTCGGAGCGGTTGAGGCGAGGGTTGGCGACACACCGGTCGATCTGGGGCCGCCCCGACAGCGGTGTGTGCTGGCGGCGCTGCTCGTCGACGTCAACCATGTAGTTTCGGTGGAGCGGTTGCTGGACCGGGTGTGGGGCGAACGCCGGCCGTTTCGGGCCAGCGGCACGCTCTACACCTACCTGTCCAGGTTGCGGCAGGTGCTGGCCACCGGCCACGACAACGGACGACCGGGCATCGTGCACCGGTCCGGCGGGTACGTGCTGACCGCGGATCCGGCCTCAATCGACCTGCACCGGTTCCGCCGGCTGGTGGCCAACGCCCGGGCCTGCGCCGACGACGAGGCGGCCGCGGCACCACTCGAGGAGGCCCTTTCGCTGTGGCGGGGCGAGCCGTTCGGCGGGTTGGACAGCCCGTGGCTCAACCAGATCCGGGCCGAGCTCGAAGCCGAGCGGCGCGCCGCCGAGCTGTACCGCAACGAACTCGAGCTGCGTCGCGGCCGGCACGGCGAGCTGCTGGCCGGATTGACCATCCAGGCCGGTGCGGATCCGCTGGATGAGCGGCTGGCCGGGCAGCTCATGCTCGCGCTGTACCGGGCCGGCCGGCAGGCCGAGGCGTTGAAGGTCTACCTGGCAACCCAGGACGCACTGGCCGAGGAGTTGGGCCTGCGCCCCGGACCGGAGCTTCGCCAGCTGCACCAACGCATTCTGGTGGCCGACCCCGCGCTGATGCCGCCGGGCCGCCCTCGGCAGGCGGCCACGCCGGTGCCCCGGCAGCTGCCGGTCGACGTCGTGCACTTCACCGGCCGGGAGCGCTACCTGGCCGACCTGGTCGCCCTGCTCGGAACCGGCGGCGCGGCGCCGGTGATCACCGCGATCGACGGCGCCGCGGGCGTGGGCAAGACCGCGCTCGCCGTCCACTTCGGACACCGGGTGGCGGACCGGTTCCCGGACGGGCAACTCTATGTGGATCTACGCGGCTACGCGCAGACCTCGCCGATGACGCCGGGCGAGGCGTTGGGGATCCTGTTGCGCAGCCTCGGCGTGCTGCCGGAGCGGGTGCCACAGGAGGAGCAGGAGCGGGCCGCGCTGTACCGCTCACTGCTTGCCGACCGGCGGATGCTGGTCGTGCTGGACAACGCCCGCAGCGCGGCCCACGTCCGGGCGCTGCTGCCGGGCAGCCCGGGGTGCATGGTGGTGGTCACCAGCCGGACCACCCTCGCGTCGCTGGACTGGGTCGGTCACCTGCACCTCGATGTGTTCCCGTCGGACGAGGCGCTGGCGCTGCTTGGTCGGCTCGCCGGATCGGACCGGGTCGAGCGGGAACAGCGGGCCGCGGCCCGGCTGGTGGACCTGTGCGCGCGGCTGCCGCTGGCCGTGCGGATCGCCGGAGCCCGGCTGGCCACCCGGCCGGGCTGGTCCATCGACGCCCTGGTGGACCGGCTCGCCGACGAGCGGCGCCGACTCGACGAGTTGCAGATGGACGACCGGGCGGTGCGTGCCGGCTTCGCGGTTACCTACAACACCCTGCGGACCAGCCCCGATCCCGTGGACCGGTTGGCCGCGCGGGCGTTTCGGCTGCTCGGCGCGCTGGACTGGACCGACATGAGTATTCCGATCGCTGCGGCCCTGCTCGGCGAGTCCCGCACCGACGCGCACACCGCGCTGGAGCGGTTGGTGGACGCCCATCTGCTCGACTCCACCCGGCCAAACCGTTACCACACCCACGATCTGCTCCGGCTCTACGCCCGCGAGCAGGCCCGCGCCGAGCCGGGACCCGACTGCGCAGCCGCCGTGCTCCGGGCCCTGCAGTGCTTCTCCACCGCCGCTCTCGAGGCGGGGCTGCTGCTCACCGCGGACCGCCGGCGGTCCTGGGCCGAGCCCGTCCCGGGAGCGGGCAGCGGTTTCGCGCTGTCCACGCCGGACGATGTGGCCGAATGGACCGACACCGAGCACACCAACCTGCTGGCCGCCGCCGGACAGGCCGCGCAGACCCCGGGCGCCGAGACCGTCGCCGTGCGGCTGGCCGCGAACATGAGCCTGCCCATCGAACTCAGGGGATTCTGGCGGGACCTGATCGAGCCGCTGGAGACTGCGGTGCGGGTCGCCCAGCGGGCCGGCGACCGGCAGGGTGAGGCGGCCGTCCGGGAGGACCTGGGCTACGTCTACCTTCGGCAGGGCCGCACCAACGAGTCGATCATGAGTACGCTCGATGCGCTGGCGATCTGGCGCGAGGTCGGCGATCGGCGCGGCGAGGCGAGTTGCCTGAAATATCTCGGCTACGCCTACTGGGAGCTGGACCGGGTCGACGACGCGCTCGGCTATTACGAGCAGGGCCTGCCGATCTGCCTGGAGGCGGGCTACCCCTACGGCGAGGCCGGCACGGTGAATGCGCTGGGCCTGTGCTACCAGCGCAAGCACCGGTTCGGCGAGGCGATCGCCTGCCACGCCAAGGCTCTGTCGATCAACCGGGCGATCGACAACCGGCTCGGCGAGGCCAGTGCCCTGAACAACCTGGCCTGGGCGTGCCTGCGATCCGGCGACCACGGCGCCGCCATCCCGCACTACCAGCAAGCCCTCGCTCTCGCCCGGACCATCGGCTTCCGGTACCAGGAGGCCGAAATACTGTGGGGTCTCGGCACGACCCAGCACGCCCTCGGCCACGCCGACGAGGCCCGCTCCTACTGGCTGCACTCGATCGCGATCCTGCACGAGATCGGTTCGGTCACCGCCG
>NZ_DASUCC010000008.1:0-62836 GCF_035762905.1 Actinophytocola sp.
TTCGGCGCCGGCATCGCCACCACCTACGGCCTCCTCACCGGCGCCGGCATCGCCTACGGCCTCTTCTTCGCCACCGCCACCATCTGCCTCATCCGCGGCGGCTACCACTGGACCCTCCACATCACCAACAAAACCCGCACCAACGCCGAAGCGGCGCAACCGAAAGCGGAGCAGACCGACCCCGGTCCATCCGAACTCAAGCTGGCGGCGTAGGGACCCGGACGTCCTGCCGCCGGCCGCGCGCCGCCCGACACCCCTGCCGGGCGGCGCCCGGTCGTTTCCCGAGTACTACTGGCAGCGCGGCGACGCGACGCCCTGGGTGATCTCGAACTCCGCCCGCGGGTCGAGCAGCAGCGGGATCATCGGCCTTGCGGTCTGGGCCAGCGGTACCAGCCGACCGCCGTCTCGGGTCCGGAAGCTGTGCACCCCGTGCAGCGCAAGGGTTTCCTGAACCTGGGTGAACTGTTCGCCGGTCAGCCGGTATCCGCATGGCGGGTTGGGTTCCACCCGGGACGGGTCCGGCGGCATGTTGTCCGCGCCGAGGAAGTAGATCGGCCCGCGGTTCAGCGGGGCGGTCAGCCGGCTCAGCGTGGTGGCCAACTCCACCTGGACCCGCCGCTCGGTGACCATCCGCAGCGTGCCGTCCAGCGCGAGCAGGTGCGAGTGCACCCGCCTGCGGGCCGCGGCCGGCTCGTCCTCCCCGGGGTTGGGGTCGACGTTGGTCTCCACCAGCAGGCCCAGCGCGTGCTTGAGACCGGTGGTGTTGCGCAGGATCCGCTCCTGCTCGTCCCCGGCGACCTGCCGGATCGGTTCACCGGTCTCCGGGTCGACCCAGATGCCGTAGACGCCGCTGGTGAGCCCCTCGGCCTCCACCGCGGTGCGCACGAAGTCGCGGGACAGGGTCTCGGCCTCGTCGTGCACCCGCTGGGTCACGTTGAGGTTGCGCGGCCACAACCACAGCACGTCCTTGTCGTAGAACGGCGGGGTCGGGCCGAACTCGTGCAGGTCGTGCACGACGTCCGGGCGGAGGTCCCGGAACAACCTGGCGACCACGCGGCCCTCCGGGGTGGCCAGCGCCACGTGGTCCCGGTTGACGTCCACGCCGTCCGCGTTGCCCCGGGTGTTCGCGGCTCGCCCGTCCGGGTTGGCGGTGGGCACGAACAGCAACGTGGTGGTTCGCAGCAACCGCTGCACCGCCGCGTCGTTGGTGAACGCGAAGTCCCGGATGGTGGTCAGGCAGGCTTCCCGGCCGGCCGGCTCGTTGCCGTGCTGGCTGCAGATGAACAGCACCACCGTGTGACCGGAGCCGAGTCGGGCCAGGTGCAGCGGCCGCCCCTGCACCGTGCTGCCCACCTGCTCGACCGTCACCCGGCGGCTGGCCCGGTCCACCGCCGCCAGGAACGCGTGCTCCTCCTCCATCGTGGTCCAGCGCGCCCCGTTGGACTCCTCGAACCCGGTCCGCGGCGGCGCCTCGGTGTCGGCCGCGGCCACCGCCGGCGCCGGCGCCCCGATCAGCGCCGCCAGCAGCAACAGCCTGCAGAGTCGTCTCATGGTTGGCTCCTTCCTCACCACCAAACCCTGAACGCGACTCCCCAACCGAACACACCAGACCTGGCCAACCCTGTCAATGCGCCATGAGTCGGGCAAAAGCACAGGACACCCCCGGTGGCACCGGGCGGCGATGGTCCACGGGCCGCCATTTGCCGGCTGTGCGGGGCCGGAATCGGGACGTACCCTTCCGTGCCGTGTATGCGGAACTGAATATCGCCGAACTGCACGGGGCGCTTGAAGATCCGGCGCTGAAGTCGATGAATTTTCTCAACGAGGTGGCCAACCACTATCCGGACGCCATCTCGCTGGCCGCCGGACGGCCGTGCGAGGACTTCTTCGATCTCGAGGACCTGCACCGGTATCTGCGGACGTTCTGCCGGTACCTGTCCGAGGAGTTGGGGTACAGCGACGAGTTGGTGCGCCGGACCGTGTTTCAGTACGGCCGCACCAAGGGGATCATCCACCACCTGATCGCCACGAATCTTCAGATGGACGAAGGGATCGCGGTGGATCCGGAGTCCGTTGTGGTCACCGTGGGCTGCCAGGAGGCGATGTTCCTCGTGCTGCGCGCGCTGCGGGCGGACGAGCGGGACGTGCTGCTGGCCGTGTCGCCGACCTACGTCGGGCTGACCGGCGCCGCGCGGCTGGCGGATCTCCCGGTTCGTCCGGTCGCGACCGGCACCGGCGGAATCGATCTGGATGATCTGGTCGGCACCATCCGCCGGGAGCGGGCGGCCGGGCGGCGGCCCCGGGCCTGCTACGTGATGCCGGACTTCGCCAACCCGTCCGGGCTGAGCATGGACGTCCCCACCCGGCGCCGGCTGCTCGAGGTCGCCAGGGCCGAGAACATCCTGCTGCTCGAGGACAATCCGTACGGACTGTTCCATGGGGACTCGGACCGAATGTGCACCCTCAAGGCCATGGACGAATGGCGCCGGGTGGTGTATTTAGGCTCGTTCGCCAAGACCGCGCTGCCCGGCGCGCGGATCGGGTTCGTGGTCGCCGACCAGCGGGTGGCGGGTACCGACGGGCTGTTCGCCGACCAGCTGTCCAAGATCAAGAGCATGCTCACGGTGAACACGTCGGCGCTGGCCCAGGCCGTGGTCGGCGGCAAGCTGCTCGAACACCACGGCAGCCTTGCGAAAGCGAATGTGCGCGAACGCGAAGTGTACGCACGGAACATGCGCCGCCTCCTGGACGGGCTGGCCGGCCGGTTCCCGAATCCGGCAAATGGCGGATCACCGAAAGTGACCTGGACCGGTCCAGCCGGCGGTTTCTTTGTCGTGGTCACCGTCCCGTTTGTCGTGAATGATGAGCTGCTGGAACGATCCGCGCGCGACTACGGAGTGTTGTGGACACCCATGCATCATTTTTATGACGACCCCGGTCCGGTTCGCGCGCTTCGGCTGTCCTGCAGTGCCGTCTCACCCGAACGGATCGACACCGCACTCGATCGGCTGGCCGAACTCATAAACGACCAGTTGGACTAAGATCGGGGAATCATCGGTTCAGCGGGAAAGCCGGATGCTTCCAATCGCGCGGGGTAATCGACCGGTAACCGATCCACATATGGTGCTTTGCGACCCGCTGACGTACGCTCCGATCGCCCGGCTGTAAGCGGCGACAGCCGACCTAGACAAAGTAAGAAACCCCTGGCGTGCCTACTTTGGTGTGCGCGCGCCACCTAGCGGAGCGCTGATGACAAAAGGTCTGTCGGCGACCCATGCTGCCCTCGTGACGAGTGCGGAATGGGTCGACGAGTTACTGCTTGACGGTGCAAATAGTGACGTTTGTATCTGGTCGGATGATCCTGTCGACCGGGCAACATTGCGCCGAATGGTCGCCGATCGACAATCGCGGTTGGCGGCCACCGGTCTGCGCGCCGGGGGCCGGCTGGCCCTGCGGCTGCCACCGTCGATGGCCTACGTCGCGAACCTCCTCGCCGGCTGGCGCCTTGGCGCACAGGTGATTCTGCTCGACCACCGGCTCACCCCGTTCGAGGTCGACGCCGCGCTGAAGCGGCTGCTTCCGCAGGTGGTGGTCGCGCCGGAAACGGTGCGGGGCGGCGCGTTGCGCGCGTTCGTCGACGTGGCCGAATCGGTAACGCCCTACCCGGGCCGGCCGGCCGAGACCCCGCACGCGGTGATCCAGCTCAGCTCCGGATCCACCGGACCGTCCAAGGTGATCGGTCGTACGGCGACCGACCTGGTGGCCGAGATCGACCGGTACACCCGCATCGACGGCGTTCCGCTGCGCGGCGAGCGGATCGTGGTGCTGGCCTCGATGGTGCACGTGCTCGGCCTGGTCGGTGCGCTGCTCTACGGGCTGCACGCCGGTGCGGTGGTGCAGCCGCCGGAACGGATCACCGGCGACAGCATCCTCGACGCGGTCGCCGCGCACCCGACCCCGGCCACGGTGCTCGGCGTGCCGTTCCACATCGGGCTGCTCGCCTCCACCGTGAACCCGCCGGCCGTGCCCCAGCTCAAGCGGATGACCACCGGCGGCGAGCTGGTTTCGGCCGGCACCGCCGCGGCGTTTACGGAGAAGTACCGCGTGCCACTGGGAAACATGTGGGGGATGACCGAGGTGGGGGTGATCGCCACCGACCTGTTCGGAACGCACCGGCCGGCGCTTCGTCCGGCGCCCGGCCTCGAGGTGATCGAGCGGGACGGCCAGCTGCTGGTGAGCCGGCCGGAGTCGCCCTACGTCGGGCTGTCCGATCCGACCCGGTGGTCGGATGGCTGGCTGCATACCAAGGACGCCGGCACGGTCGATCCGGAAACGGGTCTGGTGACCGTGCGGGGCCGGCTCGACTCGCAGGTCTCGGTCGGTGGGCTGAAGGTCGACCTGACCGAGGTCGAGGCGACCCTCGGGGCACTGCCCGGAGTGCTGGCCGCGGTCGTGCTGTTCGACGAGGTGATCACCGCCTACCTGCAGATCGCCCCGCCGGCCTCCGAGCACACCGTCGACGCGGCCATCACCGAGCGGCTGGCCTCGTTCAAGCGGCCGCGCCGGGTGCACGTGCTGGACGCGATGCCCCGCACCACGACCGGAAAGCTGGTCCGCGACCGCGCGGTGCTCCGGGCTGCTGTGTCATGAATCGGTTGTCAGGAAAGGAAGTTGGCCACATGCGGGTGGAGATCCGGGAATTTGTCATCGCGTCTCTGCGGGATATGAACTACGACGTCGAGGGCATCGAGGACGACACCACGCTGGGACCGTCCGGTGTGGACCTGGAATCGCTCGCCCTCGCCGACCTCGCCGTCCGGGTCGAGGACGAGTTCGGGGTGAAGTTCGGCGACGAGGAGTCCGAACAGCTCGCCCTGATGACCGTTGGTGAATTCACCGCGACCGTCGCCGACCGGGTCGCCCAGCGCAGCGCCGCCGGGCAGGCCAGCCAGTGACCGAAGCGACCCTCAAACGGGAGGACGTCGTGGCCATCCTGGCGAGCTTTCACACCCGCCCGGTGGATGAGGTCCCGGAGCGGATCGACTCCATGGAACTGGCTTGGCTGGTGCACCAGGTGGAGCAACGGTTCGGGCTGCGGGTCGAGCTGGACGACGGCCAGCTCGGCCGGATGGGGACGGTGTCGGGGGCCGTCGACGTGCTTCGCGAAGTTATCGCGACGGTCTGATCATGGGTGGGGTCCGGTTATCCGGCTTAGCTATGGCCAGCGCGCTGGGCCGGGGCACCGAGGCGCAGCTGGCCGGGACACTGGCGGGCGTCGCGGCGTTCGCCCCGGTGACGCGGTTCGATGTCGCCGGGCACCGGGTCCGGGTGGCCGCGACGCTGCCGGACGCCGGGTCGCTCACCGACGAGCTGGCCACGGCGATCGACGAGGCCTGCGGGAGCGCGGGGCTGTCCGGCGCGCACCGTGCGGCCTGCCCGCTGGTCCTCGCTGTGCACGCTTTTCCCAACGCACCAAGGGTTTCCGCTGACCGGTGGCGGACCGCGACCGAGCTTGCCGAGCTGCTGGCGATCCGGGTCGGGCTGGGCCCGGTGGCCCGGGTGTACACCAGCGCGTGCGTGTCGGCCAGCACCGCGCTGGCCGACGCCGCCGCGCTGATCAGCTCCGGCCGGGCCGACCGGATCGTGGTGGCCGGCGGGTACCTGGTGGAGCCGGACCAGTTCGCCCTGTTCGACGCCGGCCGGGCGCTGGCCACCGACGGCGCGGTGCGGCCGTTCAGCACCGGCCGGACCGGACTGCTGCTCGGCGACGCGGTGGCGGCGGTGGTCCTCGAGTCGGCCACCGGAGGCCGGCGCCGGACCGGGTCACCGCTCGCCCGGCTCACCGGCTGGGGCCGGGCCGGCGACGCTTTCCACGCCGTGCAGCCACATCCGCAGGGTCAGGGCCTGGCCAAGGCGATCGGGGCGGCGCTGCGCCGGGCCCGGATCGGGCCGGGGGCGCTCGGCTACATCAACGCGCACGGCACCGGCACACCGTTCAGCGACGCCGCCGAGGCGGCCGGGTTGCGGCAGGCACTCGGCCCGGCGGCCGCACACGTTCCGCTCAGCTCCACCAAGGCCACGCACGGGCACACGCTCGAGGCGTCCGGACTGATCGAGCTGGGGATCACGGTGCTGGCCATGCGGGCCGGCAAGCTTCCGGTCAATGCCGGGTTCCTTGCCGCCGACGAGGCGTGCCCGCTCAACGTGGTGCACGCCGGGCCGCGGTCGGTCAACTCGGAGTGGGCCCTGTCGGTCAACGCCGCGTTCGGTGGCGCGTGCACGGCGTTGGTGGTGCGGGTCACATGATCAGGACGACGATCGCGCTGACCGTGCTCGCCGAGGCGCGTTGGCCGGAGCCGGGGGACGACGCGGTGCCCCAGGTTCCCGGCTTCGTGCTGTCCTCGTTCAACCCGGTGATCGCCGCGGTGGCCGACCGCTGCCTGCGCCGGCGGTACGGCGAACCGCCCGCCCCGCGGGACGACGGGTCCGGCACCGCGCTGGTCCTGGTCAGCGCGAGCGGCGACATCGCATCGGCGAACCACGTCGCCCGCACGGTGGATGACGGCGGCCGGGTCGGTCCGCTGTTCTTCTTCCAGTCCGTGCCGAACAGCATCGCCGGGTACCTCGCCGCCCGCTGGCGGCTCGGCGGCCCGGTGGTGTGCCTGTGCCCGACCGGCGATCCCCGTGCGGACGGGCTGGCCGAGGCGGAACTGCTGATCGCGGACGGCGACGCCGCGGCCGCGTTGGTGGTGCTGGTCGAACAGTCCGGTGTGGACGGTGTGCGGGCCACGGCGGCCGCCGTCCTGGTGAGTGGAGGTTCTTGAGCGGTGAGACCGAGAAGCATGCGGGCGGCGTTGCTGGCCGACGAGAACGTCGGCGGCGGGAACGTGGTGGCCAGTCTGCTCGCGGGCGGCGCCGACCCGGACGGGCCGGGGCTGTCGTTCGACACCGACGTGGACGGCATCGCGGCCGAGCGGATGATCACCCTCGGCCGGCTGGACGAGCGGATCAACGCCCGCACGGACTGGTTGCACCGGCACGGGATCCGGCACCGCGACCCGGTCGCCGTGTGGACCACCGACGCGGCCGACGTCGTCCTCAGCTTCCTGGCGCTGACCCGGATCGGCGCGATCCCCGCGCTGATGAACGGAAAGATACCCCCGGACATCGCCGCCGAGTACATCCGGAGGCTGCGCACGGTCGGCGTGCTGGCCGACGCCCCACATGCCGAGCTGCTTGCCGGCCAGGACATCGGCGTCCCGGTGCTCGGCGCACCGGCCGAGCTCGGCACCGGCGACCCGGCCGGCGCGCCGCCGCACTACCGGCACCACCCGGACGACCCGGTGGTGATCACGCACAGCTCCGGCACCACCGGCGTGCCGAAGGCGGTCATGCACACGCACGCCACGATCTACGCGGCCACCCGGCACCTGCTTTCCATGCCGCAGGCGCAGGGCACCAACCGGATCCTCAACGCGCTGCCGATCCCGCACACCGCGACCGTGATCATGGCCAACCAGGCGCTCGGCAACCGGGCCGAGTTCCTCTCGCTGTCCAAACAGGACGGACCGTACGTACTGGACGCGATCGAGCGGTGGCGGCCGGCCGCGGTGTTCGGCTTCGCGGTGACCTGGTCCGGCCTGGCCAGGTTCGACCTGACCGAGCACGACCTCGGCTCGGTCCGGCTCTGGTTCAACACCGGTGACAGCGCGCACGAGGCGCACATCCGGCGGCTGGTCGCCGCAGGCGCGCGCGAGCGGGTCACCCGCGAGGGGGTGGTCACGGTGCCCGGCTCGGTGTTCATCGACGGCCTCGGCTCCAGCGAGATGGGGCACTCGATGTTCCACATCCACCACAGCCCGGAGACCGAACGGTACGGCCGGTGCATCGGCAAGCCGTACGAGTTCGTCGAGGCGGTCGTGCTGGACCGGGACGGTATGGCGGTGCCGGACGGGCAGGTGGGTCTGCTCGGCCTGCGTTCGCCGAGCCTGTCGCCGGGCTACTGGAACGACTCGGTCACCACGCACCGGTTCCGGCGCAACGGCTGGAGCATGTACGGCGACCTGGTCTACCGGGACGCCGACGGCTGGTTCTACCACATGGACCGGGTCACCGACGCCGCCGAGCTCGGTGACGGCCGGTGGATCTTCACCGCCCTGTCCGAGGAACGAGTGCTGGCCGCGTTGCCGGAGGTGGTCGACTGCACCGCGGTGGTCGTGTCCCACGACGACACGGTGATCACCGACGTGCTGCTCGAACTGCACCCCGACGCGGACCCGACGGTGGACCGGACCGAACGGGTCCGGGCGGCCATCGGCGAGCCGGCCGGATCGACCCTGAACCGGGTCACCGTCGTGTCCACGGAGGAGATCCCGCTCACGGTCACCGGAAAGGTTCGCAAGTTCCTGTTGCGGCAACGGCATCTGACCGGGGTGTCGTGATGACCGCCACGATCACCGGGGTGGGGCTGCGCACCCCGGTCGGGCGGGGCGCGGTCGAGGTGTTCGACGCGCTGTGCGCGGGTCGCTCCGGACTGTCCCGCCCGCCGGAGGGCCATCCGGTCGCGGAGTCGCTCGAGGTCGGCGGCTTCATGGCCGACATCGACCCGCGCACGGTGGTTTCCGGGCCGGACGCCAACACGCTGGACCGGATCGTCGTGCTGGCCCTGCTGACCGCCGGGGACGCGCTGGCCGACGCCGGCATCGAGGTCGGCAGGGACGTGGACCCGGTGCGCATCGCGGTGATCGTCGGCGGGGTTGGCGGGATGGCCACGATGGAGGCCCAGGTGCTCGCCCGCGGCCGGCGCGGCCGCCCGGCGGTGAGTCCCTACCTGTTGACCGGAATCCTGCCGAACATGCCGGCGGCCCGGATCGCCATCCGGTACGGGATCCGCGGGTACAGCTCGTCGGTCGGCACCGCGTGTGCCTCCGGTGCCCAGGCGATCGCCGACGGTCTGCGGCTGATCCGGGAGAACGTGGCGGACGTGGTGCTGTGCGGGGCCAGTGAGGCACCGCTGTTCCCGACCTTCGCCGACACCTTCGGCAACGCAAGGGCACTGGCTCGCGGCTGGGACGAGCCAGCCGCGGCCAGCCGGCCGTTCGACCGGCGGCGCAACGGTTTCGTGCTCGCCGAGGGCGCCGGGCTCGTGGTGCTCGAGCGCACCGCGCATGCCGACGCCCGGGGCGCGGCCGGGTACGCCGACCTGACCGGCTGGGGTGCGACGACCGACGCGCACCATCCCACCACGCCACGGCCGGACGGCTCGGGTGCCGCCGAGTGCATGCGCAGGGCACTCGGCGACGCCGGCATCGAACCGTCCGATGTGGACTACATCAACGCGCACGGCACCGGCACCAAGCTGGGCGACGTCGCCGAGGCGACGGCGATCCGGACGGTGTTCGGGGCCGCCACTCCGGTCAGTTCGACCAAGTCGCTGACCGGGCACATGCTGGGCACCTCGGGGGTCGTGGAGGCGGTGACCGCCGCGCTCGCGGTGGCCCACGGAACCGCCCCGCCGACCTGGAACCTGGACGACCCGGATCCGGCCTGTGCCATCGAGCACATCAGGAAGGCGCCGCTGACCGAACCCATCGGGCGGGCGCTGTCGAACTCGTTCGGCTTCGGCGGGCAGAACGTGAGCCTGCTGCTCGGCCGGGCGAGCACCGCAACGACACGGCTTTCGCGCTAGGAGAGAAGACCCGCGATGAACATCTCAGGAATCGACCACATCGAGTTGTACGTGGGGGACGCCCGGCAGACCGCGTTCTACCTCTGTACCGCGTTCGGCTTCAAGGTCTGCGGGCAGGGCGGACCGGAGACCGGGCTGGCCGGGCAGCGCTCGCTGCTGCTGCGCCAGGGTGAGATCCAGATCGTGCTGACCTCCGGGCTGGTCGCCGACCACCCGGCCACCGAGTACGTGCGCCGGCACGGCGACGGCGTGGCGATCGTCGCACTCGGGGTGGACGACGCGCAGGCCGCCTACCGCGAGTTGGTCGGCAACGGGGCGTCGGCGATCTCCGCGCCGTCCCGGCACGTCCGGGACGACGCCGAGGTCACCGTCGCGGCGGTGTCCGGTTTCTCCGACGTGGCGCACCGCCTGGTGGAGCGGCACGGCCCGGCCCGGGAGTTCCTGCCCGGCGCGATCGAGGTGACCGAGGACGACCCGCACAGCGACACCAAGCTGCTGCGCACGATCGACCACTGCGCGATCTGTGTGCCGGCCGGCGGGCTGGCGCCGACCGCGAAGTACTACGAGGACGTGTTCGGCTTCCGGCAGATCTTCGAGGAGTACATCGAGGTCGGCGGTCAGGGCATGGACTCGAAGGTGGTGCAGAGTCCGTCGCAGCACGTCACGTTCACGCTGATCGAGCCGGACCCGGGGCGCCGGCCGGGCCAGATCGACGACTTCCTGACCTGGCACGCCGGTGCCGGTGTGCAGCACGTCGCCTTCGGCACCGACGACATCGTCACCGCGGTGAGCACGCTGGCCGACCACGGGGTGCGTTTCCTCGGCACGCCGTCGACCTACTACGACACGCTGGAGGACCGGGTCGGGCACCTGGACGCGCCGCTCGACGAACTGCGCCGGCTCGGTGTGCTGGTCGACCGGGACCACTGGGGTCAGCTGTTGCAGATCTTCACCGAGTCCATGCACGTCCGTCGCACGCTGTTCCTGGAGATCATCGAGCGGCGCGGGGCGCTCACCTTCGGCAGCGGCAACATCAAGGCGCTGTACGCGGCCAAGCAGCGCGAGCTTTCCGGCGAGTGAGTGAGAAGGAGCGACCGTGACCGCAACCCAGGAGTTCACGCTGACCGAGCAGGAGCTCGCGCTGCTGCCGTCCGACGAGGAAGTCGCGTTCTACCAGGAACACGGCTGGTACCTGTCGAAGAAACTGTTCTCCGACGACGAGATCGACGGCCTGTTATCGGCGACCGAGCGGTACTACGCCGGGGAACGGGACCGCCGGCTGCCGGTCCGGCCGCCCCGGCTGGCGTACTGGGAGCCGGAACACGGCAACATCCAGCGGCACAACGACTACGTGCACTACGAGAGCGACGCGATCGCGGCCGCCCTGCTCAAGCCGCTGATCGGCGCGGTGGCCGCGCGGCTGGCCGGGGTGGCCGAGATCCGGGTGTTCCAGACCACGCTGATCTACAAGCCGCCGATCGCCCGCGAGCCGTCGAACATCGTGCCGTGGCACTTCGACAAGCACTACTGGGCATCGTCCACATCGGAACGGATGCTGACCGCGTTCATCCCGTTCCACGACTGCCACGAGGAGCTGGGCACGATCACGATGGTGGACGGCAGCCACCGGTGGGACGAGGTCGGCTTCGAGGACAGCACCAACCAGCACTTCGCCGCGCGGGATCCCTGGCAGCTGGAGGAGATGCTCGTGGCGAACGCGGCGCACAACGGCGCCGGGATCAGCAAGATCCCCATGATCATCCCGAAGGGACACATGAGCTTCCACCACTGTCGGATCTACCACGGCAGCGGCGCCAACCTGGCCGACCGGCCCCGCCGGGCGATCTCGTTGCACCTGCAGGACGGCGCCAACGCCTACCGGGAGTTCCCGCTCTCCGACGGCAACCTGGCGATCTACAACCACGACTCGCTGGTCCGCCGCACGGCGGACGGGCACCCCGACTACGCCGACCCGGCGTTCTGCCCGACCCTCTGGCGTTTCTGACCCACCACCGACGACGACAAGGAGAACCAACGCCGATGTCCCGCTACGACTGGGGGAAGACGCATCCAGGTATCGAACGGCTCGAGCGAGCCGTCACCCCGGCGCGCGAGCGCGTCGTCACCCACCCGCTCTACGCCAACCTGGACAACCACGACGCGATCGTGACGTTCATGGAGCACCACGTGTTCGCCGTGTGGGACTTCATGTCGCTGCTCAAGTCGTTGCAGCGCAACCTGACCTGCGTCACGGTGCCGTGGATCCCGACCGGGCCGACCGGCAGCCGCCGGCTGATCAACGACATCGTCATGGTCGAGGAGAGCGACGAGCTCGGCAACGGTTTCATCAGCCACTTCGAGCTGTACGTCGACGGGATGCGGGAGGCCGGCGCGAACACGGCGGCGGTGGACAAGCTGGTCGACCTGCTGCGCGGCGGTCTCGGTGTCCGGGACGCGCTGGACCGGGCCGGGGTACCCAAGCCGTCCGTCGAGTTCGCGGGCACCACCTGGCACATCATCGAGACGCTTCCGGTGCACTGCCAGGCCGCCGCGTTCGCCTTCGGCCGCGAGGACCTGATTCCGGACATGTTCACCCAGGTGGTCGCCGTCAACGAGCGCAGCAGGCGGCTCGGCACCTTCGTCGACTACCTGGAACGGCACATCGAGGTGGACGGCGAGCAGCACACCCCCATGGCCATGCAGATGCTCGCCGACCTGTGCGGGGAGGACGAGGAGAAGTGGCAGTCCTGCGCGGACACCGTGAACACCGCATTGGCAGCGCGAACGCGGCTGTGGGACGCCATCCTCGAGGCGATCAAGACATCGTGACCGTCGACGGGTTCGCGCGCCGCAAGCTGCTGGGCATCCTGTCCGGTGGGGTACCGGCCCAGTGCTGTTACGCGCTGGCCAAGCTCGGTGTCGCGGACCTGCTCGCCGACGGGCCACGCACCGTGGCCGAACTGGCGACCGACTGCGGTGCGAACCCGAGGGTGCTGCGCCGGCTGCTGCGCGGAATGGCTTCGCTCGGCCTGTTCCGGCGGATGGAGTCGGACACCTACGAGCTGACCCCGGTAGGCGAGCCGCTGTGCACGGCGGTCGCCGGATCGCTGCGGCAGACCGCGGTCATGCACGGCGAGGAGGTGCACCGCTCGTTCGGCGAGATCATGCACACGGTCCGCACCGGTGAGCCGGCCTTCGACCAGGTGCACGGCCGGCCCTTCTACGCCTACCTGGCCGAGCATCCCGACGCCGCCGGGGTGTTCGCCGGCGCCATGGGCAGCGAGCGGGTGCCGGCCACGCTGGCCGGGTGCGACCTGACCGGCGTGACGACGCTGGTCGACGTGGGCGGCGGCTCGGGTGGCCTGCTGGCCGAGGCGCTCCGGTCGCATCCGGGGATGCGCGGGGTGCTGCTCGAGCTCGCCGACGCGGTCCGCGCGGCGCGGGCCCGACTCTGCGAGTCGGGCGTCGCGGACCGGGTGGACCTGGTCGAAGGCAGTTTCTTCGACCAGGTCCCCCACGGCGGCGATGCCTACGTGCTGTCCCGGGTGCTGCACAACTGGGCCGACGAACACGCCACGGTGATCCTGCGCCGGGTGCGGGCCGCGATGGATCCGGGTGCCCGGTTGCTGGTGTTCGAGAAGTTCCTGTCGGACAACGGCGGATCGGCGGCCTCGGCCATGGTCGACCTGCTCATGCTCGGCATGCTCGAGGGCCACGACCGCACCCAGGCCGAGTACCGGGAGCTGCTGACCGGCGCCGGGTTCGACGTGGTGATCGTTCGACCGTCCACAACGGACTCGGCGGAGAGCGTGATCGAGGCGGTGCCGGCATGACCGTGCTACCCGACGAGCCGCCCGGTGTCGAAGCCGGTCTGTACCGGACCGTCCGGCTGATCCGCCGGTTCGAGCAGCGTGCGGTTGAGCTGGTCGCCGCCGGTGAGATCGTCGGGGGCATCCATCCCTACACCGGTCAGGAAGCCGTCGCGGCCGGGGTGTGCGCCGCGCTCGCGCCCGACGACGTGATCACCAGCACGCACCGCGGGCACGGGCACGTGCTGGCCAAGGGCGCCGACCCGGCCAGGATGCTCGCCGAGTTGGCCGGCCGGTCCACCGGGCTCAACCGCGGCCGGGGCGGGTCGATGCACGCGGCGGACTTCGGGCTGGGGATCTACGGGGCGAACGCGATCGTCGGGGCGAACGGACCGATCACGGTCGGCGCGGCGTGGGCGGCCCGGCGGTCCGGCCGGGACACGGTGGCGGTCAGCTTCTTCGGCGACGGCGCGGTCAGCCAGGGGGTGCTGCTGGAGTCGATGAACCTGGCCGCGCTGTGGCGGGTTCCGGTGCTGTTCGTGTGCGAGAACAACGGTTACGCGACCACCCTGCGGCTGTCCGACGGGATGGCCGGCACGATCACCGGGCGGGGCGCGGCGTTCGGGATGCCGGCCGTGACCGTGGACGGGATGGACGCGCACGCGGTGCTCGACGCCGCCCGCACCGCGGTGGACCGGGCCCGGTCCGGGTCCGGTCCCACCCTGATCGAATGCCTGACCTACCGGTTCGACGCGCACCACACGTGGGAGCACACGGCCAGGGTGCGCTACCGGGATGAGGAGGAGGTCACGCTCGGCCGGTCCCGGGACCCGGTCGAGCTGGCCGCCGCCCGGCTCGATCCGGGCGAGCGGGACCGGATCGACACGGAGATCGAGGCGCTGCTCGACGACGCGGTCGCCTTCGCACTGGCCAGCCCGCACCCCGATCCGGCCGGCGCGCTGGATCACCTGTACGCCACCGGGATGCGCGCGCGTTCGGGTGGTGGTTGGTGATGCCGTGGCTGTCCTACCAGAAGGCGCTGAACCGGGCGCTCGGTGACGAGTTGGCCAGTGACCCGGCGGTGTTCGTGCTCGGCGAGGATGTGCGGGTCGCCGTGTCCAACGTGACCGCCGGTCTGCTGCACCGGTTCGGGCCGGACCGGGTGCTGGACACGCCGCTGTCCGAGCAGGCGTTCACCAGCTTCGCCACCGGCGCCGCGCTCGCCGGTCTGCGACCGGTGATCGAGTTCCAGATTCCGTCGCTGATGTTCCTGGTGTTCGAGCAGATCGCCAACCAGGCGCACAAGTTCTCGCTGATGACCGGTGGGCAGTGCCGGGTGCCGGTGACCTATCTGGTGCCCGGATCGGGTTCCCGCACCGGGTGGGCCGGCCAGCACTCCGACCATCCGTACGGGCTGTTCGCCCATGTCGGCGTGAAGACCGTGGTGCCGGCCACCCCGACCGACGCATACGGCCTGCTGGTCTCGGCGATCCGGGACGACGATCCGGTCGCGGTGTTCGCTCCGGCCGGTGCGCTCGGCGTCCGCGAGGACGTGGACTTCGCCACCCTGGCACCGGTTCCGCTCGGCATCGGTCGGGTGCACCGGGCCGGTGCCGACGTCACCGTGGTCGCGATCGGACACCTGGTGCACGACGCGCTCGCCATCGCCGAGGAACTGGCGGCCGAGGCGTCGGTCGAGGTGTTCGACCCGCGCACGGTGTACCCGTTCGACTGGGACGGGCTGGCCGCGTCGGTGGCCAAGACCGGCCGGCTGGTGGTGATCGACGACGGGAACCGGTCGTGCGGAGTCGCCGCGGAGGTCCTTGCCACGGCCGCCGAACGGTTCGGGCTGGCCGCGCCGCCGGCCCGGGTGACCCGGCCGGACGGTGCCGTGCTGCCGTTCGCGCTCGAGCTGGACCGGGCGGTGCAGCCCGGCCGGGCCCAGCTGCTGACCGCGATCCAGGGGGTGCTCAAGGACTGATGGACACCCTGGTCGCTACCTCGCTGAAAGACCTGCTTTCCAAGCAGGGCCGGCGGGACCCGTATCCGTTCTACGCGGCACTGCACCGCGCCGGGCCGGTCTGCCGGCTGCCCGCGCACGAGCGGTTCGACCTCGTCGTGCACGGCTACGACGCGGTGCACAAGGTCATGCGGGACAGCGCGTTCCGGGTGATGGACACCGAATACCCGGACCGCAGGGGAGTGCCCTGGTCGGAACACCCGGCGCTGCGCACGCTGACCCGGTCGGTGTTCTTCACCGACGGACCGGACCATCAGCGGGTGCGCCGGCTGTTCGGGCAGGTGTTCACGCCGCGCCGGATCGCCGCGCTTGAGCCGGTGATCGTGCGGACCATCGAGGCGCTGCTTGACCGGCTGGCCGACCTCGGCGCCGGTGGCGCGCCGGTGGACTTCCTGGCCGAGTTCGCGCTTCCGTTGCCCAGCAACGTGATCGGCGAACTGCTCGGGGTGCCGGAGGAGGACCGGGCCTGGTTTCCGCCCCGGGTGCGTGCCTTCGGCGCGATCCTGGATCTGGGCACCGGGGCATGGCACGGGCTGCGCGCGGCCGACATCGCGGCCGAGGAGCTGACCGGCTACTTCGCCGATCTGGTGGCCAGTCGCCGGGCCCGGCCGCGGGACGATCTGGTCAGCGCGCTGGTCCAGGCCCAGGCCGAGGGCGCCGAGCTGCCCGACGCCGAACTGCTGGCCAACCTGATCACGATGTTCAACGCCGGTTTCGTGACCACCACCCACATGATCGGCAACGGGCTCACCCTGCTGCTGGAGCGGCCGGCCGTGCGCCGCGGGTTGCTGGCCGAGCCGGACCGGGTTCCCGCCTGTGTCGAGGAGATCCTGCGGTACGAGGCGCCGGTGCAGTTCAGCATCCGGTGGGCCGGCCGGGACACCGAGCTGGCCGGGGTTCCGGTCGCCGCCGGCACCCGCGTCCTGGTGCTCTACGGCGCGGCCAACCGCGACCCGGCGCGGTTCGCCGACCCGGACCGCTTCGATCCGTCCAGAGTGGACAATCAGCACGCCTCGTTCGGCAGCGGCCTGCACTACTGTCTCGGCGCCGCGCTGAGCCGGCACGAGGGCCAGCTCGCGTTGCCGATGCTGCTGCGCCGGTTCCCCGGGCTCGTGCTCGCCGGACCGCCCGGTGCGCGGGACAAGCTGATGCTGCGCGGTTACGACAGCCTTCCGGTGCGGGTGACATGACCGCACTCGACGCCGTCGCGGCCTACCTGCCCGACCACCGGATCCCGATCGAGGACCTGGCCGGTCAGCTGAACCTGACCCCGTCCCAGGTCCAGGTGCTGCACCGGTTCCACGGTTTGTCCGAGGTGTGTCGCGGCGGTCCCGGTACCACGCCGTTCGATCTGCTGGCCGCCGCGGTGGCCGCGCTGGCGGAGCTGCGCGGCCGGGAGCAGCTGGTCCGCTACGTCCTCTACGCGCGCGGGGTCCCGGTCACCACGCCGTATCCGCTCAACCCGTTGCACGACCTGTGCCGGCGGCTGGGTCTGCGGCACGCCACGGCGTTCACCGTGACCCACCACGCCTGCGCCACGAACCTGCTCGCGATCGACCTGGCCGGCCGGTTGCTGTGCACCGGTGGCGATCCCGACGCGCTCGCGCTGATCGTGGCCGGGGAGACGGTGTTCACCCAGGACCTGCGGCTGCCGCCGGAGGCCCGGGTGTTCGGCGAGGGTTCCGGGGCCTGCCTGGTGTCGGCCGGCGGCGGGCGGAACCGGGTGCGGTCGTATGCCAGCGACCAGCGCGGCTACCTGGATCAGTGGCTGCCGGGCAACACCGGCTTCGCCGAGCGGTTCGCCGCCGAGTACCGCGAGCTGCTCGCCGAGGTGATCCGGGCGGCGGTGGACCGGGCCGGGCTGCGGCTCGACGACATCGCGCTGATCCTGCCGCACAACGTGAACGTCATGTCCTGGCAGCGGGTGAGCCGGATGCTCGGCTACCCGTTCGGCCGGGTGATGTCGCACAACGTGCCGCGGGTGGGGCACACCTTCGCCGCCGACGCGTTCATCAACTACCGCACCGCCATGGACAAGGGACTACTCCGTCCCGGCGACCACTACCTCGTGGCGGCCGCCGGGTACGGGGCCACGTTCTCGGCGATGGTTTTCGAGCACTGACAAGGGAGGGCCGGATGTGATGGAGCTGCGACAGCGGGTGGTGGACAGCATTGGCAAGGTATTGCCCAACATTCTCGACCGGACGCCGGAAGTCCTTGCGGAGGACACCCGGCTGTTCGACGAGCTGGGCATGAGCTCGTCGAAGACGCTGGAGTTGTTGCTCGCGCTCGAGGAGGAGCTCGACATCCAGGTGGACGTCGAGGAGATCGAGCGCAAGCACCTGGAGTCGATCGGCAGCCTGGCCGACTTCATCGCCGGGCACGCACTGGTTGGGGAGTGAGCTGATGTTCCTGACCGGACCACCGGATGACCGGACGGCGCCGGTCCGGCTGCGGGTCGGCCGGGCCGAGTGCCGGTGGTTCGACGGGAACTCCGAGCTGGCTACCGATCCCGGGTTGCCCGGCTACCTGGCGGACATGGTCGCGCCGTACGGTCTGGCGTTGCGCGAGGACGTCATCGCCGCCGGCGCCGGTCACTCCTACGGCGACATGGCCGAGCCGCTGATCGAGGCGCTCACCGGGCCGGACTCCCCGGTCGATCTGCTGGTGCTGGTGCACGCCATGCACGACGTGCGGTTCGGCCGCAACACCGCGACCTACCTCGGCAGCCGCTGTCCCGGCGATCCGCTGGCGTTCGCCGTGTGCGACCAGGGTGTGGCCGGGCCGTTCACCGCGCTGCGGCTGATCGAGTCCTACGCCGCGACCGGTGCCTGCCGGCGGGCGCTGCTCATCGTCGTGGAGCAGGCCGGGCTGCACTACGAACTGGCCGCACCGGCCCCGGTTCCGGAGCGGCACGCGGCGGTCGCGTTGCTGCTGGAGGAGTCGCCGGACGCGGGCGCGGTGACCGTCCGGCAACACACCGAGGTGCCGCCGGACCGGGTCGCGGAGCTGCTCGCCGCCGACGTGGCCGAGTTGTCCGGTGAATCGCCGGAGCCGCCGCTGATCGCCGGTGCCGGGCTACCGCCGATGTCCACCATGGACGGTGTGGTGACCCCGCCCGCCGGTCAGCCCTGCACCGGGGTGTGGTGGGAGCTTGCCGGCTGGCAGGGCCGGGGCCGGCGGGTGCTGCTCGCCGACTACGACCCCGGGCTGGGCTACCTGTGCACGGGGGCGGTGAGCGGCCATGAGAACTGACCGGCGGGCGGTGTGGGAGTCAGGGGTGAGTGAGGTCGGCGGTTTGGTCCTTCGGCAGGGAGTCGATCTGGCGTTTGGCCGCGACCACCGCCGGCCGCACCAGCAGGCCGATTCCGGCGAAGAACGCGGCGAGGGCCAGCCAGCCGCCGATGCCGCGCTGGATGATTCCCACCGTGATCAGCGTCGGTCCGATCAGGTACATGGCCGCGACGCCGAGGTTGAACACGGACAGGTACTCGCCCTGCCGCTCCCGCGGCGCGAGCTCGTAGGACAGGCTCCAGCCCCCGGTCACCTGGAGGATCTCTCCGAAGGTCAGCAGGACCATGCCGGCGACCAGCAGCGCCGAGGCCCAGAACGCGCCGAACTGTCCGGCGAACGCGACCACCACGCAACAGCCGGCCAGGCACACCGCGGCCCGGCGCAGCACCCGGATCCCGTCGGCCACGGTGTCCGTCCCGCGGCTGAGCCGCATCTGCAGCAGCAGCACCAGCACGGTGTTCACCGCGATCAGCGGTCCGACGAGGATCCGGGGCGCCTCGGTGTGCAGCGTGGTCCACAGTGGAATGCCGACGCTGACCAGTGGGATGTGCAGCATCAGGAAACCGTTGAGTCCGGCGAAGAACAGGAACCTGCCCTGGCGAAGCGACCGCGGCCAGCCGGATACCGCCCGCCGCGCGACCGATCCCCCGGCCAGCAGGGGAACCCGCAGCAACAGCACGCCGGCGAGCAGGAAGGTGAGCGCGTCGCCGAGCACGATGGCCAGGAACGCCGGCCGGGTGTCCAGCACCAGCACCACGGTGGCCAGCAGCGCGCCGAGGGTGAACCCCAGGTTGTAGGTGACCCGGATCGCCGACAGGACCCGCATCCGGAGTTCGGAGCCGACGTGCCGGTCCACGAACATCTGGCCGATCGGCTCGATCGCGCGCGCGGGCGGCGTGACGAAGCAGCAGACGATCAGGAACGACGGGAAGTCGTACACGAACGCGTATCCGACGAAGCCCACCGCGCGCCACAGGTGCAGCAGCACCGAGGCGGGCAGCGGGCCGATCCGGTCGGCGAGCATGCCGAGTGGCGTCAGGCTGAGCAGGGCGACCAGCCCGCCGGCGGTCAGTCCGATGCCGACCTCTTCCGGGCTCAGTCCGATGCTGCGGGTGAAGAAGACCGCGGACCCGGCCAGGAACAGTCCGGTCCCGGTCGAGTCGATGAGCGAGATCAGGATGAGCAGCCGGCTCTGCTTGGGAACTCCGAACCTGCCTATGTCCATCGATCAACCACCGAGCCGAGTCCGAATTGTGAATTGTCTGCCCGAAAGGGCGGACGTGCTGAGCCGTTTGGCGTATTCCGGGAAATCCTCGCGAGTGGAACCGTAGCCACGCCGGCACGGCGCGTCAACGATATTCCAAAAAGGTGGCTCTCCAGGTTTACTAGTCGCACGCATGGCACGGAGATCTCTCTGCCAGGCGGCCGATCCCGGGAGGAGGTGTACGGTTCATGGCGGTCAAGGACTGATTTGGCGACCATTGCGGACGGTCACTGTGCTAACCGTCCGTGTCCAAGTTCGGGGGCGGGCTTTTGCCCGCCCCCGAACTTCCGTTTCATGAGGAAGGTCAGGCCCCGGAATGGGCGACATTGACGCTGTTGTTGATCGAATAATGGTTCCTTTCGAGGGCGACGGGTCCGGTGTCGAGGAGTTGACCTGGAGCCAGATGACCCTCTGGCAGTCGATCGAGCAGTCCGGCCAGTCCAAGACCGTGCCGTACGTCACCGAACTGCCGCCCGGCACCTCGGTGGACCGCGTTGCCGCCGAGTTGCGCTTCATGGTTGGCCGGCACCAGTCGTTGCGCACCCGGCTGGTGTTCGACGCGGGTCCGGTGCCCCGGCAGCGTTGCGCGACCTCGGGCGAGATCCCGCTGGAGGTCGTCGACGCCGGCGACGCGGACCCCGCCGAGGTGGCCGAGCAGGTCTCCGAGCGGTACCAGAAGGTGGACTTCGCGTTCGAGACCGAATGGCCGGTGCGGATGGCCGTGATCCGATCCGGTGGCGTGCTCACCCACCAGGTGCTTGTCATCCTGCACACCGCGATCGACGCCTACGGGCTGAGCGCGCTGTGGGCCGACCTGGCCGCAAGGGACCCGGACACCGGCGCCGCCGCCGGTCCGGTCCGGGCGACGCAACCGTTGGAGCAGGCCAGAAAGCAGGCATCACCGGCCGGCCAGCGGCACAACACCGCATCGCTGGCCTATCTGGAACGGGTGTTGAACACCGTGTCCGCCAGCCGGTTCGGCGATCCGCGCTACCCCGGGGACCGGACCATCAACCAGATCACCTTCCACTCGCCCGCGGCGCTGCTCGCGATCCGCTCGGTCGCGGCGCGGACCGGGATCAACACCTCGCCGGTGCTGCTGGCCAGCTTCGCCGTCGGGCTGGCTCGGTTCACCGGGGTCAACCCGGTGCTGGCGATGCTGTTGGTGAGCAACAGGTTCCGCCCCGGGCTGGCCGCGGCGGTCAGCCCGCAGATCCTGCTCACCCCATACCTGATCGACGTCGCGGACATCAGTCTGGACGAGGCGGTGAACCGGGCGACGCAAAGCGCGCTGAATGCCTACAAGAACGCCTACTACAACCCGTACCAGCAGGACGAGGTGATCGAGCGGGTGGAACGGCGGCGGGGCGAGGAGATCGACCTGTCCTGCTTCTACAACGACCGGCGCCAGCAGGACCGCGGCGGTGCCGGCGAACCACCCACGGTCGCGGAGATCACGGCGGCGCTGTCCCGGTCCACGGTGAGCTTCACGGGCGAGATCCATCCGCCGCGTCGCAAGCTCTACTTCAACGTCGACGAACTGCCCGGTGTGATCGAGTTCCTGGTGTCGGCCGACTCCCGGTACTTCTCCCTTGCGGACATGGAGACTCTGGTTCGCGGGGTCGAGGCGGTCGCCGTCGAGACGGCGCTGGACGGGGCCGTGCCGACCGGGGTGCGCGACCGGGCCACGGTCTGAGGCCGTGGACATCCGGGCCCTCGATCGCCGGGCGTTGGCCGGTACCGGCCGGATCGTGGCGCAGGTGGACGCCGTACGGCTGGCCGCGCCGACGCCCTGCGCCGAGTGGGACCTGCGCGCCCTGCTGGTGCACATGGCCGGAAACAACAACGGTTTCGCCCGCGCGGCGGCGGGTCACCCGGCCGAGGAGGCCGTGTGGCGGGGCGACGGGCTGGACGGTGACCCGGTCGCCGCTTACCAGGAGTCGGCGCAGCGGGTCGAGGCAGCGTTCGCCGCGGACGGTGTGTTGGACCGGTCCCTTGCGGTGTACGGGTTCGGCACCTTCCCGGCCAATACGGCGATCGGCATGCATTTCATCGACTACCTCGTACACGGCTGGGACGTGGCCAGGGCGATCGGCGTCGAGCCGGACCTCGAGCCGGAGCTGTGCGACGCGGTACTGAAGATCGGCGCGGGCTGGCCGAAGGGCTCGCCCGCGATCTGGGGTCCGGGTGCGCCGTTCGGCCACCCGGTTCCGGTGCGGAATGACGCCCCGGTCGCCGAGCGGATGCTGGGCTTTCTCGGCCGCTCGGCATCTCCGTCGGATCAGGAGGGAGGTGACTGGATGCGCGGCGTGGGCGACGGTTCGGAGCGGGAATAGCCAATCCCGAACCAAGGCAGGGCAGAACTCAACCATATTGGAGGAATGACATGCGTGGAGTAGGCGCGGGCTCGCTCGAGCGTGGCGTTGGCAGCGGCTCGGAAGAGCTGGAGAACTGACGGTTCTCCGCAGACGGCGGGCCGGCGGGACTACGGTTCCGCCGGCCCGACCGGTGCCGGCTTCGCGGTTCGGTGGCGCAGCAACGGAACCAGCGTCGCGACCAGGTACACGCCGGCACCGAGCAGCAGCGCGGCGGTGAGGCCGAAGCCGGTGACCGCCCACCCGCCGAGCAATCCGCCGACGGGATAACCGGAGAACGAGACGGTCGCGACCAGACCGAAGACCCGGGTCTGCATGTCCACCGGCACCCGCTCGTACAGCAGCACACCGAGGATCGGGTTCACCGCGGCCACGGCGAACCCGCACAGGAACGTCACGGACAGCACCAGACCGAGACTGTCGCTCACCCCCAGCACGATCAGCCGCGGCGCGCCGCTGATCGCCAGGCAGATGGTGAAGGTGAGGAATGCCGGCAGTTTCGGGGCCAGGCCGATGAACACCAGGTTGCCGGTGACCGCGCCGGCGGCGAACGCCCCGAGCACGGTGCCGAGCGCGGCGGGGGAGTGCAGTACCTCGGAAACCCACAGCGGAACGAACAGCGCGGTGTGCGCCTGGTTGACCGCGTTGGCGAAGAAGGTCATCGCCAACATGCCGAACAGCAGCCGGTCCCGGGACAGGTGCACGGCGCCGGCGCGCAGCGCCGTGAGGTACGGCTCCGGCCGGGGTTTTCTGGCCGGCATCAGATGTGCCGGCGGGCGGACCAGGGTCAGCATGATGAGCACGCACACCGCATAGCTCGCCGCGTCCACCCAGATCGCGCCCTGCGCACCGAGCCAGAACACCAGCAGGCCGCCGAGCGGAGCACCGACCAGCGTGGCCCCGTTGCCCAACCCGTCGTGTACCGCGGTCATCCGGGACATCTTCATGCCGGCGGCCTCCGCCATCGGCCGCAGCATGACGTTCTTGGTGCGGTCGCCCGCGCCCCGGACCGCGCCGGAGATCGCCACCATGGCAAGGATCACCGGCAGCCCGGCATCCGCCGCGGCCGCGATCACCGCGGTGGTGACGCAGCTGACCACGTCGGCGGTGATCGCGCTGAGCCGGATGCCGAGCCGTTCGGCGACCGGCGTGCCGAACACACCGGAGAGCAGGTAGGGGATCATCTGCGCGGCGATCACCAGGCCCATCTGGGTCGGGTCGCCGGTGGTGGTCAGCACCAGCCAGGGAATCGCGACCATGGAGACCCGGCTGCCCAGTGCCGAGGTGGCGCTCGCCGTGATCAGGGCAACGAGCCCGGCACGGCCGGTCAGTCCGGTCAACCCGCCGCGCCCGCCGGGACGGCCACGTGCTCGGCCGCCCACTTCGCCTTGAGCTCCTTGGTGTTCGCCTTGCCGCTGCCGGTCCGCGGCAGGTCTTCGACGAACTCGATGGTGCGCGGCGCCCACAGTCTGGTCAGCCTCGACCGGACCAGTTCGGACAGTTCGTCCGCGGTCACGGTGGCGTCATCGGTGCGGACCACGTAGGCGTGCGCGGCCTCGCCCAGTTCCGGATCCGGCACCCCGATCACGGCCGCGGCGCGCACCTCCGGATGGGTGGCCAGGGCCTCCTCGATCGGCCGCGGGAAGATGTGGTCGCAACCGATCCCGGTAATGATCATGTCCTGGGTGCGGCCGACGATGTGCAGGTAACCCTCCTCGTCCGCGTATGCGAGATCCTTGGTCCGTACCCATCCGTCCACCAGGATCTCCGCGGTCAGGTCCGGTCTTCCCCAGTAGCCTTCGAAGTTCAGCTTGCTGGCCACCCAGATCTCACCGACCGCGCCGGTGGGCACCGGGTTGCCGTCGTCGTCGCGGAGCTCCACCCGCACGTCGCCGTAGGGCTGGCCGCACGAGCGGATCCGGTTCGGCCGCGCGGGATCCTCGGCGATGTTCGGGAATGCGGAGATGAACGGGGTCTCGCTCTGCCCGTAGGTGATCCGGATGACCGGGCCGAACCGCTCGACTCCTTCGCGCAGCCGGGCCGGACTCGCCGCCGCGCCGCCGACGCTGAGCAGCTCGAGGCTGCCGCAGTCGGTCGTCGCCACGTCCGGGTGGTCGAGCAGCTCGTAGAACATCAGCGGGGAGATGAACGTCGAGTTGGCCCGGTACTTCTCAATCGTGGCAAGGAACTCGCCCGGTTCGAACCGGTACATGATGTACAGCACGCCGCCCATGACCAGGTTCATCAGCGACGAGGTCTGCCCGGCGACGAACCACAACGGACTGAGCGTGAGGTGTCGCAGCGGGGGGCCACCGGCGGCCAGCCACTCGTCGGCCAGTGTGGCCATCTGCTCGTTGAGGCTCGCCCGGTGGTGGACCGGTTTGGGCATTCCCGTCGTACCGCTGGTTTGGAAAATGGTTTCCGGCGCGCCGGTCGCCGCGTCGAGGTCGAATGGAGTGACGCCGGCGGCCGGTGCCGAAAGGAGGTCCGGCCCTAATCCGTCCGGCCCAAGGCACAACACCGGAAGGCCGAGCCGTTCGGCGAACTCACGGCCCTTCTTTCCGTGCGTTCGGGTATCGTAGAGAAACCATTCCGGCTCGACCTGGGCGAGATACTCCTCGACCTCCCGGTATGGCGTGCCGGCCGCCACCCATGCGGTGCGACATCCCATGAGGTGCAAGGCAAGCTGAAGCAACGGTCCCTCCGGCGGATGGGCCAGCATGACGGCCACCGTCGTGCCCGGACGTATCCCCGCGTCCCGTATTGTCGCGGCCATATCCAGCACCATGGACCGGCACTGCGCATAGGTCAGGCGGCAATCCCAGCCGACCCCGACGATCGCCTCCCGGTCACCATATTCGGTAAACCGGTCAAGTGTGCGTAACACATAGTACGGTCGCTCGCCCTGCTCCATGGGCGCAATAGTTTCTTTCCGGGCGGCTGCCGCCAAGCACCGTTCGGCCTAACTCCGTCAGAACTGGATCTGGTATCCGTACCTCCTGGCAAGGATCCGACGTTACGACCGGTCCCGCTGCCGTACCACGGCAGGAATGTCGTCATACGGCCGGTTTCGATCGGTTCGCACGGCCTGCTGGAGCATGCGCAGGGTGAGCGCCGAGACCGCGATGGCGAGCACGCCGCCGAGCAGTGTCGCGGTGTGGAAACCGAAGGCGGCCACCGCGATCCCGGCCAGCGCGGCGCCGGCCGGAAGGCCGCCGTAGGTGCCGGCGGCGACCAACCCGAACACCCGGGTCTGCAACCGCGGCGGGACCCGTTCGTAGAGCAGCGCGCCGAGAATCGGGTTCACCGCGGCGACCGCGACCCCGGAACCGAACGTGACGGCGAGCACCAGTGCGACGTTGTCCCCGCCCAACACCAGCAGCCGTGGGCCGCCGCTGACCATGACCGCGACGCCGAACATCAGGTACGGCGGCATCTTCGGCGCCAGCACGGTGAAGACCACGCCGCCGAGCACCGCACCCGCGGCGAACGCGGACAGCACGATCCCGAGTGCGGCGGGGGAGCGCAGCACCTCCGCCACCCACAGCGGCACGAACACGGTGGTGCCGGCCTGGGTGACGACGTTGACGACGAAGATCGCCACGATCATGGCGAACAGCACCCGGTCCCGCCACAGCGCGCTCACCCCGCCGCGCAGCGCGGTCAGGTACGGCTCCCGCGCGGCCGGCGCATGGGTTGGCCCGGTCGCCGGCTCCACCGGCCGGACCCAGACCGCGACCAGCGCCGCGCACACCACGAACGTCGCCGCGTCCACCCAGATCGCCGGGTTGGTGCCCAGCCAGTAGATCAGCAACCCACCCACCGGCGCGCCGACCATCTGCGTGCCGCGGGTCAGCGTCTCGTACAACGACGTCATCCGGATCACCGGCATGCCGGCCTGCCGGGCCATCGGCGCCAGCAGCACGTGCTTGGCCCGGTCCCCGACCCCGCGCAGGGCACCGCTCATCCCGGCCAGCACCAGCAGCGGCAGGTAGCCGATCTCCGGCACCGCGGCGATGGCCGCCGTCGCGAGCGCGCTGCCCAGGTCCGTCGCGATCGACGTGCGACGTAGGCCGAACCGGTCGGCGAGCGGCGCGGCCAGCACGCCGGACGCCAGGTACGGCACCAGCACCCCGACCGCGACCAGGCCCATCAGGACCGGGCTGCCGGTGCGCACCAGCACCAGCCAGGGCAGCACGATGACCGAGATCCAGTTGCCCAGCGCCGAGATGACCTCCGCCGCCAGCAATGCGACGAGGCCGGCGCGCCGGTTCATCCCGGCGTACCGGCGTGTTCGGTCGCGTACCGTTCGCGCAGCGACCGCTTGTCCACCTTGCCGATCCCCACCAGCGGCAGGTTGGGCACGAAGTCGACCGAGCGGGGCGCCCAGATCTCCGGCAACTGGTCGGTCACCAGCCGGCGCAGCTCCGCGAGCGTGGGCGTCCGGTCCCCGTCGGGCACCACGTAGGCATGCACCACCTCGACCAGCACCGGATCGGGCACGCCGATCACCGCAGCGGCCCGCACACCCGGGTGGGTGCTGAGGATGTCCTCGATCGGCCGGGCGAAGACCAGCCGGGAACCCCGCCCGGTGACGATCGAGTCCTGCGTCCGGCCGACCAGGTACAGATATCCGTCCTGGTCAAGGTGGCCGATGTCCCTGGTGCGCAACCAGCCGTCCACCAACGTTTCCGCGGTCAGCTCGGGCTGCCCGACGTAGCCGGCGAAGTTCAGCCGGCTGGCCACCCACACCTCGCCGTCCTCGCCGGGACCGAGCACGGCGCCGTCCTCGGCGCGGATCTCGATGCGCACGTCGCCCCACGCGGTGCCGCACGAGCTGAGCCGGTGCGGGTGTGCCGGGTCGTCGGTGACCGCCGGATAGGCGGCGACGTACGGGCATTCACTGAGCCCGTAAGCGATCCGTGCCACCGGGCCGAAGAGCTTCGCCGACTGCCGCAGCCGCTCCGGCGCGACCGGCGCGGCTCCGACGTTGAGCATGGTCATGCTGCTGAAGTCGGTCGTGCCCGCCATGGGATGGTCGAGCAGCTCGTAGAACATCGGCGGGGACATGAACATGTAGTTGATCCGGTGCCGCTCGACCAGCCGCAGGAACTCGGCCGGCTCCCAGTCGTGCATGAGGAACAGCGTTCCGCCACTGCCCAGAGTGATCATCGCCATGACGGTTCCGGCCGACCACCACAGCGGGGTGACCGTGAGATGGCGCAGCCGCGGATTGCCCGCCGGTGTCCAGCTCTCGGCCAGCACGAGCATCTGCTGGAAGCAGTCGTCGGTGAGCAGCAACGCCTTCGGTCGCCCGGTGGTGCCGCTGGTCTGGTGCACCGACTCGGGATTCGGGCCGGCCAGCCCGGTCGGATCCGGCCGACTCGTCCACTGTGGACGCTCGGCGAGCAGGTCCGGCCCGAGACCCCCCGGTCCCAGGCACAGCACCGGGACGGGTCCCAGGTGGGCGGCCAGCTCGCGGCCGAGCTCCGCCTCGTCACGCGGGTCGTAGATGAACAGCTCCGGCGCCGTCACGTCCAGATAGTCCTGCTGCTCCTTCGATCCGGCGCCGAGCAGCACCCAGACCACCCGGCAACCCAGCAGGTGCAAGGCGAGTTGCAGGGCGATGCCCTCGGCGGGCAGCATGGCCGCGACCGCCACCGGCATTCCCGCGCGCACGCCGTGCTCGCGCAGCGCGCCGGCGAGGTCCAGCACCGCGGCCCGCAGTTCGGTAAACGTGAAAACGTGGTCGCCGCTGCCGAGTGCTTCCCGATCGCCGTATTGGTCGAACAGCTCCAAGGCGCGCAAAACATAATTCGCGCCGCCGGGTAAGTCGGAATCCACGCCCCACTCTAACCGGTAATGTGTGCAGTGACTACCGGTCACTGCTTGCGACCAGTTGGAGGCGGACGGTAATGGTCGAGCGGTTTTCACAAAGGGTTTCGGTACGGGCGTACGAGCTGGACAGCAACGGGCATGTGAACGGTGTCGTATACCTGCAATACGCCGAGCATTCACGGTGGGAGCTGATGCGGGCGGCCGGAGCCGATCTGGCCAGGCTGGGCGAGCTCGGGGTCGGCCCGGTCTTCCTGGAGACCGTGATCCGGTACCACACCGAGCTGTTCTACGGCGACACCGTTGACGTGTCCTGTGAAATCGTCTGGGGTACCGGCAAGACGTTCCGCGTTGCGCAGCGGCTGGTGCGGACCGACGGCGAACTGGTGGCGGAGGTGGACAGCGTCGGCGGTCTGCTCGATTTGCAAACGCGCAAGCTCGTCGACCGGCCCGCCGAACGGTATCGGATGGTGGCGACCGCGCCGGAGTTGCTCGGCCTCTGATCGGAAATGGAATAGCCCTGCGCGACCGGGGGAATGCGGTGCGTTGCCGGCTGCGGAGTATCCGGTTCCGCCGATTGGAGTCAGTTTCCGAGAATGATTGACGGCCTGTTGGGGTCGTACTAGCGTTCGCCCACAAGCTTGAGACCGGGGGCGGCTCACCCCCGGTCCTTTTTAATGGGAGGTCCCTTTTCTATGAAGGCGCCGAGAAAATGGCGTTCCGTCGGCGCGGCCGTGCTGCTCGCCGTGACGCTGCCCGCGGTGGTATCGACCGGGAGTGCGGCGGCCCCCGACGGGTCGGACTTCAACCGGTCCCGAGAGTGGGTCGGCAGCTGGGCGGCCGCCGTCACCGGCCCGGAAGCGACCGGATCCGCCCGCAACGGCTTCAACAACCAGAGCCTGCGCATGATCGTGCACGTCTCGGTCGGCGGGGACAAGGTCCGGGTCCGGCTGACCAACATCTTCGGCGAAGCCACCGTGACCATCGGCCACGCGACCGTGGCCAAGCCCAACACGAGCACCCCAGAGCTGAACGACATCGACTCGGCCACACTGCGCGACCTGACCTTCAACGGTCGGCTGTCCACCACCATGCTCAAGGGTCAGGAACTGCTCAGCGATCCGGTCGACCTCCGCGTCGGCGACCTGTCGGACCTGGTGATCACCATCTACTTCCCGGTGCCGAGCGGTCCGGTCAGCTGGCACGCGACCTCCCAGCAGAGCAGCTTCGCCGGTGCCGGCGACCTCAGCACGGCCGCGGTCGGTACCGGCTTCACCACCACCCGCACCTGCTGCTGGTACGTCCTGTCCGGCGTGGATGTGTTGCGGCACAGGACATCCGGCTCCGTCGTGGTGCTCGGTGACTCGCTCGGCGACGCCAACGGCAGCACGCTCAACACCAACAACCGGTGGCCGGACCTGTTGGCCAAGCGGCTGGTGCAGCAGCGCCGCGCCGGCGACGCGCCCGGCGTGCTCAACGCGAGCCTGTCCGGCAACCGGCTCAACCACGAAGGTCCCGAGCCCGGCGCGGGCGGCTTCCCCGGCTTCGTTCAGCTCGGCACCAACGCCGGCGCCCGGCTCAACGAGGACGTGTTCCCGCAGACCGGGGTCCGGACCGTCCTGTTCGACCTCGGCATCAACGACATCTGGATGACCGGCGACTCCGCCGACGCGATCATCGACGCGATCCGGAAGGTCGGCGCCCAGGTGAAGCAGCGCGGGGTGCGGTTCGTGCCGGCCACGCTCGGCCCGTTCGAAGGCTTCGCGGTCACCCCGGGCGCACCGGCCGGCGAGTGGACCCCGGAGAAGGAGGCCACCCGCAACGCGGTGAACTCCTTCCTGCGCAGCACCCGCGAGTTCGACGGGCTGATCGACTTCGACGCGGTGCTGCGGGATCCTGCCCAGCCGAGCAAGTTGCGCGCGGAGTTCGACTTCGGTGACCACATCCACCCGAACGACGCCGGTAACCAGGCGATGGCCGACGCGGTGCCGTTGCGGCTGCTGGGGTAACGAGAGGGGGCGATCCCGGCGGGTGCGCAGGCGGGCACCCGCCGGGATCGTTCGCTGACAAGGGGAGAGGTGCGATGCCGCTCGACCCGCAGGTGCAGGCGATGCGCGACCGCACGATCGAGGACGGCACCCCGCCGCTGTACACGCTGTCGATCGAAGAGGCGCGGGCCGCGGACCTGGCCGCGATCAAGGCGGGCGGCGGCGCCGGAGAGCCGGTGCACGAGGTGACCGACCGGCACCTTCCCGGTCCGGACGGCGACCTGCCGATCCGGATCTACCGTCCGCGCTCCACCGCCGACCCGCTGCCGACGGTGCTCTACTTCTTCGGCGGCGGCTGGACCCTCGGCAGCATCGAGACCTCCGACGGCGTCTGCCGGAGCCTGGCCAACGCGGTGCCCTGCCAGGTGATCACGATCGGCTACCGGCTGGCGCCGGAGCACCGGTTCCCGGCCGCGGTGTCCGACTGCTACGCGGCCGCCTGCTGGATCGCCGGTCACGCCGAAGAAGTCGGCGCCGACCCGGCCCGGCTGGCGGTCGCCGGCGACAGCGCCGGCGGCAACCTCGCCGCCGCCGTCACCCTGCTGGCCCGCCAGCACGGCGAACCCGCGCTCGCCGCCCAGGTGCTCGTGTATCCCAACACCGACTACCGCGGCGACACCGGGTCCATGCGGGACAACGACGATCCAGCCCTGTTCAACCGCAGATCCGTGGCCTGGTACTGGAAGCACTATCTGTCCAATCCGGACGACGGGCTCGACCCGCTGGTGTCCCCGCTGCGCGCCGAGAGCCTGAGCGGGCTGCCCCCGGCCCTGGTGCTCACCGCCGAGTACGACCCGCTGCGAGACGAGGGCGAGCAGTACGCCGACCGGCTCTCCTCGGCCGGCGTCGCGGTCGAGTCCACCCGCTACACCGGCATGCCGCACGGGTTCTTCACCATGTCCGCCACCCTCGCCGCCGCCCGGGACGCCCACGAACAGGTGGCCGCGTTCCTCCGTATGCGGCTGGAAACCACGCCGCGCGGGTGAGGGCAGCGGACCGCGGGCCGGTCAGCATCTCGGCGTGGCCGGTGGGCAGGGTGGGTCCAGGCGGGCGGGGAAGTTCCGCACCGTCCGGATGGAGGCGTTCAGCGACGGCGTGTTCGCCATCGCGATCACCCTGCTGGTGCTGGAACTGGAGGTGCCGAGCCCGGACGACGAGCAGGCGGTCTTCGAGCTCCTGGTCGGGAACTGGCCGGCATACCTGGCACATGTGGTGAGCTTTGCCACCATCGGGGCCGTCTGGTTCGCGCACACGGTGATCACCGAGTACCTCGACCGGGCCAACTCGACGCTGATCCGGCTGAACCTGCTGTTGCTGATGGTGGTGGCGTTTCTGCCGTACCCGACCCGGCTGCTGGCCACCTACATCGGCCACACCGGGCCGGAGCGGGTGGCCGCGGTGATCTACGGCGCCAACCTGTTGCTCGCCGCGGTGCTGGTCGGGGTGATGTGGCGGTACGCGCTGCACGAGGGGCTGGTCCGGCCGGACGCCGCGGACGAGGACATCCGCACGCTCAGCAAGCGACTCACCCCCGGCCTGGCCGGCTACCTGGTGATGATCGTGCTCGGGATATTCCTTCCGGTGGTCGCCGTGTTCGGCTACCTGGTGATCGCGATCTTCATCATCGTGCCGTTCCGGGAGCTGCGCCAGCACCGGACCCGCGCGGAGTAGCTCGGCCGGAACGATTCCACCGTCACCGGGCAAGTACCGGTGTGACGATGGCGAGCGTGAACGCGGGCGACGGCACCGGCAGCCCCGACCATCCGGATCTCTCCGGCCCCGACGGTGCGGACGCCCTGGCCAGGCTCTACGACGCGCATGCCCGGGACCTGTACCGGTATCTGGCCCGGCGGCTGGACCCGTCCACCGCCGACGACCTGGTCGCCCAGACCTTCCTGGTGGCCTGGGAGCGGCGCAGGCGCTACCGGCCGGACCGGGCCAGCGCCCGGGCCTGGCTCTACGGCATCGCGACCAACCTGCTGCGCCACCACGCCCGAGCCGAGTTACGCGGGCTGCGCGCCATTGCCCGGGACAACGGCCGGGCACAGCGCCGACCCGCCGGACACCGTGGCCGCGGCCCGGGTCGACGCCGGAGCGCAGGCCCGCAGGCTGTCCGCCGCGCTGGCCCGGCTGCGGGCGGCGGAACGCGACGTACTGCTGCTGGTCGCCTGGGCCGGGCTGGCCCCGACCGAGGTGCCGAGGCCCTCGGCGTACGCGTCGGCACCGTCCGGACCCGCCTGCACCGCGCCCGCACCGCCCTGCGCGGCTGCCTGACTTCCGAGGAGGGAAACCATGACTGAGTACTGGGAAGACGAGGTGGACCGGGCGGTACGCCGGCTCCGCGCCGACACACCGGAGATGGCGGAAGCCGCGTTCGCCGCCGGCCGGGCGCGGCTGGCGGCTGGCGCCCCCCCGGACGCGCGCCGCCGGGTCGAGCCGTGGCTGGCGGTCACCGCCGCGGTCGTCGTGGTGGCGACCGGCGCGGTGCTGACGGTCAACGCCACGCGGAACCTGTCGTCGACGTCGTCCCCGCAGACGACGATGGTTCCACCCCCGCGGCCCTCGCCGACCAACAGCACGTACCCGCCGCTGCCCCCGGTCACCGACCGGCCGTACCACTCGCTGGACTGGCTCGCCGAGGGCGCCACCGACCTGCCGCAGGCCCCCGGCCAGTACCTGTACGTGCTGACCCACCAGTGGATCCAGGACCGATTGGGCTCCAGACTCGAGATGTTCCGCGAGCTGTGGATCCCCCGGGACCGGGCCGGCCAGTGGCAGCAGAACCACGCCGCCGACGTGTCCGGTCCGGCGATCGTGCCCTTCCCCGGAGCGAACGTCAGGCGGGCCGACGGCGGTGACTTCGACTGGCTACTGCGCGACCGCTCCCTGAAGAACCTGTCCGAGGAGGAGCTGACCGAACTCCCGCGTGACCCGCGTGCCCTGTATCAACTGCTCACGACGCCGGGCTTCGACCCGGGCGCGGCCTTCGAACTCATGCTGAACTGGATGAACCGGTTACCGCCGGCCGAGCCGCGGGCCGCGATCATCCTTGCCATGGGCTATTTCCCGTGGCTCGAGGTGTCCACGACCACGACGCGGGATGGCCGGCCGGCGGTGGCCCTCGCCATCGAGGTCGACCCCGGTGTGATCAAGAGCGAGATCCTGGTCGACCCGGACAACGGGCGGATCATCGGGAACCGGTATCGGCACCTGCAGGAGGGCGACGGCTCCCGGGCCGGACAGGTGCGCTACGAGGAAGCGATCACCTACGCGGTCGTCGACACGATCGGGCAGCGGCCGGCCAGATGACCATGCCGGCCTCACCCCACCCGGGTGAGGCCGGCTCGCTGACCGGCGCGCAACACTCCCGCACATGGCATCTGACCAGGCCGAAGCGGCGGTGCGCGCCGGTAGCGGCGTGCTCGCGGCCACCTGCATCGCCACGCTGATCGTCAACGCGAACACCTCGGCGGTGAGCATCCTGCTGCCGGCGATCAGTGAGGACGTCGGCGCGTCCACCGCCACCCTGCAGTGGGCCGTCACCGGCTACTCACTGGTCGGCGCCGCGGTGATCGTCACCTCCGGCGTGCTCGGCGACATCATCGGCCGGCGCCGCACGTTCGTCGGCGCACTGGTCCTGTTCATCGTCTGTTGTGTGCTGATCGCGCTGTCCGACAACGCCACCGGGGTGATCGTCGGCCGGATGTTGCAGGGTGCGGCCGGCGCCACGCTGCTGGCCTGTGGCCTGAGCCTGCTCTCGGTGGCCGCGACCGGCCAGGAACAACTGCGCGCGGTGTCGATCTGGGGTGCCGCGTCGGCCATCGGCGCCGCCGCCGGCCCGCTGATCGGCGGCGCGCTGGTGGACACCACCGGCTGGCAGGGCCTGTTCTGGATCGACGCCGTGATCGCCGCCCTGTGCATCCCGCTCACCCTGCGCACCGTGGCCGAGTCCAACGACCCCACCCGCCCGCGCTCGTTGGACATCGGCGGAACCGTGCTGGTCGCTCTGATCCTCGCCCCGCTGGTGCTCGGCCTCAGCGAGGGATCGAACTGGGGCTGGACCTCCCCGGCGACGCTGGGCTGCCTGGCCGTCTCGGTCGCCTCGATCTTCGGTTTCGTCGCCGTGGAACGCCGGGTCCGGGCCCCGCTGATCGACCTCCAACTGCTCCGCAACCGGGTCCTGGTCGGGGCCACCATCGCGATCCTGATCGGCGCCGGCACCATCAACGGGCTGATGTACGTGCTCAGCCTGTTCTTCCAGGATCCGGACGGCTTCGACATGAGCCCGATGGAGGCCGGCCTGGCCACCCTGCCCGCCACGATCGGCCTGGTGGCCACCGCCCCGCTGGTCGCCGGCCTCGCGTTCAAGATCGGCACCCGGCAGGCGATCGGTCTCGGGTTCGCGATCACCACCGCGGGCTTCGGCGTGCTGGTGTTCCTGTCCGTGTCGTGGACCTACGCCCTGTTCGTCCTGCCGCTGATCGCCATCGCGGTCGGCATGGGCTTCTCCAACGGCTGCTCGTCCTCCGCGGCCACGGCGTCCGTGCCGAGGGAGGAGGTCGGCGCCGCGTCCGGCGTGTCCAACATGGCCCGCTACGTCGGCGCCGCCCTGTTCACCGCCGCCGCCGCCACCATCTACGGCACCAACTCCACCGCCACCGACGTCGCCCGCTCCGAAGCGGTGGTCGACGGCGTCAGCGCCGCCGCCCTGCTGATGGCCATCACGTCCGCCCTCGGCATCCTCCTGGCCGTCCTCGCCGGCCGGCACCGCCCCGGCCCCACCCGCCCGGTGGACCGCGCCGCAGCCGCCGCGGTCGTCGTCCACACCATGCCAACATAAGGCGCCATGGACCGCGTCCCCGCACTGCGCCAAACAGTCCTGGACTGCACCGATCCCCGCGCCCTCGCCGAGTTCTACCGCCAACTACTCGGCTTCACCTACCGCCCCGGCGATGAACCTCCCGGCGATCACGACTGGCTTGTCCTCCGCGACTCCACTGGTCAGCCCCGCCTGGCCTTCCAACAGGTCCCCACCCTCCCCGAACCCACCTGGCCGGCAGGCCCCATCCCCCAACAACTCCACCTGGACCTCACCGTCCCTTCGGTCGCGGACCTCAACCACCAACACACCCGCGCCCTCGCCCTCGGCGCCCGCCTTCTCGTGGACCGATCCGACGACCTCGAAGAACCCCTCCGCGTGTACGCCGATCCCGCCGGCCACCCGTTCTGCATCTTCGTCCACAGCGCCTAACCGAAGCCGGCGAGTTGGTTGGTCCGACCTGAGAATCCGATCTCACGCTTCGCCACCCGCGTTCATGGGCTGAGCAATGACGACGTGACGGCTTGCCCGGTGTTCGAGGACGTCTCGGCGCAGGTGATGGCTGCGCTGGACGCGGATGCGGTTGTTGCCCACCACGCGCAGGTCGACCTGGCTGTTCTGCGGCGCAAGCTGGCCGGCTGGGTCGTGCCCGAGGTCTTCGACACGCTTGCGCTTGCCCGACGCCTGATGCCGGATCTTGAGCGGTACCGGCTCGGTGATCTCGCCGCTGCGCTCGGGTTGGCCGGCGGTCTGTCTGGTGGGCTGGTGCCGCACCGGGCGACTTACGACGCGCTGGTCGCGGCCCGGTTGTTCGTGCGGCTGGCCGCCGCCGAGGCGGGCAGCGTTGAAGTGCTCCGTGGCGGCCGGAGTGAGGAGGAAGTGCAGACCCTTTTCTGACCGCGGCTACAGCGTGACCAGGAGTTTGTCGTAGCCGCGGAGCATGAGGTGGGTGCGGTCGCCGGGGGTGTCGTAGAGGGTGAGGGTGGGGAAGCGGCGGAGGAGTTGGGGGAGGGCGGTTTGGGCTTCGAGGCGGGAGAGGGCGGCGCCGAGGCAGTAGTGCAGGCCGCCGCCGAAGGACAGGCTGTGGTTGTCGGGGCGGGTGGGGTCGAACACGTCGGGGTCGGCGAACCGGGTCGGGTCGCGGTTGGCGGCGCCGAAGAGGACGAGGATCCGGCTGCCGGCGGGGATGGGGATGCCGTCGACGTCGGCGTCGGTGGTGGCCCAACGGATGCTGAAGTGGGTCGGGGGTTCGTAGCGCAGGGTTTCCTCGACGATCGCGGGGGCGAGGCGTTCGGGCGCGGCGACCAGCGCGGTGGCCAGACGGGGACGGTCCAGCAGCAGGGTCAGGGCGTTGCCGATGAGGTGGGTGGTCGTGACGTAGCCGGCGTTGAACATGGTCAGCAGGTTGGCGATCAGTTCCTCGTCGCGCAGTTCCTCGTCGTCCTGCCGCCGCACCAGCGCGGTCACCAGGTCGTCGCGCGGCTCGGCGCGGCGTGCCGCGATCAACCGGGTGAAGTACTCGGTCAGCTCGACCGCGGCGGCGTTGGACCGGGGCAGGTAGCGCCACATCGCCGTGCCGAGGTCCAGGATCGCGCCGAACGCGCGCACCCGCCGCGGGAAGGCGGCGCGGTCCTGCTCCGGCACGCCGAGCAGCTCGCCGATCACGTCGCTGGGGAGCGGAAGGGCGAACTCGGCCATGAAGTCGACCGGCCGGCCGCCGGCGCCCAGCTCGGCCATCCGGTCCAGCCGCTGGTCCACCAGCCGCACGATCGCGGGCTCCAGCGCGGCGATCCGGCGCGGGGTGAACTCCTGGCGCAGCAGCCGGCGCACCCGCTGGTGGTCCGGTCCGTCGGTGAAGAAGATCGAACCGAGCAGGGTGCGCAGCGCGGGATGATCGCGCCATGGGGAGCTGCGCCGGTCCGGGTAGTCCGCGTCCATCACGCGGAACGTCGGGTCCCGCATGACCTTGTTGGCGGCGTCGAACCCGTGCACTACGAAGTCGAACCGGTTCTCGGGATCCTCACACCGGCAGAGCTGGCCGTGCCGGTGCAGCTCGGCGTAGTACGGGTACGGATCGCGGCGGCCGTCGGCGGACAGCAACGCGGCGAGCGAGACGGTGTGCACGGTGACTGACCCGGGATGAACGCCGAAGCGAGCGCCGGAATGGTCGGCAACGCTCATCACCAGGTCATATCAAGGCCGACGGCACTCGGGTAGCAACTATTGGCTGGATTAACCGACAGTTAGTGAATAACTCAGACATTGTGGTACAAGGCTGGCCAACAGGATGTAATGCCCATTGGACCGGTAATCGTTCCAAGCAGACCGGATCGGCATAAGCCCTGATACCGCAACGTTTATAGCGAACAAGCCAGCCAGAGGCAAACGAGTGCAATTCGGGCAAAGGTTGACCGAATCGGACAATTGCTAACGAACTACACGCCGAGTGACCGCCTGATCAACTCGTTGGCCAGCACGACGCGCGAGGTGATGCCCAGCTTGCTGAAGACGTGCTTGAGATGGGTCTCCACGGTGTAGCGCGAGATGAACAGGCTGGCGGCGATCTGAGGGTTGGACAGGCCCTGGCCGACGAGTCGCGCGACGGACAGTTCGGTCGGGGTGAGCGAGTTCCATCCGACGCTGGGTCGGCGGGAGCGGCGGCGGCCACGATGGATCGCGTGGCTCCGCATCGTGGCGTCGATGCGGTTCTCCTCCCGGGTGAGGCCGAGCGCGGCGAAGGTGTCGGCGGCGGCGCGGAAGTGTTCCCGGGCGCGGTCCGGATGACCCGTGTCGGCCAGCGCGTCCGCGGCTTCGGCCTGGGCCAGCGCCAGTTCCACCTTCCGGTGCGAGGCCTGGTAGGCGGCGACCGCCTCGAGTGCGATCTGCGGGTCACCGCTGAACAGCGCCCGGCAGCGCAGCGCGGCACCGGTCGCGCTGGCGGTGCCGACGCGTTCGGCGGCCGCCGCCGTGTCCGCGACGATGGCGTCCGCCGTCGCCCGGTCCCCGGCGCCGAGGACCAGCCGGAGCACGTCGGCCGGGAACATCCAATTGCTGTGCAGGAACCGGAGTTCCGGTAGCACGTCCCACGCCTTGCGGGCGACGTCGGCGGCCTCGGCCGGCCGGTCCTCCGCCTCCAGCAGCAGTGCCTTCGCCCACAGCACCCAATTGGCACCCATGATGTGTCCGGAGGCGGCCAGTTCGGCCTCGGCGTCGGCCAGGATGCGGTGCGCCGCCGGGAAATCGTGGCGGGAGATCGCTAGGCGGGCCTGGATCGCGCGCACGTGCGCGGTCCACCGGGTGCCGGTGCTGGCGACGAGCTCCAGGCATGCCTCGGCCTCCGACCCGGCGTCCGTCCAGGCGCCGGTGTGCATCCGGAGGATGGCCAGATTCGCCTGCAGATAAGGAAGAACTCCGGCCGCCCCGACCCGCGTCGCGCGGTCGAGACCCTCCCGGTAGTAGCGTTCCGCCTCCGCCGGCCGGTCCGCGTCGGTCAGCGCCACGCCGAGGCACAGCTCCGGAAGCAGGAACTCGCGGAACGAGGAACGCAACCGGTCGGTCAGGGCAAGGCACTGCCGGCCAAGGGTGATCGCCTCGTCGACCGCGCCGGTCGCGGCCGCGCCGAGCGTGCGGGTCATCAGACAGGTGGCGGCCGCAAGGTCGTTGCGGGTGGCCTTGGCGGCCGCCTCGGACCGCTCGGCCAGCGCGACCGCCGCGCCGGCCTCGCCGGTGATGAGCCGCAGAAAGCTCTCCGGCGCGGAGACGACGGCGACCGTGGTCGGGTCGTGGTACTGCGCGGCGCCGAGCTCGAGCTGCTCCCGGGCGGAGCGCCACAGGCCCTGCCGGGTCAGGGCGTGGGCGAGCACCACCCGCAGCCGGACGGCGATCGCCGGCTCCTCGGCGTGTTCGATGGCCTGCGCCGCGGCCAGCTGCGCTTCCTCGATGCGGCCCCGCAGGACGAGTTGCGGCACCAACTCGGAGATCAGGGTCACGCGCTGCGGGTCGGTGGCGTCCACGGCGTTCAGCGCGCGCTGGTACCACCGCACCGCCAGCGAGGTGGACCGGCGGGCCGACTCTCGGGCGGCCCGCCACAGCCATTCCGTGGTCTGCGCACCGCGCGGATCGCCGCTGTAGAACTGCTCCGCGACGCGCACGACGGGTGCGCCGGCCTCGGCCAGCGCGGCACCCGCCTCCCGGTGCAGCGCGATCCGCAGCGCGTTGGGCATGCTCTCGTAGAGCACCTGGCGGAACAGATCGTGGTGGAAGGTCATGCTGTCGCCGCTTTCCGCGATCAGACCGGCGGCGATGGCCTCGTCGAGCTGCGCCATCAACTGGGTGGGCCGCGACTGGCACACCACGGCCAACTCGTTGACCGCGAAGGATCGCCCGAGAATGCTCGCCATCCGCAACAACCGGAGGGTCGGCTCGGCGAGGAAACCGTATCGCCGCAACAGGATCTCCCGGAGACTGGCCGGCACCACCCGCCGCGCGATCTCGGCGCCGTCCGGGGTCAGCGAGATGAGGTCCTGCTGGCGCAGCGTCCGCAGCAACTCGACGACGAACAGCGGGTTGCCGGCGGTGGCGGAGATCTGTTCGCGCAGCAGCGGACCGGGTGGCACACCGAGGATCTCCTTGGCCAGCCCCACGGCCGCATCCTCCGGCAACGGTGCCAGCCGCAGCGCCACCGCACCTGCCGAGCCGAGTTGGTCGATGAGCTGGCCGACCTTCCGGGAGCGCGGCGTCGGGCGCAGCGTGACGATGACGAGCAACGGCAGACCGGCGAGCCGTCTGACGATCGCGCCGACGGCGGCGACGGTCGAGCTGTCCGCCCAGTGCAGATCGTCAAGGCACAGCAGTACCGGAGCCTCGGCGGCGCAGGCCTCCAGCGCCGCCACCAGTTCCTCGGTGACGGCGAAGCCGCCGTCCGCGGCCTGCGGTCCGCCGGCCGAACCGAGTTTCAGAAGTTCTTCGAAGACCGCGGAATGCGATTCCTCCCGGAGTTGGCCGCGGGCCATTTCGAAGATGACCCCGAACGCCAGGTTCCGCTCCAACTCCGCGGCCGTGCCGACGAGTACCCGGAAGCCCGACGCCCGGGCGTGCGCCTGAATCTGACGTAACAGCACGCTTTTGCCGACGCCGGCCTCGCCCTCGACAATGACGCCGCGGAGCGGCCCGGCGCTGGACGCGGCAAGCAGCGTGCGCAGTTGATCCAATTCGCTTTCGCGACCGACGATGGGGTGGTCCGGTGACTCAACACCGCCACCGGTCGTCGCCACGGTCGGTGACTATAACTTCCCGCGCAGAATCTCCCGGAGCTCAGGGATGTGCCGGCCGGCGTCACTCGGCGAGGCTTGCCGGCGCGAGGGGTGGGCAGCCGCGCCCGGTGGGAGAGGACGGCCATGGACGATGTCGGCACCGTTGCCGGAGCGGAGGCGATGCTCGGCCGGGACCGGGAGGTGGCCGCGGCGCTGACCGCCGCACCGGGTCGGCCGGTCGAGTTCCACGCTCCGTGTGGCTTCGGCAAGTCGGTGCTACTGGGCCAAGTCGCCGCGCGGTTGTCCGAGCGGTCCGGCGTCCCGGCGCTGTACCTGCAGGTCGGCGGGTACGGCCCGAACGATCTTCGGCAGCGCCTGACCGGCCTGCTGTGCACGTCGGATGTTCCCCTGTCCGGGGTTCGGGCGACGCTGCTGCTCGACGACGTCAGCCTCGGCCCGGACGAGCTGCGGGAGGTCCTGGACGACCTGCCGCGCTGCACCGTGATCATCGGCTGCAACCGGCCGCTGCTCGGCCGCCGGGGCCGGTCCATCCTGTTGACCGGGCTGCCCACCGACCTTGCCCGCCAGGCGCTGTGCCGGTACCTCGGCCGGGATCTGACGGCAGCCGAACGGGTGGACGCCGACCGGTTGTGCCGGCTGGTCGGCGGCCAGCCGCTGCGTCTGCGCCAGGCCGCCGCACTGGTTCGGGACGGCCGGCACCAGTTCGGTCATCTGACCCGCGCCGTCGAGCGCGATCCCGACGCGCTGGATCGGCTCGGCATCGACGCCCTGTCCCGGCCGCAGCAGCGCACCCTTGCCCTGCTGGCGTTCGCGGCGGGAGCCCTGCTTCCGGCCGGCCTGGTCGGTTACGTCATCGGTCGCGGCGACATCCGGC
Organism: Actinophytocola sp.; assembly: GCF_035762905.1. Classification (GTDB taxonomy): domain Bacteria; phylum Actinomycetota; class Actinomycetes; order Mycobacteriales; family Pseudonocardiaceae; genus DASYTH01. Next base: position 41,300 of record NZ_DASUCC010000008.1, read on the forward strand.
CGATCCTGGAATCGCTGCACGAACGCGGTCTCGGCGAACGCACCGGGGACCGGTTCGGCCTTGCGGTTCGCCATGCCGACGACTACCTCGCCCTGCTGATGGACGAGCTGACGCTGGCGGACGCGGTCAGCTCGATCGTGTCCTGGATCGGCCGGCAGGAGCCGGGCGGTGCGCAGGCGCTGGACGCCGCCGACGCCGCACTGTCGATCATCAGTCATGCCGTCGAACATCGCGATTGGCGCGTGGTGGCCGACCTGGCCACTGTCATCGAGCCGATCTTCGCGCTCGCCGGCCGGTGGAACGCCTGGAGCGCCGCCGTCACCGCCGGCCTCGAAGCCACCCGGCAGCTACGCGACCTGACCACCAAGCATCGTGCTGTCGCTGGTTAGCCGCGGCGGCCGTTGTCTCCACTGTGGACGGTTCGGTCCGGCCGAGGTCTAGGGTGGGGGAATGGTGCAGGTTGGGATCTTGCTGGGTCCGGTGCCGGAGCGACTGGGGGACTGGCTGGCGGACGCCTCGGCCTTCGATGCGGCGGGGGCCGACGCGCTGTGGGTGGAGGACGTGGGGGACCTCGACACGGTGACGCTGGCGGCCGCGCTGTCGGTGGTGACCTTCCGGGCCCGCCTGGTGGTGGCGACCGCGCAGGCCCCGGAGCGGAGCGTCGACACCGTGCGCCGGCTGAGCCACGGCCGGCTGGGGGACACGGCGGACCCGGCGGAGTGGGAGCGGGTGGGGGTGCCGCAGGGCCGCGAGGAGTGGCGGCAGATGTGCACGGAGGCGCACGAGCGGGGTGTGCGCGGAGTGATCGTTCCTGCTGACGCGCGGTTGCTGGACATTCTGCGCAATCCGGATGACCCTGGCGAGCGGCACGATCTTCAGCTTGCCCAGGGCTGAGGCATTGCGCTTGCGCAGCGTGAGATCGAGAATGGCGAGAGTGACCGCGGAAGGAGGCCGGCGATGGAGCCAGTCACCAGGCGGAGGTTCCTCGGGCTTACAGCCGCCGGGACTGGGGCTGTCGGGGTCTCCGCGCTCGGGTTCAGCACCGCCGAGGCGACCCAGGTCAAGCAGCGCCTGAGGATCGAAGGCGCGCAGGTCAAACGCTCGGTCTGCCCGTACTGCGCGGTGGGGTGCTCGCTGCTGGCCTACACCAAGACCGAGAACGGCCACACCGAGCTGCTGCAGATCGAGGGCGACCCGGACAGCCCGGTGAACGAGGGCACGTTGTGCCCCAAGGGCGCCACGTCGCTGCAGCTGGCCATCTCGAAGCGCCGGGTGCCCAGCCCGATGTACCGCCCTCCGGGTGCCACCGACTGGCAGACGGTGTCCTGGGACTTCACGCTGGACAAGCTGGCCCAGAACATCAAGGCATCGCGGGACCGCACGTTCATCACCCAGGACGCCAACGGGAACGTGGTGAACCGGTGCGAAGGCATCGCGTTCGCCGGCGGTGCGGCGTTCTCCTCCGAGGAGGGTTATCTGGCCGCCAAGCTCATGCGCGGCCTGGGGGTGGTGCACATCGAGCAACAGGCCCGTGTTTGACACGGTCCTACGGTGGTCAGTTTGGCCGCCACGTTTGGCCGAGGGGCCATGACCAACCACTGGCGTGACATCCGGCATGCCGACCTGATCCTGATCAATGGCGCCAACCCGGCCGAGGCCCATCCGGTGGGCTTCCGCTGGCTGATGCGGGCGAAGCTGGACCGCGGCGCGAAGATGATCCACGCCGACCCGCGGTTCACCCGGACCTCCGCGGTCTCCGACACCCACCTGCGAATCCGTACCGGCACCGACGTGGCCTACTTCGGTGGGCTGATCAACTACGTGCTGGAGAACGAGCTTTACCACAAGGAATACGTGGAGTGGGCCACCAACGCCGGGTTGGTGGTGAGCGCGGACTACTCGTTCACCGACGGGATGTTCAACGGTTTCAACGCCGAGACCGGCGCCTACAACCCCGCGGCCTGGGCCTACGAGCTCGAGGGCGGCGTCGCCAAGGTGGACGTCGCGCATCCGCGCTCGGTGCTGAACCTGTTGCGCGAGCACTACAAGCGCTACACCCCGGAGATGGTGGAGCGGATCACCGGCATTCCGCGCGACCAGTTCCTCGAGGTGGCCAAGATGGTCGGCGAGATGGGCCGGCCGGACAAGGTGATGACGATCGTCTACGCGGTCGGCCTCACCCACCACACCACCGGCGTGCAGCTGATCCGCTCGGCCGCGATTCTCCAGCTGCTGCTGGGAAACATGGGCCGCCCGGGCGGCGGCATGAACGCCGAGCGCGGCCACGCCAACATCCAGGGCAACACCGACCACGCCATCTCCTGGGAGATCCTGCCCGGTTACCTGCGGATCCCGGCTCCCGGGCAGAAGAACCTGGCCGACTACCTGGCCGTCAGCGCGACCAAGAAGCTGCGGCCGAACTCGGTGAACTTCTTCGGCGAGAACTACCGCAAGTTCATGGTGAGCCTGCTCAAGGCCTGGTACGGCGACTTCGCCACGCCGGCCAACGAGTTCGCCTTCGACTACCTGCCCAAACCCGCGGCGAACTCGTCCTGGATCTCCATCTACGACCAGGCGCTCCGCAACCGCATGGAGGGCCTGCTGCTGTCCGGGATGACGGCCACCAGCATCGGGCCGGACTCCAACCAGGTGCTCAAGGCGCTGGGCAACCTGAAGTGGCTGTGCGTCATGGATCCGTTCAACACCACCAGTTCCGACTTCTGGAAAGCGCCCGGAATGGACCCGGCCCAGGTGCAGACCGAGGTGTTCATGCTCCCGGCCACGCACTGGATCGAGAAGGACGGCTCGTTCACCAACAGCGGCCGCTGGGCGCAGTGGAAGGAACAGGTGCTGCCGGTCGAGGGCGAGGCCCGGCACGACCACTGGATCCTCGCCGAGCTGTTCAGCCGGGTGCAGGACCTCTACCGCCAGCAGGGCGGCAAGTTCCCCGACCCGGTGCTCAACATGTCCATGCCGTACCGGGATGCCAAGCGCCCCGAGCTGGACGAGATCGCGCGGGAGATCAACGGGCGCAGCCTCACCACCGGCAAGCGGCTGGACACGTTCGCGGCGCTGCTCGACGACGGCACCACCACCGCCGGGGACTGGATCTACACCGGCCATTACCCGGAGAGCGGCAACCTGGCCAAGCGCCGCGACGGCATCCAGGACCCGGCCAAGAACGACCCGACCGGCATGGGTTACTACCCGAACTGGGCGTGGTCCTGGCCGCTCAACCGCCGGGTGCTGTACAACCGCGCGTCCGCCGATCCGCAGGGCCGGCCGTGGGACCCGGAGCGGGTCGGGATCGCCTGGGACGCCGCCGCCGGCCGGTGGGTGGGCGACGTTCCGGACTACCCGGGCACCGCCGCGCCCGGTCCGGACGCCCCGCTGCCGTTCATCATGACCGCCGAGGGCACCGGCCGGATCTTCAGCAACGGGGTGGCCGACGGGCCGTTCCCCGAGCACTACGAGCCGGTCGAGGCCCCGATCCGCAACCCCTTGCACCCGGAGGTGTCTGGGACCCCCGCGGCGTTCATGTACGACCAGAAGGCGGGGCGGGAGAACAGGTTCGGCACGGTGGAGGAGTTCCCGTACGTGGCGACCTCCTACCGGCTCACCGAGCACGAGCACTACGTCACCCAGCACGTCGACCACCTGGTCCAGCTCCAGCCAGAGGCGTTCGTCGAGGTGCCCGCGGAACTGGCCAGGGAGAAGGGAATCGCCAACGGCGACCACGTCCGGGTCTCGTCCAAGCGGGGCAAGCTCGAGGTGCGCGCGGTGGTGACCAACCGGCTTGGCGCGCTGCAGATCGACGGCAAGAAGGTGTACCAGATCGGCATTCCCATCCATTGGGGCTTCGTCGGCATCAACACCGGCCAGCACTGGCTGGCCAACGCGCTCACCCCGTTCGTGGGCGACGCCAGCTCCCGGACCCCCGAGTTCAAGTCGTTCCTGGTCAACCTCGAGAAGATGTGATGACCGTGCCGCGGGTCGAGGCGAGTCCTTGGGCGGCACCCGGCCGCCGGGCCGCCGCGCTGCGCGACCGGCACCCGTTCGCCGCCGAGATGCTCACGCTCTACCTTGCCCTGCTTGAGGTCTGGGCGGATGCCGACGCGGCGGCGCGGGACGTCCCACCGGACGCACTGGCCGGGTGGGCGGCCGGGGCGGTGCTGCCCGAGGTGGTGGCCGCGACCCGGCGGCACGGACCGGCGCCGCTTGCCGAGCTGTTGCCGGCCGGAAACCTCGACGGGACAACGGAACTGCTGGCCGCATGGCTGGCAGGCGATGAGCTGGAGCCGGTGGAACGCTACCTGGCCCGGGCCGCGCTGCGCGGGCCGCTGGCCGCGGTGGACGCCGCGACGGCGTGCGCCGCGGACCCGGCCCCGCGCGGTGAACGGCGCTGCCCGCGCTGCGCCGGTCCGCCCCAGCTGAGCTACCGCACCGACAGCGGCGACACGCTGGCCACCGGCAGCCGCCGGCTGCAGTGCGCGCGCTGCGCGGAGAGCTGGAGCTTTTCCAGCAGTGCCTGTGCCTTCTGCGGGGAGACGGCCGGCGCCCAACGCACCGTCTTCGCCGAGCAGGGCGGCGGGCCGAAGGTCGGCCGGCGGGAGGCGGACGGCGCGACGTTCCCCCACCTGCGCATCGAGGCCTGCGGGCTGTGCCAGCGGTACCTGATCGACGTCGACCTCGGCCGGGATCCCCGCGCGGTACCGGAGGTCGACGAGCTGGCGGCGCTGCCACTCGATCTGTACGCGGCCGAGCACGGCTACACGAAGATCACACCCAACCTGATGGGGTTCTAGCGATGGAAATCACCCCCGGCCGGGCATACGGGTTCTTCACCGACACGAGCGTGTGCATCGGGTGCAAGGCCTGTGAGGTGGCCTGCAAGGAGTGGAACGAGCTGTCCGGCAACGATCCGGTGTTCGGCGACGGCTACGACAACACCGGAACGCTTGACGCGCAGAACTGGCGGCACGTCGAGTTCATCGACAACGTTGCGGACCAGACCATGGGCACCGGGGCGGGCAAGGCCTGGCTGATGATGTCCGACGTCTGCAAGCACTGCAAGCAGGCCAGCTGCATGGAGGTCTGCCCGACCGGGGCGCTCATCCGGACCGAGTTCGACAGCGTCTACATCCAGCCGGACGTGTGCAACGGCTGCCGCAACTGCATCGCCGCCTGCCCGTACGACGTGATCGCGCAGGACGAGCACAAGGGCGTCGCGCAGAAGTGCACGCTGTGCTACGACCGGCTGCAGGGCGGCATGGAACCGGCCTGCGCCAAGTCGTGCCCGACCGACTCGATCCAGTTCGGGCCGGTGGACGAGCTGCGCGCGGCGGCCCAGCAGCGGCTGTCCGACCTGCACGACCAAGGGGTCACCGAGGCCCGGCTGTACGGCGAGGACGACAAGGTCTACGGCGGCCTCAACGCGTTCTTCCTGCTCATGGACGAGCCGGAGGCCTACCGGCTGCCCAACGCGCAGAACGCCGTGCTGCCCAGCCGGAACAACCTCGGCGGGTATCTCGGCGTGCTCGGCGCCGCGGTGCTCGGCGTGCTCGGCGGGCTGTTCGCGCTGCGCCGGCGCCGGGAGCCGGTCGCCGTGCCGGCCGGGGCCGCGCCGGCCGCGGAGCCCACGGCACCCGCCGCGCCGGTGGCACCTGCCGCGCCGGCCGCGGATTCCGCCCCGCCACCGGAAAAGCCGGCCGAGCCGGAGCCGGGACCGCCGGAGAAGAAGGACGGTGAGCAATGACGGCGCTGGCCCAGCCGGCCCAGCACTTCGCCGGCTCGCCCGACTGGACCTGGTACATCCTGTTCTACTTCTTCTTCGCCGGACTGTCCGGCGGGTCCTACGTGATCGCCTCGCTGTTCCGGCTGCGCGGCGAGCCCGCCGACGAGCCGGCCGCCCGGATCGGCTTCTACACCGCGTTCCTCGCCCTGCTGCCCTGCCCGGTGATGCTGATCCTCGATCTCGGCTCGCCGCTTCGGTTCTGGCACATGATGTGGAACACCACGCCCGGTGACGAGGGGTTGAACTTCTATCCCTGGTCGCCGATGTCGGTCGGTGTGTGGGCCCTGCTGGTCTACGGCGCGTTCGCCACGGTGTCCGTCGTGGACGCTCTGGTCCGGGACGGGAAGATCCGCTTCGGGCTGGTGGTGCGGGTGCTGGACAGCGGGCTGGGCAAGGTTTTCCTGGTGCTCGGCCTGATCCTCGGCCTGTTCGTCGCCGGCTACACCGGGGTGCTGCTGTCCGTGTCGAACCAGGCCGTGTGGAGCGACACCTGGGCACTCGGCGCGCTGTTCCTCGCCTCGGGTCTGTCCGGATCGGCCGCGCTGCTGTTGTTCCTGCTGCGCTACCGGTCCGGCGCGGAGGTCAGCGCCGGCCCGCTGACCCTGTCCGAGCGCCTCTATGCCGCCCTGGAACTGGTGGCGCTGCTGGTGTTCGCCCTCACCCTGATCCCGGCCGGAACCTTCGACGAGGCGTTCGGTCTTCCGTGGACACTGCTCTGGCTGGTGGCGCTGGCCGGCCTGCTGCCCGGGATCGGTGGCCTGGTCTCCAGTGGGCTGGCGGTCACCCCGGAAGGTGTTGCGGTGCAGGTGCATTCGGTGTCGGCAGCCCGCTCGGCCACGGTGGCCGGGCTGGTTCTGGTCGGCGTGCTGGCGTTGCGCGCCGCCGTGATCTTCAGCATCCAGTAGCCGATGCCGACCGTCGATGAGGTGACCGCGGCACTGGCCACGGTGCGGGACCCGGAGATCCACCGGCCGATCACCGAACTGGACATGGTGGGCGGCATCGACATCGGGCCGGGCGGGGCGGTCCGGGTCACGGTGCTGCTGACCGTGGCGGGCTGCCCGCTGCACGACACGATCCGGCGGGACGTGACCGCCGCGGTGGCCAAGGTTCCCGGTGTGGCCGAGGTGCTGGTCGAGTTCGGCGTGATGACCGACGAGCAGCGCCAGGAACTGCAACGCCGGCTGATGGGCGACCGGGCCGAACGGGAGATCCCGTTCGGCCGGCCCGGTTCGCTGACCCGGGTCTATGCGGTGGCCAGTGGCAAGGGCGGGGTGGGCAAGTCCTCGGTGACGGTGAACCTGGCCGCGGCGTTCGCGGCGGCCGGCCGCACCGTCGGCGTCGTGGACGCCGACATGTACGGGCATTCGGTGCCCCGGATGCTCGGCGTGACCGCCCGGCCGACCCAGGTCCAGCAGATGATCATGCCGCCGACCGTCGGGGGCATCCGGGTCATCTCGGTCGGGATGTTCACCGCCGGCAACCAGCCCATCGTCTGGCGCGGCCCGATGCTGCACCGCGCGCTGCGCCAGTTCCTGGCCGATGTGTACTGGGGCGATCTCGACGTGCTGCTCATGGATCTGCCGCCGGGCACCGGGGACATCGCGATCTCGGTGGCGCAGCTGCTGCCGACCGCAGAGCTGGTGGTGGTGACCACACCGCAGCAGGCCGCGGCCGAGGTGGCCGAGCGGGCCGGCGGCATCGCGTTGCAGACCCACCAGCGGATCGCCGGCGTGGTGGAGAACATGTCCTGGCTGCCCTGTCCGCATTGCGGCCACCGGATCGACCTGTTCGGCTCGGGCGGCGGCGCGCTGGTGGCCGAGGCGTTGTCCCGCAAGGTGGGCGCGCCGGTGCCGCTGCTCGGTCAGGTGCCGCTGGACACCAGGCTGTGCGAGCAGGGTGACGCGGGAGAGCCGCTGGTCAGCGCCGAGCCGGACGCGCCCGCGGCCAAGGTGCTGGTGGCCGTCGCCGACCAGTTGGCCGGGCGCGGCCGGGGTCTGGCCGGCCGCCAGTTGGGACTCACACCGGTTGGCAGTTGACAGATCGTTTCCAATCGACAGGGTTAGACCCTGGAGGCGTTCAGGAGCTGGTGCTCCTCCCGGTCTTCAAAACCGGTGTGGTCCGGTACCCGGACCAGGCGGGTTCGATTCCCGTCCGCCTCCGCCACCTGCGAGTCGATGGAGAGCGCGGCGTGCCGACCGAACAGCCGAAGGACCGGCGGCGGGACGTTCCGCGCACCGACGCGGTGCTCGCCGATCCCCGGCTGGCCGCCGCCGTGCCCACGCTCGGCCGGGCCACGGTGAAGGCCGTGGTCGCGGCGGCGCAGGATCGGGCCCGGCGCGGGGAGATCGCGCCCGAGCAGGTCGCCGACGCGGCGGCCGGCGCGCTGCCGAGGCGGGCGACCTCGCTGCGTCCGGTACTCAACGCCACCGGCGTCGTGCTGCACACCAACCTCGGCCGGGCCGCGCTGTCCGACGCCGCGGTCGCCGCGGTGGCGGCCGTGGCCGGGCACACCGACGTCGAGTTCGACCTGGACACCGGAAACCGGGCCCGGCGCGGCCGGGGCACGCTCGCCGCGCTGGCCGCCGCCGTGCCCGCGGCCGAGGCGGTGCACGTGGTCAACAATGGCGCGGCCGCGCTGTTGCTGGTCGCCACGGCGCTGGCCGCCGGCCGGGAGATCGTGGTCAGCCGCGGTGAGCTGATCGAGATCGGCGACGGGTTCCGGCTGCCCGAGCTGCTGGCCGCCACCGGGGCGCGGCTGCGCGAGGTCGGCACCACCAACCGCACGGCGGCCGCCGACTACGCCGCGGCGATCGGCCCGGACACCGCGTTCCTGCTCAAGATCCACCCGTCCAACTTCGTGGTGCGCGGCTTCACCTCGGCTGCCGGGACCGCCGAGCTGACCGGGCTCGGGCCGCCGGTCGTGGTCGACATCGGCTCCGGCCTGCTCGCGCCGCAACCACTTCTGCCGGACGAGCCGGATGCGGCCACGGCGCTCGGCGACGGCGCCGCGCTGGTCACGGCCAGCGGGGACAAGCTGCTCGGCGGCCCGCAGGCCGGTCTGCTGCTCGGCCGCGCGGACCTGGTCGAGCGGCTGCGCCGGCATCCGATCGCCCGTGCCCTGCGGGTGGACAAGCTCACCCTTGCCGCCCTCGAGGCCACCCTGCGCGGGCCGGAAACCCCTACCTGGCAGGCATTACACGGCGAACCGGCGGAGCTGCGCGGGCGGGCCCGGGCGCTGGCCGCCCGATTGCGCGAACGGGGCATCGACGCCGAGCTGGTCGAGTCGGCGTCGGTGGTCGGCGGCGGGGGAGCGCCCGGGGTGGAGCTGCCGTCCTGGGCGGTGGCCGTGGATCCGGCGCTGGCCGGCCCGCTGCGCACCGGGGAACCCCCGGTGGTCGGCCGGGTCGAGCGCGGGCGGCTGCTGCTCGACCTGCGCTGCGTGCCGCGTGATCGGGACGAGGCGCTGCGGGACGCGGTGGCCGCGGCGGCCGGGCAGGGGGAGTGACGTGTACGTCGTCGCCACCGCCGGTCATGTCGACCACGGCAAGTCGACGCTGGTTCGGGCGCTCACCGGGATGGAGCCGGACCGGTGGGCGGAGGAGCGCCGCCGCGGGCTGACCATCGACCTCGGCTTCGCCTGGACCGAGCTGCGGCCCGGGGTCACGGTGGCGTTCGTGGACGTGCCGGGGCACGAGCGGTTCGTGCCGAACATGCTCGCCGGGATCGGTCCGGTGCCGGCGGCGATGTTCGTGGTGGCCGCCGACGAGGGCTGGATGCCGCAGTCCGCCGAGCATCTGGCCGCGCTGCACGCCCTGGACGTCCGGCACGGGCTGTGCGTGATCGCGCGCAGCGACCTGGCCGACCCGGAGCCGGCGCGCAGTCAGGCGCTGGCCGAGATCGGGCGAACCTCGGTGGGCACCGTGGAGTCCGTGGCGGTCAGCGCGGTCACCGGGGCGGGCATGGACGAGCTGCGCGCGGCGATCGACCGGATGCTCGGCCGGCTGCGCCCGCCGGATCCGACCGCGCCGGTCCGGTTGTGGATCGACCGGTCGTTCACGATCCGGGGGAGCGGCACGGTGGTGACCGGCACGCTGGCCGCCGGGCGGCTGCGGGTCGGCGACGAGCTGGAGATCCCGACGCTCGGGCGCACCACCCGGATCCGCGCGCTGCAGTCGCTCGGGGAGGCGGTGTCCGGGGTGTCCGGGGTGGCCCGGGTCGCGGTGAACCTGCGTGCGGTGGAACGGCACGAGCTGCGTCGCGGCGATGCTTTGCTGACCCCGCACCGGTTCCGGCACAGCGACGTGATCGATGTGCGGGTGCACGGCGATCCGGTGGCCGCGCTGCCGCGCGAGGTGATGCTGCACATCGGCTCGGCCGCGGTGTCCGCGCTGGTGCGCCCGATCGGCGTGGACACCGCCCGGCTCACCCTGGCCCACCCGTTGCCGCTGCGCATCGGCGACCGTGGTCTGCTGCGCAACCCCGGGGCGCACCACATCAGCGGCGGCGCCGTGGTCCTGGACGTCGCGCCGCCCCGGCTGATCCGGCGCCGGGCCGCCGTCGCCCGCGCGCGGGTGCTCGCCGGGCTGGACGGTCGCCCGGACGAGCGCTCGGAGCTGCGCCGTCGCGGCATCGCGCGCCGGGCCGACCTGGAACGGATGGGTGTCGCGGTGACGGTCCGCCCGGTTGCCGGCGACTGGCTGATCGAGGATGCCCTGTTGATCTCGCTGCGCGCCGAGCTGCCCCGGTTCGTGGCCGCGTGGCGCGAGGAGCACCCGCTCGAGCCGGGCCCGCCGGTCGACGTGGTCCGTCAGGCGCTCCGGTTGCCCGACCGCGCCCTGGTGCACGCCCTGGTGGCGCCGCCGCTGACCGAGCGCGCCGGTCGGGTGGTGCGGGCCGATCAGCAGGCCGCGCTCCCCGAGCCGATCGTGCGCGCCGTGGAGAAGATCCGCGCGGAGCTGGCCGACAACCCGTTCGCCGCGCCGTCCGGCGAACGCCTCGCCCGGCTCGGTCTCGGCTCCCGCGAGCTGGGCGCCGCCGTCCGGGCCGGTGCCCTGGTCCGCATCGCCGAAGGGGTGGTGCTGCTCCCGGGCAGCCTGCGCGACGCGGCCACCGTGCTCGCCGGGCTGCCCCAGCCGTTCACCGTCAGCGAGGCCCGGGTGGCCCTGGACACCACCCGCCGGGTCGCCGTTCCGCTGCTCGAGTTACTCGACCGCAACGGCGTGACCCTGCGCCTTCCCGACGACCGCAGACGAATGCGAGGAGAGCGTCGATGACCGCGACCGTCCGGTTGACCCAGTACGCCCACGGCGGCGGCTGCGCCTGCAAGATCCCGCCCGGCGAGTTGGAGACCATGGTCCGCGGTCTGGCCGTCACCCCGGTCGGTACCGGTGAGCTCCTGGTCGGCCTGGACCACGGCGACGACGCCGCCGTGGTCCGGGTGGCCGGCGGCCTGGCCCTGGTGCTGACCACCGACTTCTTCACCCCGGTCGTCGACGATCCCTATGACTGGGGCCGCATCGCCGCCGCCAACGCGCTGTCCGACGTCTACGCCATGGGCGGTACCCCGGTCGTCGCCGTCAACCTCCTCGGCTGGCCCCGCGACGTGCTGCCGCCCGAACTGGCCGCCGAGGTCCTCCGCGGCGGCCTCACGGTGGCTGCGGAGGCGGCCTGTCACCTGGCCGGCGGCCACAGCATCGACGACCCGGAACCCAAGTACGGCCTCGCGGTGACCGGCACCGCCGACCCGGATCGCTTGCTGCGCAACGACGCCGGCCGCCCCGGCCAACCCCTCACCCTGACCAAGCCGCTCGGCATCGGCGTCCTCAACACCCGGCACAAGGCCACCGGCGAAGTCTTTCCGGAAGCGGTCGCCACCATGACCCGGCTCAACGCCTCGTCCTCGGCCGCCGCCCTGGCCGCCGGTCTCGAGTGCGCCACCGACGTCACCGGCTTCGGCCTCCTCGGCCACCTCTACAAACTCGCCCGCGCCAGCGGCGTCAGCGCGGTGATCGACGCCGCTGCCGTCCCCTACCTCGAACCCGCCCGCGCCGCCCTGCGCGACGGCTACGTCAGCGGCGGCACCCGCCGCAACCTCGACTGGGTCGCCCCACAGGCCGACCTCTCGGCGGTCTCCTCGGACGAAGCCCTCCTCCTCGCCGACGCCCAGACCTCCGGTGGCCTGCTGGTGGCCGGCGAACTCCCCGGCCACCCCGTCATCGGCGAACTGGTCCCACCCGGCGAACACGTGCTCACGATCCGATAGCCGCTCCCGGCCTGAGGCCGGCGCCTGCGGCGCCGGCCTCCGGCCGGAAGATCGACGACTGTGGGGATCGCAGCCACCCCGTGCCGATTATCGCGGTGGTGTCGAATTGCGTCGGGCCCGTTCGTAGCCAGGGTGGGAGACCGGCAACGGCCGGCTGCGTACCGATCAGCCGCACTCGAGGAGAGCATCATGACCGCGACTTACACCTTCGACGTCTTTACCAGTCTCGACGGCTTCGGCGGCAGCAGCGGCGACTGGGGCGGCTACTGGGGAAAGCAAGGCCCGGAGTTGCTCGGGCACCGCCTCGCCTTGCACAGCCAGGAGCAGCGGATGGTCTTCGGGGCCAACACGTATCGGGCGTTCGCGCAGCTGCTGGCCTCGAGCACCGAGGAGTCCGAGGTCCGTGACCCATGGGTCACCCGGATGCGGAACCTGCCGGCAACGGTGGTGTCGACGACCCTGGACGGGCCCCTGGACTGGCCGGACGCGACCCTCGTGCGCGGCGACGCCGTCGACGTCGTCGCCCGGCTCAAGGAGGAGTCCGCGGTGCCGTTGCGCTCGCACGGCAGCCTGTCGATGAACCGGGCGCTGATGGCCGCCGGTCTGGTCGATCGGGTTCAGGTGACGATCTTCCCGGTGATCACCGGCCGGACCGGAGCGGACCCGATCTTCCACGGTGCGGCCGACTTCGACCTCGAACTGATCGAGAGCCGCACGCTCGACGGCCACACCCAGGAACTTATCTACCGGCCCACCCTGCATCGCTGAGCCCAGCCCATGCGACTACTCGGCGCGGCCGGACAGGGTGGACGCATCGGGCCACGCGTACCGCAGGCATTCGGGCTTCCCGTTGAGCCGGTGCGGGTCGCCGCCGGGAGCCGGAACGGCATCGCGCTCCACGCGGATCCCGCCCCGCGCCGAGTAGAACGCCTGCGCCGCGGAGTTCTGCGCCAGAACCCACAAGTACAGGCCGGACGACGACCGGTGCTCGACGGCTCGTGCGGTCATGGCCAGCAGCCGGGTCCCGATTCCCTGTCGCTTCAGCAGATACCGCACATGGAGGTTGTCGATCAGGGCGCCCCAGCGGGGGTCCTGGTCGAGCATCGTGTGGGCCAGCCCGACGAGCTGGCCGCCCTGCTCGGCGAGGACGGTGTAGGTCCGCGGCGACGGCGCCGCCAGACGCTGCGCCCACGTCCGAGCCAGATACCCGGGTGCCTCCTCGTCGAGGAAGGCATCCGTGTACGCGCCGCGGTAGTGCCGCCGCCAACTGTCGGCATGCAGCCCGGCGACCGCGTCCGCGTCATCCGGTTCGGCCGTCCGGAACCGCAAACTCATGGTCGCGGTCACTGCTGGGCGCCGGTGAGCGCGGTCAGGCCGGCCTGATCGGTTTTCAGCCGCGCCCAGGAGTCGTCGGTGAACTGCACCTGGACGAAGCGCGGTCCGCCGTTGAACTCCGGAACCATGGGTTGTTTCCACCGCACGATCGAGTGCAGGACCTGGCGGGGCACGTCGAACGGACAGTCCAGCACGGCGTCCTGCGGCCGTTCGGTCAGCGGCGGGCGCCGGGCACTCTTGACGAACTCGGTCGCCGACGTCTTCACGATCTTGCCGAGCCCGCGCAGCGCTCCGCCGAGGGAGCGTTCCTGCCTTGCCTGCTCGAGGATCTCCTCGACCGCGCCCTCCTCGGTGTTCTGCAGGTCGCGCAGCCGCAGGACCGCAACCCGGTGCGAGGTGATCACCACCCAGGCGTGGTCGAACCGGGCCGCCTGGTACAGACCGACGGCGGCGCACCGGGGGTGCCCACCGCGCACGGCCACGTACCCCGCCGGGCCGTCCTCGACGATCATCCAACCGACGGCGTCGGCCGCCCGTTCGCCCATCGACTCCGGACGCGGGTGGCCGTTCTCGTCCAGCCCGGCCACCTTGTACCGGTCCACATCGAGATGCGCCGCGGCGGCCATGGTCTGGATCTGGTCGCCCCGCAACCAGTGCCGGCCGGCCAGCTCGGCCACCATCGCGCCCTCGTTCGGTGTCACCGGAATCCCACGTCCATCGCGTCCTGGTTGGCCTGCTCGCGCCGGTTCTCCCCGGCCGCTTCCTCGCCAGCTTCCTGCACTGCCACGTCGGTGGCCAACTCGGTGCCGCTGTCGAAGGCGGTCATGCCCGGGGTGGTCCCGGTCAATCCGGTGGCCGCACGGACGAACAGCTTGTCCGGGCGAAGGTAGCTCAGCATCCGGGTGCCCCCGGTGACCCGCAGCGCCATCTTGGTGAGCGGGCCGAGGCCGTCGACCAGCCTGGTGACCGCCTCGTGCAGCCTGCGCAGGTAGTTCAACGCCCGGACCAGCCACTGCAACGCCCTGCTGATCTGCATCAGGATGCGGGACAGCGTGACGCTCAGCCGGGCGGCCGAGGTCGCCCAGGCGGCGGCGACCGAGGAACCGAAGGACAGCGCGCTCACCGCGAGGGCCGCGAGCCAGGTGACGATCAGGCCCTCGACGAACTCCCGCACGATGTCGACGAGGATGTCCCACAGACCCTCGAAGAAGTCGGCGACCTGGTACAGGTGCTCCTTGAGCTGCGCGCAGCAGTCGCCGAGCGCGCGGAGACCTTCCTGGAACTCCTTCTTCTGCGCGTCCTGCGCCTGGGCCGCCTCGCCCTCCCAGTAGCCGAGCAGCGCCTCCTGCTCCCGGGCGTCGGAGTCGGCGAGCTGCTTGACGAACTCACCCATCCGCTGCCAGCCGTCGCCGGTGGCGCGCATCTGGTCGGGGTCGCCGGTCACCTGTTCGAACAGCGGCCGGAACGGGTACATGCACCATTCGACGAGGAAGCCCAACCCGTTGTCCCAGAACCCCTGCATGGGATGTGCGAGCAGGTCGTCCACCTCACGCCTGACGCCGACCCCGGCGACGAAGATCTCCGGCAGCGAGGAGGCGTCCTGGAAGTCGCCGACCGCCTCGGCGGCGTCCTGCGCGGTGTCCACCGCGTCGATCTCGGGTGCCGCCGCCTGGCCCGGGCTCACCGAGCCGAACGTCGAGCCCGGCAGGGCCTGCGGCACCTCGCTGTAGATCCGGGCCCAACCCTGGTCGACGGCCGCGTAGTCCTCGGCGCTCGCGGTCAGCCGGTCAGCGGCACTGCGCAGGTACTCGGCGGCCTTGCCGACGTTCTCGTCGACCTTGCCGACCATGTCGTCGTAGCCGGTGAAGAACCCGGCCTGCATGCCGATCAGACCGAAGCAGTCCTCGGTGGCGCGCGCCCTTCCGACCTGCTGCCGCAGGCCGTCGAGCACGCCGGCCCGGTCCTCGTCGTAGCCGGCCTTGGCCAGCAGCGCCTGCGAGTTGGCGGTGAACCCGGTCATCGGTTTCCGCCCTTGCGGTACACGCCGGTCTGGCTCAGATCCTCGTCGTCGTCCGGAACTGCCGGGCCGCGCGGCAGCCCGGTCACCTCCGGCACTTCGGACCGGACGGCCTGCATGGCCTCGTCGAGCCGGTCGCCGACGACCGGCCGGATCGCGGCCTCGAGTTGGGCCGCGGCGTCCGCGCTGGCCCGGTGGATGGTGTCCACGATGGCGGTCTGCAGCATCCGGGCGCTCTGCGCGACGGCGCGCTCGTCCAGGTCGAGCGACACCAGCGCTCCGCCGGGCGCGACCACCGCGGTGACCAGGCCATCGGCGCTACGGGCGGTTCCCCGGGTGGTGTTCACCGCCTCCCGCAGCTCGGCGGCCCGGTCGAGCGCGTTCCGGTTGTCCTCTTCTGCCCGCCGCAGCCAGCTGTCGGCGTCGGTCACGTGGTCCTCCACAGGTCGATTCCCCCAACTCATCCCTGCGACGCGCGCGACGCCGCCAGGTTTCCCAAACCTTCCGATCGCGAACCTACCGGCATCGGACCCCGGGACCCATCCGGTCACGGTTGGGTGGCAGGAGATGAGCAATGGCGGAACGTTGCCCGAACGGGCCTACCGTGATCGCGTCAGGCCATCTAGCGTGCCTCAAGTTGTGCCCGCCGCAGTCCCAGGAGTCGCCGTGCGCCGCCCCCGCCTACGCCGCTCGCTCGTCGGTGCCACCGTCACCGGCCTGGTCGTCGGGATGCTCGGGGTGCTGCCGGCCCCGCCGGTGCTCGCCGCCGGTTTCGGCGCGGGCAATATCGTCGTGGCCCGGGTGGGCACCGGGGACGCGACGCTGTCCGGCGTGGCCACGCCGGTGTTCCTCGACGAGTACACCCCGGCCGGCGTGCTGGTGCAGTCGGTGGCGTTGCCCACGACGGCCCAGGGCGCGAACCGCCGGGTGACGATGAGCGGCTCGGCCACCTCGGAGGGCGCGCTGGCGCAGTCCGCGGACGGGCGCTACCTGACCCTGGCCGGCTACGACGCCGACCCCGGCACCGCGGGCGTGGTGGGCACGACCACCGCCGCGGTCAACCGGGTGGTGGCCCGGGTGGACGGCGCGGGCGTCGTGGACAGTTCGACCGCGATCACCGACGCGTTCAGCACCAACAACGTGCGCGGCGCGGTGACCGACGACGGCGGCCGGTTCTGGGTGGTCGGTGCCACCGGCGGCGTCCGGCTGGCCCCGCTCGGCGGCGGCGCGACCACGCAGCTCAACAGCGCCGCGCCGACCAACATCCGCACCGTCGGCATCGCCGGCGGCCAGCTCTACGTCGGCACCGGCAGCGGCACGGCCGGCGTGTACGCGGTCGGCACCGGCCTGCCCACCACCGGCGGCCAGACCCCGGCGCTGACCGCTCCGGCGCCCGGCGCGTACGGGTTCGTCGCGCTGGACCGCGACCCCGGAGTGTCCGGAGTGGACACGCTGTACGTCGCCGACGAGTCGGGCAGCCCGAACGGCGGCGTGCTCAAGTTCTCCTTCGACGGTGCCACCTGGACCGCGCGCGGGTCGTTCCGCCCGGCGGGCAGCGGCATCCGCGGGTTGGCCGGCTCGGTCACCCCGGCCGGCGTGACCCTGTTCGCCACGACGTCCACGATCACCAACGCCCTGGTGAAGGTGGACGACACGGCCGCATACAACGCCCCGATCGCCGCCACGGCAACGGTTCTGAGCACCGCGGCGGCCAACACGGCGTTCCGCGGCGTCGCGTTCGCCCCGGTCCCCGCCGTCGCGGCGCCGGCGATCACCGCGCAGCCGCAGGACGCGACGGTGAGCACCGGCGGTTCGGCCACGCTGTCGGTGGCCGCGTCCGGCACCGGACCGCTCAGCTACCAGTGGTACCGCGGCACCGCCGGGGACACCGCCAACCCGGAGTCCGGCACCGGCCCGGAGTTCACCACCCCGGCGCTCACCGCGACCACCTCGTACTGGGTGCGGGTGAGCGGTCCCGGCGGGACGGCGGACAGCCGCACCGCGACCGTCACCGTGTCCGACACGCCGAACACCCCGCCCACCATCGGCCCCGACCCGGTACCGGAGCTGGCGTTGACCGTGGGCGACCCGGACAACCCGCCGGCCATGCGCACGGTCGACGTGGCCGACGCGGAGACCACAGACCTCACCGTCACCGTGGCCAGCAGCGATCCCGCCGTTGCCACCGGCGGGGTCACCGGCGCCGGTCCGACCCGCACGCTCACCGTCACCCCGGTCGGCGTCGGGCACGCCACGCTGACCGTCACCGTCTCCGACGGCGACGCGACCGCCAGCACCCCGTTCGGCGTCTCGGTGTCCGCGGCGCAGCCGGCCGGCACCCGCAACCACTACGGCGCAAGCGATGCCAGCACCGCGATCGACCTCGGCGGCGGCGCCATGGTCGTCGCCGACGACGAGACCAACGTGCTGCGCGTCTACGACCGCGATCATTCCCGTTATCCGGCAAGCTCGTTCGACGTCCGGGCCGCCGGGCTCGCGCTGCGCGACGGCAACGTGACGCGCGAGATCGACATCGAGGCCGCGGCGCGCACCGGCGACACCATCTACTGGGTCGGCTCACACGGGCAGAACTCGTCCGGAAACACCCGGCTCAACCGCCAGGAACTGTTCGCCACCACGGTTTCCGGCACCGGTACCGGCGCCACCCTTGCGCTTGGCGGCAGCTACCAGCACCTGCGCGACGACCTGATCGCCTGGGACCAGGCGAACGGCGACGCGCTCGGCCTGGCCGCGGCGGCCACCCGCGCGCCGGAGGGCGACGGCGGCGGCCCGGCCGGATTCAACATCGAGGCCGCCGAGCTGACCCCGGACGGCGGCACGCTGCTGCTCGGCTTCCGCGGCCCGATCACCGCCGACGGGCGTGCGATCGTGGTGCCGGTGACCAACATCGGCGCGCTGGTCGCGGCCAACCCGACCACCGGCGTCGCCGCGACGTTCGGCGCCGCGCTGCGCTGGGATCTCGGCGGCCGTGGCGTGCGGGAGATCCGGCGCAACGCCGCCGGGCAGTACCTGGTGATCGCCGGGCCGGCGGACGCCGGCACCGGCGCGGCCGGCGAGTTCCGCTTCTACACCTGGGACGGCAACCCGGCGAATGCGCCGGTGCAGCGGGCCGGATCGCTGGACTCGTTCGGCGGCGCCAGCAAGCCCGAGGCGTTGGTTTCCGTGCCGATCCCGATCGCGGGCGACACCGCCGTGCAGGTGCTCGGCGACTCCGGCGACGCGGTCTGGTACGGCGACGGCGTGATCGCCAAGGAACTGCCGCTGGCGCAACGCAAGACGGTCGGCCGGACGGTGACCGTGGGCGCGGCGCCGGCCTGCACCGCGCCGGTCACCGCGATCGGCGCCGTGCAGGGCAGCACCGACGTCAGCCCGGTGGCCGGTCAGGTGGTGACCGTGCGCGGCACGGTGGTCGCCGACTACGAGGGCGCCCAGCCGGCGCTGCGCGGTTTCTACCTGCAGGACGGCGGCGACGGCAATCCGTCCACATCGGACGGTGTGTTCGTCTTCGACAACGGCGCCAACCTGGTGTCCAACGGTGACCTGGTCGAGGTCACCGGAACCGTGTCGGAGTTCCAGGGCCAGACCCAGATCACCGCGTCCGCGCCGGGGATCGCCGGGTGCGGCGCGGGCTCGGCCACCCCGGCCGACGTCACCCTGCCGCGAGCCAGCGCCACGGATCTCGAGCCGTACGAAGGAATGCTGGTTCGGTTCCACCAGACGCTGACCGTCACCGAGCACTTCCAGCTGGGTCGGTTCGGTCAGGTCGTGGTGTCCTCCGGCGGCCGGCTGCGTCAGCCCACCGCGGACATCCGGGCCACCGACCAGGCGGCGGTGCAGGCGTTGCAGAACGCCAACAACCTCAACCGGTTGATCGTGGACGACGCCAGCCAGGGACAGAACCCCGACCCGATCGTGTTCGGCCGCGGCGGCGCGCCGTTGTCGGCCAGCAACACGTTGCGCGGCGGGGACACCGTGACCGACCCGGTCGGCGTGCTGACCTACACCTGGGCCGGCAACGCGGCCAGCGGCAACGCCTACCGGTTGCGTCCGGTCGGCTCGGTGGGCGGCACCGCGGTATTCGACCCGGTGAACGCCCGGCCGTCCGCGCCGCCGGACACCGGCACCGGCGGCATCAAGGTGGCCAGCGCCAACCTGCTGAACTTCTTCAACACGTTCACCGGCTGCCGGTTCGGCACCATCGGCGGCCCGGCCGACTGCCGCGGCGCCTCGGATGCCACGGAGTACCAACGCCAACTCGCCAAGGAGGTCGCGTCCCTGCGCTTCCTCGACGCGGATGTCGTCGGCTACATGGAGATGGAGAACGACGGCTACGGCCCGGCCAGCGCCGTGCAGGCCTTTGTGGACGCGCTCAACGCCGCCGACGGCCCCGGTACCTGGGCCTTCATCGACGCCGACGCCGCGACCGGCGTGGTCGACGTGGCCGGCACCGACGCGATCAAGGCCGGCCTGCTCTACCGCACCGCCTCGGTCACCCCGGTCCCCGGCGCCACCTTCGTCAACCAGCACCCGATCTACGAGCGCCGCCCGGTGGCCCAGACCTTCGCCACCCCGTCCGGCGCCAAGTTCACCGTGATCGCCAACCACTTCAAGTCCAAGGGATCCTGCCCCGCCTCGGGTCCGGATGCCGACCAGGGCGACGGCCAGAGCTGCTGGAACCCCCGGCGCACCGTCCAGGCCAACGAACTGGCCAGCTGGATCTCCAGCACCGTGGTCCCCGGTGCCGCCGACCCGGATGTGCTGATCGTCGGCGACCTCAACTCCTACTCCGGCGAGGACCCGATCGCCGCCCTGGAGTCCGCCGGCTACACCAACCTGATCCGCCACTTCCACGGCCTGGACGCCTATTCCTACGTGTTCGACGGCCAGTGGGGCTACCTGGACTACGTGCTCGCCTCCGAGTCGATGACCCCCCAGATCACCGGCGCCGGCGACGCCCACCACAACGCCGACGAGCCCTCGGTCCTGGACTACCTCACCGACTTCAAGTCCCCAGCCCAGATTGTCTCGCTGTACGCCCCGGACCGCTTCCGCACCGCCGACCACGACCCGGTCCTGGTCGGCCTGAACCCCGGCGTCCCGGCGACCATCTCCGGCACCCCACCCGCCGGCACCGCCGGTACCCCCTACTCCTTCGCCTTCACCACCAGCCCCGGCGCGACGGTGACGACGGTTTCCGGCACCCTCCCACCCGGCCTCACCCTGGCCCCGGACGGCACCATCTCCGGCACCCCAACCACCGCCGGCCAGTTCCCCTTCACCGTCCGCGCCACCAACCCCTTCGGCGCGGCCGAACTCCCCACCGCCATTCAGGTATCGCCCGGGGCCACCACCACAACGCTGACCCCCACCGCCAACCCGTCCACCTTCCGCGCCGAACTCCGCTTCACCGCAACGGTCTCCCCGGCCCCCACCGGCGGCACCGTCCAGTTCACAGTGGACGGCCAACCCCTCGGCGCCCCCGTCCCGGTCACCAACGGCACCGCCACCAGCGCCCAAGCCCCCACCCTCTCGCTCGGCTCCCACCCCGTCACCGCCACCTACTCCGGCGACCCGTCCTACCTCACCAGCACCGCCTCGTTCACCCAGGTCATCTGGCTCGCCGTCCAGTTGCTCACCCCCACCGCCGGCGCCCAAATCCCTGCCGGCACAGTGGTTCCCATCACCTTCCGCCTCACCGACGCCTCCGGCACCCCCATCCCCCACCTGGCCGCCCTGGCCCTGTTGCTCAGCGGCCGCGTCACCCTCTCCGCCACCGGCGCCCAACCCCTCCCCACCGCCTTCCCCCTCTACGACCCCCTCACCCACCGCTACGTATTCCTCTGGCCCACCGCCAAACGCCGCACCGGCCCCGCAACCATCACCGTCACCATCACCTACCCGGGCGCCCCCACCCAACAATCCCAGCGCACCATCACCTTCACCAGGTAGCAACTTCCCTAGCCGCGGGGCTGTCAATTTAACGGTGTAACTGGATCTTGTTGTTAGTTTCGTCCGGTGGACAGGCGTCCGTCGAAGGCGAGGTCGAAGGCGTTGAGGGCGGCTTTCCAGCGCATGGTCCAGCGCCCACGGCCCTTTCCGGTGGGG
>NZ_DASUCC010000009.1:0-64285 GCF_035762905.1 Actinophytocola sp.
AGGTGGCGGTGCCGGCGCGCAACACCTGCAGCGTCCCGGCCGACAGGTTGCCCCAGATGGTGGGCACGAACCGGTAGAAGCAGCCGTCCGGAGCGTCCTCGGTCAGGTAGACGACCCGGCGCACCGGGTCCGCGGCCGCCGCCTCATGGGTGAACCGCCCCATCGCCGGCCGCTGCACCGCCGCACCCCCGAACGGATCGGTCTCATACACAAACCCCCGGCTGACCTCCTCGCAGGACAGCCACTTGTTCCACGGCATCGCGCCACCGGCACAGTTCTGCCGGGTATTGCCCAGAATCCGGTAAGCGCCGGTGATGTTCCCGCTGCCGTTGAACCGGATCGCACTCGCCCCACCACCGGGATTGATCTCCGAGTTGGACACGTAGATCCAGCCGCTCCCA
Organism: Actinophytocola sp.; assembly: GCF_035762905.1. Taxonomy (GTDB): domain Bacteria; phylum Actinomycetota; class Actinomycetes; order Mycobacteriales; family Pseudonocardiaceae; genus DASYTH01. The sequence goes on from NZ_DASUCC010000009.1 coordinate 402, forward strand.
TCGGCGAACACCGCACCGCCGTCCGGCGCGGCATGCCAGACGTAGCCGGTGCCGCCGACCTGCTGCCCCGACCGGGCCACGATCCGGCTGGTAAACCCGGCCGGCAACTGAATCCCGTTGGCATTGGCCGCCTGTAGCGGACCATACGGGCTCGGGCCGTTCTGCGCCGGAGCCGCCATCGCCGAAGGGGTCAACGTGTTGCCGAACGCGGTGACACCCGCCCCGACCATCGCCGCCCGCAGGAAGTTCCTTCGCCGCACCTCGCACCTCCGCACCGTGTCACCCGCCAACGCACAGTACGCACCACAAGCCGCACCCACGCATCGCCAAGGTGAACACCCGGCGAGGTGCTCAGGTCAACTGAACCCGACCGGGGAGGCCGATCGCATGCTCGATGCGCAGCCGCATGCTGGGATGGATGGGCAGGCCGTCGAGTTCGCCGGGGTCGATCCAGGCCACGTCGATCATCTCGTCGCGGTCCGGTCGAGGTTGGCCAGCCACCGGGATCGCATGCAGACACACGGCGAATGGCTGGCGCACCTCGCCGGTCGAGTACACCATCACGTGCGCCGGATCGGTGTAGATGCCGGACAGGCCGGTCACCGTGACCAGGACGCCGGTCTCCTCGGCGACCTCGCGGACCACCGCGTTGACGGCGGACTCACCGGGTTCCACGCTGCCGCCCGGCAGCTCCCAGTTGCGGGTGTCGGCCCGCTGGGCCAGCAGAATTCGCGCGGCCGGATCGCGAGCCGCGGCGAAAGCGGCGGGACGCACCGAATTCGCCGGTGGGGCGGCGGCATCGTAGTAATACTCGGCCTTCCGAACCATGACTCCAGTGTGCCCAAACCGTCACGCACTGTGACGAAGTGCAAGGGTACTTTTCGTGAATTCGAACCGCACCGCTCAACTTCTGGAAACTGTCGGGTCAGGTCTGGTGCAGGGTGGGGTCGCGGTCGGCGACGGTGAAGCTGGCGGCGGTCGAGGAGGGAGCGTCCGGGGTGCGGACGGCGGGCAGGATCTGGAAATCGGCGCGGAGTTCTGTCGGGGTGAACCGGGTTCGGACATAGCCGCGACGGTTCTTGTAGAACTTGATGTGCGGGTTCTCCGTGCGCACGGTGGGGTTGGTGCCCTCGTCGCCGTCGCCGCCGCTGGTGATCGAGGTGGCCACCAGTTCGACGCCGACGCCGGGCGAGTCGGGCTGATCCGGGTTGGCCTTGAGGTCGGCGGCATAGTGGCGGTGCACGTCGCCGGTGAGCACCACGCCGTTGCGGGTGCCGCCCAGCATCGCCGCGACCCGGTCCCGGCTGGCCCGGTAGCCGTCCCAGGCGTCCATGCTGAAACCCTGGTCGACCCCGGCCCGCAAGTCGCGTTGGGCGAAGAACACCTGCTGGCCCAACACATCCCAGCGAGCCCGGGATCGGGCCAGACCGTCGGCCAGCCACCGTTCCTGCTCGGCACCGGTGATCGTGCGGGCCGGGTCGAGCCGTTCGGCGCAGTTGACCCGGGTTCCGTCACCGCAGGCCTGATCGTCGCGGTACTGGCGGGTGTCGAGCATGTGGAAGGTGGCCAGCCCACCCCAGGCGAACCGGCGGTACAGCCGCATGTCGATCCCCCGCGGCCGGGCGCTCGACCGCAGCGGCATGTTCTCGTAGTAGGCCTGGAAAGCAGCGGCCCTCCGGTCGGAGAAGCCGGGGTCGGGCTGCTCAGGAACCTCGTCGGCCCAGTTGTTCTCGGTCTCGTGGTCGTCCCAGACCACCAGCCACGGCGCGGTGGCGTGCGCCAACTGCAGATCCGGGTCGGTCTTGTACTGGGCATGCCGCTGCCGATAGCCCGCCAACGTGCGGGTCTCCGGCCCGGCCACCACCCGCACATCGGCGGCCTTGGTCTCGTACTCGTACTGGTAGTCACCCAGATGCAGCACCAGGTCTGGGTGCTCCTCGGCCAGCCGCCGGTAAGCGGTGAAGAACCCCTCCCCGAAGTGCGAGCACGACGCGAAGCACATGGTCAACCCGGACCCGAAGGTGCCGTGCGCCGGTGCGGTCCTGGTGCGCCCCACCGGAGACAGGTGCCCCCGCACGCGGAACCGGTAGAAATACTCCCGGCCCGGCCGCAACCCCCCGGCCTCGACGTGCACGCTGTGCGCCAAGCGCGGATCGGCAAGCGCTACGCCGGAGCGCACCACCCGGGTGAACCGCTCGTTCTCCGAAACCTGCCACAGCACCGGAAACGCCCGGCTCGGCATACCCCCGAGGCCGTCGTCATTGAGCGGGGCGGGCGCCAGCCGGGTCCACAGCACCACACTGTCCGGCAACGGATCCCCCGAGGCCACACCGAGCGTGAACGGATCGGTCAGCGGCCGGACCGCCGGGGCCGCACCGGCCAGTGGCGTGCCCAGCGCGGTCAACCCGACCGCGGCCGTCCCGCCGAGCAGGACGTTCCGGCGGGCTATCGCGCTGGCCGAGGAACTGACCACAGATGCCTCCCGGTTCGCGGTTACCAGGCCCACCGTGGCGGCACCAGGTATACGGCAGGTCACCGCGCAGTGAGCCGACGGTGACACCACGAGGAAGGTCACGGTTCAGCCGACCTGGGAACCAGGGCAGCCGGTCCTCGGTCCCCGCCGAGCGTGGCGTTAATGTCAGCGCCGTGTTCCATGACGCGGGCGCGATGTTCCATCCCGCCGGCACCGTCACTCGTTCGTCTACATAGGACCCCATGAAGCGCGGTTGGTCCCGTCGCCGGCCGACGCTCCCGAATCCACGAGGAGTGATCAGCATGCCCGAGCGTGACTTCGATGCCATCGTCATCGGCGGTGGCGCACCCGGCGAGCACACCGCCGCCGCGATCGCCGCGGGCGGTCTGCGGGTCGCCATCGTCGAGCGGGAACTGCTCGGCGGCGAATGCTCCTATTGGGCCTGCATCCCATCCAAGACGCTGCTGCGCCCCGGCGAGGCGCTCGCGGCCGCCCGCGAGGTACCGGGTGCCCGCGAGGCGGTCACCGGATCAGTCGACGCGTCCGCCGCCTTGGCGTGGCGGGACTTCATGGTCTCCTCCTACAGCGACACCGGCCAGCAGACATGGGCCCGCGACGCGGGTATCGAGGTGCTACGGGGTGCCGGGCGACTGGCCGGCCCGCACACTGTCGCGGTCGGGGAGACGACCTACACCGCCGAGCACATCGTGCTGGCTACCGGCGCGGACCCGATCATCCCGCCGGTGCCCGGACTGCGCGAGCTTCCCGGAGTGTGGACCAACCGCGAGGCCACCGGCGTCACCGAGATCCCGCGACGGCTGCTCATCCTCGGCGCCGGACCGGTCGGGGTCGAGATGTCCCAGGTGTTCACCCGCTTCGGCGCCTCGGTCACGCTCGTCGGCGCCGCCGATCGAGTGCTGCCGCGCGAACCACGGACCCTCGGTGCGGCACTCGGCGAGGCGCTGCGCGCCGACGGCATCGAGCTGCACCTCGGCCAGCAGGTCATCGCGGCCGGGCTCGACGGCGACGACTACCGGCTCGACCTCGCCGACGGCACCCGGCTGCACGGCGACCGCCTGCTGGTCGCCACCGGCCGGCGGCCCCGGGTCACCGGGATCGGGTTGGACACCGTGGGCATCGAGGCAAATCCGCGCGGCATACCGGTCGACGAGCGCATGTCCGCCGGCGAGGGTCTGTGGGCGGTCGGTGATGTCACCGGCCAGTGGAACCTGACCCACGTCGGCGAATACCACGGCCGCGTGGTCGCCGCCAACATCCTCGGCACCCCCCGCACCATCAACTACGACGCCGTCCCGCGCGTGGTGTTCACCGACCCGCAAGCCGCCGCCGTCGGCGCCGCCGACGGGCCGTTCACCGCGACCGTCCCGCTTGCCGGCGTCGCCCGCACGGCGACCTACACCCGCGCCTACGACACCCGGTCCGATTTCCTCACCGTCGTCTCCGATGGCGACCGGCTCACCGGCGCCTACGCGGTGGGCCCCGAGGCCGGCGAATGGCTGCAGCAGGCCACCGTCGCCATCCGCGCCCGCATCCCCCTGCCCGTCCTGCTCGATGTCATCCAACCATTTCCCACCTTCTCCGAAGCATTCCTGCACGCCCTGCGCGACCTCGACACCCACATCCAGGCCGGCTCACCACCCCGGCGCGCCACCTCAATGGCCTGAGGTCGTTCCGGAACGCCCAGCGCCGCGTCTGACTGATGGCGGAGTACCGGCGGCTCGACTACTTGCGGAACCAGGCGCGGGCCTTCTTCGTGGTCGTTGGGCGCCAGGTGGGCCACAGGTCGTGTTCGGCGCGATGGGCGGCGGCCTCTTCGTGGCCGTGCAGCAGACCGAAGGTGAAGCCGTTCTCGCCGGCCAGATGGGCCCGCACGCCCAGTTCTCTTAAGACCGGCCGGGCCATCACGCTGTCCTGGAACTCGCCGAGTACCTTGGTCAGCTTCTTGGCGTGGCGGCGGGTGCGCCAGGCGGGCTTGCCGATCGTGGGTGCCACCGCCTCGACGGCATAACGGAAGCGCTTGGCGGCCTTGCGCATCGAGTGGGTGGCGGTGTCCCGGTCGGGACCGGGTGGCAGGACACGGATCCGCTCGGCCCGGCGGGCCACGGTGCGGTATGCCCGGCGGATGTGCCGGGGCAGTTCCTTGGTGGCCGGCTTGCCGGCGGCGGGGGTGAACGGCGGGTCGGCGAGCAGTTCATCGACCGCGGTCAGCAGCCGCAGGTACCGCTCGCCGCGCAGGGTGCGCAGCACCTTGCGCCCGGCGTCCGCTTCGGCCCGGCCGAAATATTTGGTCAGCCGCGCGACGACCGGCCCGATCAGCAGCTCGGGCGGCAGCGACCCGGCGGCCCGGCGGAATCGCTCCTCCTGCACTTCGAGGTCGCGCGCGGGAGCCAGCCGGCGGCCCAGCCAGCGCAGCTCGGCTTCCACCTCGCGGGTGCGGTCCTGGTCGATGATCTTTCCGAACACCCGCAGCGCGCTGCGCAGCTTGCGGGCGGCCACCCGGAGCTGGTGCACGGCGTCGCCCGTCCCCTTGCGGACCAGCAGGTCGTTGCGGGCGAGCACGTCGGCCTGCGCGCGCAGGTAGTGCCGGACCACCTCGCCCGCGGTCGCCGGGTGATCGGCCTGATCCGGCCCCAGGTCCAGCACCCGCAGCAGCTTCGAACTGGACTTCGACCGGCGGATCCCGGCCTTGCCCAGCCGCCGCTCGGCGTGGTCGAGCAGGCCGGTTCCGGCCTCGCCGGCCAGCTCGATCTCGACCTCCCGCCAGGTGTCGAGGGAGGCCGGGCGGCCGGTCGAGCGGGCGGTCACCAGGTCGTCGGTGACCTCGGCGAGCACCCCATTCGGACCGAGCAGCTGCCGCCGGTCCCGCCGGGTGGACAGCCGGGCCACCGGGACCAGCCGGGCGCCCCGGGTGTAGCCGGTGACCAGGTCGGCCAGTTCGGCCGGCGGCTCGTCGCTGTCCCCGAGCGGAAGCCGCGTCTCGTCCCGGGTGTCCCGGCCGGCCGGAACCTTCAGATGCCAGCCCGCGTCCGCACCGCCGGTACGCCGGCGCAAGGTCAGGCCGGCCCGGGCCAGCCGCAGATCGTCGGTGTCGTAGTAGACCGCGTTCAGGTCCTCGGTGCTGGGGTCGGAGGTGGCGACCACGCCGGGCAGCCCGTCCAGCACCGGTAGCTTCGCGTCCGGCCCGAGCTCGTACTTGCGTTCGGTCTCGGTGTGGGTGGTTGCCTTCATCCTTCCCGGCTACCCGAACCGAGCGCTTCGGCAAACCTGTCGGTGCGAGGACACCCCTGGCGGATCCCGGGCCAGGGTGTTCCACGGGCGCGAGTGACCCCGGCGAGCGCGCACAGTTGCGCTGTCCGACAAAGGGGGAAGAAGCCGGAGACCACCACAACATCCCGAGGAGATCCGTCATGAACATCGCGCAGAACAGCACCACGATCGAGACCAAGGCATCCAACACCGCAGGGATCCCCATGCGGTTGGAGGTCACCACGTTGCCGGTCGCCGACGTCGACCGGGCCAAGGCGTTCTATGCAAACCTTGGGTGGCGGCTGGACATCGACTTCCAGCCCGACGCGAACACGCGTGCGGTGCAGTTCACTCCGCCGGGCTCACCGACGTCGATCCAGTTCGGCTCCGGCCGCACCACCACGACCCCCGGTTCACTGGATGGCCTGCTGCTGGTCGTGGCCGACATCGTCGCCGCCCGCGACGACCTGATCAGCCGCGGCGTCGACGTCGGTGAGATCTGGCATCTCGAACCCGGCACCGGCCAGGTGCCAGGGCTCGACCCGCAGCGCCGCTCCTACCTCAGCCGGGCCGACTTCACCGATCCCGACGGCAACGGCTGGCAGCTGCAGGAAATCACCCAACGGCTCCCCGGCCGGGTGACGAGTGACGTCGCCGGCCTAGCCGAGCTGCTGCACGAAACCGCCGAACACCACGGCGCCTTCGAAGCGGTTGCCCCTCCCCATGACTGGTGGGACTGGTACGCCGCCTACCTCGACGCCCGCCAGACCGGCGCCACCCCCGACGACGCCTCGACAGCTGCCGACCGCTACATGGCCGACATCAAGCACATCATGGCGCCGGGCTGATCGAACCGGCGCGTCCCAGTAGACCCACCAGCACCTGGTGGGTCTACTGGCGTGTCGATTCGACGAGCGACCGGTGATGTTCGGTGCCGCATGCGGGCCCGGGTGTCGCGCCCCGCGCAGTAAGCGACCGTCGATGTCGGATCCGCGCGGTGTCACCAGGCGACCGGTTCCGGCCTGGTGGCAGCGCGCGCCGGGCCATCCGCGCCAGGATTGTGGGGCGGGGAACCAGGGTCGCCGGTCCCCCGCGGGCCAGGCATAGCACGGCACGTCGTCGGCCAGCAGATCGCGCACCCCGGGCAGGCCGAGCTCGGCGGCCGACCAGTCGTAGACCTGCCGCAGCCGGGGCTGGATCACCCCGACGTCGAGCAGCCGGCCCACCTGGTGCTCGCGCGCCACATGCCGCTCGATGTCCTCTCCGAGAGGGTAGGTGTTGGGCAGGATCCGGGATATCGACAGGAAGATCCCGGTCATCCGCACACGCGGATCGCCCAGCGCGGGCGCGACGGGTGCGAGCCAGCCCAGGGAAAGCCGCGGCGCGACACCAGCGCATGCGCGTAGAGCACCCGCATCAGCATCAGGTCGAGGAAGAACCGCTCGGTGCGGCTCTCCCGCTCGGCGAGATCGCGATGCTCCAGATAGGCCGTTACGATGCTGACGTTGTGCGCCCGATACCAGTTGCGCGCCGTGGGTTCGCGGACGAACGCCAGCGACGCCGCCGCGCTTTCCGTGGCGCCGGTCGGGTCGTAGCCGGCGGCCAGGGCACGCGCCTCCCAGCCGTCGCGCAGCAGCCGCTCGTTGACCGCCCGCCACCACGGGCTACCTGACTTCGGACCGTGCGGCGGGTGGAGTAGCCCGCGCCGCAGCTGCCAGCTCACGAACGCGACCGCGGCGCGGCGGTAGGGCAGATGCCGCATCGGCTCGCCCGGGTAATCCGGTGTAGAGCCGGCACATCAGCTCCAGCCGAGCGTCCGGATCGTCGCGCACCCGGCTCACCCGATCCAGCGCGAATTGCGCCGCCGTCACCACCGCGCCATTCTCCCCAATCCTCAAGGCACGGGCCGGATCGGACGAAACCCAACGAGACCCGACAGGTGAGGTGGGAATGGACAGCTATGCGTCGTGATCGTGGGCGGGGTCGGCCGGGTGCGTGCTGGCCGCTCAGCTGTCTTCCATCCGGCCGTCAGCTGCCGGATTGGAACCGACCCGAAGCGGTGGTCGATCTCGAGCTGCGGGTGCACGGCCTCGGCGGGTTGCGTGTCGCCGACACGTCGGTCATTCCCACCATCGTGTCCGGGAACACCAACGCCACCGCTGACGCCATCGCCGAGCGGGCCGCCACCCTGATCAGCCGGTCATGACCGGGTGTCGAGGACGACGCGGAACCGGGCCTGGCCGGACAGCATGCGCTCGTAGGCCTCGGGGGCCTGCGACAGCGGGAAGGTCTCGTTGCGGCTGCGGACGCCCAGCCGCGCCGCGAGGCTCACGTTGTCCTCGTTCTCGATCGAGCTGCCGGTCAGGGCGCCGCGCACGGCGCGAGTGCCGAAGATCAGATCCGGGGTGCGGACCTCGATCGGGTCGGGTGCGGCACCGACCACCATGAGCTGGCCGCGCGGGGCCAGCCCGGTGACCAACGGCGACATGGCCGCGCCGCTGGCGGCGGTGGCGATGATCGCGGCGGCGCCGCCGAGTTGCTGCAGTGCGGGGCCGGGTTCGGTGTTGGTGCTGTCGATGTAGTCCTCGGCGCCGAGTTCGGCGGCCAGGTCGGCTTTGCCGCTGCCGCGGGCGATCGCGGCGACTCGGTAGCCCAGGGCCTTGGCGTACTGGATGCCCAGATGACCCAGCCCGCCGATGCCCTGCACAGCCACGAGGGCCCCCGGCCGAGGTCCGGCGGACAGCAGCGCGCGGTAGACGGTCAGTCCCGCGCACAGCAGCGGCGCGATCTGTAGCGGGTCGGCGTCGGTGGGGATGCGGACCAGACCGCTGGCCCGGGCGTAGGCGACCTCCGCGTAGCCACCGTCGACAGTGGTGCCGGTCTGCGGTTGGTCGGCACAGTTGACGAAGTCCCCGCGCCGACACGGTTCACATTCGCCGCAGTGGCCGCCCAGATAGCCGATCCCGACCCGGGTGCCGACCGGCCACGCGGTCACCCCGGCGCCGACCGCGTCGATCATGCCGACGATCTCGTGACCGGGCACCACCGGCACCGACGCATCGGCCCGCAGCCCCTCGACGGCGAGCGTGTCGCTGTGACAGACCCCGCAAGCCTGCACCCGGAGCCGCACCTGACCGGGCAACGGATCGCGGGTTTCCCGTTCGACGAAGGCGAACTGGCGCGAGCCGGTCACTTCCACGGCACGGTAGACGGACATGGTGACTCCCAGTGGTTGTGAGGGTTACGGAGGTGAGCGCGGGCCGGCACGGGTTGCGGCCCGCGCGCTCGCGTCGTCACCGGCCGGGCAACCGGGTGGTGATCTCCTGGACGATCCAGCCGTTGCCGTCCGGGTCGCTGAACGAGACGAACGAGGAGTAGCTGCGCCGCTCGGGATCCGGGCCCGGCAGCCGGCCCTCGGTACCGGCGTGGTGGAACACCCCGCCCGCGTCGTGGAACACCTCGCTCACGGCGACCCCACGGTCGGCCAACTCGGCGCGGGCCGCCTCGATGTCGTCCACCACCAGCATCAGGTCCCGCGCGGAGCCGGGCTCGGCGGTGGTGATCCCGCTGCCGAAGATGATCGAGGCCGGCGAGCCGGGCGGGGTCAGCTGCACCACCCGCAGGCCGTCGTCGGCGGTGAAATCGGCGTCCAGCCGCCAACCCAGCGTCTTGTAGAAGTGCTCGGCCCGGTCAACGTCGGAGACCGGCAGGACGGTGACCTCAAACTTCATGTCCACGATCGCCACTTCTTTCGGTTCTTGTCGCTGTCGTGGCTGCTGCCACGCCACAACAATCGCTCCGCGGCCCCGCCGTTCGCACCGGTGGAACACCCTGGTCGATCCCCGGCCAGGGTGTGTTCAGGTCATGCCGGAGGCGGCGAGCGGGTCGTAGCCGGGGGTGCGCAACAGCGCCTGCAGCTGCCGGCGGCGCATGCCGACGTTGCTGCCTTCGATGATCGGGTAGGACAGCGCGTCCATCAGATGGCGGACCAGTGGGAAGTTCTGGTCGTAGGCGGTCACGCCGACGATCCCGATCAGGTCGTTGATGACCGCGACGCCGGTCTCGGAGCCGAAGATCTTGGCGTGCAGGGCCAGTTCCGGTCCGCTGGGGTGCATCGACAGCACGGCGTCCAGGGCGCGCCAGGCCAGCAGCCGGACGGCTTCGATCTTTCCCTTGGCGTCGGCCAGGACGTCGGAAACGGCCTGATGATCGATGATCGGCACCGGTCCGCCGCGCGTCTCGGACAGCGCGAAGCGGTAGGCGACGTCGAAGGCCTGGCGCATCGCCGCGGTGGCGAAGATGCCGATCGACGCGCCGCTTGGCAGAAACGCGTTGCGGGTCAACGCCACGCCTTGGCCTTCGGCGCCGAGGAGGTTGCCGCGCGGCACGCGCACATCGGTGAGCTGGACCCGGGTGGTCAGGCAGCCCTTGAGCCCGGGTAGGTCGTAGTACTGCTCGACCTCGATGTGGCCGGCCAGGTGTTCCCGTTCGGCGACGATGAGCGAGATGCCGCCGGGGGTGCGGCAGACGATGGTCATCAGGTCCGGGCCGTCGCCGTCCCACCCCGGCAGGTGCGATGCCCAGGCCTTGCGACCGTTGATCACCCACTCCTCGCCGTCGGGCGCCGCGGTGGTGCGGACCCCGAGGCCGGGTCCCTCGGCGTCGAAGTTCGCGCTGCCCTCGGGTTCGCTGAAGGCCATGGCTGCCAGCGGCGCACCCGAGTCGGCCAGGAACGGTCGCACGAACCGCTCGACCTGTTCCGGCGTGCCCACCTGGTAGACCGGCGCCAACGCGATCAGCGGACCGCCCATCGAGATGACGAAGTCCGGCATCTCCGCCGCCCACTCCTCGAGGAAGATCGCGGCGTCGACGCCGCTGGATGCCGCCCCACCGAACGGCACCGGAATCAGGCCCTTGAGAAACCCCGCCGCGACGGCATCCTCGAACACCGGCCGCAGCAGCAACGCTCGAGTCAACGGATCGGGCTCGGCCCGGGTCGCCGCGGCCAGATTCCGCAACCGCTCTCGGGCGAAACCCCGGGCGGCCGCCTTGAGCTGTTCCTGCTGCGGGGAAAGAAGAAACGACACGGTCATCGCGAAGACCTCCTTGGCCAACAGTGTGGTGGTGTGGGTCAGCATCACCCCCTATGTCGCACCGGTCCAGACATTTCCGCACGCCGGCACCGGGCACTCTTGCCGTGTGGCCTGGTCTACTGACGGAACGACTCGGCCAACTTCATCGGCAGCTCATCTGGATGTTCGCCGCCGCCTCCGAACGCTTGTTTGCATTCCGCTGCGGAATGTTCGACTGAACTCGACGTACCGCGCGGCCGCATGGTGTAGAAGAACTGTTCATGAGCCGCCGCCGACTCGTCCGTGCTTCCCGTCTGCTGCCGTTGATCCTTTCTGTTGCCGTGGCCGGAACCGGCGCCGCGTGCAGCGGGCCCGATGCGCCGGAGGCTACCGCTCCGCAGTCGCCCGATCCGATCGCGGACTTGCGTTCGCCCGGAACCGTGCTCGTGCTGCACTGCGACCAGAAATCGTTGACCCTGACCGCGTTGTCGAGTGACGATGGACATCAGGTCGCTACGATCACCGCGGCCCGAGTCAGCGACGGCGGGCCGTCCTACCTCTGCGGTGACCCGCTCACCTCGGGCTATCCCTCGACCGGGATGCTGCAGCAACTGCTGGCCCCCGATGCCGCCCGGCTAGCAGGCTGGGCACGTGGTCCCGGCGACGAGGGCTTCCTGGCCACCGCGTACGACACCCGCACCGGAGCTCAGGTTGGGCCAGGCCTCGACCCCGACGACTTCGCGGCCTCGCCCGAGGACAGCCGGCCGGTGTTTCATGACGGCAAACTCTGGTATGTGGACCGCGACAAGCGACTGCGCAGCCGGTCGACTGAGCAACCACCGGAGGCCGCCGAGGACCATGGCCCGGCCGGCGCCTTGAAGGTGATCTTCGCTGGCGACAGTCCCTGGTACGGCCAGGAAGTCGATACCACAGCGGTCCACCCGTCCGGCCGCTACGCGGCCGAGTTCGACGGCTTCTGGGGTAATCTCCGGATCCGGGAACGTGACGCCAGCCGGAACGATGTTGTCGTCCTGTCTGAGGCCCTCGCCGCAGGCGCTGAGAAACCGCCGCCGGGCAGCGCGCCGTTACCCCCTTGCCGGCCGAACTACTGGCTCGATGACGCCACGATGGTGTGCTCCAGCCAATCGCAGATCTGGAGACTGACCCTGGCACCCGATCACGGGTCGGTCAGCAAGGCCGAACCGCTGCTGCCGGACACCGACCGCCAGACCTACGGGCCCGTGCCGGCGCCAGACAAGCGCGCGTTCGCCTTCCTCGCCGAGCAGGGCGATACCACGGCGGTGTACCGACAGGCACTGTCATCCGGCGCACAGCCGACGAAGCTTGCCGACATACCGGAATTCGCTGAGGCATACCTAATCGGGTGGTCGTAAGGCCCGCACGATCACCGACGCCGAGCTGGAAGAATGAATGGCGATCGATCCCACCAGCTGGCATTGTGGATCATTTGGCCGCAGATTATCCGCGCTCCGCACGTTCTGAGTTGGGATGTTCAGACCAATCCTGGCGACCGATTATCTGGGAGAATTTCGGGTATGGGAACGCCGATCATGCTCGACGTCAACGGTTCGGATATTCACGCCGAAGGTGCCCGGCTGCGGGAACAGGGACCGGCGGTGCTGGTGGAGTTGCCGGGCGGGGTGCGGGCGTGGGCGGTGGGCGGCCATGACACGCTGCGCCGGCTGCTGGCCGACCCCCGGGTGTCGAAGGATGCCTTGCAACACTGGGCGGCCTACATCAACGGGGAGATCGCCGAGGACTGGCCGCTGCGGATCTGGGTGTCGGTGCGGAACATGTTCACCGCCTACGGAACCGACCACCGGCGGCTGCGGTCCATGGTGGCTGCCGCCTTCACCGCCCGCCGCACCGCCGCGCTGCGGCCGACGATCGAGGAGACCTCGCGGCGCCTGCTCGACGCGATCGCCGCGAGTCCGCCGGGCGAGCCGGTCGACCTTCGTGCCTGCTACGCCCACCCGTTGCCGATCGAGGTCATCTGCGACCTTTTCGGCGTGCCCAAGGACAAGCGGTCCGATCTCCGCACGGTGATGGACACCGCGTTCGACAGCACGATCACACCGGAACAGGCCCAGGCCAACACCCTGGCGATCTACGAGCTGTTCACGAACCTGGTCGCGGACAAGCGCGAAGCCCCCGCCGACGACCTGACCAGTGCCCTGATCGCCGCCCGGGACGAGACGGACGGCGCCATGACCGAGACCGAACTGGTGGACACCCTGATCCTGATGCTCTCCGCGGGCCACGAGACCACGGTGAACCTGCTCGACCACGCCATCGCCGCACTGCTGACCCACCCCGCACAACTGGATCTGGTGCGCTCCGGGCAGCGGTCCTGGACCGACGTGGTGGAGGAGACGCTGCGCTGGCAGGCTCCCGTCCCCTACCTGCCGCTGCGCTATGCCGTCGAGGACATCGACCTCGACGGCACGCTCATCCCGCGCGGGGACGCCATCCTGGTCGGCTACGCCGCCGCCGGCCGCGATCCTGCCCTGTACGGCGCCACCGCCGACGAGTTCGACATCACCCGCACCACCAAGCAGCACCTCGCCTTCGGCCATGGCGCACACCACTGCCTTGGCGCCCCACTGGCCCGCCTGGAAGCCGAAATCGCGCTTCCCGCACTGTTCAACCGGTTCCCCGACCTCGCCCTCGCGACTCCGCCGGACAACCTGACCACCATGCGCACCTTCCTGTCCAACGGCCACACCACCCTGCCCGCCCACATTCGGATCAGCGCGACAGCACCCGCTCGCCGTTGACATAGCTGCGCAGCACCAGCTCGGCCGGATCGTTGTGCGTGGCACCGATCATCACCGAGCCCAGCGGGGTGAAGCCGTCCTGGCCCTTCGACCGCAGGTTCGAGCCCCGGTCCACCTCGCGCAGGTCGAGGACGCCTGCGTCGTTGGCCGCGACGAACCCGGCGACGTGGTCCAGGGCGTTCTCCGGTGTCACGCCGCGGGTCCGCTTGCCAAGCACGGCGGCGATCTCGCCCTCGTAGACCATGCGCCGGCAGCCCTGGGGGCGGACCAGATCGGCACCGTCCCACGGCAGGGTCGACGGTGGATTGAGGAAGTAGGACGGCACCGGGGGAGTGCGGCCGCGCTCGGCGGCTCTGCTCCGGTAGTTCACATGCACCGCCACGATCTTCGTCGGGCGCAGGCCTAGCGGATGCCGGTCGGTCACCGGCCGACCTTATCTCAAATCATATACGATTTGTCGAGTCCGGGTCGGGTAGCATCCCGTCATGGCCGCCCCCGCCCCGTCGCGTGTCGAGCTGGCGTACGCCACCATCCGCGAACGCATCACCACCGGCGTCTATGGTCCCGGATACCGGCTCGTGCTCGACGAGCTGGCCAGGGAGATCGGCAGCAGCCCGGTTCCCGTGCGCGAGGCGGTGCGCCGGCTCGAAGCCGAGGGATACGTGGACTTCCAGCGACACGTCGGGGCCAGGGTCGCATCGTTCGACGAGCACGAGTTCGAGCAGGCCGTGCAGGTGGTGGCGGTGCTGGAGGGCTATGCGACCGCGCTGGCCGCGCCGCGAATGCGCCGCACCGACATCGCCAAGGCCAGGAAGGTCAACGACCGGATGCGAGCCGCCCTCGCCGACTGCGACCCGATCCGGTTCTCCACGCTGAACCGCGAGTTCCACTTCGTGATCTACGACCGCTGCCCCAACACGCACATCCGGTCGTTGCTCGAGGCGCAGTGGTCGCGGCTGGACACGATCCGCCGGTCGGTGTTCGCCTTCGTCCCCGGCCGGGCACGGTCGTCGGTGGCCGAACACGCCGAGCTGCTCGACCTGATCGCCGTCGGCGCGCCGGCCGACCGTCTGGAACGTCTGGCACGCGCCCACAAACTGCACACGGCCGATGCGGTCCGCCGGACCCGGCCGGCCCACTAGGGTCAGTCGAAAATCGGCCGTCCGGTTGGGCGCACGACACTGGCTTCGTGTTGAGGGGGAACGAAGAATGAGCGCGGTCGAAGGGGGACTGGTGCACCGGGCCATGGCCGGGGTGGGCCGGTTGTGCGTGCGGCGGCCCTGGTGGGTCATCGCCGGCTGGGTGACGCTGACCGCGCTGGTGGTCACGCTGGTGGCGGTGTTCGGTGCGCCCACCGAGGACGACGTGTCGTTGCCGGGCAGCGACGCCCAGGCCGGCCGGGACCTGCTGAGCACGCACTTCTCCAGCGCGACCAACGCCTCCGGTCAGCTGATCCTGACGGTCCACGATGGACGGATCGACGCCGCCGCCTACCAGGCCGCGATCGCCGAGACCATTGCCAGGATCGGCAACCTGCCCCATGTGACCGCGGTGCTGCCGCCGAGCGCACAGGCCAGGTCGTTGAGCGAGGACGGCACCATCGGCTACCTGACCATCACCTTCGACCTCCACTCGCGCAAGGTCACTCCGGCGATGTCCGAGGCCGTGGTCTCGGCGGCCGAACCCGTACGAGCGGCAAGCATGCGTACGGTGCCGGCCGGAGTGCTGGCGCAGGCGGGGTTCAGCACCGGTGCCAGCGAGTTGGTCGGCGTCGGGGTGGCCGTACTGGTGCTGCTGGTGGCCTTCGGTGGTCTGGTCGCCGCCGGCCTTCCGCTGGTGACCGCGCTGGTCACGGTGGCCTGCGGACTCGGGCTGGTCGGGCTGGCCGGCCACGCCGTGAGCATGCCCGGGGTGGCGGCCACGCTGGGCACCATGATCGGCCTGGGGGTCGGCATCGACTACGCGCTGTTCCTCGTCACCCGCTACCGAACCCTGCTCGCGGGCGGTCAGGAGCCGAGCTCGGCGGTGGTCGCGACCGTCGCGTCGTCGGGCAGTGCCGTGGTGTTCGCCGGTGGCACGGTGATGGTGGCGCTGGCCGGGTTGGCCATCTCGGGCATCCCGATCATCACCACCCTCGGCTGGACCGCCGGCCTGGTCGTGGTGATCGCGGTGCTGGTGGCCAACACCGTGCTGCCCGCCGTGCTGGCCCTGCTCGGGCACCGGGTCAACGCCCTGCCGATCCGCCGTCGCGCCCGCCGGGCCGGCACCCGGCAATCGGGCTGGGCCCGGCTCGCCGACCGGGTGACCGCGCGGCCGGTGCGCTCCGCGCTGGTGGCGGGCGGGCTGCTCGTGCTGCTGACCGTGCCCGTGGTGAGCCTGGGCATCGGCCAGACCGACGCCGGTGACCGGGCGGTCGGCGCGCCGGGCCGGGAGGGATACGACCTGCTCAGCGCGGGCTTCGGACCCGGGGTGAACGGCCCGGTCACGGTAGCCGCCGAACTTGTCCCACCGGCGAGCGGACCACAGGACCCGCGGCTGGCCGAGCTCACCGCGCGGCTGGCCGAGGTTCCGGGCGTGGCGCGGGTCGCGCCGCCGAGGATGGCCGACGGCGGCGAGGTGGCCAGTATCCGGGTGGAGCCCACGACGGGGCCGAGCGATCCCGCGACGGTGGACACTGTGGACCGGCTGCGCTCCGTGCGGGTGTCCGGAGTGGACGCTCGGGTGACCGGGCAGACCGCGGTGCGCGCCGCCCTGGCCGACCGGATGGCCGACCGGATGCCGTACGTCATCGCGGTGGTCGTGATCCTCGCCGCACTACTGATCATGTTCGCGTTCCGGTCACCGGTGCTGGCGATCAAGGCGGCGGTGATGAACCTGCTCTCGGTCGGTGTCGCCTACGGCGTGCTGGCCGCGGTGTTCACCTGGGGTTGGGGGGTGACGCTGATCGGACTGGACGGCCCGGTCCCGGTGGAGAGTTATGTGCCGATGCTGTTGTTCGCCCTGCTGTTCGGGCTGTCCATGGACTACGAGGTGTTCCTGCTGACCGGTGTCCAGGAGAGCTGGCGCGCGACCGGCGACAACCGCGCCGCCGTCCGAACCGGCCTGGCCAGCACCGCGCGGGTGATCACCTCGGCCGCGCTGATCATGATGTGCGTCTTCGCCAGCTTCATGCTGCACGACAACCCGATCATCAAGATGTTCGGCCTCGGCATGACCGTCGCGGTCGCCGTCGACGCCACCATCATCCGAGGAATCCTGGTGCCGGCACTGATGGCCCTGCTCGGCCGCGCCAACTGGTGGACCCCACGCTGGCTCGGCGGCCGCAAGACCAGCCCATCCCGGCCAACCGACGAACCGACACCCGACCCGGCCGAGCCCATGGTTCACGCCCCGCGCTGACCGGGCCGGCACACCCTCCCCGCGCGACCGATCAGGTTATGCACGCTGGGACAGCGTGATCGCCGACCGGAACCGGTTGTGGGCAACCAGCATCCAAGCGGTGCCGGACATTTCCGCCGGCACCGACCACACCAGACGAGGTACTCAATGCGCAGACTTCTCACCGTCGTTGTCACCGCCGCCGCGGTGTCCCTTCCGCTCGTCGGTGGTGCGGGCACCGCGGTCGCGGGGTCCGAGAAGGGGCCGTTCGGCTCGCTGGCCAGCTGCCAGATCGCCAAGAATCAGAATCCCGGCCCGGACGGACGGTGCCATCAACACAAGGGCGCCAAAGGCTGGTACTTCACCGTCTGACGGCGCAACCATCAGGCCGTTTCCCGCAGGAGACGGCCTGGTGGTGGGACGATGCCCACGGTTCCGCCGAGCGTGATCCGCCGCCGGGCGATGGTCGTCCTCGCACCTGAAGACCCCGGCGGACCACACGGCCTAGGTGTCCCGGTGTTGGTCCCGGATCTCGGGGAGTTGTTCGAAGCCGGCTGACTTGTAGGTGGCTACGGCGCCGGCATTGGAGCTCGGGGTGCAGACGATCGCGCTCGACGAGCCCAACTGCTGGAGTGCGGCCGCCGCGGCGACGGTGATCGCCGTACCGTAGCCGTGACCGCGATGGTCCCGGTGCACGCCCATCGGCTCGAGCAACCCGGGCTTTCCCGGACCGGCCGACCACACCGTCACCGCCGCCACCGCGTCGCCCGCCGCGTCGTACGCGACCAGACACCGGGCGTCGGCGTACGGCAACCCACCGGCCATCGCATGCCAGCGCTCGTCGGTGAACGTCGAGGAGTCGAACGATGCCCGCTGGACGGCAGTCCGCACGTGTGCCTGCTCCGGCCTGATCACCTCGGTCCGCACGCCTGGCTCCGGCACCGGCTCGGTGAGGTCGCGGCGCAGCGGCGTCCACGGCTCGGCGGCGTTCCAGCCGTGCTCGGACAGCAGGTCTTGGACCAGCGCTCCCTGTGGTGCCTCGATGAACACCTTCCCCTCGATCAGGACGCCGCGCTGCGGCTCGGTCACGTCCTCCACTACCTGCTGCGCCAACTCCTCGTCCCGTGCAGCGCCTGGCGCGATCGCCAGTCGCAAGAGGTCGGGTTCATCCAGCAGTCCGATGGCGAGCAGCTGCCCGTCCCGCCTCCAGGTCCGCACCGCCGCCGCCGTCGCCTCCGCACCGAACCGCCAGAACCAGCCCAGGTCCCCCGGATGCAGTTGCATCGGCGCCCCGTCGTACTGCCACCCCCGCAGTACGCCCACAACCTCGCTCAGGCCGTCGATTCCCGGCCTGCCCAACACAATCGCCACATCCCGATCAGACACCACCGCGCCGACACCCAGCACTCGATTTTCGACCAGCTTGACGGGCGGGCACATGCATTGCGAGAAATTCGACAGCGCTTACCGCAAGCGTCGCCATCTCGGCGACCGCCACGACGATCAACGCCGGTCCGCCCGCTGACAGTGCAACCGGTTGTGGGATACCTTCCGTGCTACAGGCGGAGGTGTTTCATGACCAGGCGCCGGGTCGCGTTGTCGGTCGTCGTCCTCGTGCTCGCGGTGGCGGGCGTGCTCGTCGCCGTGTTCTGGCGCGGCGACACCCCGCGGGCCGCGCCACCCGCGGCGCCGCCCGCCGGGTCGGTGACGGACCTGCCGACGGGCTGGCGCTGGGAGGCATACGGCGGCGTCGAGGTTCAGGTGCCGGCAGACTGGGGCAACGGCATCGCCAACTATCCGCCTTGTCTGAGCCGGGAAAAGCACCAGCCGCACGTCGGCCGTCCTGGCGTGGTCCCGTTGGTGATGTGCTCGGGCCCGCCGGTGCCGGCACTGGAGTTGCGCGCCCCGTACCTGTGGTTCAGCAACAACGTCAGCGCCGATCGGGTTCAGACCTATGACGGCGGCTGGGTTTCACAGACCCGTACCGTCGCCGGCACCACGTTCACCGTGTTCAGCGACGATCCGGACCTCCGCACCCGCATCCTCGGCTCCGCCCGCCCGGCCGCCGGGGCGACGAACCCGGCGTGTCCGGCCGACCACCCGGCCAGGACCAACCGCGACGCCCGCCCCGACCCCGGCAAGCCCGGTCTCGCACCGGTCGAATCGATCACCGTCTGCCGGTACTCGCTCACCGGCAACGGTCCGGCCGTGCTGTCCACCAGCCAGCTCACCGGCGACCAGGCCGCCGCCGTGTCCCGCGCGATCCTCGCCGCCCCCGAGGGCACCGGCCCCGACAGCCCGGACAACTGCGCCGCCGAATACGCCGCCGGCGACGAACTCGTCGTGCTCAGAATCGCCGGCGGCACCGAGGTCGTGGTCCGCTACAGCGGTTGCGTCGGTCACGGCTTCGACGACGGCCACACCCGCCGGAAACTCACCGCGGACGCCATCCGCCCCGTCCTGTCCGGCCCGCACCATCCCGCGACGCTCAGCGGACCGGTCAGCGAACTGGTGTGGGGAGTCAGGTAGGCCACGGGCTGCAACCATTGCCGGGCCCCGAGTGGTAGTACGACGTAGAGCCGGCCGAAGGGCAGCGTTGTGGTGGGTGCACTGCAGGAGTTCGACGAGTTCGTGGCGACGGCGTCGTCGCGGCTGCTGCGGTCGGCGTTTCTGTTGACCCGCGACCGGGGCCATGCCGAGGATCTGCTGCAAACGGCGCTGGCCCGGGCCTGGGGGGCGTGGTGGCGGATCGACGGCGACCCTGAACCGTATGTGCGGCGGATCATGGTGAACACCTATGCGAGCTGGTGGCGGCGGCGGTGGCGGTCTGAGGAGCCGACCTCGCAGCTGCCGGAGTCGGTGGCGGAGCATCCGCAGGCGGGCGTCGAGGAGCGGGAGTGGTTGTGGCAGGCGCTGGGCAGGTTGCCCCGCCGGCAGCGCGCGGTGCTGGTGTTGCGGTTCTACGAGGACCTGACCGAGACGCAGGTCGCCGAGATGCTGGGGTGTTCGGTCGGGACGGTGAAGAGCCAGGCCAGCCGGGCATTGGCCCGGCTGCGGCTGGATGACGCGGTCACCCAGGAGAGGGTCCGGCGATGAATCTGTCCGACCTCAGCGAGGTTCTTCGGGAGCGTGCCG
Organism: Actinophytocola sp.; assembly: GCF_035762905.1. Lineage (GTDB taxonomy): Bacteria > Actinomycetota > Actinomycetes > Mycobacteriales > Pseudonocardiaceae > DASYTH01. The sequence goes on from NZ_DASUCC010000009.1 coordinate 20,525, forward strand.
GCGAGCCGGTGGACCTGCCGCCGGAGTCCCGCCTGGCCGCGATCCGCAACCGTGTGGTGGCGCGCCGCCGGCGCCGGCTGATGGTGGCGGTGAGCGGGCTGGTGGTTCTGCTGCTGGCCGGCGTGGTCTATTCGACCGCGTGGCAGGGGCGGACCGCACCGCCCGCCGACAGCCGCACGATCGAAGGGTTTCCCGAATACGCCAGTGGGGCGCGGGTGATCGCCGCGGGCTCCGGCGCACTGCCGCATCGGACCCTGACGGTCAGGTTCGTGCCGGCCTCGCTCGACCTGACGGTCTTCACGCGGTGTGATAACCCGGGCCGGCAGCTCATGGTCCGGCTTGAGGTGAACGGCGGACCGCTGAGCCCCGGCGGGACGTGCGGTGGCGGACACGGCTTCCCCGAGCAGGCATGGACCGACGGGGGAGTGCGCGTCGGTGCGCCCGCCGAGGTGACCTTGACCGTGATCGGGGGGCAAAGCCCGGAAGGCGACCTGCTGCCGATACCCGACAGCGGAGCCTTTGCCATGGCCATCGGCGAAGCGGTCCCGCCCGACGAGTACCCCTATCCACCGCGCCCGGCCACCCTGGACTCTCTCGACGACGTGGGTCTCCCCGGCACCAGCGGCGAACTGCGCGCCGATCCCGCCGATCCCAACCGCCCGCAACAGCTGTCCCTCACCTGGCCGGGACCGCTCGAGCTCCAGGCGGTGATCAACACCCCGGGCCGCCTGCGCATTCTCGTCGACGATGTCGAGGTCCTCAGCCTGGACGGCTGGGCCTACTACCCCCAGGGCGCCAGCACGAGCGACGACTTGTGGCCCGAGCTAGTCGGCCTTCGCCTCGCGCCCGGCCAGCTGGTCACGATTCGGGTCCTCCCCGAGCGCGCAAGCGGCGACTGGAAGGTCACCCTCCATCCACCTTGGTGATCGAACGCGCACAGCCGCGATGACCCCGGAGCGGAACGCACCGCCACTACTGAATCGTCACATTGAACTGCCCCCGCGCGTTCGGCGCGCCGAGGAGGTTGGGGCCGATCAGTCTCCAGGTCACGGTGAGCTCGCGCCCCGCGGTCAGCTCCGGCGGGACCAGGACGACCATCTCGAACCTGACCTCACCCTGCGCCGGAATCTCCTTGAGCGGCCGGCAGTTGAGCCGATACGTCGCGCTGTCGTTGATTGCCGGCGTGGTGGCCGACCCCATCGAGAGCCGCTCCAGCAGGTAGCCCGGGCACGGCTCGAGCGCGATCGGCACCGCGGTCGGGTTGGCCAGCCGCACGGAGAAGGTGAGCCGGTCGCCGGGACGCGCGCCAGCCGGCGGTTCGACGGTGGCCCTCAGCGTCGCCATTGGTGAGTCGGGGCCGGGTTCCCGAGCCGGCTCGTCGAATCCGCTGCTGGCCAGGTTCGAGGTGCGCTCGGGTCGAGATTCGTTCGACCGCGTGCACGGCGGTGTGGTGTCGGTGGTCACGGCCGCGCGCAATGTGCCGCCATCCTCCGGCAGCGAGATCTCCAGTTCCAGCGGCCCGTGCACCGCTTGGCAGAACGGGCCGGTCCAGTCCAGCCGCAGATCCGCCGACTGCCCGGGCGGCACGATCGTGGCCCGCTCCCGCGATTGCGCGTTGATGCCGTGCGTGTAGTCGATGGCCAGGTCACCGGCGCTGTCCCGCAGCCGAGTCGGCACCTCCCCACGCAGCCGGCAGGTGCGCTGCCCGGTGTTGGTGACCCGCACGTACCCGATCAGCTTGGGTGGCTCGCGCTGCGGGACCCCCTCGGCCTCGGCGAGCCCACCCGGCCGCTGCCACGACGCCAGCACCCCGGTCAGCTCCTCGGCCGTGCAGGGTTGGGCATTCGGATCCTCGCGGCGCTGTGCTGCCGGGGGACTGAACTCATCCTGGCCGCCCGGCTCGTCCACCCACGGCACGGTCCCATCCGGCAGGAGCGTCGCCGGTGCGTCGACCACCGGGGGTTCGGTGTCCGGCGGTGGCCAGCCAGCCTCGTTCCGTTTCCCGCACGCCGCCAGCACCAGTCCGGCCAGCACCCCCACCACCAGCAACCGCCGTGCCATTGCGCCAGTTTGCCCTACGCGACCACGGCCCGATCACTCGGCGGGTGGTACCCGGACCATTGGCGGCAGGGGGAAGGACTCGGGCCACCCCGCGCGCCGGCGTTTCGACTGATCGGCGAAACGCCGGCGCTGCGAGGAAAGCGACCCTGCCGGTCGCGGTCAGTTGAAGTTGCCGGCGATGGGCAGGTCGCCCCGCTCACCCCAATTGCTTTGCATGACCACACCTGGCTTGTGCCAGGTCCGGGTGGAGGGCCGGAAGACGCCGATCTCGTCGATGCCGTCACCGTTCCAGTCGCCGGCCACGGGCAGGTCGCCCGGTTCGCCCCAGTTCGCGGCGAGGGTGCGGCCGAGGATGAACCAGTCCTTGGTGGAGGGCCGGAACACCGCCGGTTCGTCGATGCCGTCGCCGTTCCAGTCGCCGGCGACCGGGAGGTCGCCCGGCTCGCCCCAGTTGGTGCGCAGCACGGTACCCGGGGTGAACCAGTCGCCTGTGGACGGTCGGAACACGCCGATCTGCGTGATGCCGTCGCCGTTCCAGTCGCCGGGAACCGGAAGATCTCCCGGTTCACCCCAGTTGGAGTGGACGATCTGGCCCACGGTGTGCCAGTTCCCTGTCGACGGTCGGAACACGCCGATCTCGTCGATGCCGTTGCGATTCAGGTCCGCCGCGAACGGCAGGTCGCCCGGCTCCCCCCAGTTGGTCGTGAGGACCGTGCCCGGCGTGTACCAGGACCCGTCGGACGGCCGGAACACGCCGAACTCGTCCTTGGCCGATCCGCAGTTGCGGCTGGTGATCTGCGATGACTGCGAGTTGGTCTGACCGTAGGTCACCCCGTTGAACACCGGCGTGGTGCGCTCGTTGTTCGGGTAACCCCACTCGGCGCGACCGTCGCCGTTGCGGTCGACGGCCATCTCGAAGTGCAGGTGCGGGACTCCGTTGGAGGTCTCGCCGGTGTGTCCCACCCGGCCGATGCCGACGCCGCGCTGGACGCGGTCGCCGACGTCGACGAGCCGCGCCTGCAGGTGGATGTACGTGGTGAACCACCCGCCGCCGTGGTTGATCTGGACGATGTTCCCCGCGCCGGCCGGGCTGCTGTAGGACTGGTTCACCACTCCCGCGGCCGGGGCCACGAGCAGTTGTCCCTCGGTGGCGCTGGTCGGGTTGCGGAAGATGTCCAGGGCCGGTGCGTGCCCGAACGATTCGGCCCGGATCGCGGTCCCGCACGGGAACGGCGCCTGGAAGTTCGGCCGTGCCGACGCCTCCGGTGCCGGCACCGCCAGCAGCATGACTGGGACCGCGGCGACCGCGAGCAGAGCGACCCAGGCCCGCCGCCTCAACATGGTCATCAGCGCCTTTCTGGTTGGTGATTTTCAGGCTGCCACGAAGGATCGCGGTTGCCGTGGCGGTGCCGGAACACCATTCGGTCCTGCCCGAATCGATCAACCGGTCTGGCCGCCCGCGAGCACGGCGCCGGCGAGTGGGGTCAGCATGTGCAGCACGACACGCCCGCTGCGCCGGCTGACCACCAGCCCGGCGTTGCGCAGCACCCCGACATGCTCGCTGGCAGATGCGATCGAGATGCCGAGCCGAGTGGCCAGCTCGGTGGATGTCGACGCGGTGATCAGCGCGGCGAGCACCGCCGCCCTGGTCCGGCCGAGCAACGCCTCGAGTGCTGTGCGTCGCCCGGCGATCCCGTCCAGCCAGGTGGGCGGGTGTTCCACCGGGTAGACCACCACCGGGGGCAGCGCCGGGTCGACCAGCGCGACCGGCTTGCCCCAACAGAAGAAGGACGGGATGAGCAGCAGCCCCCGGCCGTCGAGACGGATGTCAAGGGGGAGTGGGTAGTCGGCGGACAGCACCGGCCTGTCCCAGCGCAGCACCGGGCGCAGGGAGCCCAGCATGGCCTCCACCCCGCCCTCCAGCAGTGCCGCGCCACGCATGGAGCGCTCGACGTTGACGACGGCCTCGACGTCCTCCCACACCGGCTGGACGATCGCGCCGTGTACGAGCCGCAGTGCGCGGGTGAGATCGTCGAGGACGTCCCGATCGGCCGCGCCGAGCCGATGCGCCCACTCCGGCAGCTCCCGGTCGCGCGCGGCGTGAGCGATGTCGGTGCGCAGCCGGTGCGAAGGTGTGTGCCGAACGGCCTCGAGCCCGGCGTGGAGCCCGTCACGAGCCTCGGCCGGGGTGAGGAAGTCGGGGCAGTAGCCCACTTTGGGCACCAGTTGGCGGAGCAGGCCGACAGCGCCGTGGAGCCCGCTCTCCCGTACCGCGGCGCGGGCCTGTCGCTGCCAGTCGGCGAACACCGGAATGTCCGTCCCGTCGGCCGAGAGGCGGTAGAGCCCGAGCACGGTCTCCCACAGCGGGTCGGGTGCCTTGGCGACGCGCACCAAGGACAGATCGACGTCCTGGAAGTGGATCCGCAGCACGGAACGCGACACTACGTGGTCACGGTGTGCTCGCGGGGCGGAGTTCGGTGGCGCGCGGCTGTTCGTGCTGGCTGATGCTGGTGAGGAGCAACTACGGGCACGGTTGGGGGTCCGGGCCGCCCTGCTTACGCGGCTGGAACGGTGTGCCCGAGCACGAGATGACCTCGCGTTGCACCGATGTCCTGGTGTCGCCGGGTGCGGCGGTCAAGGTGAGCAGTGACATCGCCTTGCGGTCCGGGTCGCCGCTGTTCAGCGAGATCCAACCGCTCGCGCCGGGAACCGCCGACTGCCCGTGCAACCGGGTGAAGTCGTTGCCTTCCCGGATGGCGCTGACCGCGGTGCCCACCGCGTCGAAGGCGAGGATGGCGAGGCCGTCGTCGAGCGACTCGTTGGGAAACTCACTTCGGAAGAAGCCGTCGCCGCCGGTCTGAGTGAAGTATTCGGTCGACCGCTGTGGAAAGAAATCGTTGTTGGACCCGTCCCAGGCGGGCGAGTAGGCGAGATGGAGGTGCTTCAGTTGGATGTTGGCCGCCAGGCTGCGCCGCACATCCTCACGGTTGACCAGGTCCACGATCGTGTCCCCGGTGACCACGCGCATCAGAAGGTTCGGGCACGGCCGTTGGGCCAGCACGTCGAGGAACCTGATCAGGTCCCGGAATCGGCCGGCGAAGAAGATCGCATCCGGGCTGGCAAAGCAGATCTCCGGTGCGATCCGCTGGAAGTTGTTGGTGTCATCGTCGGACGACTCGTACTCCTCAATCGGCATGACAAGCGTTCGGCCGTCCCCCGGGTACAGGTTCGCGAACACTTCACCGAGATTCGTGGCGAACTGGTCGGTAAGGTTGATGTCCTGCACCAGCATGGCACGTTTCGTGTCGATCTTGAGATGTTCCACGATCGCGCTGATCTCGTTGGTATTGGTGGGCACCACGCGTGCCAGGTGATTGACGTCGCTGAAATGGTCTGCGGTGATGACCGAGCCGACCATCAGGATCTTGTGCTCCGACAGTCGCTTCGCGGCAGGAAGGGTGCCGCCGATACTCTGGCCGAGCCCGGCGACGGCGACCACCTTGTCGGTCGCGCCCTGGCCGCCGACGATCCGGTCGACGACCGGTTCCCATTGTCGTGCCTGGCTCCCGGGATTGGCCAGTAGCAACCGGATCAGTGGAACCTCACCGTTCCACTCACTGGTCCGGTTGGCGCGGCGCTGTGACAGGTATGCGCCCTGCAGGCCATGCCGGACCGCCTGGTAGGTGGTCACGTCGTTGTCGACGAGGGTCATCGGCTCGAAATAGGCCATGTTGACGTACTCTTTGCCCTGCTGCAGCACCCAGTTGTTCTCGGCCAGGATCTTCGCTTGGATGTCCCGCAACTCTGGCGCGAACAGGTAGGAGCCGTCAGTGAGACCGACGCATTCGTTCCGCGGTCCGTGCCGCTCGACTCCTTCGGCGCACTGACTGGCGTCGTCGTCGTTGTTGAGAACCAGCACGAAGCTGGCCACGAGCGCGATCAACAGGATCCCGCCGACGACGTACATGACCAGTCGTCGCAACGGGTTCGGGGGGATCTTGGTCGAACCGGCGGAGGTATCGCTACTTCTGCTCACGTCGTCGCCTTACGGTGGTGGTCATTGTGGTGGCGCCGATCCGGACGAGGTGTACCGGTCCGCCTCATGCATGAAAACGAAGTAACCGGCGGGCGCATCCTCGGCCATCCGCTCCAGGTTCCGGCGCACGCTGTCGCGCAGCGACTCCTCGGGATCGGCAAGGGGATCGGAGAGTAGCCATTTGGCCACCACCAACCTGGCCAAGGTCCTGTCGCCGGTGCGCGGTGTCAGCTCCTCGACCCTGTCGGTCGGCGTGCGATCGCCGGTTAATCGGTTTGGCGCGCATGTGATCGAGTTGAGCTGATCGATCCAGGTGTGGGCGTCGGCGTTTTCCTTCAGCTCGGTGAGCCGCTCCGACAAGTACGAAACAACAGGTTCGATCTCACCGAGCGCGAGCCCGTGGTAGAGCTTGGCAACCTTGTTGTTGGAGTGGTCATGGTGGTTACGGTGCGTGGTGTGCAACATCCACCATCCATCCATGTCATCACCACTCACCTTGGCCAATGAATACAGCACCAGCCGACGCAACCAAGGATCCAATGCGGGTCGCGTGTCTCTGGTGACCAGCAAGCGGGCCTGGAGCTTGCGGACGAGGTCCGCCATGGCGGCCTTGTCCTGCCCGGTCCGCCCGAGCACGCCCAACTCGACGTCGACCGGGACCGCGATGTTGCACAGCATGGCCTGATTGTTCTTGTAGACGTCGCCCAACATTCGGTCCAAGATGGACTGCGCGATCGAGACCGGTTCCGGATTCCGTACCGTCGCGTCTTCCACCTCGAGGATGTTCCGCATCACCGGCAGTTCGGTAGAGCCGGCGAGCCCGTCGAGAATCTTCCGCACCGCCAGCGGGTGGCCGTGCGTGAGGCGATGGGCGAACCGTGCGGCCGACAGTCCAAGTGGGTGGTCCCCGCCGGCCGCGAGATCCGCCACCTCCTGCACGGTCAGGTTGCGCAGTCCGATGAGATAGCCCCAGGAACCGTCGCCTTTAGCGCAATTCGTGGCCCAATCCGCGAGGCTCGCCTGCTCCGGAGTGCGCACCTGTTGTCTGTCATGGTTCCCGGCTGCCTCGTTCGGCAACGTCCACGATGCGGCCCAGGATGGTTGCCATGTGCGGCTGGTCGCCACGACCAGGAGGGGGTCGCCCTGAGTGCCGGCTCGGCAGGAGGCCAGCAGCTCCAGAAAATGTCGCCCGCCGGAGGAGTCGACATTGTCCAGCAGTACGGCGCAGTTGGCGGTTCGCCCGGGGGCTCGCAACCCACGTTGGTAAGCGACCCGCAAGTCGGCGAGGAACGCCCGGCAGAACAACTCGTCCACCACGTCTTGGTGACCAACACCGAGGTTGACAAGGAGATCGTGCGGGTTCATCGGAAGCTGGGTGGCGCTTCGACGTGGCCGGAGGCCTGCGCCGAGGCGCAACTGACGGCGCCACAGCACCACTTCGCACATGCGCAGCAGCACGCCGGGCAGCTTTCCGGCACGACCAGGTAACAGTCCTCCGATGACGAGCGCGTCAACGGCTGTTTCGATCGCGGCTCTGTACCCCGACTTGACCGCGTCGGCCATGATGGCCGTACGGACGTCGGCAAGAGCCTTGCCGCGGTCCGAAGTGTCGATCTTGGCGCGGACGATCGCCAGACACAGCATCAGATGATGGAACGGAATCCTGCCGAACTGTGGACGTTTCTCGGACATCTGGAAAGCGAGCTTGATCACGATCTCCCGGGGCGGCCGGTCCGCCATGTCCTTGGCATCGAGATCGACCCGAGACAGCGGAATCACCCGTTCCCACCGCCGCGCGATTTCGCCCAGCACCGCGGTCTTGCCGCTGCCAGGCACACCCAACAGCACGATCACGGGCAACTTGCGGTGCCTACGACGCGGCTCCGGCCGCGCTATGCACTCATCAAAGAGATCAAGAACGCTCGCACGACCGCACAACCGAGCAGCCCCCACCACGTCAACTTCCTCTGGTGCGACCCCCGTTCATGCGAACACCTAACTGTTGTGCGGCCTGAGTGTCAAGCCTCCGTCTGCAATATGCAGGTCGGTGCTCAGGTGGCGATCATCGAGGCACACAGGGTGCCGGCGAAGTGCAGGGTGGCGTGCGAGGTGTCGAGGCCCGGGCGCCAGCCGCCACCGGGGGTGCACACCTGCGGGACGGTGCGCACGATGACATCGGGGGGTGTACGCCAAGCGGCGTAGGTGTCTTCGAAGCGGGCCGCACCGACGGCGGTGACCCCGGGGTAGGCCGCCGGGTAGAGCGGGCCACGCTGACCGAGGTACGGGTTGCCGACGGCCGCGACGACCCGTACCCCTCGGGCACACGCCGTCCGGATCGCGTGCCACAGCGGCGGTGTGCTCGACAGGCAGCCGAGCGGAATGGCCAGGACGTCGATGTCCAGCCCGGCGGCCCAGCGAAGTCCGGCGCACAGCGCCGGCGGGTCACCCCATCCCCCTGCGCCGATCACCTGCCCCACGTACAGCCGCACCCCGGGCGCAACCCCGGCCGGTCCGCCGTGACCCGGCCGGGCCACCACGATGCTGCAGCATTCGGTGCCGTGGCCGACCGGATCACGCAGCGGATCGCCGCCGACGAAGGACCGGCTGCCGGCGACCTCCACCCCGCGCAGCGCCGGATGCGCGGCGTTGAAGCCGGAGTCGAGGACGGCCAGCGCCGCCCCCGCTCCGGCCGGCCCGCCGGCCCTCAGACCAGCTCCCATCGGTAGGTCACCTGATAGTTCGCGCCATCCCCGGTGAGCGACTGGGCCGCGGTGAAGAACGGCGTTCCCGAGCCGATCCAGTTGCCGGTGTAGCTGTTGATGGTCACCATCGACTTGAACGTGCCGAGGTCGTCGTTTCCGAACCAGCTCATGAGCAGCTTCACGAACCAGTCGTAGACCTTGACGAAGAGCTCACCGATCAGTGATCCCAGCGCGCCGAGTCCGATCCGCTCACCCACCTGGTAGCCCTGCTTCTTCAGGAACTCGGCCACCTTGTCCTTGACCTTCTGGTGCAGGTCGGCGAACCAGGAGGCGATGTTTCCCCAGTCCTCCTCGACCATGCTGACGGCCGCCGTGTACAGCTTGGGAAACTTGTTGCCCGCCTCGGTGATGCCGAAGGTCTGCATCAGCTTGCCCGGAAACCCGTAGTCCGCGACCTCGCCCGTGTCGAAGCCCGGCCCGCCCGAGTTGGGTACGGCCTGGAACCAACTCGCCTTCGTCACGTCGCCGGTCTCGTCGATGAAGTTGGCGCCCACGTAGATCTCGTCGGACGCCGAGCCCTGGTCCCACGGCGTCTCCTTGATGCACTTGATTTTCGCGATGTAGAACCGCAGGGCCGTGTGGCTCGCCTGCGGAACCACGATCCCGCCCTGGAGGTCGGCAAGGCCGTCCACCGCGGTCGGGATGTGCACCCAACTGTCCGCAAGGGGCGCGACCCGCGACCGGTGCAGGGCCACCAGGTCGACCGAGTCGACGGCGCCCGCCTTGAGCGGGTCGACGCCGGCGTACGCCCGGTACCGGCTGCTCGTGCGGTAGAGCCGCAGTGGTGCGGCCATCCGGGCCTGCAGCGTCGTTCCCCGGTCCGCAGCCGCCGACCGGTTCCGGTCCAGCACCCCCTTGAAATCACGTTCCAGATCGTCGGTGGGCTCCTGGCCGGCGGCGACCCGGGCCGCCTTCAGTTCGATGCCTGCCTGCAGGTCGTTGAGCGCGTGCAGCACCCGGCTGGGCAGGACGCCTCGGGAGGAGTCGGTGTAGTTGTTGGCGTGGGTCACGGGTTCGGTCATCACTGGCCTCCGCAGTGGTTTTCCGTTGTTGCCTGGCTGTTCAAGTGTCGGCCGACACATTCGAGTGGGTAAATGGATCCAATGGTCCAAAAGAGACTCAGGTGGATAGATCTAGATCCCGGAAAACGTATCGTCCGGCCGGGTCCGCGCATCCTTACCGGACACCGGCGCACGAGGAGGGGAAGTGATCAACGTCTTTGTCGTCGTTGGCGTACGGATCTACCGGGATTGCCTGGAGCGACACCTCGCCAACAGTCCGCCCATCGTGATCGTCGGCGGCGCGGCCGGGCCGGCCGAAGCACACCGGCTCATACCGCGGCTCCGGCCGGATGTGCTGCTGCTCGACCTCGGCGTGGACGCCGGGCTGGCGTTCGCCCGCGAGGTGCGCGACACCGCACCGGACACCAAGGTGATCGGTCTGGCGGACACCGGAACAGCCGTTGACGTGATCTCCTGTGTCGAGGCTGGAATGTTGGGATATCTGACAACGGAGGCCACCCTGCCGGAGCTTGCGACGGCGATCGGGCGGGCGGACCGGGGCGAGGCGACCTGCCCGGCGCAGGCGACCGCGCAGGTGTTCCATCGGCTGGCGACCTGGGCCTCCGGAAGGCGGACGCCGCCCGGCAACGCTCGCCCGCTGACCGCACGGGAGTTGGAGATCCTGTGGTACATCGACGCCGGGCTGACCAACAAGGAAATCGCTCGAAAACTGTCGATCTCCGTGTCGACGGTGAAGAACCATGTCCACCATCTGCTGGACAAACTGAAGGTGAAAAGTCGGATGGAGGCACCCGCCGCGCTCAGGAATGGATGGCCGAAATCACGCGGCTCCGAGGGCGATGAATGACCACGCGGTGGCAAGGTCCAGGGGCTGGTTCGCGGTGTGATTTCGCGCGGTGGCGAGCGATTCGGCCAGGGTGCCACCGGCCCGCAGGGCGGTGTGCAGGGCGCTCATCAACGGCACCGTCGCCGTGTCGTTGACCGGAACGATCGCGGCGACGATGCCGGCGGTGCCGAGGGGCAGCAGGGCCGTGGTCAGGCCGAGCAACTCGTCGGCGCCGACCGGTTGCAGCACGCCGGAGTCGCAGCACGGCAGCACGATCCGGTACGGAGCACGGCGAAGCTGCTGGAAGTCGTAGACGGTGAGCGGGCCGTCGAACAGGCGGATCGCCGAGAACATGGGGCTGTCGGCGCGGAACTGGCCGTGTGCGGCGAGATGGGTCAGCGAGCTTCCGTCGATCGCGGCCAGTACGGCCGGTGCGGTGGCCGAACCGCCCTCGATGACCCGGGCGCCCGGATGGGTCGCGGCGAGATGGGTGATCTCGGCACCCTTGGTCGCCAGGTCCGGGCCGCGGACCAGCACCACGTCATCCGTGGCGGGACGCCGTGCCCGCCTGGCGTTGAACCATGCGGTGGCCGAAGGCGCGACGGCATGCACCCGGTTTCGCAGGCAGGGCAGCAGTGCCCAGGGCACGGCATGAAACCGGCCAGGCGGAACGATCACCAGCCGGTCGTCGCCGAGCCGGCCGGCGGCGGCGCCGAGCAGGGTGTGCTGAAGCTGATCACCGATGGAGTTCAACCGGGTCAGCAACCGCTCGGCCAGCGCCGGCGTGGATCCGTAGGCCAGCCGGCGCAGCAGCCAGCAGGCGGAGTCGAGCTGTCGGGCCGCGGCGGCGGCCCGACCCGCGACCCACCGGCGAACCCGACCCGCACCACAGACCAGCACGTGCAGCTCACCGCGAATCTCGACGATGGCGGCCAGCCGGTCGGTGCCCAGTTCGTCGAGCAGCGCACGCACGAACTGGTGCGCGGGGGTGTCGGGCCGGTCGCCGAACCCGCCGGGCTCGCGGCGGACCCGATCGCGGATCTGCCGCTCCAACCGCTGCCAGGTAGCCGCGAAGGCGTCCGCCGGCGTGCCGCTTGCCAATGCCTGGTCGAGCCGGCTCGCGGTGGCCCGCAACGCGGCGAGGTCGCGCTGGACCCCGCTGTCGACCGGCGGGCGTACCGCCGGGACCGCGCACACCGTCGCGCGCCAGCGCTCGCTCCACTTCAGCAGATCCCGGGTGCGTCCCCGGGAAAGGCAGGTGCGCAGCGCGAGTTCGGCCAACTCGGCCCCGTGTTCGGTGGCCCGGGCCCGCAGTTCCGACGCGCCGAGCGCGAGCCGATGCTCGTCGAGTACGTCGAGACCATGCCGGCAGGCCGAGAGCACCAGCGCCGGGTTTCCGTCCGCGGCGGCGAGCAGCGCACGGGCCAGCCAACCCTCGGCCCGGCTGATCGCCGGGCCGCCGCGCCGGGCCGCGGCGGCCGCCGTCAGGTGGTCCCGGGCCTGAGCCAACTGGTTGGCCTCGAGCGCGATCCGGCCGGCGAGCAGGTTCGCCTGGATGTGATCCGGCGCGCGCAGTGCGCGCAGCCGAGCGGCGACCTGGCGGGCCTGCGGGAGTTGCCGCGCGTGCGGATCCAGGACGAACCCGGCCCGCAGGGCGAGCAGCCGGGCGTGCTGCCGCCACCATTCCCGCCGCTGCACGGTGAACAACCGGACCGCCTCGGTCGCCCGGTCCAGTGCCACCTGCGGGTCCCGCGCCGCCAGCGCCGCCCGGCCGGCGATCAGCAGCAGTTCCGCCTTCCGGGTGGTCTGACCGCGCCGGGCGGACACCTCGGCGATCGCCGCGTCGGCCTCGACGAGGGCCTCGTGGGACAGCCCGGCCGCGAGCAGCGCCGCGCACCGGTCGGCGACCAGCTCGGGCATCGGAGTGGCCAGCCGCCGAAACCGCTGGTCCGCGTCGTCGAACCGGGCGAGCGCGGTGGGCAGGTCGCCGGCGCGGAACGCGGTCAGGCCCAGATTCTGCACCGCGATGGCCGAATCGTGCTCCTGGTCGGTCTGCCGGAACAGCCGCTCGGCCTCGGTGAAGTCGGTGCTCGCCCGCTCGACCGCGCCGAGGGCGAGCTGCACCTGACCGCGGATCGCCAACGCCCGGCCGACCCAGATCGTGTCTCCGGCCCGGCGCAGCACGGCGATGGCGGTCTTCAGATCGGGCAGGGCGTCCTCGTGCCGGCCCAACACCCACAGCGCGGCACCGCGCCGAAACCGCACCCGCGCCCCGTGCGGGCCGGCCGACTTCGCCACCCCGCGGTCCAACGCCGCCAGCCCCGCCCTGGTCTGTCCACTGTGGATCAGGGCGACGCCGAAGGTGGCGAGCACGTCGGCCTCGCGCTCGCTCGAACCGGACCGTCGCGCGTGCGCCAGGGCTTGGCGCAACTCGGCCACCGCCGAGGTGAGGTCGCCGAAATCGCGTTGAACGATGCCGATGGCCTGGTGCGCGACCGACGCGTCGAACGGCGTCGGCGAGTCCGCAAGCACGGCGCGGGCCCGCCGGACCGCGTCCGCCGGGTGCGCGAAGACCAGGTGCAGGAGATCCGTTCCGGAGCGGGGTATCTGGTGGCCGAGCCGCGGCATCCCTCCATTGTCAGTTTCCTGTTCGCTCTGGAGGTATCAGGTGAACGACAAGCGCGGTCATGGTCAGAACATGGTCACCCGCGGGCGCTGGCGGACCGAGGACTCGGTCAGCGCCGCACAGTTCGAGGCCGTCAAACGGGCCGCCGCCGCCAACTTGCCCGAACCCGTGACATTCGAGACACAGCCGACCGAGGGCCCGCCCCAGCACATCTGGCAGAAGGATCACATCCTGGTCCACCACTCGGTCAACGAGACCCACGAGGCGCTGACCCCGCTGGGCGCGGAGCTTGCCCTCCGCCCGAACGGCATGCACCAGGAGGTGTACCCGGACCTGGTCAAGCTCCTGCGGCTGCGGAACCCGCAAGGTCAGCGGACCGACGAAATCGTCGCGAATCTCGACAGGATCCCTGATCTGAACGGCAAGGTTTTCGTCAACAACCTGGTCTATGCCACCCACGAAGACGGCGGCAACATCTGCCCGGGTGACGAGCCCACCCCGGTGCGGCCCTACCCGCACACCATTCCGTACCCGCCGCCGAGCCGCGGTGACGCGGGCCGAGGCGTTCGGATCGTCGTCATCGACACGGGTCTGTCGGAAGGCTGGCGGGACAACCATCCGTGGTTGCACGACCCGAAGAACCCGTCCAACGAGGTGACCGGGCAGCGGGAACAAAAGACCTTCGACGACAACAGGGACATCGCGTCGCACGCGGGCCACGGCATGTTCATCGCCGGGCTGATCCGGTGCATCGCCCCCCGGGCGTCGGTCAACGTGTTGAACACACTGCGCTGGGCCGGCACCATGCTCGAGCACGAGATCGCGTACACGATCCGGGAAGTGCTGACCTGGGACCCGCCGGACATCATCAGCTTCTCGGCCGGTTACATGATCCATACCGCCGAGCCGGGCGGGGCGATGAGCGACGTGATGGTCATGCTCAGAAGGCCCGGCTGCCCTACGGTCCTGGTGGCCGCGGTCGGCAACGACGGCCATGGGCCCAAGGACCATGGGCTGTTCTATCCGGCGGCGTTCGCCGGAAAGACACGGACGGACGTCGCGGACGGTCGGCTGGTCGCGGTGGGCGCGCTGCGCCAGGACCGGCGGGGCCGGACCTGCTTCTCCAACTACGGAAGTTGGGTCACGGTCTACGAGGAAGGCGAGAAGCTGATCAACGCCTTTCCCAGCGGGCGGTACACCTATCACGAACCGATCAGCTCGGTGGACCCGCCGCAATGTCTGTACTACCCCAACCCGGTCTCCGGCATCATGAAGCTCCAGGACGGGTGCAGCTGCGTGACCGCCCCCGCCAAGGGCGGCGTCGCCCTGTTCAACGGGATGGCCGCGTGGAGCGGAACGTCGTTCGCCACCCCGCTCGTCGCCGCCCGGATCGCCCGGCACATGACCGAGAACACCGAGTTCGCCGGAAAGCCGCGAGACGCGGTCCGGGACCTGCTGGCCGGCCACCTGGACACGATCATCGACGCCGGTGACACGGACACCACGCTGCCGGTGTTCAGCAAGCCGCTCGTGCCCTGACGGGTACCCGGCTACAGCAGCACCCAACTGGTCGCGATCACCCTGCCGCCGCGCGTGCGCAGCCGGAACCTGGCCACGCCGCGCGGCAGCAGGACCGTGAACCCGCCGTCGGCGTCGATCGGCAACCGTTGGGGCGCGCCGACTCCGCCACGCTCAAGGCCGACCTCGGCGATGTCGCCGTCGACGAGCCCGTGCAACGACACCTGGTCGCCGGCGTACTCCGCCTGCACCTCAAGCGAGACGTCGTCCAGCTGGAAGGACAGCAGCCGCACATGTTCCGCCGCACCGCGAACCTGGGCCGAGTCCATGGCCGAGTCCAGCAGCAACTCGGCGAGCTCCGCGTCCAGCCCCCTGGTCAGCAGGGCCGCCCGTCCACTGTCGATGACGTCCTCCGGCACCGGCTCGAGCCGTTCGGCTATCCGGCGCAACTCGGACATCAGCTCATCGTCGGTCATGGCCGGCGTCCTCCGTCCGGCGCGGCGCGCCAGTCGCCGAGCAGTTCGTCGGCGGCGATGAGCTGGCGGAGCCGGCGAAGGCAACGCTGCCGGGTCGGGCCGATGCTGCCGGTGGGCACGCCAAGTGCGGCGGACACCTCGGGGTAGCTGGGTGGCGGTGTGGCCATCAGCACCCGCAACAGACGCCGGCAGGTCTCGCCAAGCTCGGCCACCTTGCGCCACAACGCCGCGTCCCGCTCGTCGAGCAGGATCGTGTGATCGACCGGTGGGCCCGGATCCGGCATCTCCAGCGGCTCGGGCTGGCGGATCACCCGTTGCCGGCTCGTCCGGCGGAGCAGTTGCAGGCTCTCCCGTCGGGCGGTGGTCGCCAGCCACGCCGGCAGGGCGTCGGGCTCGGCAATCCGGTCGAGGTTCTCCACCAACCGCAGCCAGGTCATCTGCACGACGTCCGAGGCGTCGATCGGGTCGAGCCGAAACCCGCGCGCGATCGACCACAGCAGGCTGCTGAACTGTCGCACGATCAGGTCCCACGCCGTCTGGTCACCCCGGCTGGCCGCCGCGAGCAAGGACCGCATCTCCACGTCGACCTCCGTGGTCACCTCACTGGATGCATGTCGACCTGACGCAGATTCATGGTGGCCGGAAAACACTGTCCGCACAACAAAAAGCACAACAAGTGCCAATGGGGAAATCGAGGTTTCCGCTCAACGGCTTCCCGTTCCACGGCCCGTTGGTTTCCGGATCTGCCAGGTTCGCTGTGCCTGCTGTACGGCGGGGAGGGCAGAAGCGTGAACGTCGAGCTGACCACGAGCGATCTCCGTCGCGCCTTGGGGATGGTCCGGGACCTGAACGAGAGTGGGTCCGGCGCGCAGGAGTGGTCAACGGCGTTGACCGGGTTCGGCCAGCTGATCGGGTGCGTTCGTCGGTTGCGGTCACCGACCTTGTCGATGGGCGATGCGTTCCGCCGCACCCCGCTCTACGGGGAATTCCACCGACCGCGGGGTATCGCCGACGACCTTGCTCACCGCCCGCGAACAGCAGGTGAGCACGCACGTTCTGCGCGGTGCGACCGACCGTGAGATCGCCAAGGCCCTCGTTGTCAGCACCCGGACCGTGCACAAACATCTCGAGCGCATCTACCGCAAACTCGATCTCACCAACCGCACCAGCCGCATGGCTCTGCTCGCCGCGCAAACAGACGGGGCCGCCGTCGTCCCGCCGCTGGTTTCGGTGAGGTCGACGCGGCGTTGATCGCCGGCCCGGCCCGCACCTCTGGAACCGGGGATCAGACGAGGTCTGTCGTCCTGTGGCTGTTGGCCAGCAGGAAGGTGATCTTCGCGGCCGCGGTGGCGGCGGTGTCGATTGCTTCCTTGGCGGTGGGGGCGAGTGCGCGGACGTAGGCGCCACGGTCGAAGGTCGATCGCATCGGGTTGGTCGGGTCCCCGATCGACAACAGGGGCACGACCTCAACCACGCCCTCGATCCGCGCGGCGTCGTCGATGCCTTCGATGCCGCGCAGCACACCCGGGGCGTCGGGGGCGGTGAACCAGATGGCCGAGGCTCCCGACGGCTCGCGGCGCAGCGCGGCACGAACATCGTCGAGCACGCGCTGCCCGAGTGCCTGCCGTGCGCTGCACACCCTCAGGTCGACCCCGGTGACGTCGTGCACCAGCGCCGTGATCCGGTCGCCCGCGTACCGCACGTGGGTCTCGATGATCCGGGGGCCCTCCGGGGTGAGGACGATCTCCGTGTGGGTCACGCCGAACGTGACGCCAAGTGCCGTGAGCGTCCGCGTCACAAGCTCCCGCACGGCGGTCGCGGTGTCCTCGTCGAGCGGCGCCGGGCACACGTGGCCGAGCTCGACCAGGTGGTCACGGCTGGACGACTTCGCCGTGCTGCCGACGACCACGTGCTCGCGCTCCTCGCTGATCGCCTCGACGCTGATCTGCGGCCCCTGCAGCAGGCGTTCGAGCAGCACCTCGCCCGAGGACCACTGGGACCTGGCGCCCGCTTTGGCAAGCGCGGCAGGCAGGTCGGCGGCGGAGTGAATGCGGGCGATGCCGGTGCTGCCCGCGCCCTGGACCGGCTTGGCGATCAGCGGGAAGCCGTGCCGCTCGGCGAACCGCGTGGCCTCCGTGAGGTCGCGCACGATCGCGGCCGGCGTGTCGTCCACACCTGCGGCCCGCAACCGTTCCCGCATCAGTGCCTTGTCGTGCACGGCGGTCACGGTCTCGATGTCGTGCATCGGCAGGCCGAGCGCGGCGGCGATGCGGGCGGCGTGGTGCTGTTCCAACTCGTGGAAGGTGCCGACCGCGGTGACCGGGTCCAGCCGGTGGATGGTCCGCGCGAACGCGACCCAGTCCCCGGGCGCCGCGTCGTGGGCGACGGCGACGATCCGATGGTAGCTTTCCGGATCCGGGATGCTGTCCACCGCGCTCGTTCGGCAGATCAGCGAGATCAGCACGTCCGGGCCGCCCACCGAGCGGATGATGCCGGGAACCTCCTTGTCCCGGCCGACGATCAGAACATGGTGCCGCATGGCCTATGCCGCCTCCTCCACCACGAGCGCCGCCCGCACCGCGGCGATGGCGTCGAGTCGCTTGCGGTCCCAGTGGTCCCTGCGGTCGTCCGCGAGCTCCGGGGCGAGCACGTCGACCAGGTGCGCGGGCAACTCCCGCTGCCACCGGCGCAGCAGCACGGACGGCCGCCGCTCGCGGAAGTGCGTGCGGAGGGCGACCCGGAGCGCGGCGTCCGCCGCGGAGCGGTCGAGCACTCCCTGCGCCGCCTTCGATGCCAGCAGCCACCGCACGTTCACCAGCGGGATCGTCACCGGGAGGTAGTCGTCCGGGTCGTACAGCAGGGCGACGTCGCCGTCGGACTCGATGGCGCCGGACAGGTACCGCTCGAACACCCAGCCGCTGCCGGTCATGCCGAGCGTCCGGCACTCGACCGCCCGCAACGCACCCATGGAAGAGGCGCCGTGCAGCGGCTGCCCGGCGGCGAGCACGGCGCGGATCTCGGTGATGCTGACGGCGAGGCTCTGCCCGAACTCCCCGTCGAGCATCACGATCTGACTGTCTACTGTGGACTTCGTGAGGTCGAGCAGGTCCAGCCGGCGCACGGGTCGGCGCAGTTCCATGGTGCGACCGGCGGCCTTGGCCTCCGCGCGCAGGACCGCAAGATCGGTGGGGCGCAGCGACGGTCCGGCGAACACGATGAGCGGGGCGGGTCCGGTCGTGGTGTGCGGTGCGACGACGTGCAGTGTCATGACAGCGGCCTCGCTACTCCGGCCCGGACCATCTCGCGGCGCAGGCGGGTGCCGAGCCGGCCGGTGTCGTTGTGGTACGCCTCGAGTCCGGGCACGATCACCTTGGTCACCGAGAACGGGAGGTCCGGCGGGGCGAGCTCGGCGGCGAACACGAGATCGAGCCCGGCCTCCCGCAGGCCGGTGCGCACGCGGTCGAGGTCGCCGGCGGTCGTTCCCGTCGTCACCGAAGGCAGTTCACCGAAGTCCATTTCGGACCGACCGGAGCTCCACGTGTGCAGCATCTCCCGCATCGCCTCGTACGACGCGTGCCGCCGGTAGGCCTGGCCGTTGAGATCCTCGCGGGCACCGGAGATCACCGCGAGTCGGGACTGTGCGGCTTCGGTGAGCGCGCGGTTGGCCGCGACCACCGGGTCGGGGTGGCATCCGGCGCCGCCGTTGATCAGCAGCCCGTCCGCGGCGTGCGTGTCATCGGTGGTGACGAACACGGTTGGCACACCGATCTCGTTGGCGTAGCCGAAAACCTGGACCTCAACGCCCCACCGCAGAAACCGCTCGGCCAGCTCGGCGGGGCCGGCCGGCAGCGACTCGAGCCGGATCCGGCGGCCGCCCTTGAGGGTCTCGCCGAACGCCGTGCAGTCCTGCTCAACGGCCTCGAGCAGGCCGTGCAGCAACGCCTCCTGCGGGCTGTTGCCGGACGCGAGCCCGATCGTGTTCGACATGAACATGCCGTGGTCGTCGGGAAACGGCGTGAACATCGCGAGCGCGGGCACCAGCACCTCGATGCCGGTGCCCAGTTCGCGGGCCGGCCACCAGGCCAGCGGCGCGTCCTCGGTCCACGTGTGACCGCGACGCAGGATGAGCTTGCGCGGGTCGAGCACGGGCAACCGCGCCCGGCGGAGCTCCGCGTAGGAGGGGCGGTCCGGGATCCCGTCCGCGGGTGGCTCGCACCAGGTGCGTTCGATGGCCTCCATCATCGCGGACACCCTCGCGGCCTGACGGGTCGCGCCTTTCCCGCTGGTGACGGTGTTCAGGCCGGGTGCGGCGGCGGGCCGCATGCTGTGGAAGACCGGGATGCCGAGCACGTCGAGGTCGGTGACGTCGGCGATCCTGGTGATGCCGCACCGGGACAGCGACGCGTCGGCCAGGGCCTCGGTCCGGGCGAGCGGGCGGGTGCGCAGCGAGGTGCCGCACGCGGTCGGCGGGGCCTGCGGCGCGGGCGGGAACCAGTACTCCCGGCCGGGTGTGCCGGGCGAGCGCAGCGCTGCGGTCGTCATCGCAGGGACGGCTCCTTCCGTGTCGACGGGGCGGGGAGCGACGTCCGGCAGGCCCGCAGGACCCACCGGAACCAGGCGGTCACGTTGGCCGGCCGCTGGATGCTGTGCCGCTCACCCGCCAGCAGCATCAACTCGACGTCGATCCCGCGGGTCTGCAGCGTGCGGTACATGGCGCGGGCCTCCCCGACGGGCACGTGAGTGTCCTCGCAGCCGTGCGACAGGAGGACCCGCACGCCGGGCCGGACGGCGTCGAGCCGGAGGCTCTCGCGCCGGTAGCCGGGTTCGGTGTCCACCGGTCCGTACTCGCGCAGCCAGTGCCAGTGCAGGTCGCAGGCGCGTGCGACGGCGGCGAAGTCGGCCCAGCCGCAGTGGCTGGCGACGAGCCGTATCTCGGGCATGAGGGTGGCGAGCGCGAGGGCGAGGTAACCGCCGAAGCTGCCGCCCATCGCGGCGACGCGGCCCGGGTCGAGGGCGGGATGCTCGAGCGCGGCGCGGACCTGGCCGGCGGCGACGGCGGCCACCTCGCTGGTCCACCGCCCCCAGCCGCGCTCGATGGCCTGCTGCCCGTATCCGACGGACAGCGGCGGGTCGGGCATGAGCACGGCGTAACCCTCGGCGACGAACGGCCAAGGGTTCCACCGCCACGACCAATCGGTCCAGGACAGCAGTGGCCCGCCGTGGCACCAGACGAGCACAGGAAGGCGGTGGTCGGACTCGCCGGCCGGCAGGCACAGCCAACTGCGCCATGCCGACCCGTCCGGTGCGTGGTGGATGAGCCGCTCCATCCGCCCGGCGGGTGCGGCGGCCGCGGCCGGTGCGATGACCGGTCCGGCCGGTCCGGTCGCCGGCACGGACCGGACCTCGGGTGGCGTGTCGATGCCGGAAACCACGACCAGCGCCTCGCCGTCGGCGGCGGAGGTGACCGCCTGGACCGAGCCGGGGAGGTCGATGCGGGCCACGCGGCCGGGCGCCACCCGCCACAGGTGCCGCCGCCCGTCCTGCGCACCGATACACAGCACGGTCTCCGGATCCGCCCACGCCCGTGGCTCCAGCCAGTCGGGATGCCCGGGGGCGAGACGCACCACCCGGGAGCCGTCGGCGGCGACGAGGACGGCTTCCCGGCACGGGCCGAGGCCGGGCCGGGCCACCCGTTCCGCCGTACCGGCGAACCATGCGCCGTCGGGACCGGCGACCAGGTCGACGATGTCGTCCTGGGACCACAGCGCGGTGGCGACGCCGGGGTCGGCCACGCGGAACAGCAGCTGCCCGTAGCGGCGGTGCCCCCCGGGCAGGAAGCGGACGACACCGGCGGCACCCGTGCGGCCGTCGGGGGTCAGGGCCAACTCGCCGGTGAACAGGACATCCCGCTCGAGCGGCAGCGGCACCAGCTCCGGGGCCGCGCCGGGCACCAGCGGCACGTGCACGACCCCGAGCACGTCACCATCGGCGTGGTAGGCCGACCGCGGCCAGAGGTCCCCGCGCACCACGCGGGCGGTGCACAGGTCCGCCGCCCTTGCCGCCCGCAGCGCAGCGTCCTCGGCGAGGGAGCGCGCGTCCGGGCTCACCCACACGGCGGCCAGCGCGGTCGGGCCACCGACGGCGTAGGAGACGACGTCACGTGGTGCGCCGAACACGAGCTCCGGTTCGCCGGCCGAACCGTCAGGCCCCAGCCGGTGCCGGCGGAGGGTCCGGCCGGCCTGCCCTGCGGAGCGCAGATCGGACAGGAAGAGATACCCCCCACCCGGTTCGACGGACACCGACGACGCGCCGGCGTAAGCGTGCGCCAACGCCATGCCGCCACGGGCGGTCGGCGTGTAGCCGAGGACGAACGGGACCGGGAGTGGGCGCCGGTCCCTGGCCAGCTCGGCCTCGACGATCAACCCGGCGCCCAGCCGGTGGGCGACCCTGACCCGCGGTCGGGTCAGCAGCCGCGCGAGCAACGCGGCGCCGGGTTCCTCGATCGGGATCGGTTCGGCCATGGCGCCTCGCTCACGAGCGGTGACGCGGGCTCATAGCCGCCCGCCCCGCTGCCGCAGCCGCACCGCCCTGTCCATGAGCGCGGCGAGGTCCAACCCGGCCAGGTGCTCGCCGAGCTCCGCCCGCAGCCATGCGATCTTCTCCTCGGGAGTCATGAAGTGGTGCGAACCGGCGATCCGCTCGCACCGCTCGCCCTTGACGAACGCGGCCAGCGCCAGCTCGGCGAGGTCGCGGGCGCTCGGCGGCGTGACGGTCAGCGACAGGTGCAGGGCGTCGCAGGCGGCGGCGAGCGCGTGCCGCCGCGTCCCGGCCGGCACGTGGAGGACGTCGCCGGGCTCGAGCGTCACCGCGAGTTCGCCGGCCTGCCAACGTGTCTGGCCGGTGAGCTGGACGACGAGGATGTGCGTCCCGGCGGACCCGGCCACCGCGGTGGCGCCCGGCGGGGTGAGCACGGCGGCGGCGTGCACCTCGGCACGCAGGTCCGCGCGCAGACCGTCGAGCAACGCCTCGATGCCGGCGTGCCAGTGCCCGGCCTCGTCGAGGGTGAGCGTGTGGCCGTCGCCGTACCGGGCCCGCACGGCGGCCGGGTCCGCATAGGTCGGCAGCGGCTTCTTCTGCACGCTGCGGGTCACCGAGACCTCGGCCGGCGCGACCGGGACACCGTCCTTCGCGACGCGAAAGTACGGATGCACCAGCAGTCCGCGGTCGACCATGGCCCAGATCCGGGCCGGGGTGAGGTAATCCGCCGCGATGCCGCGGCGGAACACCGCCGGCCGGGACGCCCAGATCTCGGTGCGGAACGCCCTGGTGTCCCCGACCAGATCGGCCAGTCCCTTCGGGACGGTGGTGTCGAGACTCGTCATCGGTCAGACCGTCCTCTTGCGCATGGTTGCCACCGCGGTGTCGACGAGGACCCGCGAATCGACGAACTCCAGGTGGGCGCGCAGCGCCGCGACCGTGTCGGCGGCGAGCGCATCTCCGGCTGCGATCTCGCCGGCGAACGTGGTCAGGAACGCCTCGACCAGGTCGGCCGGACCCGGTTCGGTGATCGTCAGCGTCAGGTGCAGTGACGTGCCGCCACGCGCGGTGGCGACGTGCGGGAACCCGTGCGGCAGGTACAGGACGTCGCCGGGCTCCATGACGAACGTGTGCGACCGGCTGTTCGGGTCGACGTCAAGACCGGGGCGGGAGTCGATCTGGTCGGGCGCGTCGTAGATCGTCCATTCCTTCGCGCCGGCCAGCTGCAACGCGAGCACGTGGGAGCCGTCGCGGTGCGGGAGCATGCCGGTGTTGTCGCATGGCGTGTAGAACACGTAGGCCTTGAGCTCGGCCGGCAGCCGCGCCTCGATCGCGTCCATGACGGCACGGATGGGCTGGTGCCAGTCCTCGAGCTGGCTCAGCTTCATGGTGGCCCCGTCCGCGAGCAGCTCGCGCACCTTCCGCGCGTCGGCGAAGCCCTTGACGTACTGGCCAGCCACCTTGCGCGGTGTGGTGAACGCGCTCAGCTCGGGCTGCTGCCCCTCCTTGAGGAGGGTGAAGTAGGGCCACCGCAGCAGGCCCGCGTCGAGCATGTCCTGGATGTCGTTCTCGGTGATCAGACGGTCCGTCGGCACCGCGCCCTTGAACAGTCCGTGTCTTGCGTTCCAGAACTTGGTCGCCAGGTCCATCTCGTCGACGAGACGCGCCAGCGGATGCACGATGTCCACAGCGGATCCCCTTCGGGTTGGGTGCGGGTTCTGGGAGCAGTTGGCCACCACTCCCAGAGCCGCGTCGACGAACTACGTCACGCCTCGTTGATGTTGCTGATCACCATCGGGCGCGAGTGGTCCGACAGCTCCTCAATTTCCTGCTCCGCGGCGGCCACGAGCAGCTCCTCGTCGGTCGCCTCGAGCTTGTCGAAGATGGACATAAAGAACTCCTTCGGTTGAGGACGGTTTATTACCTACCGGTGCGCCACGGATTCAAGCCCCCAGTAGGCATGCATTCAAGGTAGCAATACATCGTGCGCCAAGCAAGCCACAATGGCGACTCCAGCGGGAATCAAGGGAGATTGCAGGGCCGGATGTTCCAATTGTTACAACGGCCGGATGGGGGGTGAATTTGGCTACCTTTCTCCAGCGCAATTACTCCGCATTGCGGGGTCCGGCAAGGGCGCTCGGCCTCCTGCATTTCCTGGACAGCATGGGCAACGGGCTGTTCATCTCCGGCTCCGCCGTCTACTTCGTCGTGGTCGCGGGCCTGCCGCCGGGACAGATCGGACTGGGGCTCTCGCTCGCCGGGCTGACCGGGTTCTTCTCGAGCGTGCTGGTCGGTATGGCCGCGGACCGCTACGGCGCGCGCCGCCTGCTCGTCCTGGCCATGCCGGCCATGGCCGGGGCATACTGCCTCTACCTGGTCGTGGATTCGTTCGCCGCGTTCCTGGCCGTCGTCGTGCTGGTGGGTGCGCTCGAGTGGGGCAGCGGCCCGCTGTTCCACACGCTGATCATGGATCTGGTGCCGGCGGACGACCGGGTGCCGGCGCGCGCCGCGCTGCGCTCGTTGTACAACGTCGGATTCTCCGCCGGGGCGCTGCTCGCCGCCGGCCTGATCGGTATCGGCGGCGGCGCCATGTATTTACTGCCGCTGGGAAACGCCCTGTCGTTCGTGCTGGCAGCCGCCATCGCGCTGCGATTACCCCGCACGCCGCCGGTGCCGCCGGAAAAGAACCGGACCGCGCGCTTCCGGGCCTTGCGGGATGCGCCATTCGTCGCCGTGATCGGCGTCTCCGGGCTGCTCGCGTTACACGGCGCCGTCCTTTTCGTCGGCATTCCGTTGTGGCTCGTGGATAATGGCGCGCTGCCGCACGCCGTGATTCCCCTCGGGTTCGCGATGAACACCGTCGCGGTGGTGTTGTTTCAAGTGGCGGCCGCGCGCGGAGCCGAAACGCTCGACGGTGCGGTCGGCGCGGCCCGCAGGGCCGGTCTGGCGAGCGCCGCGGCCTGCTTCGTGCTGGTCGTCGGCGACGCCGGCGGCGTGTGGGTCACCGGTGTCGTGGTGCTGGCCGCGGTGCTGCTGATCACGGGCGGCGAGCTGTGGCAGTCGGCGAGCGCGTTCGGTCTCAGCTTCGGCCTCGCTCCGGACTCGGCTCGCGGCGAGTACCTCGGCGCCTTCCACCTGCACATGGTGTTCCAGGCGACGGTGGGCCCCGCGGTGGTGTCGTTCCTGGTGACAGGACACGGGCCGGCGGGCTGGTTCGCGACGGGTCTGATCTTCCTGGCCGGCACCGTGTTGATCGGGCCGGCGGTGCGCCGGACCCGCGGGCACCGGCGGGGCGAGCCGGCGCTCACCCATTGACCCGAACCGGAACCGGAGGAACCTCGCGATGGCACGCGGAGGCTACGAGGACCTGCCCCGGCTGATGGCCGCGATGACCGGCGACGAGAAGCACGCCGAGGCCGCGGCGTCCACGCTCGACGTGCTGTGGGTGCTCTACGACCAGGTCCTGCGGGTCACGCCCGAGATGGCGGCGGACCGCGACCGCTGCTACCTGTCCAAGGGCCACGGCCCGCAGGCGTACTACGCCGTGCTGGCTGCGAAGGGCTTCCTCGACGCCGGGGAACTGGAGATGTTCGGCGCGTTCCGGTCCCCGCTCGGTCACCACCCGGACCGGGTACTGGTGCCGGGTGTGGAGATCTCGAGCGGGTCGCTCGGGCACGGGCTGCCCCTTGCGGTCGGCACCGCACTCGGGTTGCGGGCGAGGGGTGTCACGTCGAACGTCTGGGTGCTGCTCGGCGATGGCGAGCTGGACGAGGGTTCCAACTTCGAGGCGATCGCCTACGCCGGGCGGACCGGGCTGGAGCGGCTGCACGTGGTGGTGATCGACAACCACTCGGCCAGCCACGGCTGGCCGGGCGGTCTCGAGACCCGGTTCGCGGTGGAGGGGTGGTCGACCGAGCGGGTGGTGGGCGTCGACCACGCGAAGCTCGCGGCCGCGTGCACGGCACCCCACCCCGGTCGCCCCCGGCTGGTGGTGGCCGAGGTGGAACCCACCTTTCCCGACCTCCACTAGGCGCCACCTGACGAAGGGAGCGGCACATGGCCGGGATCATGCGCGAGCGGTTCGCCGAGGTGGCGACGGAACTGCTCGACACGAACGAACGGCTCGCGGTGCTGACCGCCGATCTGTCCGCCAAGCTCTTCGACCGCGCCCGTGCCCGGCACCCGGAGCGGGTGCTCAACCTCGGCATCCGGGAGCAGCTGCTGATCAGCGTCGCCGGCGGGATGGCGCTCGCCGGAATGCGACCGATCGCGCACAGCTTCGCGCCGTTCCTCGTCGAGCGGCCGTTTGAACAGATCAAGCTCGACCTCAACCACCAGGCGGTCGGCGCCGTGCTGGTGAGCGCGGGAGCGTCGTACGACATCGCAAGCGGCGGCCGGACCCACCAGTCACCCGGTGATGTCGCGCTGCTCTCGACGCTGCCGGGGTGGACGATCCACGTGCCCGGCCACGCCGACGAGGCCGAGGCCATGCTGCGTGCGGCCGCGGCGAGCGACGACCCGGTGTACCTGAGACTGTCGAACCAGACGAACGAACGCCCGTACGGCACCGGGTTCCGCGTGCTGCGCACGGGGGAGGCGGGCACCGTGGTCGCGGTGGGACCACTGGCGGACCCGGTGCTGGCGGCGACCGAAGGGCTGCCGGTGACGGTGGTGTACGCCAGCACGGTCCGGCCGTTCGACCGCGCCGCACTGCGTGCGGCGGTCGCCGGTCAGGAGCACCCTGCCGTCGTGCTGGTGGAGCCGTACCTGGCGGGCACGTCGGCGCAGGAGGTCGGCGAGGCGCTGCGGGACCGGCCACACCGGGTGCTCGGGCTCGGGGTGGCCCGGGAGGAGTTGCGCAACTACGGCACGCCACGCCAGCACGCGATCGCGCACGGGCTGGGCAGCGCGGGGCTGCGCCGCTCGATCGTGTCCTTCCTGGCGGGCACGCGGGCGGCGTAGGCCGTCACCCGGCGCGGTAGTCGGTCGGCTGGGACGGCGTTCTGGCCGGATCCCGCTCGACGACCGGGTCGAGGATCTCGTCGATGCGCGCCAGCACGTCGGCGGAGAGCGTGCGGCCGGACGCGGCCACCGTCTCGGCGAGCTGCTCGGGCCGGGTGGCACCCACGATCGCCGACGAGACGTTCGGGTTGTGCAGCACCCACGCCAGCGCCAGTTGCGACAGCGTGCAGCCCACCTCGTCGGCGACGGGCGCGAGCCGGGCGACCCGGGTGAGCACGTCGTCGGAAAGGGCGCCGCTGGAGAACTTCCCCGCCGCCGGGCCGACCGCGCGCGAGTCCTCGGGGGGTGGCGCGCCGGGCGGGTACTTGCCGGTGAGGATCCCCTGCGCGAGCGGCGACCAGGCGAGCTGACCGATCCCTTCCCGTTGGCACAGGGGCACGATCTCGGCTTCGATGACCCGCCACAGCAAATTGTACTGGGGCTGGTTCGCGATGATGCGGCTCAGCCCGAGGTCGGCCGCGATGCGCAGGGCCTCGGCGATCTGCGCGGCGGTCCACTCGGACACCCCGAGGTAGAGCACCTTTCCCTGCCGGACGAGGTCGTCGAACGCGATGAGCGTCTCCTCGAGCGGGGTGCGGGGATCGAAGCGGTGCGCGTGGTAGAGATCGATGTAGTCGGTGCGCAGCCGCCGCAGCGAGGCCCGCGCGCCCTCCATGATGTGCTTGCGGGACAACCCTCGATCGTTGGGCCCCGGCCCGACCGGCGCGAAGACCTTGGTGCAGATCTCGACGGACTCCCTGCGCACCCCGCGCAGCGCCCGGCCGAGCACGACCTCGGCCCGCGTGGCGGCGTAGGCGTCGGCGGTGTCAAATGTGGTGATCCCGAGTTCGAGCGCCGCCCGCGCGACCGCCTCCGCCGACCCTTCCGTGCGCCCGATCCACGTACCGCACGAGATCTCACTCACCTGAAGGCCACTTCGACCGACCGCCCGGTACCGCACACCGACCACCCTAGTGCTGTGACCACATGGGTTGGCCGGGTTTGATCATTCTGCCTGAGCGGCGGGCGTTGGCGTGGGGACCATGTCGATGCGTCACCCCCTTACCGTCGTTGTCGCGCATCGCATCCACCCATCCAAAAACTCGCGCCCGGAGTCCTTTACCGCTCACGTTTCACGAGTATTGATCATCGATTCCGGGTATCTAGTCTGGCCGGGTACGGCAGAGCCAACCGGGACCGGAGGTCCACATGAACGCTGACCGAGCGGCCGAACCGATCACCGACGTATACGACCAGTCGCTCGCCGAATTGTTCCTGGCTCAGGTACGCCGCCACGCTGACCGGCCCGCGATCGCCGGAATGGACGGACAACTCAGCTACGCCGAACTCGGCTCGCTCGTCGAGCGGTTTGCCCGCGGACTGCGGCACCTCGGACTGCCCGAAGGCGCGGTTGTCGCGGTGGCGGGCGAGCGTGGCCAGGACTTCTGTGTCGCGATGCTGGGCGCGGTGTGCGCCGGGCTTGCGTACGCGCCGCTGGACCCGGCGCTGCCGGCCGACCGGCAGCACCGCGTGCTGACCGACAGCGGCGCGGTGGCGGTGGTCCAATTACCTGGCGCAAAAGTCGCCGACGGGCAGGTACTTGAATTCGCCGAAGTGCTCGACGCCGGTCGCACAGGCGCCGATGGGCCGACGCCGACACCGAACACGGCGGTTCCCGTCTACGTGATGTTCACCTCCGGCACGACCGGCCGCCCGAAGGGCGTGGCGATCCCGCAGCGCGGTGTGATCAGGCTCTGCATCGACAACGGCTTCGCTGACGTTGAGCCAACGGATCGGGTGCTGCACGCCGCGCGGCTCTCCTTCGACATCTCGGTTTTCGAAATATGGGCGACACTGCTAAACGGTGCCTGCCTGGTGCCGGTCGCCAGGGACGTTTTGTTGTCCGCGCCCGCACTGCACGCGGTGCTGGAACGGGAGCGGATCAGCGTCGTACTCCTGACCACGAGCATCTTCCACAACCTGGCCGCCGCGCGGCCCGAGTTGTTCGCCGGACTGCGGTACGCGATTGTCGCCGGTGAGGCGATGCGGGCCGACGCGGCCCGCCGGGTGCTCGAACACGGCCGGCCGGCGCACCTCATCAACGCCTACGGTCTGACCGAGATCTCCTGCTTCTCAACCGCGTACGAGATCAATGACGTGCCGCCCGACGCGGTCAGTGTGCCGATCGGGGTGCCCATCGCGGATACCACCTGCTACGTCGTTCGTTCCGATGGCAGCCGCACCGCAGACGGCGAGGATGGCGAGTTGTGCCTCGGCGGTGGCGGCAACGCGACCGGCTACGTGAACCAACCGGAGGAGAGCGCCGCTCGCTTCGTCAGCCTCCCGGTCGGCCCGGACGGCGAGCCCGTTGCGGTCTACCGCACCGGTGACATCGTCCGCCGGCGTGCCGACGGCGTGCTGGAGTTCCTCGGCCGTAACGACGATCAGGTCAAGATCCGCGGCTTCCGGGTCGAGCCGGGTGAGATCGCTGCCGTGCTGACCTCCCACCCCGGCGTCGCCGACGCCGCGGTGGTGGCCCGAGGGGACGGCGACACGCGCGTGCTGGCCGCGTACGTCGTGACCGACGGGCGGTCGAGCCCTCAGGATCTGCTCGACTTCCTGCGCTCGCGGCTGCCCGAGTACCTGGTGCCGGACACCATGACGGTGCTCGACCGGCTGCCGCTGAGGGCGAGCGGCAAGCTGGACCGCGACGCGCTGCCGTCGCCGCGGTGACCGACGGGCCGCTCCGGGATTCACCGGCCGCTGCCAGAACACCGGGCGTGCCCTGTCCCGGCTGGAGCTTCGCCTGGTGTTCGAGTCCGCACGACCGGCAGAGATGAGCTGACCGAATGAACCTTGATCTCGCGCAGGCGCGGGCGGATACGCCCGGCGTGAACCACGTCGCACACCTGAACAACGCTGGCGCCAGCATCGCGCCGAAGCCCGTCATCGACGCGATGGTGGGCCATCTGCGGCTGGAGAGCGCGATAGGTCCTTATGAGGCCGCTGAACGCGCCAAGGCGGCAATCGAACGTGCGCATGCCGCTGTCGGCGCCCTGCTCAACTGCGACAGCCAGGAAGTCGCCTTGTTCGACAGCGCCTCGCGGGCCTGGACAATGGCACTCGCCAGCGTTCCACTGCGGGCCGGCGATCGCGTGCTCATCTCGCCGATGGAATACGGCAGTTGTTATCTCTCCCTGCTCCACCTGGCCAAACGCCACGGGGTGCGATTAGAGGTGTTGCCCGTGGACGCCGACGGTCTGGTGAACGTGGCGGAACTGCGCGGCAGATTGGACGAACGGGTAAAGCTGATCGCGATGACCCACGTGCCGACGCACGACGGTCTGGTCAATCCGGTGGCACTGATCGGCCGGGTGGCACGGCAGAACGGGATCCCGTTCCTGGCCGACGCCTGCCAGTCGGTGGGGCAGCTGCCCGTCGACGTCGAGGAGATCGGCTGCGACCTGCTCGTGGGTTGCGGCCGTAAGTACCTGCGGGGTCCGCGGGGCACCGGATTCCTGTTTGCCCGCCGGGAGTTCGCCGAGCAGCTCACGCCTGCCATGTTCGGCCTGGACGGTGTCGAGTGGGCCGCCGGAAGCTACCGGTTCGCTCCTGCCGCCCGCCGGTTCGACATCTGGGAGACGAACTGCGCGGCCCGCATCGGACTCGGTGTCGCCATCGACTACGCGCTAGCCTGGGGAGTGGAGCACACTTGGCCGCGGATCCGGCAACTGGCCGCGGACCTGCGTGCGGAGCTCACCCGCATCCCAGGAGTGACGGTGCTGGACCGCGGTCAGGAACGATGCGGCACCGTCGCCATCACCGTGCGAGGCTGGGACGCGGCGTCGGTCAGAGCGGAGCTGCAGCGGGCCGGTATCAACACGTGGGTATGCCTGGAGAACGCCGCATGCGTCGACATGAAGATGCGGGGCCTCGACAGCCTGCTACGGGTCTCGGTCCACTACTACAACTCCTCGGAGGAGTTGGCCCGGCTGTGCTCGGTGCTTGAGTCACTGACCCTCGGCCGATCCGTGCAAGTGGCGGCCTCATGAACAGCCCCTTCGACCAGTGGTACGACATCGCGGGAGTGCGGAGCGGGATCCGCCGGATGTTCGCCGACGAGACCGACGCCGGCAAGGTCTTCTACCCCCAGCGGCTTGTGCCGTACCTCGCGCACGAAGTGCTCGCCGACCTGCCGGAGGCACAGCGGCGCGCACTCACGATCCGGCACCTGTACCAGTTTCTGATGTCGACAACCCACCTGGAGACCAGGGTCGTCAACATCACCGCGGAGCTGATCGCCAACAACCGCGCGGGACTGGACCTGCCGAACACCATGCGCCTGGACGCGTTCAAGGTCTACTGCGACGAGGGCTACCACGCGCTGTACAGCCTGGACCTGGCCGATCAGATCGCATCCGCCACCGGTGTGGCGATTCCGCCATGGAACTACGGCGGGATCGTCGACTGGCTCCAGGAGACCGGGCGGCGCCTGCTGCCCGACGAACCCGCCCTGGTGCCACTGCTGCAGACCGTGGTGTTCGAGACCCTCATCACCGCCGTGCTGATCGAGATCCCGAACGACCCCTCGGTGATCACCGCGGTGCGAGATCTCACCCGGGACCACGCCAAGGACGAGGGCCACCACCACCGGTTCTTCGCCCAGTTCTTCCACGAGCTGTGGGCCAATCTGGACCACCGTCTCCGCGAGCGGGTCGCACACACCCTGCCAGCACTCGTCCAGGCATGCCTCACGTGGGATGTCGAGCCGGTCCGTGCCTCGCTGCTCATGTCCGGTGTGGACGGCGCGGCCGCGGCGACCGTCGTCGCCGACGTCTACGCCGATACGGGCAGCAAAGCGGACGTCTGCCGGGCCACCGTGCGGACGTTCCGGTCCGCCGGCGTCCTTGACGTGCCCGGCGCCGAGGAAGCCTTTGCCGCCCATCAGCTTCTGTGATGGCCATCAGCGGCCAAGTTCCGCGGACGTAGCGCAAAATCATGATCAGCATATTCTTCCTCGTCAGTTCGCTCGTCGTGATCGTCACCCCGGGACAGGACGCCGCACTCATCACCCAGACGGTGCTGCGCTCCGCTCGCCGCGCCCCCGCACTGGCGGCCGCCGCCGGCATGATCACCGGCGGTGTCGGGCACGTGTGCCTTGCCATAACCGGCGTATCGCTGCTGCTGCGCACCAACCCCGGCCTGTTCATCGTGGTGCAGATCACCGGGGCGACGGTCCTGTTGTTCTGGGGCGCATGGACGATGTGGGAGTCCTTCCGCCCGGCCACGGCCCGCGGCCCGGAGACCGAGCCGGCCGGCGGCAGATCATTCGCGATCGGGTTTCTCTCCGCAGCTACCAATGCGAAGTCGGCGATTTTCCTGCTCGTCTTCCTCCCGCAGTTCGTGCCGGCAGGCCTGCCGCCCATCTCCACGATGGTGGTGTTGGCGGCCGTCTACCTCACTCTGGCGAGCACCTGGCTGACCATCCTCGTCGAGTTGGTCTACCGAATGCGGGAACGGGTCCTGGCCAGGCGCACCAGGCTGCTACTGCAACGAATCATGGCAGTGGTGCTCCTCGGTTTTGCCGTCCGGCTGCTCCTCGGCCTCTGACCGGACCGACCACCCCGGCCGGGGCATTGGGTGGGACCTGATCGTCGATCACCAGTGGTGGGAAGCGATCCGAGCGGGGTGGTGTTCACCACCGGTCGAGGTGCAGTACCTCGTCGAGGGGCTGGCCGGCGCCGGAGAGCAACCTGCTCTCAGCTTCCGCGTCTACCATGCGTCAGCAGCCGGCAGCCGGGTTCAGGAAATGGGGTACGTGTGTACCGAAATCACGGTGCCACAAGGCGGACCATGAGCTCATCATGGCAGGTCCACACAGGGACCTTGGTCACCATACTGATCAGCGTGGTTGTCGCGGTGTCGGGATGTGACAGTTCGACCGACCGGCCGGTGGCAGCCACAACGAGCGGTAGCGCCCAACCAGCAACCGGTACCGGTGAACCCACCGGCGCCCCAGCCACCACCGGCGCACAACCGAGTTCCACCCCGGCCGCTGCCCCGCCGGACTTTCCGCCGGCCGTCGCACCGGCGAAGCTTGAACACGGCCGCACCTATTGGGGCGTCTACGTCACAGTTGTTCGCACGGATGACAACTTCCAGATCAAGCCGGAGGACCAGAACCGGCTCGATGCGGCGGAGAAGTCGTTGACGGACCTCGGGTACGAGCCGGATGCCGGAGCGTACGATGTCGGCTGCGAGCAGGGTCTCCGCGAACAGCTCCGGTTGGATCCGCAGCGCAACTACGCCACGGTCCGGATCTTCTTCGCCGAGCAGGCCATGGCCCAGCAGTTCGTCAAGGCATATCAGCCAGGCATCGTCGGTACCGCAAAGGTGACCCTGTACTGCATGGACTGACCTTCGCCGTTTCTGTCCTGCTCGCGCCGCACCGATCCCCGCGATCAGGACGTCGACGCCGCCACGCTAATTGTGCGCCGAATCCTGCCTCGCCCGTCGTTGTCCGAGATCGAATCCGGCCGGATCCGCGGTGCGGTACTGATCGATGTCCGGCCGATGTTTGATCAGGATCGGGATCGGCGACGGTGGTGCCCGGCTGATCGAGATTCGAGGAAGGAGTCAATTCGGTGCGTACGACTCGTAGGCGAGTGGGACAGGTCGTCGCCACACTCGGCGTGGCGGCACTGGCGGTTGTCGGTGTTCAAGGCACGGCGCAGGCACACCACGGTGCGGCCCACCGGCTGCAGATGGTCAGCGTGACCTGTCATACCCTGCTGGATCCCGGCGACGACGAGGAGCCATACCTGAAGCTGAACGGCGATCGGTTCTGGAGCCACTCGGACTGTGCTCCGGGGACGCGGCTCGATCTCAGCGGCGTCACCAGGGATTTCTGGGCGGACGCCGATCTGGAGTTGATGGAGGACGACTTCGGGCCGGACGACGACGTCCTGTATGCCCGGGTCGGCCCGGAAGCCAACCAGGGCGTGCAGACCCGGACCCGGTTCGTGTTCACCGGGGTCACCAATATTCCCTGGTACACCATGGAATGGTTCGTAACCGGTTAGGCTAAACAGGTGAAAAGGGCCGGGCTGACGGCCCTTTTCACCTAGGTTTACCATCTCCTGGAACATGTCGGGGATTTTCGTTTCGGTCCAGGGGATTGATGTGGAGTTTCGGCTGCTTGGCCCGGTCGGGGCCTGGGTTGACAGCCAGATGGTTCGGGTCGGCGGGCGGCGGGAGCGCACGATGCTCGCGGTGCTCCTGCTTGCGGCCGGCCGCCTGGTGCCGATCGAGAGGCTCATCGACGCGGTCTGGGGTGACGCG
This sequence comes from Actinophytocola sp., assembly GCF_035762905.1. Lineage (GTDB taxonomy): Bacteria > Actinomycetota > Actinomycetes > Mycobacteriales > Pseudonocardiaceae > DASYTH01. The sequence continues at coordinate 54,731 of NZ_DASUCC010000009.1, forward strand.
CCGCCCACGACCGCGCGCCGGCAGGTGCACAACGCGGCGTCGGAGCTGCGCCGCGCGCTCGGCGGGCTGCTGGTGACCAGGGAACCGGGTTACCAGCTCGTGGTCCGACCGGAGGCGGTCGACCTGCGGGTGTTCGACGCACGCGTCATGGCGGCACGGCAGAACCTGGCCGAAGGCCGGCTCGCCGATGCGGCGGCCGGGTTCCACGACGTGCTGCGATTATGGCGCGGGCCGGCACTCAGCGGCGTGACCGGTCTCGCCGGCGAGGCGGCTCGCCTCGAGGAGCGCCGGTTGACGGTGCTGGCCGACCGGATCGACGCCGAGCTGGCGCTGGGCCGGCACGCCGACCTGGTGGACGAGCTGGCCGGTCTGGCCGCCGACCATCCGCTGCGCGAACGGTTCTGCGCTCAGCTGATGCTCGCGCTGTATCGGTGCGGCCGGCGGGCGGAGGCGTTGCAGGTGTACCGGGACGCGCGGCGCGCGCTGGTCGAAGGACTCGGCCTCGATCCGCACGACGAGCTGCGCCGGCTGCAACGGGCGATGCTCACCGGTGATCCCTGCATCGACCTCGCACCGGCATCCACGTCCGGCCCACCCGTCGCGCCCTGCCTGTTGCCGGCCGACATCGCCGACTTCACCGGACGCGCCGACGAGGTCGACCGGCTGCGCGCCGTGCTGGCCAGGGCCGGCGACGACGCCGTGGTGGTGTCGGCACTGGCCGGCCGTGGGGGTGTCGGCAAGACCGTGCTCGCCGTACATGTGGCACACGGGCTGCGCGCCTCGTTCCGCGAGGGGCAGTTGTACGTGAACCTGCGTGGCGGCCAGGTGGATCCGGGCGAGGTGCTCGGCCGGTTCCTGCGCACGCTCGGCGTGGCCGATCCGGCACTGCCGGCGACGCTCGACGAGCGGGCCGAGCTGTACCGCAACCGGTTGGCCGGGCGCCGGATCCTGGTATTGCTGGACGACGCCGGCGGCGAGGCCCAGGTGGATCCGTTGCTGCCGGGCGGACCCGGCAGCGCGGTGGTGGTGACCAGTCGCGCCCGGCTGGCCGGTCTTGTCGGCGCGCACCGGATCGAGCTCGACGTGCCGACCCGGGCGGAGGCGTTGACGCTGCTCGGGAGGATCGTCGGTGCCGACCGGGTGGCGGCCGAGCCGCGCGCCGCGCGGCAGCTGGTGGACCTGTGCGCCCGGCTGCCGCTCGCGGTGCGGATCGCCGGCGCCCGGCTCGCCGCCCGGCCGCACTGGCGGCTGGCGGACCTGGCCGTGCGGCTGAGCGATGAGCGCCAACGGCTCGACGAGCTGACCTACGGTTCGTTGGCCGTGCGGACCAGCCTCGAGCTGTCCGTTCGTGGACTGGACCCGGACGCGCGCCGGCTGTTCCACCGGCTCGGGTCGGTGCAGGCGCCGGATTTCGCCGACTGGATCGGGGCGGCGTTGCTGGACCTACCCAGGCCCAGGGCGCAGGAGCTGGCCGAGCGGCTGGTGGACGCGCGGCTGCTGGAGGCGGTCGGCCGGGACGACGACGATCAGATGCGCTACCGGTTCCACGACCTGGTCCGGGACTACGCGCGCGAGCGGGCCGAAGCGGAGGAGACTTCGGCGCAGTGGCGGGCCGTCGTGGCCACGACATTCGGCGGCCGAATGGCCCCGGCCGAGGGGGTGCGTCGGCGCACGGGCCTGCCCGGACCCGTTCGGCGTCGCCCGCCGCGGACCGAACCCGACTCGTCGACCTGGCTGGAGACCGAGCGGCTCGCTGTCGTGGCGGCCGTGCGCCGGGCCGCCGAACTGGCACTGGACGAACTGGCCTGGGATCTCGGGAAGAGCTGTGTCAGCCTGTTCGCCACCCGGTGGTACCTGGACGACTGGGGGTTGGCCATCGACCACGCGCTGGCCGCGACACGCCGCTCGGGTAACCGGCGCGGGCAGGCGGCGACCCTGTACTGCCAGGCCGCGCTGCTGGACGCGAAGGGCAGCTACGAATCGGCCATGAGCTCGGTGCGGCAGGCCCGGCATCTGTTCGAGGCGGCGGGGGACCGGCACGGGCACGGTCTCGCGCTGGTCCACGCCGCACATCTGGCGCGCCGGCTGGGCCGGTGGGAATTCGCGCTGGCCGCCGGCGAGCAGGGCCGTGCCGACCTGCACGCGGTGGGGGACCGCGCCGCCGAGGGGTCGGCGGTGTGCAGTCTCGCGCAGACTCGGCTGGCGCTGGGCCAGCCGGACCTGGTGGCCGAAGGGCTGTCCGATGCGCTGGACATCCTCTCCGGCACCGGAAACCGTCGCGACCACGCGCAGGTGTTGCACTCCGTGGCAGAACTGCACTTCCGGCGGGGCATGTTCGACCAGGCGCTCGAGGCGTTCGGCCAGGTGCTGCGCGTTGCCGGTGAGCTGGACGACAAGGTCGGCGAGGTCTACGCCCGGCACGGTGTCGGCGCCTGCCAACTGCGCCGGGGCCAGCACACCCGGGCCGAAGCCGAGCTGGTCCGTGCACTGAGCCTGGCCAGGAACACCGGCCTGCGGTTCGTGGAGGCTCGGGTGCACGGCGATCTCGCCGAGCTCAGCCGGGTTCGTGGACGGGCGGGCGAGGCGGCCGAGTCGGTGCAGCGGGCGGCCGAACTGTGGCGGACCCTGAAAGCCCCACGCTGGCAGGCCAGAGCACTGCGCCGGTTGAGCGACGTTCGGCATGCCGCCGGTGACAATCGCGGCGCCAACCAGGCCTGGGCACAGGCCCAGTCCCTGCTCTCCGCACTGGGTGCCGACTCCGAGGTGTCAGTCGTCCACACGGGATAGCCGAACCGGTCCGTCGTCCACCCAGCCGGGTGCTACCGGCCGCGTCCGCGTGGATGTCTGATCCGCACCGTGCCCATTCCAGACCTGCCGTACACCCGCAACACCGGCATGGTGGGATCCGGTGGATCGGTGGCCTTGTTGACCACGCTGCCCGACCGGCTGATCGCCTCTACCAACACCACGGTCCAGCCCCGGGGGACGATCACCGTGACGGTCCCGGCCCCCACGGTGGCGTGCAGGGAGACCTCGCTGTGCGGGCAGACCGCGGTGGTGAAGTCGATGGAGATGGTGCCCATCCCGCATTCGGCCTTGATGGTGCGCGGGACCGTCCAGCGACCGTGCTGCCGCACGGTGCCGGCGCCGGTGCTGAGCACAAGCGGTTGTTCAGTGCCGACCAACTCGCGATGCCGGATGTCCGGCAGATCGATCAGCACGCTGTTCAGCTCACCCCTGGTCTGGGCCGACAACGCCCGGTCGGTGCGCGCGCTGAACTCCTCCAGCGTGAGAAGACCCTGTCCCACGGCCTTCTCCAGCACTCCGACCACGTGCCGGCGTTCGGCATCGGACACCCGCAACATCCGGGAATCCGGCGGCCCGGAGTGCTGCTCGTCCCCATCATCAACCACGCTCGTACGGTAACCGGTGGTCAGCACGACGGTCTCGTGGGTGCTGTCCATCGGCCCACGCAGCCGGAATTGTCCACCGGCACAACGCAATCCGCACGCGATCACCACCTAGCCTCGCGACTGGGGTCGGGCCATCGGACGGGATCGGGGTTCGTTGACCCGCACGGGTTCCTGATCGTCAACAGCCGGGTGACCAGCCCCGCGGCGGCCGAGAGCTACTTCCTCGGCCGGCCATGGCATCCCGGCGGGATCCGGCCGCCGTGGCCCAGGTCGTCATTCGCGACACCATGCTGCCGGCTGCGATCAAGAGCGCGCCATGGACCGACTTCTCCGGATTCTCCTGGCGCGACGTCAGGTTGTTCGAGTACGACAATCACGGCCCGGGCGCCGGCACGGGCCCGGACCGCCCGCAGTTGTCCGACGCCGAAGCCGCGCAATACACCGTCGCCGACTATCTGGGCGACTGGAACCCACGCTGCTGAACCACAAGCCAACCAACGGGGCGATCTCGTGATGACCGCTACCCGTGTGCTGCGGCGGTCACTGAACGCCGAACTTGACCACCTTGTCGGCGGTGCCTTCCTTGGACTGGTAGCCCTGCACGTCGATGCCGAAGGCGCGGAAGTACTCCGCCGCCTCCACCAGCAGGGCCGTGGTGTCGCCGCGGCCCGAGCCGTACCGGCCGGAGTGGTCGTTGATCACCCAGCCGCCCTCGTGGAAGAGCTCGCCGCCGATCCGGCCCTCGCCGACGTCCAGCTCGCCGCCCGCGCCGAACGTGGCGGCCAGGGTGGGATGACCGAGCCCGTCGACCGATTTGAGACCCGATACGTCGGTGCCGAACGCCTGCGGAAACTTGGTGGGATCCTCGACGCCGAGGATCAGGTGGCCGTCGCCCCGGATGACCCACAGGTACACGACGCCCTCGACCGGCGTCATGCCGCCCGGCTCCTCGGTGAGGTCGAACCACCCCGCGTTCAGCCGCATCGGCGCGTGGGGAACCCCATCCTGGTTCACGATGTCCCCGCCGGTCGGCACATCGCCCTGGTACGGAGCCTCCTGCCGCTTCACCTTCTTCGGCAGGCGGGCGGCGCCGAATCGCAGCGTCAGCCGGTCCATGACGTTCTCGACGTACTGCTGCTCGCGCTGGCCTTCGAGATTCATCTGCGGAATTCCTTTCCGTGCTGGGGATGTGGCGGTCAGCTACCGAGCAGCTGGGCGATCAGCTCCCGGCGGCGTTCCTCCGGGATGTCGGCGAACTCGGCGTCCTCGGCGAGCAGCGCCTCGATGTCCACGTCGGACAGTGTCAGCGGCTCGCTGCTGTCCGGGTCCTCCGCCGGCGCCTCGGCGTGCCGCTCGGCGAGTTCGTAGACGAGCGCCTCGAGTCGGCCCGCGTCGGCCAGCAGCGCAGCCCGCTCGTCCTCGGGCAGCTCGTCGAGCTGGCGGACCAGCTCGTCGGTCAGCGGGTGGTCGGCCGGGTCGGCGAGCCCGGCCCGCTCGACGAACGACGCCCGCAGCTCCTCCCACGACTTTTCCGCCTCGCCGGCCCGATCGGCCAGAAGTTCTTGTACCGGTTGGTAAATCCACGTCCACAGCTCGTCCACAGTGGCCATTCGTACTCCCTGAGAGAATCGGTCCGTGCACCCACAGTAAGTGCGCGGTTTCGGACCGGTCATGCACCGGAACGCATCTGATTCGGGCAGCAATACCTGCGCGATGGGGTCACCAGACCGATGCGAAACGCACGCCGGTGATCAGCGGCTTTCATCGGACGGTGCGCCGCCCGATCGGGACATCGCTCAAAACAGCGTCGCGGGCTCGGCCGGTTCCGGCTCGGGCAGCGCGTCGAGGCCGGGCACCAGCGCCCGCACGTCGTCGTGGAACCGGCGGGCGAGCGCCGGTGCGTCGTCGTTGTCGGGGGTATGCACGAAGACCGTCGGCGACCGGCCCTCGCGCAGCCAGCCGGCGACCACCCCGGTCCATGGCCGCCACCCCACGACCGTCTCCTCGACCGAGTCCCGGCCCAGGTAGCGGACGATCGGCCGGTCGGTCAGCGCCCGCGTCCGTCGCGGCAGCCGCGGTTTCTTGGCCCAGGCGTCCTGCTCGGCCTCGCTGGTCGGCGGGCTGTGGAAGAAGACCGTGGTGTCGAACGGCACCCACTCGGCGTCCGCGTCGGCGAGTGTCCCCTCCAGCAGCGACGTCGAGCCGGCGTCGGTGAAGAACCCGGGGTGGCGCACTTCCACGGCGCGTTGGCGGTCGGCGGGAAGCCGGCGCAGGAAGCGGCCGAGCGCGTCGACCTCCGAAGGGTCGAACGAGCCGGGCAACTGGGTCCACAGGACCGCCCGTTCGCCGAGGGGTTCGATCGCGTCCAGGAACGCCCGCATCTCGGCCTCGACACCGGAGAACCGCCGCTCGTGCGTGACGACCCTGGGCAGCTTGACCACGAACCGGAAGCCGGGGTCGGTCTGCTGCGCCCAGGTCTCAACGGTGCTTCTGGCGGGGGTCGCGTAGAAGGTGGTGTTGCCTTCGACCGCGTTGCACCAGCCGGCGTAGGCCCGCAGGCGCTCCTTGGCCGGCAGCGACTGTGGCAGGAACCGCCCGGGCCACGCCTTGTGGGTCCACATCGCGCAGCCGACATGAAGACGTGCCACTTCGCCCAGCTCCCATCGGTCGTGAGCGAAACTACTACCCGGGCTCCGCTACTCGAACAGTCCGTAGCCGGCGACGGCGTGTGCCCGGACGCCGTCCATGTCGAGCTCCACGCCGATGCCGGGAGTGTCGGGAAGTGTGATGTAGCCGTCCTTGACGATCGAGCCGCTCCCGTCGGGTGCGTGGACGTAGCTGTCCCACACCGCGCGCTCATCGAGGGCGTGCCATTCCTGGACGAGGAAGTTGGGGATCGCTCCGCACTGGTGCGACGTGGCCATCGTGCCCAGCGGCGTCGACACCAGGTGCGGCGCGAAGGGAATGTAGTGAAGCTCCGCGAGGTTGGCGATCTTCTTGGCCTCGGCGAGGCCACCGCACTTCGGCACGTCCGGCTCGATGACGTCCACGGCGCCGCGTTCGAGCAGCTCGCGGAATCCCCACCGCAGGTAGAGGTTCTCGCCTGCGCAGATCGGCGTGCGGGTCTGCGCGCGCACCCGCACCAGCGCGTCGATGTTCTCCGCCGGCAGCGGCTCCTCAAGCCACATCAGGTGGAACGGCTCGAGCTCCCACGAGATCCGGCACGCGCTCGGCACGTCGTAGCGGGCGTGTAGGTCGATGGCCAGATCGACGTCTGGTCCGATCGCTTCCCGGACGGCTGCGACGCGCTCGACCATCGATCGCAGCTCGGCGGCGTTGATCGTGTGGTTGAAGGCGTCGAACTTGGCAGGGTGGTGCAGGTCGTCGATGTCGAACTTGATGGCGGTGAAGCCTTCGGCGACCATCCGTTGGGCTCGGTCGACGCACCCGGCGATCGAGCCCGCCGGGTCGTCGCCGTCGCCGCAGTCGGCGTAGAGCCGGATCCGGTCGCGGAACTTCCCGCCGAGCAGCCGGTGGACCGGCTGGCCCGCGGCCTTGCCTGCGAGATCCCACAGCGCGAGCTCGATCCCGGACAGGGCGATCACGAACACCCCGCCCTGGGGGCCCGCGAAGACGTTGCTGCGGCGCAGCTTCTCCCAGCACCGCTCGACGTTGCGCGGGTCCTCGCCGATCAGGAGGGGCGTCAGGAAGTTGATCATTCCGACGACGGCGCCCGCGCCGGCATCGGGATTGGCCTCGCCGAACCCGCTGAGGCCCTCGTCGGTGTCGATCCGCACCAGCGTGGCCTGACCGTGGTAGGCCACCACCGCCGTCGTGACGTTCACGATCCGCATTGCTCTCCCGCCGCCGGGTCGTGCATATGAACGGACTGTCGCAATGGTCAACTTGTCCTATAAGCTGATGACATGCAAAGGAGACAAGAGTCTCCGGACGCTGTCAAGATCCGGACTCTCCCGGTGCAGGTGGCGGCACACCTGACCCGGCGCATCGTCAGCGGCGACATCGAGGACGGTCGGGCCCCGTCGGAACTCGACATCTCCCAGGAGTTCGGGGTGTCTCGCGTAGTGGCGCGGGAGACGCTCAAGATCCTCGCCTCGCTCGACATCGTCGACGTCGCGCAGGGCCGCCGCGTCGTCGTGCGTCCCCGCGCGGAGTGGGACTACCTGAGCCCGTTGCTGATCGAGTGGCTGCCCACGGAGATCGTCGGCGAGCTGCTGCAGGAGTTGCACCAGCTGCGCGTGCTGCTCGAGCCCGAACTTGCCGCGATGGCCGCGGCCAGCATCACGGACGAGACGCTGGACCGGCTCAGGGACGGGATCGACCGCATGTCGGCGCTTGAGGCGGACCCCGACGCCTACCTCGAGGTCGACCACGAATTCCACATGGAGATCTGCCGGGCGGCCAACAACCGCATCCTGGACCGAATCATGTACTCCGCCCGCTGGCTCGGCACGGCCAGCCGGCGCATCACCAACGAGGCGCCGGCCGCGCTGCGCAGCGCCACCGCCGACCACACGGAGATCTACGAGGCGCTCGTGGCGCGCGACCCGGCAGGTGCCCGCGCGGCGATGCGCAGGCACCTGAGAAACAACTCCACGCTCCTCGCGGAGAAGGCGAAGCAGACCAAGCGGGCCGCCCGGCGGCGCTAGCGCACTGCACGACCGCGATCCGGAACCGATGACGAGGACGGACGAGGCATGGCAGCACCTGCGATCCCGCCGATACGGCTGGGGCTGACTGGCACCGGACTCGCGGTCGAGAAGCTGCACCGGCCGGCGTTGCGCAGGCTCGTCGATCGGTACGTGGTCACCGCAGATCCCGCTGCTCTGCGGCGACATCGCGGTTCGACGGGCTGCCAGGACAACCCATCAGCAGCTCGGTGTCCTTCGCCGCATGAACGGCCCCCAGCGCGGCGCTCGCCTCGCTGTCCGCCGGTTGCAACGTCGCCCCGTCGGTACGCGTCCGCTCGATCGGACGCCAGAGAGGAGTGGTCATGGAAGCGAACACGGACTGGTCGAGGCGCACGTTCCTCGGGATGAGCGCGCTGGGCGTGCTCGGTCTCGCTGCGTGCGGGGGCGACGACCCTGCCGCGCCGCAGGTCGACGTCCAGGTGCCCAAGGAGCTGCTCGACCAGGCAGCCCCGTTCCGCGGCGGGTCGGTCGGGATGCTCTCACAGAAGCTGTACTCGGAGGCCGCCAATCAGGCGCTGGACAAGTCGCTGCAGGTGTTCGCGCAGGCCACCGGGACCACGATCCAGAACGACCTGGTCTCCGGCGACGCCGGCGACATGGTCGCGAAGATGGACGCCGACGTGAAGGCGGGCAACAGCCGTGATCTGGCGTTCGTGAGCGACTTACGGTTCGTCGGTCAGCTCCACAATCTCGGCAACCTCACCGATGTCACCGATGTGGTCGAGGAGATGCGCGCGCTCTACGGGGAGCCCGCAACGGAGGCGACCAACTTCTGTGTGTTCGACGGGCGCTGGTATGCGATCCCTTACCACTTCATCGGGACCGGGATGTACCTGCGCAAGGACTGGTACGCGGAGAAGGGTCTGCCGCTCAAGCCCCACTACACGTGGGAGGAGCTGCGCGACAACGCGTTGGCGGTCTCCGACCCGGCCAAGCGGTGCTTCGGCTGGGGTCTGACGGTGAACCGCTCCGGCGATGCCAACGGCTTCATCGTGAACGTCATCAACACCTACGGCGGGGCGATCGCGGACAACACCGGCACGAAGGTGGTGTTCAACTCGCCGGAGACCGTCGATGCGGTCACGTTCATCGGCGACATCTACACGAACCCGAAGTACGCGCCGATGCTGCCACCCGGGATCGGAAGCTGGACCGACTCAAGCAACAACGAGAACTGGCTGGCCCAGATCCTGGGGCTCACGCTCAACCAGTTCAGCGTCTACGCCGACTCGAAGACCAAGAACAACCCGGTCTACGCCAACACCCACCCGTTCAACGGCGCCACCGGACCGGCGATCGACAAGCCGCTCGCGTTCGGCGAGTCCAACTCGTTCGTCGTGTTCAAGGGGGCGAAGAACCCGGACCTCGCCAAGCTGGTGGCGAAGTTCATGGTCAGCGGGAGCGCACTGCTCGGTGTCGCGAAGGGAGCG
>NZ_DASUCC010000010.1:0-49777 GCF_035762905.1 Actinophytocola sp.
GCGGCGCTGGGTCTGCGGGAGGCGGTCAACCTGGACGGCGGCGGCTCGACCACCATGGTGGCCCGCGGGCAGGTGGTCAACCGACCGTCCGACGCCACCGGGGAACGCCCCGTCGGCGACGCGATTCTGGTGCTACCCAACAGGTAGGGGGCTGGCCGCTACGCCTGCTCGGCCGCGCAGTCGAGCAGGCGGCGCAGGTGGGGGTCGGGGGCGGCGGGGGCGATGGCGGGTTGGCCGAGGGCGACTTCGCCGGTGGTGCCGTCGATGGTGATGAGGGTGCCTTCGGGGAGGGTGTGGGTGGGGGTGTGGACGGCGGCGGGGGTGATGGTGAGGTCGGTGGCCGAGACGACGGCGGGTTTGGCGAGCGCGCGGGCGACGACGGCGGCGTGGCTGGTGGGGCCGCCGGTCGCGGTGACCACGCCGGCGGCGGCGGCGAGGCCGGGGAGGTCCAGCGGGGAGGTGTGCGGGCGGACCAGGATGACCGGGGCGGTGGCGGCCAGGTGCACAGCTGCCTCCGGGGTGGTGGCCACGCGGCCGGTGGCAACGCCCGGGCAGGCGCCGAGAGCGCGGGTGAGGGTGGTTCGGGGGCCGGTGATCTGCATGCGGGGGGTGCGGGCGGATTCCAACTGGCGCGGGGAGATTCGGCGCACCGCCTCGGGTCGGGAGATCGTGCCGGCGTCGGCAAGGTCCACGGCGACCCGGATGGCGGCGCGTGCGGACAGGCCGCCGGGGCGCACCTGGAGCAGCCACAACCGGCCCGTCTCGACGGTGAACTCCACCGAGCAGGCGTCCAGGTAATGCTGCTCGAGCCGGCCAAGGGCGGCGAGGAGTTCCTGCCATACCACGGGTTCCCGAGCGGCCAGCTCGGAAAGTGGATCGGTGGTCGCGGTGCCGAGCACCACGTCCTCGCCCTGGCAGCCGAACAGCACCTCGCCGAACGGGAGCGGTTCGCCGGTGTTGGGATCGCGGCTGAACGCGACGCCGGTTCCGCTCCGGGAGTCGCGGTTGCCGAACACCATGGCCTGTACCGTGACCGCGGTGCCCGGCTCGTCCGGAATGCCGTGCAGCGAACGGTAGGTGACCGCGCGCGGCGTGTTCCAGGAGGCGAACACGGCGCGCACGGCCAGATCCAGCTGACGCAGCGGATCGTCCGGAGCGGGACAGCCGGCCGCGGCGGCGAAGCCGGCACGGAACCGCCGGCGCGAGTCGTCCGCGAACGCCGGGTCACCGGTCTCGGCCGCGAGCCCCGCGGTCGCCGCATCGGTCAGCCCGAGGTTGAGGATCGTGTTCATCATGCCGGGCATCGACACGCCCGCACCGGAGCGCACCGACACCACCAGTGGCCGCACCGGCGCGCCGAGCCGCCGGCCGGTGGCGGTTTCCAGCGCGCCGAGCGCCGTTGCCAACTCGCCGGCCAGGTCGTCGGGCGGCCGCCCGTCCCGCAGGAACGCGCGGCAGGCATCGGTGCCGATGACAAACCCGGGCGGCACCGGCAGACCGAGCCGGTGCAGCTCGATCAGGCCGAAACCCTTGGCACCAAGGACTTCCGCGCGCACATCGGTGCCGGCGGACAGCGGGTGGATCCACCTCACCGCGGGATTCCCAGCGTGGCAAGGAGATCCTCGTGCAGCTGGAACCAGACCGTGTGGTACGAGGTCAGGTTGTCGGCCACGTAGTCCAGCTCGCCGGACCGGGCCCGGGTGAGCGCGGCGGTGAGCCGGTCGCGGTACCGCTGGAACCGGGACAGCACGGCGGAAAGCTCCGCGCAGACCGTGCCGGCGCGCCGGTCGAGGTCGACCAGCCGGTCCAGCACCCGGGCGTCGTAGGCGGTGTCGAAGTGGTCGTTCGGGGTCACGAAGCCCTCGGTCGAGCGCAGCTGCCAGGCCGTGCACAGGTCGAGCAGCTCCGGATTGAGCACGAGAAACTCTTCGAACGCAACGGAAACCGCGGTCCGGCCGCCGGCAGCGTCCAACTCGGCGGAGATCCGCTCGGCGTCGGCGGCGCGGCCCGCGTCGGTCAGCCCCCACCCGCCGAAGCCGCCCGGCGCCTTGGTGACCAGGCCGGCCACCGCGAGGTCGATCAGCTCTGACTCCGCGTCCGGCTCGGTCAGGCCGGCCGCCTCGGCCACCCGCTCAAGTCCGGCGAACCCGATGCAGCGCAGGGTGTGCAGCACCAGCAGGTCGGTCCCGGTCGCGCGGCTCATCGCCCGGCTCCGGCCGCCGCGTGCCCGGCGCCGCGCCCGTCGGCCCGGGCCACGATCCGCCCGGCCCGGACCCGCACCGCGGCCTCGGTGTCGTCGGTCGTCGCGACCCCGGCGGCGTGCGCGACGGCGCCGCGGTCGTCGAGCACCAGGCGTGGGCCCGGCCGGGCGTCCGGACCGAACACCCGGCCGAGGCAGCAGCACAGGTCGGCGACCCGCAGCCGCACCAGCCGGCCGAGCTCGGCGGGATCGCCGGTCACCACGACCACGGTCACCGCGTCGCCCGCCCGGGCGGCGCGCACGGTCTCCTCGGCCGCACCCAGCCGGCCGGTGCCGAGCACCGTGACCACGCCGTCAGCCTCCAGCCCGACCGGACGACCGGTGCGCAGATCCGGCGGATCCTCAAGCGGCGCCCAGGGTTCGTCGACGGATCGCGCCGGGTCGACGAACGGCAGGTGCGGCGGTTCCCAGGCGTCGGCGAGATCGAGTCCGGCCAGGTGCTGGCAGGCGCGGACCACGTCGAACGGGTCGCCGAACCCGGGCGCGGCCTCGGCCAGCCGGCCGGCCCCGTACAGCAGCGTGAGCACCAACTCGGCCAACCGGACCCGCCGGCGGCGCGGCCCGCACGACTCCAGCGCGAGCCCGAGCAGCACCGCCTCCAGCCGGGCGAGGTGGGCCAGCGCCGTGCGGCCCGGTTCGTCGTCGAACACGCCGGTCAGCGAGCGCAGCGCCAGGTTGCCGGCGCCCGGGGTGTCACCGGGCATCGGCAGCCGGTCCAGCCAGACCCGCGCGAACCCGCCCACCGCGTCGGCAAGGCGGGTCACCGGCTCGGGCGCCGGCTGCCCGGCCGGGCGGTCGACCGCGTCGAGCAGCACGGCCAGGTACAGGGCGCGCTTGCTGGGGAAGTTGGAGTACACCGCGCCCCTGGTCAGCTCGGCCCGCTCGGCGATCCCGTCGACCTTGGCCTCGGCGTATCCCCGCTTGGCGAACTCGGTCCGGGCCGCGGCCAGCACGGCGGCGCGGGTGCGTTCCTGCTGCTGTGCCCGGGTCAACCGGACCATCGCCGCCCCTCCTCCACTCGGAAACCAAGAACATCCGAATGATATCATCATCTGAAATGCCCAGTACGGTGAGCGCATGACAGGTGGCCGCACGCAACGGTTGACCCGGTTCTCCCTCACCACCCTGGCGCTCGCCCTCGGCTGGACCGCGGTCGGGCTGCCCATGTTCACCGCCGACCAACCGGCTGCCAGCACCTCCGCCTGCCTGGTGGTGGACACCGACGCCGGCCTGGACGACTACCGCGCCCTGGCCATGCTGACGCCCGCCCGTGAACTCCGCGCGGTCGTCGTCACCGAGGGAATCTCCGGCGTCGCGGCCGGCACGACCGCGGTCTCGATGTTCCTGGCCAGCCGGGGCGCCACCCCGCCGGTGATCCCCGGTCTGGCCTCGCCCGCCCCGCCCGCCTACGACTGGCTGCCCGCCGTGCGCGCCGGCGCCGAGCGGCTGAACAACTTCCTGCACTCCGCCGTGCCGACCGCCGCCGACCCGGCCCGGCTCAGCCACGCCCTCGGCGCCGCCGTCCACGGCTGCAACCGGATCCAGGTTCTGGTCCTCGGCCCGTGGACCTCCTTCCAGCGCTACGGTTCCGCCCTCGGCCGGGAGTCCAGGGTGGTCGCCTCCGGCCGCTCGTTCGCCGAGAACAACCCGGACAACTTCAACTGCGAGTACGACGTCGCGGCCTGCCGCGCGGCCCCGGCCCGGGTCACCTTCGTCGACCTCCCGGCCCCCGGCCCGACCCCCAGCTACGCCCCGACCGAGGCGATGGTCGCCGCGCTGCACCGCACCGGGATGCCCGGCCTGCTCCGCACCGCCCTGCTGGTGGATCCGTCGCAGTGGTTGGAAACCCGCCTCTGGGACGACGCCGCCGCGCTCTACCTGCTCAGCCCGCGCTCGTTCACCCCGGAAGGCCGGCACCTCATCCCCGCGGTGCCCGAGTCCCGGTTCCGCGCCCAGGTCGTCGCCGCGATCAACGCCGCCTGATGACCATGCCGTACTCGGCGTTGCGGATCCTGCGTTGCCCGGCGTGCGGGGCGGAGTACGACCCGGACCGGGTCACCAACCTGTGCGGCTGCGGATCGCCGCTGCTGGCCGGCTACGACCTCAATGCCGTGGCGGCCGCGGTCACCCCGGAGGTGATCGCGAACCGCCCGCCAACCCTGTGGCGCTACCACGAACTGCTCCCGGTGCGCGATCCCGCGCACGTGCTGACCCTCGGCGAGGGCATGACGCCGCTGGTCTCACTCCCCCGGCTGGGCCGGGAGTACGGGATCGAGCGACTGCTCATGAAGGACGAGGGCCTGATCCCGACCGGCTCGTTCAAGGCGCGCGGCGCGGCGGTCGGCGCCTCCCGCGCGCACGAGCTTGGTGTCACCGGGATCGCCATGCCCACCAACGGAAACGCCGGGGCGGCCTGGGCCGCCTACGCCGCCCGCGGCGGGATGGCCAGCCTGGTCACCATGCCGCTGGACGCGCCGGTGATCACCCGGCGGGAGTGCCTGGCCGCCGGTGCCGAGCTGTATCTGGTGAACGGCCACATCGGACAGTGCGGGCAGCTCATCGCCGACGCTTTGGCGCAGCGGCCCGGTTTTCAGGACGTGTCCACGCTCAAGGAGCCCTACCGGGTGGAGGGCAAGAAGACCATGGGCCTTGAGCTGGTCGAGCAGCTCGGCTGGCGGGTACCCGACGTGATCCTCTACCCCACCGGCGGCGGTGTCGGCCTGATCGGCATCCACAAGGCCCTCGGCGAGTTGCGGGAGCTCGGCTGGATCGGCCCGCGCGTGCCCCGCCTGGTCGCCGTCCAGGCCACCGGATGCGCCCCGATCGTTGCCGCCTTTGACAAGGGAGCCACCCACGCCGATCCCTGGCCCGATCCGCACACCGTCGCATTCGGACTGACCGTGCCGAAACCGCTCGGCGACGCGCTGATCCTCGACGCCCTCTACGCCACCGGCGGCACCGCCATCGCCGTCGACGACGCCGACACCCTGGCCGAGCAGATCCGGTGCGCCCGGCTGGAAGGCGCTTTCCTCTGCCCCGAGGGCGCCGCCACCCTGGCCGCCGCCCGCCGGTTGCGCGAGTCGGGCTGGCTCGCGGCCGGCGACGAGGTGGTCGTCCTCAACACCGGCGCCGGGCTCTTGTACCCGGAGACCGTCCCGGCCGACGCCCCGACCCTGGAGCCGGACGCGGTGATTCCCTAGGGGTCTGTCGCATTCGGCGCGAAGAGGCCACGATGGACGGGACGGCCGGCACTCGCGAGCCGGCCGGCTGGTCGGTCGGACGAAGGGGTGCCGATGGCGGCGGAGCGCGTTCCGGTCCTGATCGTCGGTGGCAGCCTCGTCGGGCTGTCGGCCTCGCTGCTGCTGGCCGACCGGGGCGTCGAGCACATCCTGGTGGAACGGCACCCCGGCACGGCCATCCACCCGCGGGCCGCGATGTTCCACCAGCGCACGATGGAGATCTTCCGTCAGGTCGGGTTGCAGGACGCGGTGGAGGCGGCCGCGGAGCGGGAGTTCGTGCAGAACGGCGCGATCATGGCGGTGGAGAGCCTGGCCGGGCGGGAGCTGCAGTACTTCTTCCGCTCGGTCAACGCAGGCGTCGAGCACCTCAGCCCGGCGTCGCGGGTGTTCATCACGCAGGTCGGGCTGGAACCGGTGCTGCGGGAGCGCGCCGCGCAGCTGGGCGCCGAGCATCGGTTCGGCACCGAGCTGGTGGACTTCGAGCAGCACGCCGACGGCGTCACCGCGGTGCTGCGGCCCCGCTCCGGCGGCCCGGACCGGACGGTGACGGCGCAATACGTGATCGCGGCCGACGGCGCGCACAGCCGGGTGCGCGACAAGCTGGGCATCGGTCTGCTCGGCTGGGGCGGTTTCGCCGACTGCGTCACGATCTACTTCCGGGCCGACGTCAAGGACCTGATCGGCGAGCGCAACCTCAGCGTGGTCTACGTCAACCATCCCGAGCTGCTCGGCTTCTTCCGGTTCGCCATCACGTCGGACTCCGGCTTCCTCGCGGTGTTCTCCACCACCCGCCCGGACGGCACGCAGGACCGGCAGGTCGGCCGGGACATGACCGCGCGGCGGTGCGCGGAGCTGGTCCGCACCGCGCTCGGCGTTGCCGACCTGCCGGTGGAGATCGACAACGTGCAGCGCTGGGAGGCCACCGCCGCCTACGCGGAGCGGTACCGGGACGGCACCGTGTTCCTGGCCGGGGACGCCGCCCACGTCATGCCGCCCACCGGTGGATTCGGCGGCAACGCCGGGGTGGCCGACGCGCACAACCTGGCCTGGAAGCTGGCGATGGTGCTGGATGGCAGCGCCGGGCCCGGGCTGCTGGACAGCTACCAGGCCGAGCGCGCGCCGATCGGCCGGCTGACCACCGAGCAGGCGTACACCCGCTACGTGCTCCGGGTCGACCCGTCGCTGTCCGCGGACGGCCTGGCCGCGCCGGTGGACGACCCGTCGATCGAACTCGGTGCGCTGTACCGGTCTTCGGCGATCGCCGCGCCCGCCGGCGAGGCGCCGGAGCTCGACGACCCGCGCGCGCCCACCGGCCGGGTCGGCACGCGCCTGCCGCACCTGCCGATCGAGCTGGACGGCTCCCCCGCGTCCACCCTCGACCTGGCCGGCCCCGGCTTCACCCTGCTCGCCGCCCCGGACGCCGCGGCCTGGTGCACCGCGTCCGACAACGTGGCCCGCAGCCTGGACCTTCCGCTCACGGCCCACCGGATCACCGCCACCGGGCGGATCGCCGACCCGGCCGGCGCCTTCGCCGCCGCCGTCGGCCTGCCCGCCACCGGCGCCGTCCTGGTCCGCCCGGACAACGTGATCGCGTGGCGCGGCGAGGAACCGACCGCACCCGACGAAGACCTCAAGCGCGTCATGTCCGCGCTGCTGGCCCGGTAGCCGCGGTTTCCTCGCCGTTCCGGTCGATCTCGTGTGAGATGGACTCATGCCGACACTGTTGCCACCGGACGTGATCCGCTGGGCCGTGCGCACCGCGGCCACGGCGGCCGCCGTGCCTGGCCGGGTGCTGAACCTGTTGAGCGCGGCCGAGTCGGTCGTCGCCAGGGCCGAGGAGCTGGTGCGCCGCACCGAGCACACGATCACCACCGCCGAGGGCGCCATCGACCAGGTCCAGCAGGTGACCAGCGCCGCCAAGCAGCAGGTGAGCGCGGCCCGCCCGCTGATCCAGTTCGCCGAGGAGTTCAGTGCCCACGAGGTGCAGGCGGCGATCAAGCTGGTCGACGAGCTGCCCCGGCTGGCCAAGCACCTCAACGACGACGTGCTCCCGATCCTGGGCACGCTCAACCGGGTCGGCCCCGACATCCACGAGCTTCTTGCGGTGGCCAACGACGTCCGCCAGGCGATCCTGGGCATTCCCGGCTTCAACTACCTGCGCCGCCGGGGCGAGGAGAGGGACGTGGAGGAATGACCATGCGCTGCTCCGTCAACGTTCCGAACTTCGGCGACTTCGCCGATGCGCGGAACGTGGCCACCGTCGCCGTGGCCGTCGAGCAGGCCGGCTGGGACGCGCTGTTCGTCTGGGATCACGTGGTGCACGACAAGGAACAGCGCCGCGGCCAGCCCTTCGGCGACCCGTGGATGCTGCTCACCGCAGCGGCACTGGCGACCGAGCGGATCAGGCTGGGCACCCTGCTCACCCCGGTTGCCCGCCGCCGGCCGGAACAGCTCGCCCGGCAGGTGGCCACCCTGGACTCGCTGTCCGGCGGCCGGGTGATCTTCGCCGCGGGGCTCGGCGGGCCGATCAGGGACGAGTACGGCAGCTTCGGCGACGAGACCGATCCGACCGTGCTCGCCGAGCGGCTCGACGAAGGCCTGGGCCTACTGTGCCGCTACTGGTCCGGCGAGCCGGTGAACCACGACGGCCGGCACTACCGGGTGCGCGACGTCACCCTGCTGCCCGCCGCCGCGCAGCGGCCCCGGCCACCGGTGTGGATCGGCGGGTTCTGGCCGCACCGCAGGCCGATCCGCCGGGCCGCACGCTGGGACGGCGTGGTCCCGCTGTTCGCCGACGCCTCGCACGGCCATGTTCCGCCGCTCGACCAGGTCCGCGATCTGATCGCCTACCTGAACACGCACCGCGCGGACCCCAGCGGACCGTTCGAGATCGTCCTCGGCGGCGCCACCCCGGGCGACCCGATCGCCGCCCGCGACGTGATCGCCCCGCTCGCCGAAGCCGGCGCCACCTGGTGGGACGAGCGCCAACTCATGTCCAGCGCCGACCTGTACCAACTCGAACCGATCCTGCGCCGGGTGCACCAGGGACCGCCCGCGCTGTAGCGTCCGTTGTGGACGGTCGCACGTGGCAGCGCCGTTGCGGCACAATGTCGCCATGGCGTTCACGATCGAGGACGCCGTGCGGATCGCACGGCAGGCACACGAGGGCCAGGTCGACAAGTCCGGCCGGCCCTACATCGGCCATCCGCTGCGCGTGATGGACCGGGTCGAGGGCGAGTACGCCCGGATGGCCGCCGTGCTGCACGACGTCATCGAGGACACGACGGTGACCGCGGCCGATCTGCTGGCCGCCGGCTGCCCGCCGCGCGTGGTGGACGCGGTGGTGGCGCTGAGCAAGAACGACGGCGAGCCGCGACCGGACTACCTGGCCCGAGTCGCCGCCGACGAGATCGCGATCGTGGTGAAGCGCGCCGACATCGCCGACAACATGTCCCCGCACCGGCTGGCCCGGCTCGACCAGTCCACCCAGAACCGCCTGCGCGCCAAGTACACCGAGGCGCTGCGGTTCCTGGACACACACCAGCCTTCGTCCTGATGTCGCGGGCGGGCCGGCCGGTGCGTTGCCGTTCGGTCACCGTTCGTTGACACCGGCGCCGTCATTCAACAGACTACTTGCGCAAGTCAGCGAAAGTGTCGACTGCCAATGAAGGCTGGTGCGATGAACGAGCGACGGTTGTCCCGAAGGGATGCGCTGGGTCTGGTGGGTGCGGCCGGCGCCGCACTGGCGCTGCCGGGGTGCGGCAGCAGCGTCGGCGGCGGTTCGGGCGGTGGTTCGGGTGGCGGGGGTTCGGTCAAGGTGGGACTGGTGATCCCGCAGGCCGGGGTGTACGCCCCGCTGGGCACCGACATGAAGCGGGCCTGGGATCTCTGGTTGGAGCGCAACGGCGGAAAGTTCGCCGACTACACGGTGTCCACCGTGGTCGGTGACGAGGGCGAGACCCCGCAGACCGGGGTGCCGGCGGTGCAGAAGCTGTTGCAGAACGACCAGTGCGATCTGCTGGTGGGCATCGTGAGCTCGGCCACCGCGTTGGGCGTGCGGGACATGGTGACCGAGGCGAAGAAGGTGCTGGTGATCAGCAACGCCGGTGCGGTCGACCTGACCGGCAAGGCGTCCTCGCCGTACGTGTGGCGCACCTCGTTCACCAATTCGCAGGTCTCCGCCGCGATGGGCAAGTACCTGGCGGACCAGGGTTTCAAGGATGCGGTGTACACGATCGCCCCGGACTACGCGGCCGGCGCCGAGGCGCTTGCCGGCTTCACCAAGGCGTTCCAGGCCGGCGGCGGCACGATCGCCGACACCGCCAAACCCGCGTTCGGCAAAACCCAGGACTACCAACCATTCCTGTCGGCCATCCGGTCGTCCGGCGCCAAGGCGACGTTCTGCTTCTTCGCCGGCGCCGAGGCGGTCGCGTTCGTCAAGCAGTACGCCCAGTTCGGTCTGGCCGGCACGATCCCCTTGTACGGCTCGGGTTTCCTCACCGAGGGCGGGGTGCTCACCGCCCAGGGCGACACCGCGCTCGGCGTGCAGACCTCGCTGCACTACACCAGCGAACTGGACAACCCGGCGAACAAGGAGTTCGTCGAGGCCTACCGCGGCAAGTACAACGAGGCGCCGACCGTCTACTCGGTACAGACCTGGGACGCCGCCGCGGTGCTCAACAAGGCGCTCGGGTCGGCCGGCGGGCTGGACGGCGACAGCGTGTCCAAGGCGCTCGGCGGGGTGGGCCCGGTCGAGGACAGCCCGCGCGGCACCTGGAGCTTCTCCGGGCAGACGCCCAAGCAGAAGTTCTACCTGCGCAAGGTGGACGGCCGCGACGGCGGTTACGTCAACACGGTGGTGGCCGACCTCGGCGAACTCACCCAGGACGTGTAAGTGTTGTCCTGGCTGGATGCCAACCTGGTCAGCATCCTCAACGGCGTCGCGATCGGGTTCCTGCTGTTCATCCTCGCCATCGGCCTGTCGCTGATCTTCGGGATGATGGACGTGCTCAACCTCGGGCACGGGGCGCTGTTCCTGGCCGGCGGCTACCTGGCCTGGGCGGTCGGCGGCAGCGATCCGGGCTGGGGTGGATTCCTGGCCGCGATCGCCCTGGCCGCGGTGGCCGGGCTGGTCTGCGGCGGGGCACTGGCCGGGATGGTCGAGCCGCTGCGCCGCCGCGGTCATCTCGACCAGGCGCTGCTCACCCTCGGCGTGGCACTGGTGGTCGCCGAACTGCTCGCGATGCTGTTCGGCCGCGACGTCCGCGCGGTGAACCCGCCGCCCGGACTGGACCGGACCGTGCTGGTGCTCGGCGAGCCGTATCCGGTGTACCGCCTGGTGCTGATCGCCGCCGGTGCCGGGCTCGCGGTCGTGACGCACCTGGTGGTCGAGCGCACCACGGTGGGTGCCCTGGTCCGGGCGACCGTGGCCGACCGGGAGATGGTGTCGGCCATCGGCGTCGACAACCGCCGCGTGCGGTTCGCCGTGCTGGGCCTGGGTTCCCTGGCCGCGGCGGTGGCCGGGGTGCTCGGTGCGCCGATCTACGGTGCCCGGCCGGGACTGGACGCCACGGTGCTGATCCTGGCGCTGGTCGTGGTCGTGATCGGCGGGCTCGGCTCGGTGCGCGGTGCGCTGATCGGCGCGCTGCTGATCGGCCAGATCGAGTCGCTCGGCCGCGCGCTGCTGGCCGACGCGGCCTCGTTCATCCTGTTCGGGGCGCTGGCGATCGTGCTCATCGTTCGCCCGCAAGGATTGTTCGCCGGTCCGGGAGCCCGGTCATGATCGCACCACCGGTGCACACCGGCCGGTACCTGGGCGGCGCGGCGGTGGTCTTCCTTGCCGCCGCACCGCTTTTCCTCGCTCCGTACGCGACCACCACGCTCACAAGGATGCTGGTCTTCGCCCTGCTGGCGGCGAGCCTCGACCTGCTCGTCGGCGTGACCGGGCTGCCCTCGCTCGGCCACGCCGCCTACTTCGGGGTCGGTGCCTACGCCGCCGCCTGGTTCACCAAGAACGTCACCGCCACCGGCCCGGTCCCGGTGCTGGTCGCGTTGGCCGCCGGGGCCGCCACCGCGGCCGCCACCGGGTGGGTCGCGGTGCGCACGCACGGGGTGTTCTTCCTGATGCTCACCCTGGCCATCGGCGAGATCGTCGCGCAGGCCGCGGAAACCTGGGAGCCGGTGACCGGCGGCTCCAATGGGCTCTACGGCGTGCCGTCGACCAGGATCGCCGGATCCCCACTGGATGTCGCCGGCCTGTACTGGTACGTGCTCGCCGTGTTCCTGGCCGGCTTTCTGGTGCTGTGGCTGGTGTCCCGCTCCCCGTTCGGCGCGGCGCTGCGCGGCATCCGGGACAACGAGCCGCGGATGCGGGCGCTCGGCTATGCCACCCGGCCCTACAAGTTCGTCGCGTTCGTGATCGCCGGCGCGGTGGCCGGGCTGGCCGGCGGGCTGCTGGCCGCGCAGCAGCGGCTGGTCACCCCGGCCGATCTCGGCTTCACCACCGCCGCTCTCGCGCTGCTCGCGGTGATCATCGGTGGCGCCGGCAGCCTGTGGGGCCCGTGCCTCGGCGCCGCGCTGGTGATCGTGGTGCGCGACGTGGTCGGCCCGGATCTGGGCGGCCACGGCCCGTTGCTGCTCGGCCTGGTGTTCATCCTGGTGGTCTACCTGCTGCCCCGGGGCGCGGCCGGACTGCGGCCGCCAGGGCGGCGACCCGTGCGGGAGGAGGCGAGCCGGATATGAGCGCGGCGGTGTCCTGTCGGTCGGTGGGTCGGACGTTCGGCGCGTTGCGCGTCGTCGATGGGGTCGATCTGGAGGTTCGGCCCGGTGCCCGGCACGCGCTGATCGGTCCGAACGGTGCGGGGAAGACGACACTGCTCCGGTTGGTCACCGGTCTGCTCCGGGTGTCCGAGGGTTCGGTCGAGCTGGCCGGCCGGGACATCACCAGGCTCTCCGAGGTGCGCCGGGCCCGGCTCGGCATCGGCCAGACCCTCCAGCACGCCAGCCTGTTCGGCTCGATGACCGCGGCCGAGAACGTCGCGCTGGCGGTGCGCCGGCACGAGCGCGGCGGGATCCGCGTCGTACCCGTGCGGGAACGCGCGGTCTGGGCCCGGGTGGATCAGCTGCTGGCCGAGGTCGGCCTGGCCGGTCGGGGCGGCGTCGTCGCGGCCCGGCTGGCGCACGGGGAACGCAAGCAGCTCGAGGTGGCCCTGGCCCTGGCTTGCCGGCCACGGGTGCTGCTGATGGACGAGCCGGCCGCCGGAATGTCCACCGCCGAACGGACCGCGCTCGCCGAGTTGGTGCGCGGGTTGCCTGAGCGGGTCACCGTCCTGTTCGTCGAGCACGACCTGGACCTGGTCTTCGAGCTGGCCACCGAGGTGACCGTGCTCAGTCTGGGCCGGGTGCTGCTCACCGGTTCCCCCGAGGCGGTCCGGGCCAGCGCCGAGGTGCGCCGGGCCTATCTCGGCACCACAAGGGCGGAACCCTTGTTCCTGCCCCCGGTCCGCGGAGGCGCCGATGTTCCTACGAGTTGACGGTCTCACCGCCGGATACGCGGGCAGCACGGTGATCCGCGACGTCACCTTCGACCTGGCCCGAGGCGGCGCGCTCGGCCTGCTCGGCCGCAACGGCGCCGGCAAGACCACGCTGATCATGACCATGATGGGCCTGGTTTCGCCGTCCGCCGGGTCGGTTCACCTGGACGGCACGGACATCGCCGGCCGGCGCCCGGACCGGATCGCCCGCGCGGGCGTCGCGCTGGTGCCGCAGGGCCGGCGAATCTGGCCACCGCTCACCGTTTCCGAGCACCTCACGCTGGCCGGCCGCCGGCCCGGCCCGAACTGGACCGTGGACCGCGTCCTGGAAACCTTTCCCGCGCTCGGTGCCCGCCTCCGCCATCCCGCCGGTCGGCTCTCCGGCGGCGAGCAGCAGATGCTGGCCATCGCCCGCGCCCTGCTCACCAACCCCGCGTTGGTCCTTCTGGACGAACCCTCCGAGGGCCTTGCACCGTCCATAGTGGACTCGATAGCCACCATTCTCAACACGCTGAAGTCCGACGGCAGCACCATCCTGCTCGTCGAGCAGGATCTGCACCTGGCCTTCGCCACCTGCGAGGAGATCGCGATCCTGGACAAGGGCACCATCGCCCACCGCGCCCCCACCCGGGATTTTCGGCACGACGAGGCGACCGCCCACCGTCTCCTCGGCGTCTGACGGTCGTTAGATATAGGTCAGTTGACCGATGTCTCGGCAAGCCGATACGGCGAGGGTTGCCTGCATGCCCGCTTCTGGGCCCGGACCGAGAGGTGATGTGGTGACTGCGCCGGACTGGCATGACGAGCTGGTGCTCATGGCCGAGCTGTCGAGCGTCAACAACCAGATCGCCCGGTACGTGCTCCGGTTGCTCGACGCGGACGCCGGACGCCGGGAGCCGGTGAGCACCCTCGACGAGGGCATGCTGGGGTCCCGGCTCGTGGACCTTGGCCACGCATTGCAGGATCACGCCGCCGAGCGGGCAGCGCGAATGGCCGAAAGGCGAATCGTTCGCGAGGTCCCAGGCAGGCTGGTACGTCAGATCCAGTCCTGCGACAAGCCATGAGCTACCCCTGGGACGTGGGCGTCACAATGGCCGGCCACCGGGACCCCGCGACACACGAACAAATGGACGGACAAACCAATCCGCTAATTGCTGATCATCTCCACTCCGTCGTGGGTCATGCCCGGATCGGCGCTGGCGACCAGCGCACTCTGTGCCCAAAAGATCGCCAAAGCGGATACTACGACGGCAACGATCATCCTCAGAACACGCATGTTGGCCTCCCCGACATAGGCCTTGAATGGTGGAATACCATTAACGGGGGCCCCGCAATCCTGTCCCAGCTCACGGTCGGTGCGGTCGGCATATGTGTGGCGAAACCTACCGTTATGGTGAGCAAAGAGTGACAGCACACATTTAATAAAAGATTAATCTAGGGTTAACAGATGGTGAACGACTGATACCGGATTTGTCGCGGCAACGTCCCTGCCTGCACAACGACGGATGCCACTAGGTGACCAGTTGGGCGTTGTTCGCGAGCGGTTCAGGTCGTACTGTCGGAGATATGCGGGGTACCGTCACCCTTATCGGGCGCGATGCGGAGATCGACAGACTCGAAAAATGGATTAAGGATCTTGTTTCTGGAACCGGGCGGGCGGTACTGATCGAGGGTGAGCCCGGCATTGGCAAGTCCTCACTGGCGCGAACCGCGGCGACAGTGGCCGAGCGGCACGGTTGCCAGGTCTTCCGGGCCGCGGCCGACGAGCTTGGTCAGGACCTCCCGTTACAACCGCTGCTGGATGCCATGCGGGTCCGGGAAACCGGAGAACCACGGCTGGCCACCATCCTGCGGCTGCTGCACGGCGAATTGATCAGCAATGGCGCCGATCCGGCCATTGCGGCCGCGGAACAAATGTTGACCTTGATGGCCGAGTTGTGCTCGGCTGCCCCGACCGTCCTGATCGTCGATGATCTCCAATGGGCCGACCAGACGACGATCAGCGTGTGGGAATGGCTGGCCCGATCGGCCGACCGTTCGCCCCTGCTGCTGATCGGCACCACCCGGCCGGTGCCCCAACGGGACGAGCTGCTCGCGCTGCAGCGCGCGGTCGGCGACGCCAGCACGATCCGGCTCGACGGCCTACCCGACCCCGCCGTGGTCGACCTGATCGCCACGATCGCCGACGGCAAGCCCGGCAGCCATCTCCTCGAGCTTGCCGGCGGCGCGGCCGGGAACCCTCTTTACCTGACCGAACTCGTCGACGCCCTGACCCGGTCCACCCGCCTGACCACTACCGACGCCGGTCTCGTCGAGGCGACCGCCGGACCCGTCCCGGACTCTCTGGTGGCCGCCATCGCACACCGGTTGGACTTCGTGCCGCGGGAGGCCCGCGCGGTCCTGCGCGGTGCCGCCCTGCTCGGCGTCGAGTTCTTGGCTTCGGACCTGGCGATCGTGCTGGGCCGCCGGATCGCCGAGTTGGTCCCGGCCATCGAGGAGGCCCGTGCGGCAGGTGTGCTCGAGGAGACCGGCGAGACGCTGTCTTTCCGGCACCCGCTGATCCGTACGGCGCTCTACGACGACATCCCGGTGTCGGTCCGGGCGGCCTGGCACGGCGAAGCGGCCACCGCGTTGGCCGAGGCGGGCGCACCGACCCTGCGGGTAGCCCGGCAGCTGCTGCGCGCGGTCCGCTCGCCCGGCGCCGGCCCGCTGGACGAAACGCTGCTCAACTGGCTGGTCGGAGCGGCCCCGACGCTCATCGCCCAGTCCCCGAAGGCGGCGATCGAGCTGCTTCGGCAAGGCAGCGCGAGATCACCGGCGACCACGGAGCGGGGCGCGGTGCTGGCCTGCCGGCTGGCCGACGCGCTGCACCGCACCGGTGAGCCCGCAGAGGCCGAACGGGTCGCCGCCAACGCGATGAACGTGATCACCGATCCGGACCTGCTGGTCGACCTGCACTGGACGATGACGCAGTGCCGAACGCTGGAGGGCAGAGCGGAGGATTCGCTCGAGGAGTTGTCCTCGGCTCTGGTGGTGCCGTCGATCTCCGCGCGGCAGCGGGCCCGGCTGCTGGTGTTGACCGCGCGGGCGCACCGCAATCTCGGCGAGGTCAGCGTGGCCGGGCAGGTGGCTCGCGAGGCGTTGCAGACCGCCGAGAAGGCCGGCGACCAGTGGGCGATCGGTTGGTCCCTGCATGTGCTGATCATCGTGTCGGTGATGCGCGGCGACGTCGGGGCCGCCCTGCCGCTGTTCGAGCGGGCATTGCGGGTCGTCGGCAGCAACCCTGGCCTGACCGATCTGGGGCTGCTGCTGGAGATCAACCAGGCGGTCGCGCTCGGCGACATGGACCGCTACACCGAGGCGATCGCCGCGGCCGAGCGGGTGCGTCAGCGCGCCGACCATGCCGGCAGCCTGGTCCGCCTGGCGCAGGCGCAATGCGCGCTCGGCGAGCTGTTGTTCGAGGTCGGCCGCTGGGACGACGCACAGGCCGAGGTGGAGGTGCTGCCGGACGAGTTCAAGGACCCCGGCGCCACCTGCTGCGACCGCGGGGTCGCCGCCGCGATCGCCTTCCACCGCGGCGATCCGGAGGCCGGGCGGCAACATCTGAGTCTGGCCGAGCCGAGCGCCGAGCGGATCGGCAACCGCGTGGTAGCCAGCCTGACCCTGGCCAGGAGCCTGGACCAGGAAATCGCCGGCGCCCCGGACGAGGCCCTCGCCGTACTCACCGCCGGCGTCACCAACCACGCCGAAGAGCTGGAGGAGATGGAGGATCTGCTGCCGGAGGCGGCCCGGCTGGCGGTGTCCACCAACACCGTGGACACCGCCGTTGACATCGCTGCCCAGGCCGCCAGCCTGGCGCTGCGGTCCCAGGTTCCGCACCGGCTCGCCGCAGATGCCTACTGCCGCGGCCTGCTCGACGACGACCCGGGACTGTTGCTGCAGGCCGCCGATCGCTACCGCGAGGCGGCCCGCCCGCTGTTGCGCGCCAAGGCCTTTGAGGCGGCGGCCCTCGCGTTCGCCGGCCGCGGTGACCGGACCCCCGCCCGGGCCGCGTTCACCCGCGCCGACGATCTGTACGGCAGCCTCGGGGCGCGGTGGGATCTGGCTCATCTGCGTGCGCAGCTGCGCCGGCACGGCATCCGGCGCGGGCCCCGGGCCAAGCACCGGCAGGATCGGGTCGGCTGGAACAGCCTCACCCCCACCGAGGTCCGGATCGCCCGCATGGTCGCCGAGGGTCTTCCCAACCGGGCGATAGCCGAGCACCTGGTGCTCTCCCCGCGCACCGTCGGCACCCACGTCTCGCACATTCTGGCCAAGCTGGGCTTGCGGTCCAGGATCGACATCGCTCGCGAGGTGGCCGGCCATCAGCAGGTGTCCCATTGAAAGTTTCGGAAATCATTCCGAGCGCTACTTCTTGGGTGCTGCGCGATAACCGGTGGTAACACAGGCACTTGGGCGCCGGAAATCACATACCGTCACAGAACCTTGACGGGGTGACTTCACCGATTTAGAATCCTTTCGGAATATTTCCGAAACATTGCAGGGGTAGCTGGCGCGGCTGAGCCTGGCGCCGGTGACATCGCTCAGCCCACGAGCACGGCCTCCTGATGTACACCTTGCCGGCCTCGGTGACCCGAGGTCAGCCGGCATCGCTGCCCTCTCCGCGGTCCTGCCCGAAAGGAGAGCCATAGTGATCAGCAGCTCGGGCCGCTCCAGAATCCGTTCGACGGTCGTGGCGCTGACGGCAGCGGCGCTCACGGTCGCCGCGGCGGTGACGGTGGTGGCGAAATCCACGCCCGCCAAGGCCGCCGACGACCCGGTGACCATCGCGGCCGAGGACGACGGCGCCAACTGCCCGGTGACCGTGCCCGGCTCCACGCCGGCCAACTCACGGCTTCCCGACCCGTTCCGGAAGTTGGACGGCACCCGGATCGCCACAAGGGCCGACTGGCGATGCCGGCGGGCCGAGATCAAGGAGTTGGCGGAACGGACCGTCTACGGCCAGAAGCCCGCGGCACCGGCGAGCGTCACGGGCACGGTGTCGAGCACCGGCATCACGGTGAACGTGTCGGATCAGGGCCGCAGCGCCAGCTTCTCGGCGAGCGTCCAACTGCCCAGCGGCACCGGCCCGTTCCCGGCCGTGGTCGTGCTCGGCGGATTCGGAGCGGACACCGCCACCATCCGGGCCTCCGGCGCCGCGGTGATCAACTACGACCCGCTCGCGGTGGGCCGTGAGGGCACGCCGCGGAACAACAAGCAGGGCGCGTTCTACAGCATCTACGGCTCGTCGAGCAGCACCGGACTGCTGGTCGCCTGGGCCTGGGGGGTCAGCCGGATCATCGACGTGATCGAGCGGTCGGGCGGCAACATCCTGCGTGCGGACGCGACCGGCGTCACCGGCTGCTCCCGGTACGGCAAGGGCGCCTTCGTGATCGGCGCGTTCGACCAGCGCATCGCCCTGACCATGCCGATCGAGTCGGGCAGCGCCGGCGCACCCATCCTCCGCGGAATTCCCGGGGAGAGCGGCGCCCAACCGCTGAGCAGCGCCTACGGCGAGCAGCCGTGGCTGGGCGACGCGTTCGGCTCGTTCACCGGCAACCCGAACAACCTGCCGGTGGACACGCACGAAACCGTGGGCCTGATCGCGCCGCGCGGGCTGTTCATCATGGACAACCCGCACATCGACTGGCTGGCCGCCAGGTCCGGCAGCGTGGCCGCGCTCGGCGGAGCCGAGGTCTACCGGGCGCTCGGCGCGATCGACAACATCACCTACTGGTCGGACGTCCAGGACGGCACCCACTGCGCCGTGCGGCCCGAGTGGCGGACCCCGCTGCAGCAGAGCATCCAGAAGTTCCTGCTGCGGACCGGCAACGCGGCCGGCGCGATACGGATCTCCAGCCGGAAGGCCGGAAATCTGGCGCAGTGGCGGGACTGGCAGACCCCGACCCTGTCCGACGGCCCGATCACCACCACCACCACGACGACCACGACGACCACGACAACAACCACCACCCAGAACCCGCCGCCCGGCGGCTGCACGGCATCGGTGTCGATCAACCAGTGGACCGGCGGCTTCGTCGCCACGGTCCGGGTTACCGCCGGCTCCGCGCCGATCACCGGCTGGACGGTCGCCATGACGCTGCCGGCCGGCGCCGCCGTCACCAACAACTGGAACTCGACCCGCACCGGCACCACCGGCACGGTGCAGTTCGGCAACGCCAGCTTCAACGGCGACCTCGCCGCCGGTCAGTCGACCGAGTTCGGCTTCCAGGGCACCGGAACCGGCACCGGCATGACCCCGACCTGCGCTTAACCGCCTCGCTGTTCCGCCTCTCCGGGATTTTATGCGGTTGTTGCGTTCCAGCTGGTGGTGCGGTTGACGGATTGATTGTGGCTGGGTTGCGTCACGGTGCCCCTGAGGTTGCGTTGGTGGCCCGAGGCTTGCCTCAATGTTCCCGGGCGTAACGAGGTCGTTGGGCTCACGTCATACTCGGGCTGAACCGAAAGCCCGCTCGCCCGAGGAGATGACGTGAGCCCGCGACCGCCATTGCCGCCGTTCACCGAGGAGACCGCGCTGCAGAAGGTGCAGGCGGCCGAGGATGCCTGGAACACCCGCGATCCGCAGCGGGTGGCCCTGGCTTACACGGAGGACTCGGTGTGGCGCAACCGCGACGAGTTCATCACCGGCCGCGCGATGATCGTGGAGTTTCTCCAGCGCAAGTGGGAGCGCGAGCTGGACTACGCGCTGCGCAAGGAACTGTGGGCCTGCCGCGGCAACCGCATCGCGGTGCGCTTCCAGTACGAGTGCCATGACCGGGAGGGCCGGTACTGGCGCAGCTACGGCAACGAGCTGTGGGAGTTCACCGACGAGGGCCTGATGTCCCGGCGCGAGGCGAGCATCAACGATATCGCCATCGCACAAGGTGACCGCCGCATCCACGGCCCCCGGCCGGCCGGCGAGCGCGGTGTGCTCCTGCCGATTCAGTAAGTCCGGTCAGTCCTCCCACGGCATCTCGTTCCGGATACCGGTGTGGATGGCGTAGGCGTTCTTGACCGCCGCCTTCAACGCGCCCTCGACCCACCGACGGTGCCGCCGGTCGCAGGCGTCGTTGGCGAACCACACCCGGTGCACCGGCCGGATGACATCCGAGTAGAACCCCTCGCTCATCTCGTACGGCCGGAACAGCGGGCCGATGCCGCAGGCGAACCAGTCCAGCGCCCAGTCCTTGTACACGCCGAACTCGAACGTGTCCTGGGCCTCGGGGTGGATCTTGCAGAGATCCTGCAACGCCTGGGCGACGCACTCCTCCTCGGCCAGTGGCGTGTAGGGCATGCTGTCCTGCTCCCAGCAGTAGGACGCGATCAGCACACCCTTGGCGATCCGCCGGTCCTGCCCGGCGGGCGGATAGACGACGTTGCGGATCGCCAGGTCGGTGACGGTGAGGCCGGTGGTGATGCCGTACCTGGTCTCCCACCAGCGCTCGCTGAACTGCATGAACAGCTTGTGCGCCCGCCCGTAGTAGGAGTTGCGGATCGCGTACCACTTCTGCGGGTCGAGGCCCTGAATCTCCATGTGCCGCAGGCTGGCCAGCGGCACGGTCACGATGCACTCGTCGGCCGTGACGGACATCGAGGCGCGCCCGGCCCGGTAGTGCACCGTCACGGCACCCTCGTCCTGGGTGATGGCGTGCACCTGGGCGCCCAGCCTGATGTCGTCCATCAGGTACGGCTCGAAGGCCCGGGGCAGCGAGTCGGCTCCGTCCACAATGTACATCAGGTCGCCGAACACGTCCTCGTAGAAGTGCAGGAACCATTCGACCAGTGAGAAATGATAGCGGCCCTCCATGTTGAACAGCGGGCCGAGGATCTCCAGCGCGCCGTCGGACAGCCCGCGCTCCTTGAGATAGCTCAACAACGAGTACCGGTCGTAGTCGGCGAGCAGGCGCTCGAACGCCGCCTCGTCGTCCTGCCGCATGACCTCGATCAGCGGGGCCATGGTGTCCTTGAGCAACTGGTGCGGTTCCCGGTCGGCCTCGCCTGGCAGCAGATCGAAATCGAACCGGCCGGCGTCGAACTCGCTGCGCCGCACCCCCTTGCCCTGCAGGTAGATGAACGTGTCCTCGTCGTACATGGGAAAAGGGCTGGTCGCCAGCGTGAACTTGTCCCGAATCAACCACTGGACCATCGGATGCTGCACCGGGAACCGCATCGCCCCGAACTCGCCGTACATGTCCCCGGCGAAGCCGCGGTAGGTGAGGATGCGGCCGCCGAGCCGGTTCTGCCCTTCCAGGATGGTGACCTCGTGGCCGGCGTCCTTCAGCAGCAGACCCGCGGTGAGGCCGGCCATTCCGGCGCCGACGATCACGACCCGGCGCGGTTCCCCCTCGGGCAGACCGTCGCGCAGCAGGCTGAGGGTATCCAGCGGCATCTGCGGCTCCTTTCGTGGCGCGGTGCGTGGTCAGGTCGCGAGTCCGTGCATCTGGCCACTCGCCGCGGTGAACGCGTCCGGGTCGACCGGGGCGCCGCCGCCGAACGGGTTCTGCAGCTGGTATATCGAGAACAGCAGCAGGGTGATCGTTCCGGTGAGCACGGCGATCATCACGATGTGGACATGGAGCTTGGGCACGTAGAACAGGTACGGCAGGGCGATGGTCAGCAGGCTGCCCACCAGCAGGGTGATCCACAAGACGGCGCTGACGCCGCTTTCGCCGGCCGCGCCCAGCCGGGACTGACGGGCCTCGTACACCGTCCACAACTGGCTCGCCGCCTCGGTTTTGCGGTCCGACTGCCAGTCGTTCTCGGTCGGCGCCGAGTCGATCGTCACCCGGATCCGCTCGAGTTGGTCCCAGCCGGCCGTGGCCACCGGCTCACCCTCGCGCATGCTCGGCCATTCCTGTTCGATCACCGTGTTGGTGTACGACCTGGTCAGCTCCTGAATCTGGGTTCGGGCCGGCTCCGGTAGGGAATCGCCGGCCCAGTAGACGCCGACCAATGCATTCGCCTCGGTGAACGAGCCGGACCGGGCCGAGCCCACCGTATCGAACAGGGAAATCAGCACGAACGCCATGAGCACCGCCTGCACGCCGGCCACGATGGTGAACACCCCACCGATCCCCTCAGCGGCGTTTTCGTCTCCTTTGCTGAAGCGTCGAACCAGAATCGTCAGGACAGCCGTGACGGCCGCGACGCCGAGCACCCACAGGGCTCCGGCGACATAGATGTTCATGCCCCACCCACCTCTTTCTGGCCGACCATTAGAACACGCGCTACGGTGGATTGTGAATACTTGGAACAGTCGAGCACACGGATCGGGCCCAAGATGACATCCGCACCAGCGGCACGGAGGAAATACGTTCCGCGAATATTCCTGACATTGACAACGGTTATTTCGGGGTATTTTCTGACTTTGCCCGCACCGGCCGCCGCCGAAACCGCAGCGGAATGTGATTACGATATTTGTACGGACCAGCTGTTGCCGCCAATCCCGATCCTGTGCGGCCTCCTGCCGTTGCCGCCGCTACTGCCGCCGTGCCCGAAGCACGAGCCGCACCCGCCGCCCCAGCCGCCGCCACCCCAGCCGCCACCGCCACCGGCGCCCACAACCAACCCGACCACCACATCCACGCGGCCACCGGCACCACCCGCGCCGACGATCCCGCCCCCGGTTCCGGCCCAGCCGGTGCCGCCGCCCCGGCCGGCCATCCGCACCACCGCACCGCCGGCCCTGGTCACCACGGCACCCACGCCGACCACGACGACCACGACGACCACGACGACCGCGACGACCACCCGGCCCCGCCCGCAACGGCAGGCGGCCACGCCGGCACCGATCGCGGGGCCCGGTCCCGGCGCGCACGAGCAGCGCCGCTGGTCACTCACCCTGCTGGTGCTGTTGATCGGCGCGGCCGCCGTCGCCGGTGCCGCCAAGCGCCGCGCCCGGTAAGCCGGTTCCGTTACCGGTTCGAGGCGGTCAGGAACTTCTCCAGCTCCTCGACCACGAAGGCGTGGTCCTCTGCCTGCGGCAGGCCGGAGACGCCGACCGTCCCGATCGGACCGACGTCGGACACGATCACCGGAAACACCCCGCCGTGCGCGGCGTACCGGTCCGGATCGAGCCGCGCGCCCTCCTCGAACGTGCCGCCCTGCACCCGAAACTGGGTGCCGACGAGATACGAGCTGTGGCCGAACCGGTCCACCACCCGGCTCTTGCGCTCGATCCACGCATCGTTGTCCGCCGACGTGCCGGGCAGCGCCGCGTGGAACAGGCGTTGCCCGTTGCGCCGCACGGAGATGGTGACCGGCAGCCCCCGCTCCCGGGCCGCGGCAAGCAGCTGCGCTCCCAAGGCCAGTGCCGTCTCGTTGTCGAACCGGCGAAACCGCAGCCGCTCCTCCTGCTCGACGAGCGTGGCCAGCAGTTCCTCATCCGCGGCAGCCATGGCATCCCTCGGTCGGTCGATGAACGTCGCGTCCGGACGATACCGCCAACCGGCCGGGGTCACCGGTCGGTCCGGGGCGCGCGCAGGCCGTCGAAGATGACGATGCGGGTGCGGTGCTGGAGGTCCGGCGTCCAGGTCGGGTGCAGGGCGGCATGGCAGATGCTGGCCAGCAGCGCGATCACCTCGTCCGGTTGGGCATCGGCGCGGATGGTGCCGGCCTGCTGGGCGCCGGCGCGGAGATCGACGATCTGGGTCCGGAAGGCGCGGACGGACTGGGCGATGTCGATGGTGTCGCCGCCATCGGCCAGCAGGTCGACCACGGCTCGGTGCTGGGCCGCCTGGGTCACGGTGTCGGCGAAGAAGGCGAACAGCGCCTGCGCCGCGTCGCCGGCCGCGGCCAACTCCGTGGCTCGGCCGGTGAGCCGGTCCAGCAGCGTCTTCATGATGGCGCCGAGCAGTTCCCGCTTGGTCGGGAAGTGGCGGAAGATCGTGCCGACGAAGCCGCGGAATAACCGTCACGGGCCGCCATCCGGGTCGAGCAGGTACGACAGCGACGCCCGGGCCGACGGTGATGGCGTGCCGCCGGCGACCGCGAGCAGTGCCGATCGCCAGGCCGCGGCGAGCATGGCGGCCGCGGGCGCCAACCGCTTCGGCAACAGCGGGAGCAGTTCGGCCCGGACCGGGTCGTCCCGCTCGACCGGCGGCGGTTCGCCGAGGATGCGGCAGACACCGAACCGTACGGCCGCGTCGAACGCCACCAGCAGCGCGGCCCGAACCGCCGGCCGCCCACGCGACCCGGCGGCCGCGGCCGCGCCGGCCATCCGCTCGACGATCCGCTTCTCCATCTCGTCGCGGACGAGGAGGT
The DNA here is from genome assembly GCF_035762905.1 of Actinophytocola sp. GTDB lineage: Bacteria > Actinomycetota > Actinomycetes > Mycobacteriales > Pseudonocardiaceae > DASYTH01. The sequence goes on from NZ_DASUCC010000010.1 coordinate 24,333, forward strand.
AAAGCCCGAGCTTGGAACCGAAGTGGTGGTACAGCGCGCCGGTGGTGACGCTCGCCTTTGCCGCCAGCTCCACCACGTTGACCGCCTCGTAGCCGGCCACCTCGAACTGGTGCACCGCGGCCTCGACCAGCCGTGCCTTCGCCGTACCCGGAACCGGAATCCACTCACGCATCGACGTGACCATAACCCATTGACGGCCGAACGTAATCCGTTTACGTTCGTCCACATGAAGCTGACCTTCGTGTACCAGCCGGTGAAGGACCTCAAGGAGTCGGTGGACTTCTACCGCAAGCTCGGATTCGACGAGGCGTGGCGGGAGGGCGACTCGACGGTCGCGTTCGCCCTGCCGGGCACCGAGGTTCAGCTCATGCTGGACCTCCCGACCGGCGCGGGCCCCGAGTCGGCTCCCGGCGCCTTCTTCGGCGTCGACTCGCTGGACCGGTTCGCGGCCGACCACCCGGATCTCAAGTGGGTCGGCGAGATCATCGACGTCCCCGGCGGCCGCGGCGGCACCTTCCTCGACCCCGCCGGCAACGCCATCCACCTGTTCGACCAGAGCGCCGACCCCGAATAGCCCGCACCGCGCCCATGACTCGAACGGCCCGCGGACGGCCCCGAGCGCCGCACCCAGGTCGCGGTGCCGACAACCCAACCGCACTCCACCATGTCCTCGACCCGGACATCGATCGGGCCCATAACCTTGGGAAATGGGCTGAAAGGTAGGTGTTGGCCGAGAACTTCGTGGTTAGCATGGGAGTTTATGGCGAAATTCGGCGGTTTGACCGCTTTGGCCCTGCTGCTTGCCGTCACCGCGAGCATCCCGGGCGCCACCGTCCCGACCGGCACGGAGTCGGCGTTCGGCGGGCCCGAGCCCGAAGCCGAGGGATTGGCCGGGCCGGCGGGCGCCGACGGCTGGCTCGCCGCCCAACGCCTGTACCCGTTCCCGTCCCTGAACATCAGCGCCATGGCGACCGCCGCGCGCGGCACCGCCGCCGCTATTGCGGCCGCGCCCGGCATCCAGGCCGCCTGGCAACAGCTCGGGCCGGCGAACATCGGTGGCCGGGTCACCGACCTGGTCGTCCATCCGACCCAGCCCAACCTCGTGTTCGCCGGCGCCGCGACCGGCGGCGTGTGGAAGAGCACCGACGCCGCGACCACCTTCACCACCACCTGGAACCCGACCCTGACCCCGTCGATCGGGGCGCTGGCGATCACTTCCACCGGCACCCTGTACGCCGGCACCGGCGAGGCGAACCCGGGCGGCGGCAGCGTGACCTTCCCCGGCGCGGGCGTCTTCCGCTCCGCCGACAACGGCGCCAGCTGGCAGTCGGTCGGCCTGACCGGCACCGACCGGATCGGCCGGATCGCGGCGGATCCCGGCAATGCCAACCGGTTGTTCGTCGCGGCCGCCGGCAACCTGTTCGTGCCGGGCGGGCAGCGCGGCCTCTACCGGACCACCGACGGCGGCAGCACCTGGCAACTCGTGCTCGCCGGGGCCAACGGCACCACCGGAGCGGTCGACGTCGCGATCAGCCCGACCGATCCCAACCGGATCTATGCCGCCATGTGGGACCACCAGCGCCAGCCCAACGGCCGGGTGTACGGCGGGACCGGCTCCGGGATCTACCGCAGCACCAACGGCGGGACCAGCTGGACCCGCCTGGCCGGCGGCCTGCCCGCGGCCGGCACCAACCTCGGCCGGATGGGGATCGCGGTCGCCAGAAGCAACCCCAACCGCCTCTACGCCATCGCATCCGACACCTCCGGCGACTTCGTCGGCTTCTGGACCTCCACCAACGCAGGCGACACCTGGACCCGGCTCACCAACACCTCCCTGGTGTCCTCGGCACAGTCCACGTTCGGCTGGTGGTTCGGCCGGATCTGGGTGGACCCGGCCAACGCCAGCCACGTGTTCGTGGCCGGCGTGAACATGGTCGAGTCCCTCGACGCCGGCGCGAACTGGCGGCGCTCCTCGTTGTTCCACGCCGACCAGCACGCCATGGCCTGGGATCCGTTGACCGCCAACCGGGTCTACCTCGGCAACGACGGCGGCGTCTACCGCTCCACGGCCAACGGCTCGCTCACCGGAGCCTGGACCAAGTCCACCTCCCAGGCACACCTCCAGTTCTACACCGTCGCTGTGTCCAAACAGGACACTTCACGGATCAGCGGCGGCCTGCAGGACAACGGCTCGGTCCGCTCGTGGGGCGGCAGCAACTGGAACAGCATCCTCGGCGGCGACGGGTTGATGAACCTGATCGACCCGACCAACCAGAACAAGATCTACGCCTGTTCCCAGAACGGTTCGTGCCGCCGGTCGACCGACGGCGGCAACACGATGACCGCATTCGGCGCCACCACCTCCGACCGGCGCAACTGGCTCACCCCGGTCGCCTTCGACCCGTCCAACCCGGCGATCATGTACTACGCCGGCAACCGGCTCAACCGCTCAACCAACTCCGCCGCCACCTGGACCGCGATCAGCCCGGACCTCTCGCGCGGCCCCGGCGGCATCGACGGCTACCCCTTCGGCACCATCACCACGCACGCCGCGGCCCGCATCAGCCCGGCCACCATCTACGTCGGCACCGACGACGGCCGGATGTGGATCACCCGCAACACCGGCGGCACCTGGACCGAGATCACCGCCGGCCTGCCCACCCGCTGGATCACCCACGTCACCGTCGACCCCACCGACGCCAACCTCGCCTACGTGTCCGTCTCCGGCTTCCGCAACGGCGATCCCGCCGCCCACGTCTTCCGGACCAGCAACGGCGGATCGTCCTGGCAGGACATCTCCGGCAACCTCCCCGACGCCCCGGTCAACGACCTCGTCCTCGATCCCCGCGACCGCACGCGCCTCTACGCCGCGACCGACGTCGGCGCATTCCTCACCACGGACAACGGAGCCACCTGGACCACACCCGGCACCGGCCTGCCCCTCGTCCCCATCTCCGACCTCGAAGCCACTGACACCGGCAGCACGACCGTGCTCACCGCCGCTACCTACGGCCTCGGCATCTACCGACTCAGCTGAGGCGTCGGGTAGGGATTTCCCCCATACTCGCCAACCCTTCCCCGTCGAGACCCTGGCCTGTGCCCGGCCGGGGTCGCCGGTCTGGCCAAAACGAGGGAGGTTTGGCATGTCCAGATGGAGGACGAAGCTGACGGTGACGATCGCCGCCGCGGCGAGCGTGCTGCTGGCGACACCGGCCGCGACCGGTCAAGCGGGCGCGGAGGGGGCCGGGCCGGCGGGTTTCGCGCCGGAGCTCGCCGGCCTGGCCACCGAAGCCCTTGCCGCGGAACAGGGTCTGCGGCCGGAGGTGGCCAGGGCCAGGTTAGCCGCCCAGGCCGGAATCACCGCGCTCGGCGAGCGCCTGGTCGGCGAGTTGGGCTCGGCGGCGGCCGGCTTCTGGCTGGACCAGTCCAGCGGCACGGTGGTGGTCAACGTGACCGACGCGCGAGCGGCCGGGACCGTCACCGCGGCGGGCGCAAGGGCCAAGCTGGTCGCGCACACCGACGCGGAGTTGGCGGCGGCGCACCGCGAGCTCACGGCCGCCTCGGTGCCGAACACCGCGGTCGCCACCGACGTTGCCGCGAACCAGATCGTGGTCACCATCACCGCGGCGGCCCGCGACACCGAGCGGCTGGTGGCGGCCGCCAAGGAGTTCGGCACGGCGGTGCGTGTCGAGCACGTGGGCGGCGAGCTGACCACCACGATCAAGGGCGGGCATCCGATCGCCAGGGCGGACACCACACAGGACTGGTGCTCGCTGGGGTTCAACACCACGGGCGGTTACGCGGTCACCGCGGGACACTGCACGGCTGGGATCCCGACCTGGCTCAACGGCAACAACAACAAGTACTTCGGCCCGTCGGTGGGAGCCAACTTCCCCGGCGACGACTACGGCCTCATCTTCAACGACGGCAACCTGACCCAGGACGGCGACGTGGTGCTGTACACGGGCGGGGCGCAGGACATCACCGGTGCCGCGAACAACTTCGTCGGCCAGTTCGTGTGCAAGAGCGGCTGGCGAACCGGGACGACCTGCGCGACGATCAACGCGGTCAACGTGACCGTGAACTACCCGCAGGGCGCCGTGTTCGGTCTGGTGCAGGCGGGGTTGTGCGTGCAGGGCGGCGACAGCGGTGGCGCGGTCTTCGACGGCGGCACCGCAAAGGGTCTGGTCTCCGGCATGCAGGGCGGCACCTGCACCAGCTTCTACCAGCCGGTCGTGGAAGCGCTGCAGGCGTACGGCGTCTGGGTGTTCTGAGCTGACTCAGGCCAGTGTTCGATGATTCGCTCCGCAAGCTCCGCTCACGGGGTCGCCGGCGGAGTCCCGGCGAGCGCGCGGGTGACCACGCTGGCGACCCCGGCCCTTGACGGCACGTCGAGCTTTCCGAACAGCTGCGCCAGATGCTTCTCGACCGTCTTGGCGGTCACCCCGAGCCGGCGGGCGATCTGGGCATTGGTCAGGCCGTCGGTGACCAGGTTGGCCACCTCCAACTCGCGGGCGGTGAGCCCGCCGATGCCCGGGCCATCGGCGGGCGGCCGGGCGATCCGGTTCAGCTCGCGCACGGCCCGCAGGCGCAACCCGCGGGCGCCGCACCCGGCGAACACCGACCTGGCCAGCTCCAGCTGGTGCCGGGCCTGATCGGGATCGGTCAGCGTGGTCCCGGCGAGCAGGTGGGCCCGGCCCGCCTCCAACCGGCAGCCCGCCGCGGTGAAGTCACCGACCGCGACCACCGCATGGGCGGCGGCCTGGTCGCGGCTGCCCTCGGCGGCCAGCACCTGCGCCCGGGCCAGCCGGGCCAGGCCGGTGTGGCCGGCCAGACCCAGGCGCGCGGCCAGCGCCTCGGCCCGCTCGGCGTATCCGGCTGCCCGGTCCACGTGCCCCTGCGCGATGTCGCCGCGGACCAGCACCTCCCACCAGGACATGCGGGTCCACGGGTCGGCGGCCGGCAGGTCGGGACCGCCGAACTGGGCCAGGATCTGCTCGACGGCGTCGCCCGGGTCGTCGGCGGCCAGCCGGGCCCGGGCGAGCATGGCGGCGGCGACGGTGGTGAACCAGCCGGACAACGGCTCCGCGGTGGCGACCGCGGCCCGCCCGGAGCGCACCGCCAGCGCCACGTCGCCGGTCCAGCTCGCGATCCATGAGGTGACCGCGAGCGCGATGCACCGCAGTTCGGCACTGCCGGACAGGTAGGCGGCGTCCACCGCCTCCTCGGCGTACCGCGCGGCCTCGACCAACCGGCCCTGCCAGCGCAGCGCGATGTCCAGGCAGGCCAACAGCAACGGCAGCAGGTACACCTGGCCGGTCATGTTGACCAGGCGCAGGCCGCGCTCCAGATGCCGCACCGCGTCGCGGTAGCGCTCCAGGTAGGTCTCGTTCCAGCCGAGCCAGAGCGTCGCGTCGATCCGTTTGGCCAGCTCGTGGTCCGGCATCCCGTCCACCAGCAGCGCCGCCTCGTCCAGCCGGGCCGCGGCGTGGCGGACCTCGCCCCGGCCGTAGCTGTTCATCGCGAGGAACCCGAGCGCGGTGGCCTCGATCGGCCGGCTGCCGAACCGGCGGGCCAGCTCGAGCGCGCGCAGCGCCCAGGACCGGTTGGCCGGGAAGTCGCCACGCATCAGGCCGGCGAAGGACAGCTCGATGGCCAGCGACGCGGTTTCCTCGAACTCCGCCCCGGCCAACGCCTCGAACTCGGCCAACAGCCGCGCCCGGGACTCAGCGTGCAGGCCGAGCAGCCGTTCCACCATGGCGCAGAAGACCACCGCCTGGGTGCGTGCGGCCGCGCCGTGCCGGGGCAGCAGCCCGAGCACCTCGTCCATGGTGGCGCGGCTGCCGGTCAGGTCCCCGGCAAGCCCCCGGGCGTGCGCCAACTCGATCAGCAGGTCGACCCGGGCGGTGCGGTCGTGCTGCAGGGCGAGCGCGGCGGCCAGCCGGTGCGCGGCGATGGCCGGCGCCCGCCAGAGCACCTGCCGCGCCGCGGCCACCAGCAGTTCGATCGCCGCGCCGTCACCGGGCAGCGCGGAACGCTCCACGTGCACGGCGCGGTCGTCAAGCGGATCGCCGCGCCGGCCGAGCGTCGCCGCCGCGCGGGCATGCGCGCCCAACCGCCACCCGGCGTCGGCGGTCAGGTAGATGACGTGGCGCAGCAACGGATGCCGGTATCGGAACCGCTGTCCCGGGCCGGCCGGGCGCACCATGTCGCGGGCCACCAGCTCGTCGATCGCGCCGGCGATGCCCGCCCGATCCACCTCGGCGATCGCGGCCACCAGATCCGTGTCGAAGTCCCCGTCCGCCACGGCGGCGGCCTGGGCCACCGCGACGGTCCGCGCGCCGAGGGCGGCGGTCTCGGCGAGGATGGCCTGGCGCACCGCCGGCGGGATGTCGTCGATCTCCGGGCCGGGTGGGGCGCCGGTCTGGGTGCCGGCCCGGGCCAGGGCCAGCAGGTAGAACGGGTTGCCGCCGCTGTCGCGGTGGATGGCCTGCCGGCCGAACCGGCCCGGCACGCCCTCGAGCAGCTCCGCCGCTTCCTCCTGGGTGAGCGGGCCGAGCCGCAGCCGGGTCGCGGTGCGGCCGCCGAGCGCGGCCAGCAGGTGCGCCGGTGCCTGCCGGTGCCGGTAGCCAAGCGCGAGCAGGATCGGCCCGCGCGGCGGCCGGCGCACCAGGTGGGCGAGCAGCTCAACGGTGGACGGATCGAACCAGTGCGCGTCGTCGAACACGAGCACCACGCGGCTGGTCCGGCCCAACCGCTCCAGCAGGGCCCGCACCGCCCAGTGCAGCCGGTGCCGTTCGGTGACCCGGTCCACCGTCGCCGACTCCGCCGCGACGGCCGGGAAGACCCCGGCGAGCACGCCCGCGTCCGCGCCGGTCAGGGACCGCCGGTGGGCCGGGTCGAGACCACGCAGCCAGCCGTCGAGCGCGTCGATCAGCACGGCGAACGCGGTCGACCCGTCGTACTCGCTGGCCCGCCCGGTCAGCACCAGGTCGCCGCGCCGCCGGGCCCGCTGCGCCAACTCGGCCAGCAACCGGGTCTTGCCGATCCCCGGCTCGCCGGTCACCTCGACCAGCCGCGGCACCCCACCGGTTAGCCGATCCAACAACCGTTCCAGGGCCAGGCATTCAGCCACCCGCCCAACCAGCCGCCCGTCACCCTCGCCGCCCATCCGGGCGATCCTAGGATCATCACCATCGAGCCACTAACCGTTCACCAACTCGGGTGGTAGTGCCGACCGGGAGGAGCACCATGCCTGACGACTCGACGCGCGTGGATCGGACCGCCGAGCTGCACCTGCTGTGCGCGGGTTACACCATTACCCGCGATGGCGAGTCCCGGGTGGCGTCGACGGTGACCTACATTCGCGACGGCGACCTGTCGCTGATCGTCGATCCGGGACTCGTCGCGAACCGGGCGGCGATTCTGCGGCCGCTGGCGGATCTCGGCGTCGATCCCGGCGACATCACCGACATCGTGCTGTCCCACCACCATCCCGACCACACCGTCAACATCGCGTTGTTCCCCAACGCACGGGTACACGACCACTGGGCGATCTACCGCGACGACCTGTGGACGAGGCGGCCGGCCGAAGGATTCCAGTTGTCCGGATCGGTGCGGCTGATCGAGACGCCCGGTCATACCCCACAGGACATCACCACACTGGTCGGCACCGCGGACGGAGTGGCGGCGTTGACCCATCTGTGGTGGAACTCGACCGGGCCGGCCGAGGACCCGCTCGCCACCGACGCCGCCGCCCTGCACGCCGGCCGCCGGCGCGTGCTCGCCATCGAGGATCTGGCGCTCATCGTCCCCGGCCACGGCGAACCGTTCACCGCGACGGCAGATGTGGTTGGGTAATTCCTCAGGAGATTCGACGACGATGAGGTGATGCGACCCATGCTGCTGGACGGAAAGGTCGCCATCATCACCGGTGCGGCGTCGGGCATCGGCCGCGGGGCGGCCATGGTGTTCGCCCGGCACGGCGCCCGGCTGGTGCTCGGCGACATCGACGAGGCCGGCGCGGAAACCGCCGAGCCGTCAGCGAAACCGGTGCCGACGCGGTGTTCGTCCGCACGGATGTCACCTCGGCGACCGACGTCGGGGCCATGGCGCAGACCGCGATGACCCGGTACGGCCGGCTCGACTGTGCGTTCAACAACGCGGGCATCGAAGGCGCACACCAGCCGCTGGCGGACTCGACCGAGGAGAACTGGGATCGGGTCAATGCGGTCAACCTCAAAGGAGTCTGGCTGTGCCTGCGCAGCGAAGTCGCGCTGATGCGAGGTTCCGGTGGCGGCGCGATCGTCAACACGTCCTCGGTCGCCGGATTGGTCGGAATCCCATTCGGTCTGGCGGCCTACACCGCGGCCAAGCATGGTGTGATCGGCCTGACCAAAGCGGCGGCATTGGAATACGCCACCGCCGGAATCCGGGTGAACGCCATCTGCCCCGGCGGAATTCGCACCGCGATGCTCGACCGCGCCATCGCGGCGGGAATGGTCACCGAGGAACAGGCCGCGGCCTTGCAACCGGTCGACCGGCTCGGCACTCCCGAGGAAGTAGGCCAGACCGTCGCTTGGCTGTGCTCCGACCATTCCTCCTTCATCACCGGACACGCCCTCGCCGTCGACGGCGGCTACGTAGCCCGATAACCGGCCCGGCGGCGTGCCGTAGCTGGCAGACTGCCGGCAGCGGCCTCGGCCGGCCCGGTTTCCAGGACGTCAGGCACTGGATGCCGGCAACGACAGCCTGATCCCGAAAACGGCGGCACTGACAGCACGGGCGTGGCCGGACTGGTCCGGTCGGCTCCGTCGAAGCTGGAGGCCGCCGTGTCCACCGCCACGCCGCCGCCCGTCCTGCCGGTCGCCGACGGGATTCCCCTGCCGTTGCGGCTTCGGGTGCGCGCGGCCGCCAGCCTGCTGTTCGGCGGGTCACTGGGCTGGCGGGACCCGATGTACCTGGTCACCAAGCCGGGCGAGGAACGCGCGCTGCGCTTCATCGCGATGCTGCTGCTGATCCAGCGGGCGAGCTATCTGGTGCCGGCGATGGTCGCCGTGGCCAACCACACCGACGCCGGCTACCGCAGCCAGGCCGTCAACCTGGCGATGCTGGTGGTGGCGGTGACCTGGAACGCCGGGTTGGCCGTCGGGATCCGCAAGCGGGGCTGGTTTCCGCAGTGGACGGTGGGGGCCGACGTCGCCCTCGTCTGCCTGCTCATGTTCGTGGGCACGATGAACTGCTCGGCGGAGCACATGTTCACCGGGCTGAACTGGGCGCCCAAGCTGGGCTACGGAACCGCGGCGCTGGTCGGTGCCGCGCTCGCGCCGTGGCCGGCGCTGTTCGCCTGGTTGCCGATCGCCGCCGCCCGACTCGGGGCGCTCATCCTCGCCTTCGGCACGTTGCCGGTGCCGGTCGACGGAATCGACGGGCTGCTCAACTCCTATCTGTGGTTCGCCGTCGCCCTGCACTTCATGCGGCGGTACCTGTGTGGACAGGGGCGGATGCTCGACGAGACCACCCAGCGCCAGCTCGCGGTGGAGGCCCGCCGGGCCGCCGACCGGGCGCGGTTCGCCGAACGGATCTCCCAGCACCGCAAGCTGCATGACACCGTGCTGGCAACGCTGACCGCGATCGCCCGTGGGGGCCTCGACCATCGGACCGACCAGGTGCGCGACCGCTGCGCCGCGGACGCCGACCACGTCCGGCGGATGATCCACGAGGACGCCTCCCCGTTCACCACGCTGGGCGCCAAGCTCGCCGACGTCATCGAGGCGGCCGAGTTCCTCGGGATGCGGGTGCACTATCTGCACGACGCCCTGCCCGCCGACGTGCCGGCCGAGGTGATCGATGCCGTGGCCGGAGCCACCCGGGAGGCACTGAACAACGTGCTGGCCCACTCCGGCACCGCCGAGGCGTGGCTGACGGTGACCTGGGACGAGGACATCCTGACGGTCTACGTCACCGACCGGGGCAGCGGTTTCGACTCGGCAACCGTGCGACCCGGCTTCGGCCTGCGCAGCTCGATCATGGAGCGGATGCGCGAGGCCGGCGGGTCCGCCACGGTGTTCGGCATGGTCGACAACGGGGTCCGGGTCGAGCTGGTCTGGCCGGTCAGTGCGGATAGCGGGACAGTCCGTCCTCCCGTACCCGGTTAGCCAGGTCCAGTTTGGTGTACGTGGGCCGCCCGCTGCGGCCGTACTTCTCCTTCACCCGGTCCAGGTATTTCTTCGCGGTCGCCGGCTGCACGCCGGCGCGCCGGGCGGCGGCGGCCAGCGTCATGCCGGACGCGTAGGCCATCACCACCGCCCGTTCCTGGGCGGAGAGCCGGGGTCGGTCGGGGTCGGCGTCGCGGCTCCACGCGAAGGCGAGCTCCGGCGAGTACGCGGTGCCGCCGGCGGCGACCTCCCGGATGGCGGCGGTGAGCGTCTCGAGGTCGTTGTCCTTGGTGAGGTAGCCGGAGGAGCCGGCGCGCATGACATCGATGCCGTGTTCGGCCTGGGGCGCGACGCTCACGACGAGGACCCGGGAGCCGGCCGCGACCAGCCGCGCGACGTTGTCCGCCGGGTCGGAGCGGTCGGCCAGCAGCAGGTCGAGCACCACCACGTCGCCGGGTCGCGGGTTGGCCTCGAGCAACTCGGCCACGGTGCGCGCGACGCCGCCCAGCCGCAGGTCAGCGACTTGGCTCAACCACGCGGACAACCCGTCGAGCAACATCCGGTCGTCGTCGACCACGGAGACACTGATCACGAACATCACTCTGCCACAGCCGGTAGCGCATTTTCTGTAAACGGTCAAGACCCCAGAAGTGTCGCCGTGACTGGCATTGGGCTGAATGTGCACGATGTCGATGGGCGGCGGCATCCACTTCTCGGTAGGGAGATCATGCAACGCCGGATGATCGACCGTCCGCCCGCGCGGCCTCGCCGTTGGGCGGGCGCTCGCGAACCCAGCCGTGGAACCTGGCCTCGGCCAGCATGGCGTCAATCCGACCGGTCAGGCCGCGACCCCGGCCGGTCACCCGAATCAGGACCGCATCGGGATCGCTGTCGAGCAGCTGGATCCGGTGCTCCGCGCCGAGTTCCGCGGTGAGCCGGGCGGCGACCAGCACCGGCGCGCTCGCCGCCGGGTCCACCCGCCGGATGCGCACCCCATCCTGAGCCGTCACCTCGGCCGTGCTCCCTTCCCCTACCCCTCGATCGTCCGCTGGCCTGGAGACTGCCAATGGCTTTGACCGACCTCGGGTTCAACCCGTTGCAGGAACGGGTCTACCTTGCCCTGCTCGACGAGCCGAAAGCCAGTCCCGCCAGGATCGCCCAACTCGTGGACAGCCCGGAGGAACGGGTGCGGGCGGCACTGGCCGGCCTGGTCGCGCTCGAGGTCGCCACGCCCGACCCGACGAGCGCGTCCGGGATCGCGCTCGGCCGGCCCGTTGCGGCGCTCGGCCAGCTCATCGAGCGGCTCGAACAGGACCTGATGTGCCGGTACCGCAAGGTCGGCGACACCCGCGCGGAGCTGGCCGCGCTGTCCAGCCGGCATGCCCGTCCGGCCGCGCCGGACCCGGCGTCGGCCGGCGTCGAACGGTTGGACACCCTCGACGCCGTCCGCGAAGCTCTCGCGGAGCTGTCGTTCTTCACCTCGTCCAGCGTGTACGCGGTCCAGCCCGGCGGGCCGCTGCGCGCCGAGGCGCTGACCGCGAGCCGGCCACTGGACCTGCGCGGGCTGCGGCGCGGAATCACGATGCGCGTCATCTACGCCGCGACCGTGCTCGACGACGAAGCCAACCGGAGTTACCTGCGCGAGCTGACCGGTGCTGGAGCGGCGTTGCGGGTCACCGGCGCCCGCCTGGAACGCATGGTGATCATGGACGAGCGGGTCGCGGTCATCCCGATCGACCCGCAGGACAGCGCACGCGGCGCGCTGGTCGTTCGCCAGCCCGGGCTGCTCGGTGGATTTCTTCAGCTGTACCAACGCCTGTGGGATGAGGCCAAGCCGATCACCTGGCCGGGTCAGGAATCCGAACCCGAGCCGGAACCGACCGAGGACGACCGCCAGGTGCTCAAGCTGCTCGCCTCCGGCTGCACCGACGAGGCCGCCGCCCGGGACGTCGGGATCTCCGTGCGCCACCTTCGCCGCAGGGTCGCTCGGCTGATGTCGCGGCTCGGTGCCGCGAGCCGGTTCGAGGCCGGGGCGGAGGCCGCCCGCCGCGGCTGGATCTGATCGGCGACCTCCCACAGGAAGGCGCCGCGGCGGGTACGAGGTCGCGGGCTCACCGGCGGCCTCCGTCCTCGAGCGAGAGTCCAGTGTGGACGGCGAGGAACGCGAGCATGGCCGCGCCGAGCCGGTTGGTGTCCGGGCCGCCACCCTGATGGCCGGCATCCCTTGCCACGCTGAGCAGTACCGGGCCGCCGGACGTGGTCTGCTGGAGCAGCGCGACCATCTTGCGCGAGTGCGCCGGGTCGACCCGGGTGTCGTTGCTCCCCGTGGAGAACCACATGGCCGGAAAGGAGCCGGTGCCGACGTTGTGGTACGGCGAGTAACCCAGCAACGCGGCCAGTGCGTCCGGGTCCTCGGCCGAGCCGTACTCCGCCCGCCACGCCCGGCCGAGTCCCCAGCGCTCGTAGCGGACCATGTCCAGCGGCGCGGCGTGGCAGGCGAGAGCCGCGTAGTCGGTCGGGCGCTGCACCAGCGCCGCGGTCACCACCAGGCCACCGTTGCTGCCACCGAGCAACGCCAGCCGTTCCCGGCTGGTCCATCCGTTGGCGACCAGCCAGTCGCCCGCGGCGTGCAGGTCACGCAACGCGTTGACCTTCTTCGCCCCGGATCCCTCGCGGTGCCAACGCCGGCCGCGTTCACCGCCGCCCCGCACCCCGGCGATGGCGAGCGTTCCGCCGACCAGCACCCAGCTCAACGCGTCCACCTGGAAGCTGGGCCGGAACGAGATGCCGAAGCCGCCGTAGCAGGTCAACACGGTGGGTCCCGGCGCGTGCGGGCCGGTGGCCGAGTCGTGCCGGGTCAGCAGCGTCAGCGGCACCTCGGTTCCGTCGAACGACCGGTAGGTGGTCCGCAGCACCGCGACCTCGTCGTGCCGCACGATGTCCGGCGCGGCCGGGGTGACCCGCCCGGTCTCGATGTCCAGCCGCCACACCGAAAGCGGGGTCACCCAGTCCACGTAGCTCACCGCGAGCGTCGCCGGGTCGTCGGTCTGCCCGACGGCGGCCACCGTGCCCTCGCCGGGCAGTTCGACGTCGCGGATCCGGCGGCCGGACCTGGCGTCGTGGATGGCCATCTCGCTGTACCCGTCCCGGGTGTACAGCGCCACGATGCGGTCGTCCGCGAGGTTCACCGAGGTGAGGACGGCCGGAGCCGCGTCCGGCACCAGCACCGCCGCCTGGCCCCAGCCGCCTCGGCCGTCCGGCTCGACGACCAGCAACTCCCCGCACTCGGCACGTTCGGTCGAGATGGCGAGGATCCGGCCACGCCGGTCGACCGACAGCCCGGCGGCCGACACCGGGGGCAACGGAAGCTCGGCGGGCCGCGCGGTTCCGGCCAGGTCGACGATCCGGGTCATGCTCGCCCGCCCGGCGCCGATCCGGCCACTGACCACCAACCACCGGTCGTGCCACAGCGTGATGTGGTAGCGGGTCAACGGGTTGTCGTCGCCGAGCAGCAACAGGTCCTGGTCGATTCCGGTGCCGATCCGGTGGAAGTACACCCCGGCCCCCGCCCGGTCGCCCGGGCGCCGAACGTAGAAGTAGCCGGACTCGTCGGCCCGCCAGGCGACCGGGGTGTACCGGGTGAGCTCGCAGCGCTCGCGGATCGCCCCGGCCGGCACGTCGACGAGGATCAGCGGCGTGCTGTCCTCGGCGCCGGCGTACACCACCTGCATCGCGAGGAACCGGCCGGACGGCGAAGGCTGCCAGCGACGCACGGTGGCGTTGTCCCCCAACTGTTCCGGGCCGATCGCGGTGCGCCAGGCCGCGTCCGGCTCGTCGGCGACCTGGACCACCCAGGGGGCGTCGTCGTGGGTCCGGCCCACCCGGAACCGTGCCGAGCCGGCGGACTTGACCGGCGAGGCGGTCGGTCCGGCCAGCAGGCTGCGCAGCAGCCCACCGAGTCGCCGTTGACCCGGCAGGGTGGCGATGTAGTCCTCTGCGAGCTCACGCTGCCCGGCCAGCCAGCGCCGGGTGGCCGGCCGGTCCGGATCCTCCAGCCAGCGATAGGCGTCGACGAGACGATGCCCGTGCATGACGTCGACGGCGTCGTCCCGGTGCGCTTGGGGGTAACGGTTGGCAATCACGAGTGTCCTCAATGGATCGATGCGAATACGGGGACCGGTGTGCACGGGCGCGGGCCGGACCGGGCGGGCCCGCCCGGCGACGATCACCAGTACGGCGGCGGCGAGCACGCCGAGCGCGACGCACAGCCAGATCCCGGCGCGGAGCCCGACCCGCTCGCCGAGCCCGGCGCCGAGCAGCAGTCCGGCAAGGCCGGACAGGGTTCCCGCCGAGACCAGCAACGTGGTGATCCGGGCGAAGTACTCGTCGCCGATGTCCGCACTGATCATGGTGACCAGGGCGATGTTGGACATGGCGCCGAACAGGGCCGGAGTCGCGATGCCGACCGCCGCGATCGCCAGCGTCGGGCCGATCCCGCCGCCGGCAAGCGGCAACGCCGTCATGAGCACGGCCGCGATGGGAAGTCCGGTGAGGACGAGCCGCCGCGCGGGCACGCCACGAGCCAGCAGCCGCGGGGCCAGCAGCGCGCCCACGGCGCCGAGCAGGGTGGCCGCGATCGCGGGAACGGTGAACAACGCGACCGGAAGGCCGAGCTCGTCGAGCAGGAAGACCGCCCGCTGGGCACTGATCCCGCCCGTGGCCAGCTCGGCGATCAGCACATAGCCGAGAAATCCGGCCAGCACCGAATGCTCGCGCACCACGCGGAACCCGTCCCGCAGCTCGGCGGCGACTCCCTTGCGTTCCGGTGCCCGCGCGCTGCGCTTGTCGGGCGAGCGCAGCGACATCAGGAACGCCGCGCTGATCAGGTAGGTGAGCGCGTCGCCGAGGAACAGCAGGGCGGCACTCACGGCCGCGGCGAGCGGGCCGGCCACCCCGCCGGCCGCCGCGCCGGCGACCAGTTCGGCCGACTGCAGCCGGCCGCGGGCACGCCCGAGGTCGGAAACGCCGAGCCCGTTCAGGTGGGAGAAGTACAGGCCTTCCATGACGATCCGCGTGCAGCCGAGCACCAGGTTCAGCGCGATCAGCACGGCGATGCTCAGCATGCCGGCCAGTCCGACCAGTGCCACGGCGCCGACCGCGACCGCCGCGGTCAGGTCGGTGCCGATCAGCATCCGGCGCGGCCGCCGCACCCGGTCCAGCAGCACGCCGATCACCGGGCCGAACACCAGCGCCGGCAACACTCCGGCACCGATGATCAGCGAGACCTCGGCCGGCCCGGACCCGAGACCGACCACCGCGATGACCGACATCGCGGTGCTGGTCAGCGACGTGCCGAAGACCGAGGCCACCTGGCCGGCCAGGAACCGGCGCAGGTCCCGGTCGGCCACGGTGGCCGTGGTCATCGCGGGCCTCCGGAGTGCCGGCCGAGGCAGCCGGCCGGGGTCCGGGGCAGGGTGAGCGGGACGGGGGTCTCCCGATCGCTCTGCGGGCCGTCGATGTCGTCGCCGATGGTGGCGAACATGGCGTCTCCTTGTGGATGTGGCCGGAATCGGTCAGCCGAAGAAGGCGTCCTCGCAGTAGGCGACGGACAGCGCGCTGATCGGCGCGTCCTCGATCGGTTCGTCGAAGGGCAGCTCGGCAAGGGAAAGGGTTTCGTTCATGACTTCGTCCTCCGGGAGATGGATTGGGGTCGAACCACGGACCGGGTGCGGCGGGGGAGTCGCCGCACCCGGTCACCGGCAGCGGCACTGCTCGACCGTCGGGCCGGGCGGTGCGCGCCGTAGCAGGTGTTACTCCACGGTCTCGCGCGGGCCGCAGCACGCGGTGCTGATCGTGCTGAACGGAGCGTCCTCATTGGACTCCGGCTCGTTCTCGGCCTGCAGCTTCAGAATCTCGGTCATCGTCATTCTCCTTTCGTCAGAGTTGGTGGTTGGTCGAGGTCACTCGGAGCCGAGTTCGGGCCGGCCGCAGCAGCCGGTGCTGATCGTGCTCACCGGAGCGTCCTCGGTGGTCTCCGGCTCGTTCTCGGCCTGCAGCTTCAGAACCTCGGTCATCGTCGTTCTCCTTCTTATCTCCCGGCACCGCTGATCGGTGCCGAAGTCTGTTGTCCGGTCCGCACGTGCTCGTCCAGCGTGAACAGCGGATCGCGTTGGCCGGAGACCAACCGGTGCAGCGTCAGCAGCACACCGGCCGATCCGCTCCACAGGTCGGCGCTGAACCGGTAGCCGTAGCCGCCCGCCCAGCGCACGCCGGTCGGGCCCGGAATGGCGTACTGGAACAGCGCCCGGCCGGAGTCGATCGCTCTGGCCGCCAACTCCGGGCGGCCGAGCAGAGCCGCGATGTCGCTCTGCACCAACGCGAGCCCGGCCTGCCCTTGGAACAGCCCACCGCTGACGGTGAACCGGGTGGCCAGTCCGGCAAGGCACTGCTCGAGCACCGCCGCCAGCTCCGGCTCGGCCCGGACGCTGAGATACCTGGCGAGCACGTGGACATAACCGGCGCTGCCCGCGTACAGGTAGGGCATGGTTCGCTTGTCCGAAGTAGACACTCGGAAGCCCAGCGCGCCGCGTTCCCATGGCACGGCGTGCGCCAGTTCCTCGTGCAGCAGCCGGAGGCCACGGTCGAGGTGGTCCGGATCACCGCCGAGCCGGCCGAGGTAGTAGAGCGCGAGCGCGAGCCCAGGCCGGCCTTGGGAAAGCCCGGCGGCATCGTCGCGACCGAGCCGGCCGGCCAGTTCCGGCCCGTCCGGAACCGCCTCGAGCAGGCCGGCGGCCCGGTCGAGATGGTTCTGATCGTCGTCGCGGCAGTACGCGGCCAACTCGGCCAGCGCGACCCCGGCGGCACCGCCGGCCAGCGTCGCCGACCGGCCGGCGAGCGGGTGCGTCCCGGCCGCGGCCAGCAACTCCCCGGCCGCGTCCCGCTCGCCGAGGTCGGCCAGCACCCAGGCGATGCCCGCGGTGCCGAACAGCAGTCCGGGCGGCAGGTCGTCCCGGCCGCGCAGCGAGTCGTCGCGCAGCCGGGCCACGATCTTCGGGTCGATCTCCCGGCCGGCCAGCCGCAACGCGTGCAGCACACCGGCGGTGCCGTGGGCCACGCAGCGGTTGTTGGTCCGGTACCCGTCCGGGGCGCACGGATAGATCCGGTGCGGCTGGTCCGGCTCGGCCATCGCTTCGAGCGCGTCCGCGGTGCGGTCGCGCAGCCAGCCGAGGTGGGTCAGCGGGTCGGCGCGCACCTCGTCCGGTCGGGGCAGCGCGCGGCGTCGCCCGGCCGGCCGGAACCTGGTCGCGGCCCGCCACAGCACGGGCGGCACCGGTGCCAGCTCGGCCAGCCCGGCCCGCAGATGGTCGAGCACCTCCGGACTGCGCTCCGCGAAGGGATGCAAGGGAAAGAGCAGCATCTGGGCGATCGCCGACAGCCCGTAGTTGTCGTAGTGAGTGGGCGCGATGGCGGCGACCCGCTTCGGGTCGGTGGCCTCCGGCGGCAGGTAGCCCGGGGTGCCGATCGCCCGGATGTGCTCGCCGGCACTCCGCGCGCTCTCGAAGTCGATCAGCCGGATGCGGTCGTCGTCATCGACCATGACGTTGCGCGAGTTCAGGTCCACGAACACGTAGCCGAGGGCGTGCAGCCGGGCGACGGTCGCGGTGAGCTGGTCCAGAATGGACATGCAGCGCCGGTAGTAGTCCGCGAAGTCCTGCGGCCGCTGGCCGACCTTGATGGCCGGGGTGTTGGTCAGCATCCACTTGACCAACTGCCGGCCGGGCACGAACTCGGTCACCAGATAGGTGTGCTCCCAGTGGCTGAAGTAGTCCAGCGGCTCGGGACACAGCCCCGGCGTGGCCGCGTGCAGGGCGCGCAGGGTCAGGTACTCGCGGCGCAGCCGCGCGCGGGCGTCCAGGCCGTCGCCGGAGTAACCGTTGTGCGCCCTGGCCTCCTTGATGAACACCGTCGTGCCGTCCGCGCTGCTTGCCTGATAGGCACCGCCGCCGTTGCTGTGCTGCAGCACGGCGTCGAAGGTGTAGCCGCCGAAGCTCACCGGAGCGTCAACGGAAAGCGGTTCGACCGGCGCGAACGGGTCGACGACTCCTGGCGGCAGCAGGAACTCCGCCCGGCGCTCGTCCGGAACCTCCGACCCGTCCACCGCGCGTACGGTGTGCGTGGTGGTTCCGTCCGCCTCCATCCGCCCGCCGCCGCGGAAGCTGCCGTACCGGTAGGAGACGCACGCCGAGGCGCCGAACCGGCGGTCGGTCAGCACATAAGGCCCGGAAACGCCGGCCAGATCGTGTTCCAGCCGCCGCAGCAACTCGCCGGCGAGTTCCGGAGTCTGGGGATACGCGGCGCAGAACTTCCCGCTCTGTGCCCGGTTGGCATGCTTCCCGTGCAACCCGAGGAAGAAGTTCCGCCCCGCAAGGTGCTTGAACGGCACGCCGTGATCCGCGCAGGCCGCGGTCACGACGTCCAGCACCACCTGGGCATGGACCAGCGCCGCCGAGACGTGCACCTTCCACCCCTGCTCCGGAACATGCGCACCGGGCGGTGCCCACTCGGTCCACACGTCGAAGTCCCGCCGGACCCAACCGGCCGGCGGACGGCTCGGCAGGTAGCGAAGCCCAGGGTCGGCCGCGGCGAGCGGTGCGTAGTAATCCGCGTTTGCAAAAGTGAACGACGCATCGAAGATCACTTCGCGTTCCTTTCCTTGAGACCGTCCCCGGAGTCCGGGGGCCCGCTTCGCTGTTGGGACAAGCCTGTCGGTTCACGGCACCGAAGGACAGCGCTGCGCGGGTCAGGAACCGGACTTCGACCGTGGCAGCATGCTGACCGCCCTCCCCTGGTGATCACTTCGGTCCGGTTCGATTGATAAGCGGTCCGGTTCGGCTGCTGACCAACTACGCAGCGCGCTTGGATTGATGCCGGCGGTGTTTACTTCGACGGGCGATGTTCGACGCGCCGTGGGGAGAGAGCCGGGATGGGTCGGCAAGAGAATCCGTTGGATCCGGCCACCGGGCCGGTTGAGCGGTTCGCTTACCAATTGCGCCTGTTACGGCAGGACAGTGGGTTGACGTATCGGGCGATGGCCCAGCGGGTCGAGTATTCGGCTCCGGCGCTCTCCCAGGCCGCCGCGGGTCGGCAGCTGCCGACGTTGCCGGTGGCGATGGCGTACGTGACGGCGTGCGGTGGGGATGTTCAGGATTGGAAACGGCGGTGGCGTCAGGCCGTCGACGATCTGAGCGGCCAACGAGCCGAGTCCGGCGAAACGGTGTCGCCGTACCTGGGATTGGCGCGGTTCGAGCCGGGCGACCGGGACCGGTTCTTCGGTCGGGACCGGCTGGTCGACAGCCTGCTGACGATGGTGCGCGAGCAGCGTTTCGTCGCGCTCGTCGGGCCATCGGGCAGCGGGAAGTCCTCGCTGTTGCGGGCCGGTCTCATACCGGCGCTGGGAAACACCGCAAACCCGGCGACCATTCGGATCCTCACTCCTGGTACGCATCCCGCCAGCCAGTACGCCGACCTGGTCCGAGCCGCGGACGACGCCCCGGAGACCGTCGTCATCGTGGATCAGTTCGAGGAGTTGTTCACGCTCTGCCGCGATCTACGCGAACAGGACCGGTTCATCGGCCTGCTCCTCGCCGCCCGGCGCCCGCAGAGCCGGTTGCGGGTGGTCGTGGCCATCAGAGCCGATTTCTACGGCCGGTGCGCCGAACATCGTCGGCTGGCCACTGCCGTCGCGCGGGCGCATCTGCTGGTCGGCCCGATGACCCGGGGCGAGTTACGCGAGGTCATCGTGAAACCGGCCACGGCCGAGGGGCTCGTCGTCGAACGCGCGCTGACCGCACGACTGATCGACGAGGTCGCCGGCGAGCCCGGTGGATTGCCGTTGCTGTCGCATGTGCTGGCCGAGACCTGGCAACGGCGCCGTGGCCGCGCACTGACGATGGAAGGGTACGAGGCTGCCGGCGGTGTGCACGGCGCGCTGACGCGCACCGCGGAGGACTTCTACGTCCGGCTCTCATCCGCCCAGGCCGCCGTGGCCCGCCGGCTGCTGCTGCGGCTGGTCACGCCGGGCCAGGACGGTCCCGACACCCGCCGGCCGGCCAAGCGGGTCGAACTCATCGACACCGCGCCCGACGACGCCACGGTGGTGTTGGACCAGTTGGCTCGCGCGCGGTTGGTCTCCCTTGACGGCGATACGGTCGACCTGGCGCACGAGGCGCTGATCACCGCATGGCCCCGGCTCAAGAACTGGATCGAGAACGACCGCGAACGGCTGCGGTTCCACCAGCAGCTCGCCGTCGCCGCGCACGCCTGGGCCGAGCTCGGCCACGAATCCGGTGCGCTGTACCGGGGTGCGCGGTTGGTGCTGACTCGGGACTGGCTTGCGACGGATGGCGCCGAGGACGATCTGAGCCCCGCCGAGCGGGCCTTCGTGACCGCCAGCATCCATGCCGAGGACGCCGAACGCGCCGCGACCGTGCGCAATCACCGGCGCCTGCGGTTGCTGGCCGGCGCGCTGGCCGTGTTGCTCGTGGCGGCAACCACCATGGGCGTCGTAGCCCTGGACCAGCGGCGCCGGGCCGACCAGGTCGCCAAGGGCGCGACGTCCCGGCAACTGGCCGCCCAGGCGCTCGGATTGTTCGAAACCCAACCCGGCACAGCGATGCTGCTCGCCACCGAGGCGTACCGCATCGCGCCGACCACCGAAGCCCGCAGCGCGCTGCTCACGATCACCGCACACGGGGCCTATCAGGGTGAGCTGACCGGTCACACCGACGCCATCAGCCGGATCGCCTTCAGCCCGGACGGCAAACGTCTGGCCTCCGTCAGCAAAGACCACACCCTAGCGCTGGTCGATCTCCAACGGCGCGACCATCGAACCGTCCTTACCGAACACAACACCTGGCTGCGCGCGCTTGCCTTCAGCCCGAACGGGCAGCTGCTGGCCACCGGCGGCGACGACAGCATGGTCATGCTGTGGAACGCCAACACCGGAACCCCCGTGGCCACCCTCGCCGCGCACACCCGCGCGGTCAAGGCGATCGCCTTCAGCCCCGACGGCGCGACCCTGGCCTCGGCCAGCCTCGACCACACCGTCGTCGTGTGGGACCTGCACACGCGACTGCCCATCAGACGGCTGGTCGGCAATACCGGGCCGGCACAAACGGTCGCCTACAGCCCGGCCGGCGACATGCTGGCAACCGGCGGCGGCCAAGGCGCCATCACGCTGTGGGACAGCACAACCGGCGCCAAACTGGCAACGATCACAGCCCATACCCGGTCCGTGGACTCCCTCGCGTTCAGCCCAGACGGCGCCCTGCTCGCCTCCACCGGTCCCGACCAGACGGTCAAACTGTGGGACACCGTCCGCCGCGCCCCGGTGGCCACCCTGACGGGACACAGTGACGAGGTCAGAGTCGTGGCGTTCAGCCCAGACGGCCGCACCCTGGCCTCCGCCGGCCACGACCGCACCATCATCCTGTGGGATCTCGCCCACCGTTCGCTCCGCGTCCGGCTCACCGGCCACGCGAACTTCATCTACACCCTCGCGTTCCATCCCCACCTGCCGCTGCTGGCCTCGGGCGAGGAGAACAGCCGGGTCATCCTCTGGGACCCCACCCGCATCCCGCTCACCGGCCACACCGAAACGGTCACGGCCATCGGGTTCAGCCCCGACGGCCGCACCCTGGCCTCGGCCAGCGCTGACCGCACCGTCCTGCTCTGGGATCGGGAGAAACGCACTTTGTCGGGCACCATGCCGGTCCAGCCAGGGCCGCTGACCACCGTCACGTTCAGTCCCGACGGGCGTCTGCTCGCCGTCGGCGGCGGCTCACCGCAGCAAGCCGCCACCATCCAGGACCAGACCCTCACTCTCTGGGACGTCACTCACCCCGCGAACCCGATCAAGACGGCCGACCTGCGCGGGCACACCGACCAGATCCGGGATGTGGCGTTCAGCCCGGACGGACGCACGCTCGCCAGCGTCAGCACCGACCAGCAACTCATCCTGTGGGACACCCGACAGCACACCCGACTGGCCACCCTTACCGCCGGCAGCGTTCTCAACAGCGTCGTGTTCAGCCCCGATGGTCACGCCCTGGCCGCCACCAGCCACGGTCAGACCGCCGAGTTGTGGAACGCCGGCACGCACACCCACATCGCCACCCTGCCGCACAACGCGATCGCCCGCGGCCTCGCCTTCAGCCCGGACAGCCGCACCCTCGCCACCGCCGGCATCGATGGAACCGTTTCCCTCTGGGACATCCGCCAGCAGCGCGCCGCCCCGACCACCCTCGCCCAGGCCGAAACGCTCAACAGCATCGCGTTCAGCCCGGACAACCGCACCCTCACCACCGGCAGCGTCGAACGCACCGTCGACATCTGGGATACGGCGGCCCGTGCCCGGCTCGCCACCCTCACCGGCCACGCCGGGCCGGTCATCGCCGTCGCCTACAGCCCGGACGGCCGCACGCTGGCCACCGCGAGCACCGACAAGACGATCACCCTGTGGGACACCGATCCGCCCACTGCCATCACCACCATCTGCGACACCCTCGACCGCGATCTTTCCCCGGAGGAATGGACGAAGTTCCTGCCCAGCACCCCCTACCGCCCGACCTGCTCGTCGCGTTGATAAGACGCAGGCCGGCGGGCCGCCTACCAAAGATGGCGGTTGATAAAACCGCGAACGGGGATGCTCATCAACTCCCGAACCCGGTGAAATCGGCATGTCCGAACATCCGGAGCGAAGGAGTGAATCGTGCAACTCAAAAGACTCGGCACGGCGGCCATCACGGTGGCGGTGTCGGTCGCGACGGTGCTGGGCCTGAGCGCGTCTCCGGCCGCCGCGAGCGGAGACCACAGCGGGCGGGCCTACGTGCATTCCCACGACTGGTGGCTGGACGAGGGCGACTTGTCGACCAGCAGACACGCACTCTCCAACGCGACCTGCCTGTGGCAGAAGATCCTGTGGGCCGACGGGAAACTCGACAACGCCGGCATCGACGGCATCTTCGGCCCGGACACGGCGAACGCCACCGCGGCATGGAAGCGCACAAGGAACCTGCCGGACGACGGAAAGGCCGGTATCAACGCCTTCAGGATCGCGGGAAACGACATTGTTTGGTCCGATGTTCTGGAAACGTACATTTACCGGGGCGACGTGCGCGTTGCCTGGATCACCATCGACTCGGAGGGTCGGTTCGGATTCTACGACGACGGCGTTCACCGGCTCGCCGGCTACAACTTCCGTACCTGTACCTGACAGTGGACAACCCGCCTTCCCCGAAGCCGTGAGGAGCCAGCGAATGAAGAAAACTGATCTGAAGAAACGACTCGCCGCAGCCGCCTTGATTGCCTTGACCACCGCGGCGACCGTGGTCATCCTGCCAACGCCGGCGTCGGCCAACCCCAGCCAGGGCTACGTCCTGGGGGTCGGTGCGTGGGAGGACGATTGGACCGATGAAGGCCCCATCTCCAGTTCGACCTTTTCACACAATAACGTCGTCGCGATGTGGCAGCAGATCCTCTGGGCAGATGGCAACCTTCCCTGGTCGGGGATCGACTGCATCTTCGGACCGCAGACAAGCGCCGCGACCAGGAGCTGGAAGAGTGCCCGCGGACTTCCCAACGATGGCATTGCTGGAAACGGGGCGTTCACCACGGCCAGTGAATCTCTTGTCCCGCTGGGCGGCAACGCGTACAGGTATACCGGCAGTTCTGGGAACAGCGTCAATTTCCGGCGCGGCGGCGATGGCATATGGAGCATGAGCATTTCCGGCGATGTGCACCAACTGGGATACAATTTCGCGACTTTCGACAAGTGTGCGTAGGAGTTCGTTGAACCGGCCCGGCCGCGGGCGGGAGTCCGCGGCCGGGACCGGCAGCGATTGTCCTTGCCGGGGCCGCCCTTCGTTGAAAGCATGCTCGGGTGATCAAGGTGGCCGGTCGCGCCGGCGCGGTGCGCCAACCCGGGACGAGGTGAGGAACCCGCCATGAGCGAACGCATCAGTGAAATCGTCGCGATCATCCCGCGGGACGGAGCGCTGTACCTGTTGTTCGTCGACTACGAGGAGGGCGACGGTGGCAACGGCGTGGGCCACATCCAGCGCACCGACGGCGAGCGGCACACGGTATTGGAAGCGGTGCTGAGCACGAACGACATCCTGCGTGCCTTCTGGGGATCCCCGACGGGCGCGCTCTGGGCTTCGAGCGAAGACGGCAACGTGTGGACCAGCGCCTCGGTGCGGTGGCCCGAACCGCGCCAGGACGGCCTCGATTCCGTCGCCCATGATCCGACGTTGCGGTGGACCGTGACCACGT
The DNA here is from genome assembly GCF_035762905.1 of Actinophytocola sp. Classification (GTDB taxonomy): domain Bacteria; phylum Actinomycetota; class Actinomycetes; order Mycobacteriales; family Pseudonocardiaceae; genus DASYTH01. The sequence goes on from NZ_DASUCC010000010.1 coordinate 48,821, forward strand.
TGCCGGACCTGCGCGAGGAAGGCTATGCGCCCACGCTGGGGCCGCTGTGGGGCACGGGCGATGCGGACGTGTTCGTCGCCGTTCACCGCGGACACATCTACCAGTGGAACGGCGAGGAATGGCGGCAGACGTTCACGGCGCCGGGCGAGGTACGGGCCTTCGCCGGCACCGGGCCGCATGACGTGTACGCCGTCGGCGAGAACGCCACGCTGCTGCACTACGACGGCAATGCCTGGAGCACCATGGAAAACCCCGCCGGCGGCACCGCGGACGAAACCTTCACCGGCTGCTGCATCGGCCCCGACGGGGCCCTGCTCGCCTGCAGCATGGACGGCCGACTGCTGCACGGCACCGCCGGCGGGCTCATCGCGCTCGCCCACGACGACGACCTGCAACTGTACGACGTCGCCACGCTGGACGACCGCGTCATCCTCACGGCCGGTCGCAACGGTGTGGTGGAGTTCCGCAACCAGGCGCTCGTTTCGCTGCGCGACACCTTCCACGCCCTCAAGGTGACGGCCGGCAAGGACAAGCTGTACTTCGTGGACGCGACCTCCGAACCCGTCTACATCGAGTACGACCCCGCCCACCCCACGATGCCGTGGGCCCGCATCAGCTTCTGAGATTGTGGTGGAAGGTGATCTCGGGGAAGTCGGGTGTGGGGCCGGCGAGAAGGGGTTGGGTCCAAGGGCATTGGCATGTGCACACCGGACTGAGTTTTCGCATATCCCCGACTATGCGCAGAGCGACGCGACCGCCACATCGGGAACCACCCGGACCCCACCCAGAGACCAACCCTGGGGCGCGTTGTCCTCGCACATGGCTTTGACCTGCGGTGACGTGGGGGGGCGCGGTGTCAGTGGTGGTGTCAGGGGTGTGTCAGGGGTGTGGCGGGTGGGGTCGGGATGGTAGTGCCATGACAAATTCAGCGATATCGGTTTCCGGTTTGCGGAAGAG
>NZ_DASUCC010000011.1:0-29525 GCF_035762905.1 Actinophytocola sp.
CGCACCTCGATCGACGGCCTGGCGTACGTGATCTTCACGTCCGGCTCGACCGGGCAGCCCAAAGGTGTGGAGATGACGCACGCGAGCCTCGCGAACCGGCTCGCGTGGATGCAGGACGAGTACCGGCTCGGTGTGGACGACGTGGTCCTGCACAAGACGCCGTACACCTTCGACGTGTCGGTGTGGGAGCTGCTGTGGGCGTTCGCCGCCGGTGCGCGGCTGGTGGTGGCACCCCCGGAGGCCCACCGCGACCCGCAGGAGCTGGCCGGGCTGATCGAGCGCGAACGGGTCACGACCGTCCACTTCGTACCGTCGATGCTGGCGCTGTTCGTCGCGGAGGACGAGGTGGCGCGGTGCACGTCGCTGCACCGCGTGATCTGCAGCGGCGAGGCCCTGCCACCGAAGATGGTCAACAAGCTGACCGCCGCGCTGCCGGACGTCGAGGTGCACAACCTGTACGGCCCGACCGAGGCGGCGATCGACGTGACGGCGTGGCCGTGCCGCCGCCCGGAGCCCGCCGACGGGGTGCCGATCGGCCGCCCGATCACGAACGTGGTGGCGTACGTCCTCGACGAGGCCGGGGACCTGGCGCCGCTCGGGGTGCCCGGCGAGCTGGTCCTGGGTGGACACTGCCTGGCCCGCGGGTACGCGTCCCGGCCCGACCTGACGGCGGAACGGTTCCCGCACGTCGAGGTCGCGGGCAGGCGGGAACGCGTGTACCGCACCGGTGACGAGGTGTGGTGGTCACCGGAGGGGCACCTCAACTACGTGGGCCGCATCGACACGCAGGTCAAGATCCGCGGCCAGCGCGTGGAGCTGAGCGAGATCGAGTCGGTGCTGAACCGGCACGCCGCGGTCGCGAACTCGGTGGTGCTGCTGCGCACGGACCTGGGCGCGACCCCGGCACTGGTCGCCTACGTGGTCGGGGAACCGGGTGCGAGCCCGGTGGACGCGGAGCTGCGGGCACATCTCGCCACCCACCTGCCGGACCACATGGTGCCGCTGCGGTACGTGCCGCTGCCCGAGCTGCCCGCCACCGCGAACGGCAAAGTGGACCGGCGGGCACTGCCCGCGCCCCCGCCGAGGACCCGCCGCCGCTGAACCATCTGCGCTGAACCGTCTGTGCTGAACCGTCTGTGCTGAACCGCTCGCGGCCTGTCCACGTGTAAAGGGCAGCTGTCGTCGGCGGGGAAGGCGGGGGGATGGCACACGGCACGATGCCGGACACGGTGCGCGGCACGGTCCTCGACAGGACCGCGCCGCAACCCCGTGTCGCGGCGGGTCCCCGTCTCGAGGTGCTCGACGGCCTGCGGTTCCTCGCCGCGATGGCGGTCCTCGCGTACCACTTCACGACGATGGACCGGATCTGGCAGCGCCCGGCCGTCGACGTGGTCCCCGCGCAGACGTTCGCGTACGGGTGGCTCGGTGTCTACCTGTTCTTCCTGATCAGCGGCTTCGTGATCTGCATGAGCAGCTGGGATCGCGGGGTGGGGTCGTTCCTGCTGTCCCGCGCGGTCCGCCTGTACCCCGCGTACTGGCTGTCGGTGTTGGTGGTCGCCGCGGGGTTGGCCGTCTTTCCCGGCCTGCCCTGGCGGCCGACCACGCTTGACGTCCTGGTCAACCTCACGATGTTCCAGGACGCGGTCGGGGTGCCGCAGCTCGCCGACGTGTACTGGTCCCTGTGGGCGGAGCTGCGGTTCTACCTGCTGTTCTCGCTGCTGGTGTGGTGGGGGCTGAGCTACCGCCGGGTGGTCGCCTGTTGCGCGCTGTGGCTGGGCGCGGCGGCGGTGGCGCAGGCTTTTCTCCCCGTGGGCGGCGCAGTGCACGGCGCCGTCCAGCTTGTCCTGATGACCGACTACGCGCCGCTGTTCACCGCGGGCATCGGGTGCTATCTGATGTTCCGGTTCGGGCCCACGGTCGCGTCGTGGGCGATCGTGGCCGTCTCCTTCGTGCTGGCGCTGCCGGCGGTCATCCATCGAAACCAGCTCGAGTCCAAGGCAGGCGAGATCATCCCGAACGGCCCGGTGATCGTGCTGCTGGCGGTGTGGTTCTTGCTGATCGTCGCGGTTGGGCTCGGCTGGCTCAGCTGGGTGCGGGGCCGCTGGCTGGTCGTCGGCGGCGCGCTGACCTACCCGCTGTACCTGCTGCACCTCGACCTCGGCGGCGCGCTGCTCTACCTGTTTCAGTGGCATGTGCCGCCGCCGCTGCTCGTACCCGTGGTCGCCGGCTTGATGATCCTGATCGCCTGGCTGGTGCACCGCTACGTGGAGCGACCGCTGGCGCCGCAGCTGAAACACGCGTTGCGCTGGATGGGCACCCGCGCACGCGGGCAGGTTACCCGATGAGCAGGAGCACGCCGATCGCCAGCACCACTACGGCGGTGGCCCCGTGGATGCCGTAAGCGATCGCCTTGGGGCCGTTGCTGCGTAACACGATCAGTGCGTCGCCGACGGGTATGCCGGTGGCGGCCAGCATGAGCCAGCCCAGCACCTGGGGTGTCGCCGCAACCAGCACGATGACGATGAAAACCCCCGAACCTATGTCGCGCACGGCCTTGACGGACAGCCATGCCCGGAAGGCGCGGTCTTCGGTCGGCGTGTCGGGGATGCCAAAACCGACTGCGGCCTGTGGCGCCCAGAAGGCGCGCGCGCCGATGACGATCATGGCTACGCCGATCAGTCCGGCGAGCACGGTGGCGACGTTGGTGAGCATGGGTTCCTTCCCCCTTGATGACGGTGCCGCTGCTAGCGGCGCTAGCAGTGATAGCGACGGTACCCGGCCCTTGAAAGGATGTCTAGCGTTGCTAGAATGCCGGCATGTCCGCCATCAGCGAGCGCCGCGAACGTGAACGCGCCCACCGCCATCAGCTGATCATCACCGCCGCGCGCGAACTCGCCGAGACCGAAGGCTGGGAGGCAGTGACGACGCGACGGCTGGCTGAGCGCGTCGAGTACAGCCAGCCGGTGCTCTACAGCCACTTCAACGGCAAGGACGCGATCGTCAGCGCCGTCGCCTTGGCCGGATTCAGCGAACTCGCCACCCAGCTGCGCCGCGCCCGGCAGGCCGCCGGCGAACCCGGACCGGCCCTGCGCGCCGTCTGCCGCGCCTACCTGCGGTTCGCGACCGAGCGCCCCGCCCTGTACCAGGCCATGTTCATCCTGCCCACCGACTTGACGTTCGCCAGCGCCGAGACACCGCCCCCGCTGCGGGCTGCTTTCGACGAGTTCGTCAGCTGCTTCCACCCGGACAACGATCAACGCGAACTGTTCGCCGAGGTCACCTGGAGCGCATTGCACGGCATGGCCGTCCTGTCAGACAGCGGTCGCATCCCCCCGGACGGACAGGAGCAACGGCTCGACTTCCTGGTCGCCCAGATCGCCGACACCCCATGAGGCCTGGTACGTCGAAAATTGTGTTCCGTGTGGCGGTACGCGGTGTTGTGATCCGGGTCGATCAGGGGTGTCATCTTGATGGAACCTTGTGCGTGTCAGCGGTCGAGGAGGATCCGATGAGGGTTACTGGACCCGGGTTCGAGAGACTTGGCCAGTTGTGGTGCCACGGGGATCTGGGCGTTTCCGGACGATGTGAGTCAGCATTGATTCCCATTGACGAGCTGCGTCCATCGCATACAGGCGGTCGCGCTTCGTGGTGAGCGGGAGATCGAGGCGGCGGTCAACTGGGGAGAAGGCCCAGTTGCACACGCGGATCGGCCGGGACGGGCGGGTTCGGCCGATCGACGGCGGAGATCGGCGCCAGCGCGCCGGCGACCTGATGTCGACGCGGCCGGACGCGTCGCTGCGCGAGATCGCCGAGGCGGCGGGAATCTCGCTGGGAACCGCGCACGATTCGCAACTCAGCTTGACACCACCAACCCGCGGAGCCCGGACCCGCCGCCGGGTGAACAGTCCCCCGCACCGTGCGTATTCCGTATGAACGGGCGCTGTCCAGTCCAGTGATCATCAACTCCGGAATACATTGGGAAGTGACGCGAAGCAAATGGTGAGTTGACAGTCGAGTGTGGTCGGCGGCAGGGTGGCGTGTTCCCTGAGGAGCTAATGATCGCGCTGGTGATGTATGAGCTGGTCATATTCTGACCCGGATCGTGCTGCGATTTACCGGGTGATCGAGGAACGGCGGGATATTCGGACGGGGTTTCTGCCTGATGCGGTTCCTGATGCGGTGTTGACCCGGGTGCTCGCGGCCGCTCATCGGGCGCCGAGCGTCGGTATGGCCCAGCCGTGGGACTTTCTGGTGATCCGGTCACCGGCCCGGCGGAGTCGGATACAGGAGGAGATGCGTCGATGCCGGGCGGCCTATGCGGAGACGCTGCCGGCCAGCCGCGCGGCGGCGTTCAACCGGATTGTGATCGATGCCATCGTGCGAGCTCCGGTTTGCGTGGTGGTTACCTGTGATCCGACCCGTGGTGGCTGGTACACCCTTGGCACGCCGGACGGGTCGGAGGCACTGGTTCGTTCGGTGTGCTACGCGATCGAGAACCTGTGGCTGGCGGCTCGGGCAGAAGGTGTCGGGGTCTGCCTGGTCGCCTCCTTCGATGTCGCGGCCTTGAGTCGGGTGCTCGGGCTGCCCTCGCATCTGGAGATCATCGCGTGTCTGTCTCTGGGCTACGTGGATCGGTTTCCGGCCGCTCCCGGGCTGGCGCGGGAGCGGTGGGTTCGGGGCCGGCCGCTGGAATGGGTCATTCACCACGAGGAGTTCGGTCACCGAGGTCTGCCCGGAGCGCCCACGGCCCGATTGCTCGACGAGACCGTCGCCGGATTCCCGGCCTTGGCCGGCGGCGGACCCGTGTCCGACACCGAGCCGGCGACAGCACTCGGGCGGACGGTGTCGCGGCTTTCGGCTCTGACGGGATCACACCCACCGGTGCCGTACGGCGTCCTGGCGCTGTTCGCCGCGGACACGGACAGATCCAACGGCGCAGCCGAACAGTCTGTCCGGAAGATCCTCGACAGCGGCGGCATGGATGAGCTGATGGCGGCGACGGGTGTCGAGGCATGCGTGGTGGACGTGGGACTCCACGGGGAGATTCCACGGATTCCCGGCCTGCTGCCCAGAAGAGGCCCAAACGGTTCCGCACGCCCGCTCCGGGAGGAACTCGTGCGTGCGGTGGAGACCGGCATCGAACTCGCCCGCGACTACCACGCCACCGGCCATGGCTGGCTGGTGGGCGATGTGCTGACCGCCGACGACGGTTCGGCGATCGCGATCATCGCGCGGCTGATGAACCGCTCACCCGCCGAGTTCGCCGCTCTGAGCACCGAGGGTGCGCGCTCGGCGGCGACCCGGCAGGACAACGCCGGACCGGTCGGGGCTGACCCGCTGGACATCCTCGCCGCATACGCCGGGCTCGCGGTCGCGGCCCTGGCGGGTTTCATCCTGGGTGCCCGCGCCGTGCGAGCACCGGTCCTGCTGGCCGGGCCCGGCGCGGCCGCCGCAGCGCTGACCGCCGGCCTGCTGGCACCGGACGCCACGGCCTCCTGCTTCCCCGTCACACCGTTCCCACCCGGTGTCCCCGATCCGTTCCAGCACCTCGGTCTGGACCTGCCCTGGCCCCAATCGCCAGTCGAGATCACCGGGCCCGGCGCGGCCGCCGGCGCCCTGTCATTCCTGCGCGCGGCGGCCGAGCAGCACTGGCTCGTCCCGCAACTCGCCGCCGCAACAGGAGGTGCGCGGTGATGGGTGCGTTGATGGTGAACACGCCACCCCAGCGGCACGGCCATGAACGGACGCTGGATTCGATCGACGTGGCTGTGACCGAGTTCGCCGCCGGTCGGCCAATTATCGTTGTCGACGACGAGGACCGGGAAAACGAGGGCGACCTCGTCATCGCCGCCTGCCACGCCACCCCCGCCACGGTCGGGCTCATGATCCGCTACGGCAGCGGCGTAATCTGCGCCCCCATGGTGGCGGCCGACTTGGACCGGCTGCGTATTCCGCCGATGACCATCACCAACGAAGACCCCAAGGCGACCGCCTACACCGTGTCGGTCGACGCCCACGACGGTTGCACCACAGGCATCTCAGCCGCGGACCGCGCCCGCACCCTGCGCGTCCTGGCCGACCCCACCAGTACCCGGTTCGACCTGCACCGCCCGGGCCACGTCTTCCCGCTCCGCGCGGTACCGGGGGGTGTGCTCAGCCGTCCCGGCCACACCGAGGCAGCCGTGGACTTCGCGCGGCTCGCCGGGCTTCCCCCGGTCGGTGCGATCTGCGAACTGGCCCACGACGACGGCTCCATGATGCGACTTCCGGCGTTGGTTCGGTTCGCCCGACGCCGCAATCTCGTCATCGTCTCGATCGCCGATCTGATCCGTCACCGACTGCGGCACGAGTCGCACCTGGCGCACACCGGCAACATCCGCCTGCCCACCCGTCACGGCACCTTCCGTGCGATCGGCTACTGGTCCACATTGGACAGCGATCGAACTGAGGCCCTTGTCCTGGCGACGGGCGATATCGCGGGCGGCGAGGACATCCTGGTCTACCCGCACCAGGAATGCGTGACCGGCGACCTGTTCGCCGCCACGTCGTGCACCTGCCGCGAGGTCCTCGACGCCGCACTTTCCCGGATCGCCAACACCGGCCGTGGAGTCGCGCTGTACCTGCGCCGGCCACAAGAACGCCCTCGCCCACCGCGAACCGTATTCCACCCCAGCCCAGCCTGCGCCAACCGGCGGGACGACACGCTCACCCGCATCTACAGCTGCATCCATCACATCCTGACCGACCTCAACATCCGCTCCATCAGGCTCCTCAACACCAGCGCCACCGAATGCGAACTTCTCCAGGATTTCGGAACAGCGATCACCGTCACCGAACCCCTCGACTTCAACACCATCAATGCCGATCACGAACAAACGCCCGCCTAGCGGGGTGTCGGCGAGCGAGTATTGCCGGCACAACTGCCGAGGTTGTCATGGTTACGCAATCTGACCCACAGCACTGGGCGGAAATCGGCAACTCCTACCTCGACCTGCTCAAGAAGTGTTTGACCAGGCACACAGGTGAGGAGGTGTTCCTCGCCCCGCCATTGACCCTGCCATATTCGACCGAGCAACTGCGGGTGGGCAAGTTCGCCCACCAGGACGCGGACACGATGGTCGGCCGTCCCCGCCTGGACAACCTGCAACGCTGCGTGGAGACGGTGCTGGCCGACGGCGTGCCCGGCGACCTGATGGAAACCGGTGTGTGGCGCGGCGGTTGCTGCATTCTGATGCGTGCCGTGCTCCGAGTGTGGGGCGACCAGGACCGAATCGTGTGGTTGGCCGACTCCTTCGCGGGGCTGCCCGCGCCAGACACCGCGCGGTATCCGCAGGACGCGATCTATGGAACTGACGCCGCCAAGCGGTACATTGCCGAGCTGGCGTACCCTCTGGCCATCGGAATCGACGAGGTACGGTCCCGATTCACGAGGTACGGCCTGCTCGACGATCAGGTGCGTTTCCTAGCCGGCTACTTCGCCGAAACGCTGCCCACGGCACCGGTTGGCGACCTGGCAGTACTTCGGCTGGACGGCGACATGTACCAATCCACCATGGAGGCGCTGACCTTCCTGTACGGCAAGCTCTCCGCTGGCGGGTTCTGCGTCATCGACGATTACTACGCGCTGGACAGCTGCCGCAGTGCGGTGACTGATTTCCGCGCCTCGCACGGCGTCACTGATCCGATCGAGCGAATCGACTGGTCGGGTGTGTTCTGGCGGAAGGGATAGCACAGCGTTCGCGTGCGACTATCGTTGACGAGCCCTTGTGCCAGTACGCGGCCTTGGCCCGTTCACTCACGAACCTCCCATGTCCGCATCAGGCCATCCCCTCCGATATTCGAGTCGGCAAGGCGTTCTACCGCCCTGGCCAGCGGACTCGGCTCCCGATTGCCGAACTTCTCCAAGAATGCGATGTTGTGATAGAAGTGCATGCCTGATATCCACCCGTCGGTCGGCCGGGAAACGCGTTCGCCGGAAGCGAGGAGCTCCATGTGATTGAGACCATCAATCAACTGCTTGAGAAAACCCATGCTGGTACTCGGATCAGTGAAATCCGCGTGGTTTCCGCCAAAAAATGGCCAGTACGAAAACTGGAGATCCTCGACAACGTATGTCCCGCCGGGGCGCACGTGCGGGAACAATGCCTGAAAGCTTGTGATGACATCGCTGGAGTAGTGACTACCGTCATCAATCACGACGTCGAATGGACCGAACTCCCGTGCAAACGAGTCGAGCGCCGCGCGGTCGCCCTGATCTACCTGGTGAGTCGATATCCGCTGCTCGACCACGGCTGACTTGTCAAAGATATCGATGCCGAAAATCAGCCCGCGCGGGAAGAAGTGCTTCCACATCCGAAGCGACGCTCCACCCTCTGCGGTCTCGCCGCCACCGACTCCGATCTCCAGCAGCCTAATCTGCTGATTGGTGAAGTTGGACAGATGATGCTCGTAGAGGGGCGTGTATCTGTGTGCCCCCCACTTGTCCGACCCGTACTGGATCGCAAGGCGGCCAAGGTCCGGGTCAGTTCTGCGTGCCAAGGTCTGCGTGATCCGGTAGCCGAGCTCGAGAACGGCTGGTGGCACAACATGTTTCGGACGAAAGGCGTCTAAATCCGGCCAGAGATTCGGCCAGTCCAGGACCAGCGATGGAGCTACCGCGGCTTCCCGCGGGCCGAACAGACACATCGCGGCATCCACCGCATCAATGTGCAGTAACGTCTGCGGTAACTCGCTACCACCGTGGCCAAGGACGATGCGCTTCTCAACCTGGCCGGACGGTCCATCGAGGATCAGCACCACCGGGATCTCGGAGTGGGATCCGTCGGCTACTTCGTTCGCGCAAGAACGGTAGAGCAACTCGTGCACGAGGATGTCCGACACTCGTTGCAGGCTGATCGTTTCGATCGCATCGTTGACCGACGCACGGCCCCGCGCCACGCTGTCCAGTAGAAGCCGAACTCCATCTTCCTCACTCATCAGATCGCTATCCATTCCGTATGGGTTCCGGCCATCAGTTCCGGTTCGTACATCGATCCTGTTCCAGTCTCCTGGACTTCGGTCTGTCGCACCAGACCGCGCGACCGCCATCCGGTGGCGTTCAATTGGGAAATTGTCCAGTCGCCACGCCTTCATTGATGACGAGTGGAACCCTGGGTGACCAGAGACGAATGAATGTTCACCAAGCTGTGCACTGGACGTCTGGCAGCATGAACTCCGCTCACATCGGTGGATCAGCGGAAGCTGCGGCTGACCTTTACCGACAGCGGTCGCCGGCCGGGAACGCAGCCGGCGGCCGCTGATCGGTCGGACGAGTGGCGTCAGACGTGTCGAGCGCGCGCGGGGACGTCTTGTCAGGATGGACGAGTTCGACACGAAGATCGGATCGAACGGTCGTCGTCCGCCGCGGTCAGGTCAGCCTGAAGTAGGCCACCTTGCGCTCCAGGTTCGGCCTCGCGGAGCCGCCTTCCGGCTCGACCGTGATGCTGAAAGCGTTCGCGGCTCCGAGTACGTCGATGTCCAGCCGGCTGCCGGCCACCAGCCCGGCCGACTTCGTCCTGATGATCTCGTCTCGGTTGTTCTCGTCCTCGACGACCATCCACGCCTGGTACACCTGGCCGGGTTGCAGCCGGCCCATGCCGGCGGTCAGCACCACCGCCCGGTTCTGCGAGCGAGACATCACCACCGTCGCGGAGCCGCCGTTGTCCACCTCGCCGGTGACCACCCGTGCGTCGTTGGCCTGCAGGATCGCCACGATCTCCTGGCGCTCCTTGCCGGACTGCTGCTCTCGCACCAGAAGCACACCCAGCGTCGCCGAGATGACCAATAACACCGCGGCGGCCGCGGTACTGAGCCGCAGGGCCCACCGCGCCGGCGGCCGGCGGAGACGCAGTGGCGCGACCGTCGGCGGGTGCTGCCGGACCTGGCCGATGTCGGCCAGCACCCGGGCCTTGAGGCCGGGTGGTGGGGCCAGGGCCGCGGCCCGGCCCAGCCGTGCCGCGGCATCCCGCAGTTCACGGACCTCTTCGGCACACGCCTCGCACACGGCGAGGTGTCGCTCGAAGTCGACGCGTTCCAGCTCGTTGACGGCGTTCAACGCGTAGGCGCCGGTCAGAACGTGCACGTCGGGGCTCATCGGGTCGCCCCCCAGCAGTCGCGCAGGCGGATCAACCCATCCCGGAGTCCGGTTTTGGTGGTGCCCGGTGGTGTCCCGAGCAACTCACCTACTTCACGGTAGGTACGGCCGTCGTAGTAGGCCAACATGACCGCCTCCCGTTGCACGTCGGTGAGCGCGCCCAGGCCCCGGCGCACCTGATCATGTTCGCGGCGCATGCCGACCTGCTCGGTGACCTCATCGAACCGTCGGGACAGCTCACCACGCACCACCCGGTCCTCGCGGTCGACAGCCGACTGCGCGGAGCGCACCCGGTCGACGGCTCGCCGGTGCGCCAGCGTCAACGCCCACGTCATCGCGCTGCCCCGCTCGGGGGAATACCGTGCAGCGGTTTGCCATAACGCCACCATGATCTCTCCGACCACCTCCTCGCACTGGGTGTCGTCCCGCAGCACCCGCCGGACCAGGCCGAACACCGGCCCGATCAGAATGTCGTAGAGCCGCGCGAACGCGGCCTCGTCACCACGAGCGACGAGTTGTAGCAGGGCGTCGGCGTTCGGGGCGGTCCCGGCGCCTTCCTGGGTGGGCATCCGACGAACACGTTCACGCATGACGTTGGGCTTCTGCACTGGGCGTCTCCCGCTCGTTCTCCTCGCATCTACCCGGTCATTCGACGCCGCGACCACCCCGGATGGCCCGATCTTCGACCAATCTGCCAGCCAACCGGCCCCGAAGTCCGAACCAGGGGGCACCGGGCCGACCAGGACCGCTCGAACTCAGCGCCAGCATCCACCAGTGGCTTCAGATGTTTCCGACGCCCGGGCCGACGGTGGCGAGGAGTTGGGTGGCGGCCAGTTCGGCGTAGAGGGAATCGGTGGCGACGAGGCTGGCGTGGGTCCCGACCGCGCGCACCTTGCCGCCGTCCATGACGACGATGCGGTCGGCCGTGGTCACGGTGGACAGTCGGTGGGCGACCACGAGGACGGTGGTGCGCACCGAGGCGTCGGCGACGGTGTCGCGGAGCGCCGCCTCGTTGACCGCGTCGAGTTGGGAGGTGACCTCGTCGAGCAGTAGTAGCCGTGGGCGCCGCAGCAGGGCGCGGGCGATGGCGACACGTTGGCGTTCGCCGCCGGAAAGCTTGATGCCGCGGTGGCCGACCGGAGTGTCCAGCCCGTCGGGCAGCCGCGTCATCATCCTGTCCAGCCGCGTGGTGACCAGCACCTCGGCGAGCTCGTCCGCTGACACGTGCGGGGCGCCGAACAGCAGGTTCTCCCGCAGAGTGCCGGACAGTACGGGTGCGTCCTGCTCGACGTAGCCGATGGCGGCTCGCAACTGCCGCAGCGGCCAGTCGCGCACGTCGATGCCGTCGATCAGGACGCGGCCGTGATCGGGCTCGTAGAAGCGTTCGATCAACGAGAAAACGGTGGTCTTGCCCGCGCCGGAGGGACCGACGAACGCGGTCATGCCGCCGGCGGGAATGGTGAAAGTGACGCCGTCATGCACCTCGGGGAGCTCCGGGCGGTAGCGGAACCGCACGCGCTCGAATGTCACCGAGGCGGGCCGCCGGTCCGGCTCGGGCGGGGCGGGTCCGCCGACCGGTTCGGCCGGCAGCGTCTCCACCTCACGGATGCGGGTCACCGCGGCGGCGCCACGCTGGTACTGGGTGGCCGCGTTGACCAGGTCCCGGATCGGCGGCATGAGGTACGCCACGTACAGAATGAAAGCGACCAGGGTGCCGACATCGATGACGCCGGACACGACCCGGGCACCGCCGATGCCGATCACGGTGATGAACGCCAGCTGCATGGCCATGCCGCCGACGTTTCCGGCTACCGCGCCCCATTTCGCCGCCCGCACCCCGCCCCGAAACGCCTCGCCCGCGGCGGTGTGTAGTCGATCGCGTTCCTGCTCCTCGACACCGAATGCCTTGACCGTGCGCAGCGCGCCGAGCACGCGTTCCAGCGCGGCACCCATCGACCCGACCGCCTCCTGCGCCTGTTTGGCCGCGCGTGCGATGCGCGGTAGCAGGCCGCGGATCACCAACTGGGCGAGGATGAGCGCGGTCAGGGTGACGACCAGCAGCGTGAGGTCGAGCAGCGCCATCAGGATCACGGTGGCGATGAGGGTGAGCGCGCTGATGACCGCGGAGACCAGCGCGCCGGTGGTCACCTGACGCAGCAAGGTGGTGTCGGCCGTGACCCTCGACATCAGGTCCCCTGGTTCGGCCGCGTCCACGGCGGAGACGCGCAGCGACAGCAGCCGGGACACCAACCGTCGCCGCGCCAGCAGCACCACCGACTCTGCGGTGCGGTCGAGCAGGAACGAGCCGAACGCACCGATCACCGCATTGACCAAGACCAGCGCGCTCATCAGCACGAGCAGGCCGGCCACCCCCTGATCCGAGCTCAGGCCGGTGATCAGCTCCCGCACCATCAGAGGTAGGGCCAGCCCGCTCGCCCCGGTCAGCAGGCTCAACACGGCACCGGCGACCAGCGCCCAGCGAACCGGCCGGACGTAACCGAGCAGCACCCGCCATACCGGCACCACGGTCTGCGCGCTCACACCGGCACCTCGATCAGGCCACAACGCCATTGCTGGACAGCCACCCTGGGCACCGGTGCACGGTCAGCAGATCAGGCTGAAGCTGCTGCAGCAAATGCTGCAGAGCAGAACACTGGTACCGCTGTCCGGCGCCCCCTCCTCGAACTGCATGTCCCCCGTTGGACTCAGCTCCTGCAAATTCAACACGTACAGCATCGTCGGATCCTTTCTGTTCAGGGACTGGCGACCAGTTCCTCTTCTTGACCGGCCGTGGCCGGGGGCGGAGGGGCGCAGCGCAGGAACGGCAGCAGTTCGCCGCCCTGCAACGCAACCTGCACGGCAACGAGGATTCCCGCGTTACCGCTGGCGAAGTCCATCGACAGGCGCAGCAACTGCTCGCCGGGGAAGGCGAGCCGGCCCTGGTGGTCCACCGCGTGCCAGGCCAGCGAGTGCAGGTGCCTGCGGATGATCGCGTCGACGGCGTCGTCCGGATCGGATCCGCGCAGCAGGCACAGCGCGCCGATCAGGCCGGCGCGGCCGTTGAACAGTCCCGGTTGGATCACGAACTCGGTGCCAGCCGCACGTCGGATTCCGTCCAGGATTCCTGCCAGGTGCTCATCCGGCCGGTGGCGCAGATAGTCGAGAAGTACCAGGCCAACGCCCGCGCTGCCCGTCCTGAGATACGGCAGCACTCGCCACCCTTCGTTCAGTTGCACCGAGTTGTTCCGCTCGACTCGGACACATCGTCCGAGGTCTCTGGCCAGGGCGCGGCCCGCGGCGTCGAGCCAGGACGAGTCGCCGGTGTGCTCGAACAGCCGAAGCAGGCACAGCGCCGGGCCACTGTCGCCCTGAAACAGCCCGCCGCGGTTGGTGTCGGCCGTGGACACACCCAACTCGCCAAGCGGCGGGGCGTCCATGGTCCGTTCGGCGAGCAGTGCGCCGACCTGGAGCGCGCGGCGCCGGAGCTCGGGATCGCTGTGGCGGTCGGCGAAATGCAGCAGGGCGAGGCCGATCCCGGCCAAGCCGGCGTACAGGTCGGTCCCGCAGTCCTCGATCGTCGTCCGGTTGGCACGGTCGAGGACCTCGAGGGCTTCCTCGGCCAGACCGATGCGATCCAATGCGTACGCGATACCGTAGCTGCCCTCGTAGAGCCCCACATGTCGGTCGGTCCCGCCGGCGCGCACCGCGTGCAACAGCCATTGCTCGTACTCGGGAAAACGGCCATACCCGGTCGTCGCGAGCGCGTACAGCACGCCGGCAGCGCCATGGCCGAGATTCAGTCCGTTACGGGTGAACTGGTATATGTCGCCGGGAAACAGCCGGTCGGGGCGCTGCGGTGTTGCGGTCGCCAGCACCTCGTCGACCATCGAGCTCCGCAACCGATCCCAGTCGGGTTCACCGCGTTCCAGCGCAGCCACGACCGGGGCGAGCACACTTGCCGGCAGTTCGGGAAGGTCCAGCTCGCGCCGGATCTGGCCGGTGAAGTCGTCGGGTACCGGGAATCGCGCGGCCACCGTGGCCAGCGCCCGCCGCAGCACCGACGGGTCCAACGCGATGAGCTGGGTCAGGGGGAAAAACAACGCCAACCGCAAGCATCCCAGTGCGAACCGGTCGGCCGCGGGACCGGATCGTCCGTCAGGGGGAACATAGCCGGGTGCCCCCATTCCGGTCAGCGGCGGATCACTGGTGTGGTAGGCCATCTCGAAGTCGATCAATCGGATGCAATCGTCCTCGCCGACCACCACGTTGCCCGGGTGGAGGTCACCGAACACCACACCACGTTCGTGCAGCCGGTCCAGGGCACGGGCGACCTGATCGGCCATCCGCAGCGCCCATCGGGTGTACTCGGCTGCCTCGTCCGGCGTGTGGTCGACAGCCAACATCGGGTGCTTGAGCACCATCAGGGCGTTGAGTCGGTGACCGCGCAGGTACTCCTGCACCAGGAAATGGTGCTCACCCAGTACGACGTGATCCTTGACGGACACCACCACGTCCAGGTCGGCAAGGTCGGTGAGCATCGCATGTTCGCGGACCAGGCGGGTGACCGCGTCCACGCCCCGCCCGTCCAGACCGGCGTGTGGCCTCGCCTCCTTGAGCACGACGTCCTCACCGGTGCGCACATCCCGGCCGAGGTAGACACCGCCGCCGTTGGAATAGTGCAGCGACCCGGAGATCTCATAGGGGAAGTCAGCGGGTCTGCTGCCGTTGCCCAACGCGGCGAGCTGCTCGGCGAGGAAGCCGGGCAACTCGACCCACGGCGGTGGACGGAATACCGCAGGCCGCTCGTCGGGTACCAGCTTCCCCGACGGATCGGCGATGGCGGGAACCACTTCGCCGGTAGGAAATCGACAGTATCTCTGTGCGAAACCGCCGTAGCGGGTATAGAGCGGTCCCGCACGCCAGCGCAGGTCGCTGAGGATGTAAGGGCCCCGGATCCCGGTCAACTCGCGGTCCAGGTCGTCCAGAATTGTCTTCAGCTGCGGCTCACCAGCAGGATAGATGGTGACGAATTTGCCACTTGCGCCACGCAGGGCATACTTCACGTTCCGCGCGAGGAGCGCGTTCCGGGTGGCGATGAATTTGAACGGGATCGCTCGCTCTATGCAATACCGCCACACCACATCCAGGGCGCCCGAGGCATCGTCAAGGCAGGCTGAGACATGCACTTTCCAGCCCTGCGGCGGGAGATTGGCACCGTCTGGGCTCAAATACACCCACGAGTCGCTCTCGGCCCGCACCCATTCCGGAGGCGCAGGCCAGTCCGTTTGGGGCCAGGCACTCGCCCGCGTATCCCAGCGGTTCGGCGAGTCGTAGAATAGCGGATCCGCGAAACAGAACTCCTGATATCTGTCCACGCCGACGTCTCCGAACAATCTTGGCGGACCCTGGAGCGGCCAGTCTACCCAGGGCGATATTCTGGCGTCACTAGCCCGGCAGGGTGACGATTATTGGACATCATGCATTCCGCACCACAGGTAAGTAGGCCGGTCGGCCCATTCGATTGACACCGTTGCGAGGGATAACCCTGATGTCGAGATCGATGATCAGTTGTCCCTTTCCGGGCAATCGTGTTCGGTTGTTTCTTCCATGGCCGGATGATGACCAACGGACAACTCGCGCAGGCGGGCGACGGACTCGCCGGGCCGGGCGCGTCGGGTCGTGTCAGGCTGGAGGGACTGACGAGGCGTGGAGGAGACATGTCAGAGGCCAACCCCGTACGACCGGGCGATGCGACCTTTACCTACGCCGGTGCCACGGTCGAGCTGACGGACGCCGCGACGATCCTGGCCGCGGCCCGGGTCGGTCCGGTGGTGTTGCTGCGTGGGGCGGCGTGGCCGGCCGCGGTGCGGTGGGTCGAGGTTCGGGTGAGCAGCGCGGACGGGGAGGACGGGCCGGCGCACCTGTTCACCGGCGAGATCGGCATCGCGGACCAGGAACGGGTCCGCTCGTTGATCCTGGGCCGTGATCCGGTGGGGTTGCTGCTGTCCAAGCGGATCGAGGCCGGTGACCCGGTGGTCACGCGGATCGTGGATGGGGTGGGAGCGGTGGCGGTGGCCGCGTACCGGAAACTGGGTCTGGACTGGGCCGCAGCCCAGCCGGTGGCGGCGGACCGTGCGTCGGGCCGGCTGGTCGATGCTGACCTGGGGCTGGCGGCCGAGATCAGCTACGACCCTTCGGGCACGGTGGTGCGACTGCGTGCCGCGGTCCCGCGGGAGGAGGTCAACCCTGATCATCTACGGAGTTTCGTCGGCCTGACGTTGCAGGCGGTGCTGGAGATCGCCGGACCGGACAGCCTGCGCGGGCGGCGCTACACGGTGTCTCGGGAGCCACTGCCGGCGGTGCCGGTCACCACCCGGTCGGTCACGTTGGATCAGGTCGGTGGACTGAGCGACGTGGTGAGCCAGTTGCGCCAGATCGCGTTGTCGTTCCAGCACCCGGAGGCGATGGCGCGGTGGGGGGCGCGTCGTCCGCAGGGCATCCTCATGTACGGACCACCGGGCACCGGAAAGACCATGCTGTGCCGGGCGTTGGCCAATGAGATCGGTGCGGACTTCCGGGAGATCCGGACGCCGGAGATCCTCGACAAGTGGCTCGGCGGGTCCGAGCGCAACATCAAACAGATCTTCCGGGACGCCCGGCGCTACCGGGTACCCACGCTCATTCTGTTCGACGAGTTCGACTCGATCATCAGCTACGCCGGTGCCGGCGGGGACGCGGCCAGCCAGGCGATCAACGCCGTGGCCGGCATCTTCAAGCAGGAGATGAACGACCTCATCGAGGCGAACCCGAACGTGCTCGTGGTGGCCACCACGAACTTCCCGCACCGCGTTGACGCTTCCCTGATCCGGTCGGGCCGCTTCGACGTGAAGATCTCGGTGCCCAAGCCGGACGAGGACGGCCGCGCGGAGATCTTCCGCAAGATGATCCGTGGCCTGATCGCGGCGCACGAGCAGTCCGGCTTCAGGATCTTCGCCGACGATCTCGACCTCACCGCGCTGGCCCAGGCCAGCCGTGGCATGACCGGTGCCGACATCAAGGAGGTGCTGCGTCGGGTGCAACTGGCCAAGGCCATGCAGGACGCCCGCACCGGTGGCCAGGTAGCACCGATCAACCAACACGAGCTGATCGCCAGCATCACCGACCTGGCCGGACCGCAGACCGGTTGACCCCAGATCCACAACCAACAGCGACCGCGGCGCGGCACCGGGGCTATCCCCACGGCGGCATCACCTACGAGGTCACCGGCCCGTTCCACACCTGACCGCACCGTCGCCACAAGGTCGTCCCGTGGCGTCAGGCCATGCCGGAGGCGAAGAGTGGGTCGTAGCCGGGGGTGCGGAACAGCGCCTGCAGTTGTCTGCGGCGTACGCCGACGTTGCTTCCCTCGATGATCGGGTAGGACAGGGCGTCCAGTAGGAATCGGGTGATGGGGAACTTCTGGTCGTAGGCGGTGACGCCGACGATAGTGATGAGGTTGTTGATCACCTCGACACCGGTTTCGGAGCCGAAGACCTTCGAGTGCAGGGCCAGTTCCGGTCCGCTGGGGTGCCCCGCAAGGACGGCGTCCAGGGCGCGCCAGGCCAGCAGCCGGACGGCTTCGATCTTTCCCTTGGCGTCGGCCAGGGTGTCGGACACGGCTTGGTGGGCGATGATCGGCACCGGTCCGCCGCGCTTCTCGGACAGCGCGAAGCGGTAGGCGATGTCGAAGGCCTGGCGCATCGCGGCCGTGGCGAAGATGCCGATCGACGCGCCGCTGGGCAGAAACGCGTTGCGGGTCAACGCCACGCCTTGGCCTTCGGCGCCGAGGAGGTTGCCGCGCGGCACCCGTACGTCGGTGAGCCGGATCCGGGTGGTCAGGCAGCCCTTGAGCCCGGGTAGGTCGTAGTACTGCTCGACCTCGATGTGGCCGGCCAGGTGCTCGCGTTCGGCGACGATGAGCGAGATGCCGCCGGGGGTGCGGCAGACGATGGTCATCAGGTCCGGGCCGTTTCCGTCCCACCCGGGCAGGTGCGACGCCCAGGCCTTGCGCCCATTGATCACCCAGCTGTCGCCGTCCAGGACCGCGGTGGTGCGGATCCCCTCCCCCGGCCCCTCGGCGTCGAAGTTCGCGCTGCCCTCCGGCTCGCTGAAGGCCATCGCCGCCAGGGGTGCGCCGGTATCGGCCAGGAACGGCCGGACGAACCGCTCGACCTGATCCGGCGTGCCGACCTGGTAGACCGGCGCCAGCGCGATCAGCGGACCACCCATCGAGATGACGAAGTCCGGCAGCTCCGCCGCCCATTCCTCCAGGAAGATCGCCGCGTCGACCCCGTTGGCTGCCGTACCGCCGAACGGAACCGGGATCAAACCTTTGAGAAACCCCGCCGCGACCGCCTTCTCGATCACCGGCCGCAGCAGCAGCGCCCGGGTCAACGGGTCGGGCTCGGCCCGGGTCGCCGCGGCCAGATCCCGCAACTGATCCCGGGCGAAACCCCGGGCGGCCGCTTTGAGCTGTTCCTGCTCCGGGGAAAGAAGGAACGAAACGGTCATCGGTGTGATCCCCTCCGGTCGAAGGTGAGGTGCAGTTCCGCAGGACTGTTCAGGCTGACGCCGGCCCGCCTGGGAATGTCGGCGCCCGGTTTGAGGTGGAAGTTCGTGGCCCGGGCGAGGAGTTCCTCGAAGGCGATGGCGAGTTGGATGCGGGCGAAGCCCCGACCCAGGCAATGGTGAATGCCGCTGCCGAAGGCCAGGTGCGGGTTGGTCGCCCGGCCGAAGACGAGTTCGTCGGGCCGGTCGAACCGTTGCGGGTCGCGGTTGGCGGCGTAGAAGTGCACCGCGATCCGGTCACCGACTTTGAGCGGGGTGCCGGCGAGTTCGGTGTCCCGGGTAACCGTGCGGGCCATGAACGACACGGTGGGCTCGAACCGGAGAAACTCGTCCAACTCGCCGCGCCACCAGTTCGGCGCGCGCAGGATGGGCTCGACATCGTCGCGGGTGGCCAGGTGGTAGCCGATGTTGACGATCATGCCGCGGGTGGTGTCCAGCCCGCCGAGCAGCAGGGTGGTCACGATACCCAGACGCTCCTCAGTGGACAGTGGTCGACCGTCGACCGTCGCCGTGGTCAGCGCGGCGAGCACGTCTTCCCGGCCGGCGGGCGAGTTCTCCACCTCGGCCATCGCTTCCACGGCGAGCACGGCCACCGCCTGGAAGCTGTCCGGGGTGCTTTCCAGCGCCGCCCGGTGCACCGCCGCCACACCCCGGCTGACCAGATCGGCGTTGTCGGTGGCAAACACGATCCGGGCCAGCGACCCGGCGCTGAACGGCACCGAGAAGCCATGCACGAACTCCACCTCGCCGGTGTCGATGAACGCGGCGATCGCCTCCCGCGCGATCCGCCGGATCTCCTCCTCATAGCGCAGCAGAAACGACCGCGAGAAATATCTGTTGAGGAACTCGCGGAACAGACGGTGGTCGGGCGGGTCGACGTCCAACGGAATGAGCCGGACCGGCACACCCCGCAGCCCGGGCTGCACCGAGCTGAAGATCTCCGGATGCGCGCACACCGTTCGCACATCCTCATATCGGGTCACCACGTAATAGCCGTCGTCGGCCTCCGTGCGCAGCACCGGACTTTCCTCGCGCGCCACGGCAAGCGCGTCGAGCAGATGCTCCCGCTGATCCTCGGCGTAGAGATCCATATTCGCCAGGATGTCCGCGACCGGTTTGTCCACGCCCACCTCCACAGCTCAGGGATTGGCATCCGGCTGCCCGGACTCCGCCATGATGCGCCGGTGCGTCTCCACGGTGAGCGTGTGAATCGCGCGGGTCAACTCGGTGTTGGTCTTCAACTCCATTTCCTGTTCCACGAAGTCGTGGTCGGCCTTGGCCTGCTGGAAGGCCGCCGCCCGGTTCTGCCCGATCATGACGAACGTGGACAGGAAGTTCGCCTCCAGCGAGACGATGAGGGTCAGCTTGGGCCACGGGTCGGACTCGATGAACACCATCCACGCGGCGAACCCGACCGCATAGACGAACGGCATGGAACCGGCAAACGCGGTGATCGCGTCGGCAATGCGCAGCTGGAGGTCGGCCTGGCGGTGGGCGAGGACGACGGGATGGTGCCGCACGCCCTGATCGGTCGACGTCATGCCGGAGATCCTGCCCGTGACTTCGACGGGCGCGAAGCGGCACTCCTCGCCCCGACACTGGTCACAGACCAGGAAGGAGACGGACATGAACGGCCGCGAGGACGATGGGGTGTTCGGGGTGCGTGGATGGTTGGACCGGTGGCGGAGGGCGCGCCGGCTGGCGAAGCGGCGCCGCGAGCGGGATCGGATGCGGCGGAGCGGGCGCGGGCGGCGGGAGCGGTTCAGCGACTGGGATGCCATCTCCCGCTACGCCGATCCGTTCGAGTGACCCTGTTCAGGTCACGGCTAGCGTGGTGTCGCGGAGTTGGCGCCGGGAGCTGATGCCGAGTTTGGTGAAGATCTTGCGCAGGTGCCATTCCACGGTGCGGGGGCTCAGGTAGAGCCGGGTGCCGATCTCGGGGTTGGACAGGCCGTCCCGGGCCAGCCGGGCGATCTGGAACTCCTGCGCGGTCAACTGCTCGTCGACGACCGGGGCGCTGCGTTTGCGCACGGTCTCGCCGGTCGCCGACAGCTCCCGGCCGGCCCGCTCGGCGAAGGCCGCCAAACCCATCTCGGACAGTGCGTCGTGCGCGGTGCGCAGATGCTCGCGGGCCTGCACCCGGTGGCCCTCCCGGCGCAGCCATTCACCGTAGAGCAGGTGGGAACGGGCCAGGTCCACGCGCAGCGCGGTGCGGCCCAGCGCCTCGATCGACTCGCGATAGCACCGGTCAGCCTCCACACCCGTGCCACACAGGGCGCGCAGCCGGGCCGCGATCCCCACCGACCAGTCGGTCGGGATCAGCCGGGCCCGCTCAGCCGACTGAGCCGCCACGGCGGCCAGCAGCGCTTCATCGCCGGTGCGCGACGCGGCCTCGGCCAACTCGGCGGCGGCGAGCATCTGGTAGCCGACGATGTCGGCGTCGAACACCCGGCGGGCGGCGTCGCGCGCGGCGTCATGGCGGCCCAGACCGTTGGACAGCACCGCGGTGGCCCAGTCCGCCAAGCTCACCAGCCGGTGCTGCCCGCGACCCGACGCGGCCTGCGCGGTGGCCGCGATCTGCTCGGCCGCCGTCGCCTCCCCGCGGAAGGCGGCCACGGCCATCGCGGTGTAGCCGACCGGTGGGTTGCCGGTCACCTCGGCGATCCGCCGGTCCTCCTCGACCGCCGCCGCGGCGCCGGCCAGGTCCCCGGCCAGCAACTCGTTGATGGCCAGGAAGTTCAGCGCGAACTGCAACTGCACCAGCGCGCCGACCTCCCGGGCCAGCTGGACCTGCCGGGTGGCCAGGCCGCGAGCGCACTCGAAGTCCCAGGCCTCGGTGGCGAGGGTGCCGCCGGCCCGGTTGCCCAGCAGCCACAGCACCCGTCCGACCTCCTCGCTGCCGGTGTCGAGGTCGCGGACGGCGGCCAGCGCCGGGCCGAGCAATGGCGCCGCGGCCGGATAGCCCTCGGTGAACCGGGTGACCAGGGCGTCGAGCACCAGGTCGACCGCCCGGGGCGGCATCTGGGCGGCCGGTGCGGCGCGGGCGGCCTCGGCCGCTTCGCGCAGTCCGGTCGCATCTGAGCCGGCGGCCCACAGGGCGGCCCCGAGGGCCTCCAGGTACGTCTCACGCGCCCGCCCGGCATCCAGTGGCGCCAAGCGCGCCGCGGCGTGCAGCAGCAGCCGGGCCGCGTCGCTGCCCCGGCGCTGATCGAACGCGATCTGCCCACGCAGATGCTCCACCTCCGCGGCACGCACCGCATCGGGTGGACCAACCTCCACCGCGGCCAGCAGGCCCAACGCCGCATCCAGCGCACCCGCATCCCGCTTGGCCCGGGCCGCCGCCAGCTCCCGCGCGGCCCGCCGGTCCGGGTCCGGGGTGAGCAGCGCGGCCTGCTCGAGAAACGCCGCCGCGGCGACCATTCCGCCGCGCGCCTGCGCCCGGCCGGCCGAACGCTCCAGATCGACCGCCACGTCCTCGTCCGGGGTGACCGTCGCCTGGGCCAGATGCCATGCCCGGCGGTCCGGGTCGGTGTCGGGATCGGTCACCTCGGCCAGTGCCCGATGCACCCGCTGCCGGTCCCCCGCCGAGGCCGACCGGTAGAGCGCCGAACGCACCAGCGGATGCCGAAACCGGATCCGCGGCCCGAACTCGATCAACCCGCTCGCCGCCGCCGCGGCCGCCGGATCGGCACCCAACCCCAGCCGCCCGGCCGCCGGCCACAGCAGACCGGCGTCCCCCAGCGGCTCGGCCGCCGCGGTCAGCAACAGCAGCCGGGTGTCGGCCGGAAGCGGGTCCAGCTGGCGTAGGAACCCCTGCTCGATCCGCCCGGCCAGCCCCACCCCGTCGGCCCGGTCGAACCCGTCGGCCAACTCCACGCTCGTCCACGTCCGGGGCAACTCCTGCAACGCCAAGGGATTGCCGGCCGTCTCGGCGATGATCCGGTCCCGCACGCGCCCATCCACCGGCCCCCGGACCACCGAGTCCAACAAGGCCCGGGCATCGGCCTCCGCCAAACCGCGGACGATCAGCTCCGGCAACCCGACCAGCTCCGGCTCGCCCTCGGGCTCACGCACCCCGAACACCAACGCGATCCGCTCGGCCAGCAGCCGGCGGGCCGCGAACGCCAGGGTCTGCGCCGAGACCCGGTCCAGCCACTGCGCATCGTCCACAACGCACACCAGCGGTTCGTCCTCGGCGACCTCGGCCAGCAGGGTCAACACCGCCAACCCGACCAGGAACCGATCCGGCGCCGGACCCGCACTCAACCCGAACGCCGTGCCGAACGCGTCGCGCTGCGGACCCGGCAACCGCTCCACTCGGTCCAGAAACGGCGCACACAGTTGGTGCAGCCCGGCGAAGGCCAGCTCCCGCTCCGACTCCACCCCCGCCACCCGCGCCACCCGGCAATCCGACGCCCGGCCGATCAGGTACTCCAGCAACGCGGTCTTGCCGATCCCCGCCTCCCCCCGCAGCACCACTACCCGACACTGCCCCGCCCTCGCGTCGGCCAGCAGACGATCAAGAGCCGCACACTCGGCACGCCGGCCGAGCAACCCCGCACCACCCGACATGGGCACCCGGAAACAGTAGCGCGACGGCCAGCCCAGCCCGTCAGATCGAGTCCCGCCGGGCTCACCAGACGAATTGCTGTCCGCCGTCGATGTCGTAGGTGGCGCCGGTCAACGCGGTGTTGGTCATGATGTGCACGGCCAGCGCGGTGACATCGGCCGGACCGACCACCCGGCCGATCGGCAACGTCGCCCGCAGCTCGGCGCGGCGGTCCTCGAGCCGGTCACCGAGCAGCGACGCCGACAGCGGGGTGTCGACGAACCCGGCGGCGATCAGGTTGACCCGCACCGGCGCCAACTCCAGCGCCAAAGCGGGGTGAACGGCGGCAGCGCGGCGGTGGCGGCCGAGACGATCCCCAACCCGTGCCCGACCCGCCGGCCGCCGGTACCGCCCATCAACAGCAGCGTGCCACCCGGCCGCATCCGCCCCGCCGCGTGTCGCGCCAACTCCAGCCCCAGCACCACATGCCCGGACAGCGCGGCACGCACCTGGGCGGCGTCCATCTCCAGCAGCGGCCCGTAGTGCGGGCCGCCGGCGGTGACCAGCACATGGTCGATCGGCCCCGGCAACCCCTGGAAGAACTCCGCCAAGGCGGCGTGGTCGTTGGCGTCGAACGCCGCCGTGCGCTCGGTGCCGACCTCCTGCGCCGCCAGCGCGAGCCGATCCGGATCGCGTCCGGTGAGCACGACCTGCGCACCCTCGGCCCGCGCCCGCCGTGCCGTTTCCAAGCCGATACCCGCGCTGCCGCCGATCAGCACCACGGTCTGCCCGGCCAGTTCCCCGGTCATGATCGCGCCAATCGCTGCAGGTCGGTCTCCAGCGTGGTGCGGTCCCAGCCGCCCAGATCGGCTGCGGCGTCATAGGTGGTGTGCAGGAACTCCAGCAGGACGGCGTCGGGGTCGGCGGCCGCGGCGACGGCTTCATACGGCAGCACGTGTTCGCCGTCGGTAGTGCGCGGTGGACGGGCGAACCGAACTCGCGGCGTAGCCGGGCTCGTCCTCGGCGAACGGGATAGCCACCTCCACCTCGTTCGGCGCGGCATGGATCCGGGTCGGGATGCCGAGTTCCGTCAGTGCGGCCATGGTTTCGGCGTAGAACGCCGCCACCGCTTGGCCGCCAGCGCCACACCGCGCGGTGGCGGTCGTCGCTGGTCCGGAGGTGCAGCCGGTGATCGAGAAAATCGAACTCGACGTCGAAACCGCCGTCCTGGAACGGAATCGTCGAGGTGGTCAACCCGCGCGGGCTGACGTAGACGGTGACGTGCCACCAGTGGTTGACCCTCGGGGCGTAGGCCGTGCGGACCTTGCCGACGATCTGGGTCCATATGTGCAGCGTGTCTTTCGTGTCGGCCCAGTCGGCCAGCCGCAGTCGCGGCCACCCGGTGCTCATTCCTTGGTCACGGTGAAGGCGATGTTGTCGACGTAACACCAGCTCCACTCCTCGCCGGGTTCGGCGGAGCGGATGATCGGGTGCCCGGTGCTTCGGTTGTGCGCGGAGGCGTGCCGGCTGGGTGAGCTGTCGCAGCAGCCGATCCGGCCGCAGGACTGGCACATCCGCAGATGCACCCACTGTCCTCCGGCCGCGAGGCAGTCCGCGCACCCGGCGACCGGGTCGGGAAGTTCGGTGACCTGGATGGCGTCCAGGTGCGCGCACGTCGGGTCCATTGTGGTCACTACCCTTCACCGTCGACGGGTGGGATCTCCGGGGAATCGGTCAGGCGCAGCTTGCGGCGGGCACGTTGATAGAAGGTGGTCCGGCCCAGGCGCACCACGTGCGCGGCATTGGGGCGGGCCCGCAGCTCGACGCAGTCGCCCGGTTCGACGTAGCCGGCGACCTGTCCGTCCACCTCCACCGCCAGCCGCCCGCTGGTCGGCAGGATGTCCAGGGTGACCATGTCGTGCACGGACAGCACCACACCCCGGCCGTAGGCCGAGTGCGGCGCGGCCGGAGTCACCAGCAGCGCCTCCACGGCCGGGCTGGTGATCGGCCCACCCGCGGAGAAGCTGTAGGCCGTCGACCCGGTCGGGGTGGCCACGATCACCGCGTCGGCGGCGTAGCTGACAAACGGATGCCCTGCCACACCGACCGCCACCACCGCGCTGCCCTGGCCCGGGATCCGGACCACCGCGACGTCGTTGAACGCGGTCACCGTCCGGCCGCCGAGCACGGCGTCCACCGCCAGGCGCGGTTCGACGCTGAACCGGTGACTATCGATCGCCGACAGCGCATCCGGCAGGTCCGGCACGTCCACCTCGGCCAGAAACCCCAGCTTGCCCATGTTCACCCCGAGCACCGGCGCCCGCTGCCGGTCGGCCAACCGCATCGCCCGCAACATGGTCCCGTCACCTCCCAGGCTGACCAACAGGTCTGCCCGCCGGCCCAGGTCTGTCGCCGGCACCGCGACCGCCGCACAGTTGAGCCGGTCGACCTCCTCGGCCAGGCCGAGGATCTCGATCCCGCGCGCGGCGCCCCACTCAAGCACCTGGTCGACCGCCTGACCCGCGTCTCGCCGCGGATGCAGCACCAGACCCACCGCGTGCATCAACCGACCCGGTTCCGCGCCGTCATGGCCTCGAGTCTGCTCGCGCCGAACCGCCCGCGCGAGGCCGGGTCGACCATGCGTCCAGCGCGCGCACCGAGGGTCATCTACGGTGGAAAGTACGTAGCTGGCAAACCACACGGAAAGGAACGGGTGACATGGCTGACGCACCGAGTTTGGACTCGATGGCGGAAGCGGCACAGGACACCCAATTCGCCCAGCTCGAAGCCAGATTGGTCGATGACTACGGCCAGAACCGGCGGGCCGCCGTGCATTCCCTGGTCGACCAGGAGCGACACCGGTTCAGCGACGCCCGGGTGCACACCTTCGTACCCATCCTGGTCGAGCGATCGGTCCGGGCCCGCCTCAGCACGAACTGACGGGCTCAGGCGGCA
This sequence comes from Actinophytocola sp., assembly GCF_035762905.1. GTDB lineage: Bacteria > Actinomycetota > Actinomycetes > Mycobacteriales > Pseudonocardiaceae > DASYTH01. Next base: position 26,244 of record NZ_DASUCC010000011.1, read on the forward strand.
GCGGCGCTCTGCGCCTCCCACTTGGCCAACGCCACCACCAGGACGAAAACCTGCACCGGCAACGACAGCCCGGGAAGATCGGCCACCGCGGTGCCGCCCCAGCCCACCCGGCGCACCGAACCCACCGGCTGGCCCGCCTCGTCCAGCAGTTCCTCCGACCGCCACCAGGACGCCCGCCGGAACCGGTAGGTGCGCCCGTCGGCCGCCACCGTCCACCGCTTACGGCCCACCCGGTCCGCGGCCGCGACCACCGCCCCGGCCTCATCGGTCATCTCGAACCGGGAACTCCACGCATTGGCCGCTACCTCATGGCGCTGCCCAGCCAGATCCACCGTGCCGCCCCCACGCCAGACCCGGCCGGTCCACGTCGCCAGCAGCTCACCGTCGGCCACCAACTGATAGCTGTTGCGCCACCAGCTGACCTTGCGGGCCTGCAACATGCCGCCACGATACGCCGCATTGTGGACGGTTCACCTGGTGTTCATCTTGCTGTGGATGATGTTGGGAGCCAGGGGCCGGGCACGAGGAAGGGACGACGACCCATGACCGAAGCGCCAACCCTGGACACGACGGCCACCACCACCCTCAGCACGCAGTTCGCCGAGCTCGAGGCGCGGCTGATCGAGCACTACGGGCCGGACCGCCGGGAGGCCGTGCTGCGGGTACTGGACCATGAACGGGATCGGTTTGCCCACGCCAGCGTGCCCACCTTCGTGCCCATCCTCGTGGAGCGCTCGGTGCGCGCGCTGCTCGACGCGGACTCCCCCACACTTCGCCCGCGGTGAACCGAGGGGTCGTCGACCGGTAGCCGATCGTTTGCCCACAGCGGAAACGGTGACATCCCAGGCGACCTCAGTTGGTCGGCACGCGAAATGGGTGCCGTGGGCCGGCAGGCACCCGTAGCGCAGGCGCAGACCGATGCGGCGATCGCCGGCCTGGGGGTCGACCTCGGCGACTCCCGCGGTCGACCAGGGGCGGCGCGACGTGCCCACCCGGTTGGGCTTGACCGTCCACTATGCCGCGACGGATAGACCGACGGGCGGCCCAGTTCCGCAACGGGACATTCGACTTCGCGGTCGCCGAGTCGGAGTACGGCCTGCCCGATCTCACGGATCCGCCGCCGGGCTCGCGGGGTTTCACTACCGGTACCGGCCCTGGCCTCCCACCTGCGAATCGGCGGCACCCGCGTAACCGGTCTGCGCCTGTCCTGCGACCCGTGGCCCGGATCTTCACCCGGGCGATCACGCGCTGGGACGCGTAGCTGGTGGAGTGATGCTGTGAGAGATCATGTGAGGTGGGTCGGTGTCACCGCATGCGTGGGGTTGGCGCTGGCGTTCTGCGGTTAAGGCCGTTATCGATCGCGGGTTGTGCCAATGAAAGCCTTGTGTCATCGCGAGTGCCGCGTCATAGGGATCCGATGCGGTTGCCGAGGTCGAGTTCGAGTGGGCCGCGGGTTTGCAACCCCTGCGCGAAGAGCGTGGCTATGCGGGCCTGGACGGTCTCGGAGCGGACCAGTTGCTGGAACAGGCGGGCGTCGGAACGGATCGCGTCCGCGGCGGGCAGGGTCAGGTCGTTGAGCACCTGCTTGGCCGATCGCACCGCGTCGGCGGGGAACGACGCGATGCGACGCGCGAGCCGGGCCACGAACGCGTCCAGTTCGGTGTCGGGTAGTGCCCGGTTGATCCAGCCGTACCGTTCGGCCTGCTCGGCGTCGAAGTCGGCTGCACCGAGAATCGCCTCCATGGCCCGGCCCCGGCCCAGCAGCCGCCCCAGGTGCTGGATCCCACCAGCGCCCGGGAGCACACCGAACCCGACTTCCGGCTGGCCCAGTACGGTGTTCTCCCGGGCGGCGAAGCGCATGTCGCACGCCAACGCCAGTTCGCTGCCCGCGCCGCGGGCGCGGCCGCGCAGCTTGGCGATCGTCACGACCGGCAGTTCGCTGAGTTTGTGCCACAACATGCCCAGCGAGGCGTCATCCGGCCCGCCCGCCTTGGCGGCCTCGGCGGTGTACTCCGCGACCGTGGTGAGATCGACGTGCGGCACGAAGTACTCCGGGTCCGCACTCTCCAGCACCACGACCCGAGCGTCCACGGCGGACTCCAGCTCGCCGAACAGCGTCACCAGGTCACGCACCAACTCCGGTCCGATCAGGTTCATCGGCGGCGCGTCGATCACCACGCTCACCACACCGCCTTCGACTTCGGTGACCCGCAACGTGCGGTACTCCTGCATCATCAGCCCTTCTCCCGCATGGACATCACTGATGTGGGCTCCCTCCCCGATCCAGACCATCGCGGGCGGGGTCATGAAGACCAAGCTAGCGAACTTCACCGAGGTTGCCGTGGTTGACCAGTGCACTGTCACGGTTGAACCGATCTGAGCGATGGGGTAGCCGTCAACCCGGGCCTTGGAGAGTGCATGATCCGCAGACTTGTTCCTGTCGCCGTGTTGGCCGCCGCAGCGGCCGGCTGCTCCGACAACCCGTCCAAGGCGGCGCCGACCACGGTCACCGTGGCCACCCAGCCCAGCCCGAACCAGGTGGAGTGCTCCAATGTGGAGCGCGCCTACAACGCGTGGAAGTGGACGCCGACCTCCAGCCTCGACTTCACGGACTTCAACGTGAGACGCCTGGCGGAGAAGGGGGGTGACTTCTACAAGGCGGTCGAAGGCTACCGGGACAAGGGCGCGACCGGACTGGCGCTGGAAATCGCCCGATACAACTACGACCTGAGCGTCCTCAACGCGACCTATGTGGCCAGCGGCTCCGCTCCGGGTGAACTGACGACCAAAGTCGTTTCCGGTGTCGAGGAGATCAACAATGCCTACGCGACCTTCCGCCGCGACACCTGCGCTTGAGCTGTCAACACCCGCACTTCGCCACCCGAGCATTGAGCCGGGAATGAACACGGCCGCCACCGCCTCAACTAGGCCAAGTCTGCCCACGCAGGTCCAGCGTCTACATCCGCCGGGAGCCTGCGGCACGACTACGAATGTCCAGTGCGACCACGCTGGCCGGGCGAGTTTCCGGTTGGCTGTGGGCATGGTGGATGAGCACGGTGCGTCGCGAGGGCGCGGCGGTGGCCAGGACGACGGCCTGGCGTTGGACCTCGGCTCGGCGGCGGGCGGGCCGGATGTCGAGAGCCTGCGCACCGTGCTGGTGGCGTTGGCGGCCAACGCGTTGATCGCGGTGGCCAAGTCGGTGGCGGCGGTGATCACGACCTCGGCGTCGCTGACGGCGGAGGCGGCGCACTCCTGGGCCGATGCCGGCGACCAGGTCTTCCT
>NZ_DASUCC010000012.1:0-43612 GCF_035762905.1 Actinophytocola sp.
GCCAGGCAGTTGGTCGTGCACGAGGCGTTGGACACGATGTGGTGCTGCTCCGGGCGGTAGGTGGTGTCGTTGACGCCGAGCACGATGGTGGCGTCGACGTTCTTGCCCGGCGCGGTGATCACGACTTTCTTGGCGCCTGCGGTCAGGTGTGCCGCGGCGGCGTCGCGGGTGCGGAACCGGCCGGTCGCCTCGATCACGATGTCCACGCCCAGCTCGGCCCAGGGCAGCCGGGCCGGGTCGGGCTCGCGCAACACCCGCACCTCGGTGCCGTCGACGGTGATCGCCGCCGGTGTGGCGGAAACCTCGTGCTGGTGCCAGGTGCCGTAGGTGGAGTCGTAGCGCAACAGATGGGCCAGGGTGTCCGCACCGGTCACGTCGTTGACCGCGACGATGCGTAACCCGTTCTCGGCACGGTCGGTGGCAATGCGGAACACGTCGCGACCGATGCGTCCGAACCCGTTGATTCCCACACGAATAGTCATGTCCATCACCTTTCGTTCGGCGGGGATGTCAGGCCGGGTAGCGGGTCGATGACCTCGTCCACCGGACGGCGGGGGCTCTGCGGCAGGGGTGCGGCGGCGGTGTGGGCCCAGCCGACCCGGAGAATCAACTGGGGCACGGCGTCGTTGTCGAGGACGAGCTCCTGGATGACGGCGCGGGTGTTGGCGACTTCGAGGGCCTGGGACAGCGGGCAACTGGCCAGGTTCAGCTCGGTCGCGGTGAGCAGGGCGGCGCTGGCCGCCTCGCCGGCGCGCAGCCAGGACTGTGGGTCGTCGTCGGGGGTGGCCAGCACGAGCAGTTCGCCGGCGTCGTCTTCGGCGGCGTCCTCCGTGGACTCGGTGAGCGTGCCGCGGGGGAAGTCGCGCATATGCACCGCGCCGTGGAACGTGGGGCCGGTCAGCGTGTTGGTGGCCAGGATGCCGTCGTCGGCGAGACGGGTGCGGCCGGCCCAGGTGGCCAGTTCGGCGGTGCAGGCCGGATCGGCCTGCTGGGCGGCGGCCGCTTGGTCGATCGCGGTCACCAGATGGTTGTGCAGCCGGACGTCGGTGACCGGGATCAGCAGCGCGCCGTGCCGGGCGGCGCGGCGGCTCAGCAGCTCGAGGTGTTCGGACGGTACCGGCCAGGAGGAGAAGCTGCGGCGGTCGGTGCGCCGGTGGTTGATCGCGGCGGCCAATGCGATGTCCTCATCGGACGGGTGGTGCCGATGTGGCTCGAGCGCGGCGAGGTGGTCGGGGTCGGCCGGGTTGGGGATTCGGTGCACCTCGCTGCTCCAGCCCAGCGCGGCCAGCGCGACGCACAGGTGGTGCAGCGCGGCGCCGCAGGAGATCAGCAGGTCCCGGCCGGCCGGGTCGGTCGCCGGCAGCGCCCGGCTCCGGTCGGCCAGCAGATGCACGCTGGACTCGCCGAGCCGAAACAGCCACGGCTGCGTGTTGTGCACCGACGGCGCGCGCACGGCCAGGGCGATCGCGCCGCGCAGGGTCTCGTGATCGGGTCGGGTGGTGCTCATCGTCCGCCCCCTTTCGCTCTCCCCCAACCCTTCCCTCAGCGGTCGCGGCCCCGGCAGAGAACGAGGCCCCGCCCGTCCGGGACTTCGGTCCCCACGGCCAGAGCCCTGCGGCACTGCCTCATCCACCCCGGCCGCGGCCACTATCGAGACAGAGGTCGAGGAGAGGAGGACGCGATGCGTGCGCAGTCGGGTGACTGGCTGGTCATCGAAGCCGGTGACCTCAGCCGGCACACCCGCCGGGGCCGGATCGAACAGGTCCGCTCGGCCGACGGGTCACCGCCGTACCTGGTGCGGTGGCTGGACAACGGCCGGACCGTGCTGGTCTTTCCCGGACCGGACGCCCACGTGCGCACCGCGGCCGAAGTCGAGTGGACCGACGCCGCCGTCGCCGCGCGGTGCGCCGCCGTGCAGGCCGAGATCGGTCGGAGGTACCGGGGATGACCACCACCATGACGCAGTGGACCCGAGGCGACGTCGCGACGGTCACCTACGCGGTCAAACACGCGCCGTCGGTGCACAACACCCAGCCGTGGGTGCTGGAGTTCGGCGACGGCGCGGTGTCGCTGTTCGAGCGGTGTGAGCTGTCGCTGCCGTGGCAGGACGCGACCGGGCGGGATCGGTTGATCTCCTGCGGCGCGGCGCTTTCCAACCTGCTGCTCGCTCTGCGGGTGCTGGGCTGGGACGCGCACTCCCTGTTGTTCGGTGACCGGGACCGGCCCGACGAGGTGGCCCGGGTGGCCATCACAGCCCGCCGCGATCCGTCTGCTATGGACAGTGCGCTGCACGCGGCGATTCCGTACCGGCGCAGCCACCGGGCACCATTCCAGGACCTGGCCGTCCCCGACGGACTGCGCCGCGAGCTGATCGCCGCTGCGCGGACCGACGGTGTGGCCGCGCACCCGGTGCACGGGCCCGAGCAGAACGCCGCGCTGGCCACCCTGCTCGAGCACGCCGGCCGCGTGCTCCGGGCCGACCGGGGCTATCAACGCGAACTGCGGACCTGGACGAACACCCAGCCCGGCTACCAGCCCGGTGGCGGCCTGCCCCGACCCCGACTCACCTACGACACGCTGCCCTGGGCCGGACTGGTGCGCACCAGCACCGCCCTGCCTCACCCGCTCGTCCTGGCCGACCGGCTGAGCCGGGAATTCCTGGTGCTGCTGCTCACCTCCGACGACGGCCCCGCTGACCACGTGCGCGCTGGGCAGGCCGCGCAGCGGATCTGGCTGGCCGCCACCCACGCCGGTCTGGCCGGCTCGATCCTCACCCAACCCCTGCAGGTCCCCGAAGTCCGCGCCGGACTGATCGAACAGCTCGGCCTGCCCGGCTTCCCGCAGGCTCTGCTGCGGTTCGGCTACCCGGCCCGGCCGGCGCCACCCAGCCCCCGGATGCCCATCTCAGACCTGATCCGATGACAGGAGAACCCAATGCGCACCCCACCCATCGTCGTCGGTATCGACGGCACGCCCGCCGCCCTACGGGCCGCGCGCTGGGCCGCCACCGAGGCACTCCGCCGCGATCGGCCGTTGCGGCTGGTGCACACCTACGAGATTTCCCTGCGTTTTCCGGCCGGGATCGCCGATCCGAACTCGGTGGCCAACGCGTTCCAGGACCAGGGCTGGCACTGGCTGCGCGCCGCCGAGGCCGCCGTGCTCGAGGTCGCGCCCGGGCTGTGCCCGGAACTGGCGCTACTGCGCGCCCCGGTGGTGCTCGGCCTGCTGCACGAGTCGAACTCGGCCGAGATGCTCGTGCTCGGCACCCGCGCACAGAACGGCCTGACCGGACTGTTGGTCGGGTCGGTCTCGGTGGCCCTGGCCGGCCGAGCGCACTGCCCGGTCGTCGTCGCCCGCGGCCGCTGTGAGCACGACACCACCCTGGTGGATGGCCCGGTCGTGGTCGGGGTGGACGGCACGCCGGGCGGCGAGGCGGCGCTGGCGTTCGCCTTCGAGCACGCCGCCACCCACGGCCGCGCGCTGGTCGCGGTGCATACCTGGACCGACTCCCTGCTCGACGCCGCCCTCACCGGAGCCGCGGCGGTGGATTTCAACCCGCTGCAACAGCACGCCTACGAGACCTTGGCCGAGCGCCTGGCCGGCTGGCAGGAGAAGTACCCGGAGGTGAAGATCAACCGGGAGGTCGTCCAGGATCGCCCGGCCCAGGCGCTGCTGCGCTACGCCGGCACGGCGGGGATGGTCGTGGTCGGCACCCGGGGCCGGGGCGGGTTCCGTGGCCTGGTCCTCGGATCCACCAGCCAGCAGCTCATCTACCACGCGCCCTGCCCGGTCGCCGTGGTGCGCACCGACCCGGAGGAGGAACTGTGATGAAGGCGCGGGATCTGATGAGCCGTCCGGTCATCAGCGTTCGTCCGGACGACACGGTGCGCGAGGCCGTCACCCGGATCACCGAGCACGGTTTCGCCGCCCTGCCGGTGGTCGACGAGGGCGGGCAGGTGGTCGGCGTCTTCAGCGAGTCCGACGCCGTGCGGGTCACTATGCGGGCCGGAGATGGCGCCGACCATCGAGGCGACCTGGTGTCGACCGCGATGAGCAGCCCGGTCGAGGTGGTCACCCCGGGCACCGACATCGCCACCGTGGCCGAGCGGATGCTGGCCGGCCGGCTGCGCTGTTTGCCGGTGGTGGAGGAGGGGCTGCTGGTCGGCGTGGTCGCCCGCCGGGACCTGCTGCGCACCCTGCTGCGCGACGACGATGTGATCACCGCGAACGTCCGTGCCCTGCTCGACGACTACGCCGGCAGCCGCCGGCGGTGGACTGTCGAGGTCACCGGCGGCGCGGTGGTCATCGGCGGCGAGTTCGCCGATGACGCCGAGCGGGCGGTGGTGGCCGCGCTGGCCCACACCGCCGCCGGCGTCACGGCCGTGGAACTGCGTCCGGTGACCAGCCTGTCGCTCGGCCGGGACGACTGACCAGGAAATACTTGGTGCGGGCACGCCCTCCTGCCACAGTGGACCCGGTGCGCGGGCGACGAGGGTAGGCAGGATGAACGAGCAACAAACGGCGCAGGTCCGGGTGTCGCTGGCCGGGCTGCGGCTGGATGAACTGCTGGGTGAGGTGCAGGACCGGCTGACCGAGATCGCCCGCACCCGGGACCGGATGCAAGGTCTGCTGGACTCGGTGCTCGCCGTCGGCACGGGTCTGGAGCTGGAAGGCACGCTGCGGCGGATCATCGAGACCGCGGTGGAGCTGGTTGACGCCCGCTACGGGGCGGTGGGGGTGCTCGGTCAGGACGTCGGCCTGAGCGAGTTCGTCTACATCGGCATCGACGCCGAGACCCGAGCCAGGATGGGGCATCTGCCACAGGGCAAGGGCCTGCTCGGCGAGCTGATCGAACATCCGCGGCCGATCCGGCTGCCCGATCTGGCCGAGCATCCGGCTTCGGTGGGTTTTCCGCCCAACCATCCGCCGATGCGCAGCTTCCTCGGGGTGCCGATCCGGGTCCGCGACGCGGTGTTCGGCAACATCTACCTCACCGAGAAGCGGGACGGGGGCGAGTTCACCGCCGACGACGAGGTGGTGCTGCAGGCCCTGGCGACCGCCGCCGGGATAGCCGTGGAGAACTCCCGGCTGTTCGAACGGGCCCTGCTGCGGGAGCGCTGGCTGCAGGCGACGGCCGAGATCAACGCGAGCCTGCTCGGCGGGGCCAGCGGCGAGCAGGCGCTGAGCCTGATCGTCGATCGGGTGTTGCGCCTGTCGGCTGCGGACTGCGCGCTCATCCTGCTGTTGGATGCCGGTCAGCCGGGCCAACTCGTGATCCGGGCCGGGTCCGGGACACACGCCGACCGACTGCTGTCGGGGACCATCGCGGTCACCGAGCCGGCCATCGCCGGGGTGGTCTCCGCCGGGACCCCCGTGCTGATCCCCGATCTGGCCCACGCGCTGCCGGGTGGCCTGGCCGGCACGGACCTCGCGTACGGCCCGGCCCTGGCCGTGCCGTTGGGCACGACCGACCGGGTCAGCGGTGTGCTGCTGGCGTTGCGGGACAAGGGTGCGGCGGCGTTCGACCAGGAGCAGGTGCCGGTGCTGGCCTCGTTCGCCGACCAGACCGCACTGGCTCTCGAACTGGCCGACAAGCAGCGCACCCAGCGCCAGCTGGACCTGCTGGCCGACCGGGACCGGATCGCCGGCGACCTGCACGACCACGTCATCCAGCAGCTGTTCGCCACCGGCATGAGCCTGCAGGGCGGGGTCCGGCGGATCACCGACGAAGAGGCCCGGCGCCGGGTGGTGAAGGCCATCGAACAGCTCGACAACACCATGCGCGACATCCGCACCTCGATCTTCGACCTGAACACCGGCGCTGACGCTTCCGGGGTGAGCCTGCGCCGCCGCATGCTCGACGTGATCAACGAGGTGTCCACCGATGCGGTGGTGTCGCCGACGATCCGGATCAATGGCGCGGTGGACACCCTGGTGCCGGCGCAGCTCGGCGAGCACGCGCTCGCGGTGCTGCGCGAGGGCGTCAGCAACGCCATCCGGCACGCCAAGGCCCACGAGATCATCGTGACGATCGAGGTGACCGACGACATGATCATGGACGTCGTCGACGATGGGATCGGGCTGCCCGCCGACGTCGCCCGTAGCGGCCTGCTCGGCATCGAACGCCGCGCCACCGAGTGCGGCGGGACGGTCAGCATCGGTCCGGGACCGCGCGGCGGCACCCGGCTGACCTGGCGGGCTCCGCTGGATTAGTGCGAGGGCTTCTTCTGCAGTTGGGTGGCGAGCACCGCGACCTGGGTGCGGCGTTGCAGTTCGAGCTTGGCCAGCAGGTGCGAGACGTAGTTCTTGACGGTCTTCTCGGCCAGGCACATGCGCTCGCCGATCTGCCGGTTGGTCAATCCCTCGCCGATCAGGTCGAAGACGGTGTGTTCCTGCTCGGTGAGGTCGGCCAGCGGGTCGTGCGTGGCGCGTTCCCGGCGGATCCGGTTCATCAGCGCGGTGGTGGTGCGCGGGTCGAGCAGTGAGCCGCCGGCGCCGACCGTGCGCAGCGCGTTGACCAGATCGGTGCCCAGCACCCGCTTGAGCACGAACCCGGACGCTCCGGCCATGATCGCGTCGAACAGGGCCTCATCGTCGGCGTAGGAGGTCAGCATCAGGCAGTTCAGCTCGGGCATCGTCGAACGCAGTTCCCGGCACAGCTCGACCCCGTTGCCGTCGCCCAGCCGCACGTCCAGCACGGCCACGTCGGCCGGGGTCTGGGGAATCCGGACCAGCGCCTCGGCGACCGAGTCCGCTTCGCCGACGACCTCGAGGTCCGGTTCGAACTCGAGGAGATCCGTCAGCCCGCGCCGCACGACCTCGTGATCGTCCACCAGAAAGACCCGTACCATCGCCAACACCTCCGCTCGTGACGTTAGCGCCGTCCCACCTCGCTCGACACGCACCTGTGACCCTGCCGACCAGGGCCCAAGGTCCCTGCCAGAGCATGGCGGTTCGTCAGCGGCGGGGTTTCCTTGTGCCCTTACCGGCCGCCCGCTGGGGGGCTCTACTCGAGCCATGAGGACTCCGACAGCGGGCACGGTCCGCGTGCTGATGACCGACCGGGTGGTCGCGGTCACCGCCGCGACGACACTGGAGGACGCGCTGCGGGTGATGACCGAATGCCGGGTCCGGCACCTTCCCGTGATGGAAGGCGACCGGTGCGTCGGAATGGTCCAGGAGTCCGATCTGCTCTGGACACTGTGGACACACGGCGCGGTGGCGGAGCCGGTGGGCCGCAATCGCATCAAACCCGCTCCGCTGGTGGACCCCGACGACCCGATGGTCCTGGCCGCGGCCCGGATGAGCGAAGGCGGCAACGACGCGGCGCTGGTGACCCGGGACGGATCAATCGTCGGGATCATCACCGCCGCTGACATCGTCCGTTACGTCGGTGAGCACGGCGTCGAGCAGGGCGGGTAGCGCTGCGGCGACCTCAGGCGTGAGGTCGATGCCGAAGCCGATGTCGGCGGCTTCGACGGCGTAGACGATCAGGCGCTGGGGCAGGCGGTCCAGGACGGTCCCGAGTTGCACGGCCTCGGGGATGCCGAGGCCGTGAGAGCTGGCGGCCGGGGTGCCCGCGGGCAGCTGGTCAAGATTGGTGCGGTGGATGCGGCCCGGGTGGGCAGGCTGGCACAGTACGGCGTCGATGACGATGGCGAGCGGGGCGCCGGCCCAGGCGTCCAGCAGCCGGGTGGGTTCGCCGTCCAGTACCTCGATGTGCACATCGGACAGCTTTCGCTGGGTCAGAAGTTCGGCGAGCGCGGGACCGACGCCGTCGTCGCGGCGGTAGGGGTTGCCGATCGCGATGACCACCTTCATCGGCGGTCCATGGTCAGCTCGAGGAAGTGCGCCGAGCAGGAGATGCACGGGTCGTAGTTGCGGATGGCCTGCTCGCACAGCCCGGTCAGGGTGTGGTCGTCCAGGTGCAGGTTGGCCTGGACGAGCCGGGCCAGGTCGGTTTCGATGGCGGCCTGGTTCTGCGCGGTGGGCGGCACGATGTCGGCCGAGGAGATCAGCCCGTCGGCGTCGATGCCGTAGCGGTGGTAGAGCAGGCCGCGCGGCGCCTCGGTGGCGCCGTGCCCGGTGCCCGGGCGGGCCGGGACCGCCACGAAGGACTGCTCGGGCGGTTCGTAGTCGTCGATCAGGCGCAGGGCTTCGTCGAGGGCGTAGACCACCTCGACGGCCCGGATCACGATGCTGCGGAACGGGTTGCGGCACACCGGGCCGAGCCCGGCATCGGCGGCGACCTCCCGGGCGGTGCGGGACAGGTGGGCGGAGCTGATGGCGTAGCGGGCCAGCGGTCCGGTGAGGAACTCCGCACCATCCAGCCGGGCGTGCAGCGCGGTGGAGTGCGGCACCTGCTGCTCGACCACGTGTCCGGAGTAGTCGGCCAGCGGCCAGGTCGCACCGGAGGCGGTGCGCGGGGTGCCGGTCTCGATGGCGTAGCGGCCGGGTTCGTGCAGGGCCAGCAGCTCGTGGTCCAGCTCCAGATCTGGAAAGTCGAAGGTGGACACCCACGCTGTGGTGGCGATGGCGGTGTCCAGGGCGGGCCGCAGCCGCTCGGCCAGCCCGGCCAGCTCGGCCCGGGTCGGTACCCGGTAGAACCCGCCGAGCCGCACGTTGACCGGGTGGATGGCCCGCCCGCCGACCAGCTCCAGGATCGCGTTGCCGGCTTTCTTCATGGCCAGGCCGCGTTCGACGATCTGCCGATGGTCCTGGGCCAGGGTGATGGCGTCCGGGTAGCCGAGGAAGTCCGGGGCGTGCAGCAGGTAGATGTGCAGGGTATGGCTGGAGATCCACTCGCCGCAGTAGAGCAGCCGGCGCAGCGCCGCCACCTGCCCGTCGACCGACACCCCGCTGGCGTCCTCGATGGCGTTGCAGGCGGACAGCTGATAGGCCACCGGGCAGATCCCGCAGATCCGGGCGGTGATGTCCGGCGGTTCGGTGTAGGCCCGGCCGCGCAGAAATGCCTCGAAGAACCGGGGCGGCTCGTAGATCCGCATCGCCACCCGCTCCACCCGGCCGTCCCGCACCGACACGTGCAGCGCGCCCTCACCCTCGACCCGGGCCAGCCCGCTGACCTGAAGCTGCCGGCTACCGCGATGCGACATCGACCCGCCTCCTCACTGTTTCGACCCATCATGCTCTGCCGCCCGGGTCCGAGCGCGGGTCGTTGGTCGCATCGAGCGGGGACCATAGGCTGCGGCGCGCGTCCGATCGCCTGTTTACCGTCGGGCGCATGGAAGAGCTGTATCGAGTCCGCAAGGGACAGGTTGCCGTGGTCGACGTGCCGGAACTGGACTACCTGTCGATCCAGGGACGGGGGGTTCCGGGTGGGCCGGAGTTCCAGCACGCTGCCACACTGCTGCGCACCGCGACCGCCGGATGTCCTCGCATGCCGATCGAGGCCCTGTGGTGGGTGGACGAGGCGGTGTTGACCGACCTGGTTCGCGACCTGACCCAGGGCCGCACCAGCCGGATGGACCTGCCGCCGGACTGCTGGCGCTGGCAGGCGCTGGTGCGGGCCCCGGATCCGGCCACGGCCGAGGCGATCGCGGGCGCCACGGACGGGATCCGCTACCTGCGGTGGGCCGAGGGACCATCCGTCCAGGTGCTGCATGTCGGGCCCTACGCCGCCGAAGGCCCCGCGGTGCGGCGGCTCTATGCGGCCATCGACGCCGCCGGCTGCCGGCCACGCGGCCGCCATCACGAGATTTACCTCAACCAACGGCCGACCACCCTGCTGCGCCAACCCATCGAGGCTCCGCGTAAGGCTGCCTTGACCGGCGCCGGCCGACCTGGTGGTCACGCCGCACTGGCCGCTCACCCAGCGCGGTATTGACGAAAGTCCCTACCGAGTGAGGACTCGCGCCGCTGCCGGCCCAGCATGGTCGCGACGACAGTGGAGTGCGAAGCCATCACGAAGGAGCACGCCATGACCGACAACGGCACTCGCCCGATGGTGGTTGGCGTGGACGGATCCGCTGTCGCCGAGGCCGCCCTGCGTTGGGCGACCGACGAGGCGGCCCACCGCGGCAGCCCGCTGAAGGTGGTCACCATTGCCAACCAGCCGCGGCTGGCCTACACCGTGCCGGCACAACCGGACTGGGTCGCGCGCGCGGCCGGGCAGGCCACGGTCCTGATCGCCCGACCGGCATGAACGCCGTGGAGTGGGACGAGCCGGCGGCGGTGCGGGAAACCCATGTGGCGACCGTGTTCCTGACCGGGGACCGAGCCTACAAGGTGAAGAAGCCGGTGGATGTCGGGTTTCTGGACTTCCGCACCCGGGAACGCCGGCTGGCCGCGTGCCGCCGCGAGGTGGAGCTGAACCGGCGCCTGGCCCCGGACGTCTACCTCGGCGTCGCCGACGTGTCCGGTGTGGACGGTGCCGTGTGCGACCACATGGTGGTGATGCGCCGGATGCCCACCGCGCGCCGGCTGTCCACCCTGATCGCCAACAAGGAACCGGTGGCCGACACCGTGACCGGTTTGGCCCGGATGATCGCGACGTTCCACGCGGGCTCCCGGCGCGGGCCGGAGATCTCCGCGCAGGGCACCCGGGATGCCATCGCCGGGCGCTGGGAGGACAGCTTCACGCAGGTACAACCCTGGTGCGACACCGTGTTCGGGCCGGGTGTGCTCGACGAGATCATCGCACGCACCCGGTCGTTCCTGGCCGGCCGTGCGGCGCTGTTCGACGCCCGGGTGGCCGCCGGCCGAATCGTCGACGGGCACGGGGATTTGCTGGCCGACGATGTGTTCTGCCTCGACGACGGGCCGAGGGTGCTGGATTGCCTGGAGTTCGACGACCGGCTGCGCTACCTGGACGGGTTGGACGACATCGCTTTCCTGGCCATGGACCTCGAGCGACTCGGCGCCCCGGAACTGGCAGTGCTGCTGCTGGAGCGTTATGCCGAGTTCGCCGGTGACCCGGCCCCGCCGGCACTGCGCGAGCACTACCTGGCCTACCGCGCGTTCGTCCGGGCCAAGGTCGCCTGCCTGCGGCACGCCCAGGGCGCCGCGTCCGCCGCGACCCAGGCGGCCACCTACGCCGAGCTGACCCTGCGGCACCTGCGCAGCGGCCAGGTCCGGCTGATCCTCGTCGGCGGACTGCCCGGCACCGGAAAGTCCACCGTGGCCGGGCAACTGGCCGACCAGTTGGGCGCCGTGCTGCTCTCCAGTGACCGGCTCCGCAAGGAGCAGGCTGCAATCAACCCGCACGACCGCGCGGCGGCACCCTTCGGCGACGGCATCTACACCCCGGCACACACCGAACGCGTCTACACCGAGCTGCTCCACCGCGCCGAACAACTCCTCGCGCACGGCGAAACGGTGATCCTGGACGCCTCCTGGACCCGGCAGACCGGCCGCGACGCCGCGGCCGCACTGGCCACCCGCACGCACAGCGAACTCCGCGCGCTGCGCTGCACCGCCCCCGCCACGGTCACCGCGGCCCGATTGCGCGAGCGCACCGGCACCCCGTCCGACGCCGACCACACCATCGCCACCGCCATGACCCGCACCGCCCAACCCTGGCCGGAGGCCACCGACCTGGACACCACCGGCTCACCCGCCCAGACCGTTGCCACGGCGCTGGCGGCAATCAGCGGGCCGGAATTCCCGGTGGAGCGGGGACCTGCGTCCCGGGCAGGAGAACGCCTTCGCCTCTAGGGCCGCACCGGTCCACACGAGACCGTTGGATCATGAGAACGATCCGACGATTCTGGCCCCGCAACAGCGAACTGATGCGGCCCGCCGACCGGATCGAGAAGGCCGTGCTGGGCTTGGCCGTGCTCGCGGCGATGGTGTTGCTTCCGGTGGCCTTGGCCATCGGATCGGAGACCTACGCCCGCGGCGCCCAACTCGCGGGGCAGCAAAGCGCGCAACGCCAGCAGGCCATCGCCATCCTGTCCGAAGCCGCGCCCCCGCCGGCACCGACCATGCACAGCGGACTGGTCGCCCAGACTTCGATGGTCACCGCCCGCTGGCAACTGCCGGACGGCAGCGTCCGCACCGGCACGGTCGCGGCGACCAGCGGGTCGCCGGCCGGCACCCGGGTGCCGATCTGGCTGGACCGGGCCGGCAACGTGGTGCCGCCGCCCATGACCCCGGCCGGCGCGGCCGGCGCCGGAGTGGTCACCGCGATCGGACTGTGGGCCGTCGGCCTGACCGCCCTCGCTGGCCTGTACCTGCTGGTGCGCCTGGGACTCGACCGCTGCCGCCTGGCCGGCTGGCAGCACGAATGGGCGGCAACCGAGCCGGGCTGGACCCACCGGCCGAGCTGAACGGGAGAAGGAGCCATGCGCAAGATCACCGAAGCGGCCACGGAATTCCTGGCCAGCAAACGGATCGCGGTGACCGGCGTGTCCCGCGACCCGCAGGGCCACGGCAGCAACATCGTCTATCAGCGGCTGCGGGAACGCGGCTACCAGGTCTTCGCGGTCAACCCCAATGCCGATGCCGTCGAGGGCGACCCCTGTTACCACGACCTGAAGTCCATTCCCGGCGGGGTCGAGGCCGTGGTCATCGGCACCCGTCCGGAGACCGCCGAAGCCACCGTCCGCGAGTGCGCCGAACTCGGCATCGACCGAGTGTGGATGCACCGCTCCTTCGGCGCCGGCAGCGTGTCGGACGCCGCCACCGAGTACGGCCGAACCCACGGCATCACCGTCATCGACGGCGGTTGCCCGCTGATGTTCGAGCCCACCTCCGACCCCGGGCACCGGGTGATGCGCCGGATCTGCGCGCTCACCGGAAAGTTGCCCCGCCGCGCCTGAAAGGAGGAGAGAACCATGACCGCGACAAGGGTTGTGGTGCTTGGCAGCGGGTTCGCCGGGTTGGAGACGGCGTTCCTGTTGCGGTCCCTGCTCGACCACGACCAGGTCGAGCTGACCGTGGTGTCCGACCGGAGCGACTTCCTGTTCAAGCCCAACACCATCTACCTGCCGTTCGGCGGCGACGAGCATCGGCTGCACATCCCGCTGTCCGCACCGCTGGCCCGCCGGCACATCACCCACCGGGTCACCCACGTGGACGGCATCGACGCCGACCGCGGCCTCGTGCACACCACGCGGGTCCTGCCGATCCACTACGACCGGCTGGTGATCGCCACCGGCGCGACCATGCACCCCGAGGAGGTGCCCGGCCTGGCCGAGCACGCCCACCAGATCTGGACACCGCGCCAGATGCGCGCCCTCGGCGACGAGTTGCAGTGGGTGGCCGCGCACGCCGCGCACGGCCGGCCCCAGCGGGTGCTGTTCCTGGTCCCGCCCAACAACAAGTGCGCCGGCCCGCTGTACGAGATCGCGTTCATGCTGGACACCTGGCTGCGCCGCAAGGACGTCCGCCACCAGGTCGACATCACCTTCACCACCTACGAGGACCGCTACATCCAGGCCTTCGGACCCCGCCTGCACCAGGTGGTCGAGCACGAGTTCGCCCACCGCGACATCGACGGCCACACCGGCGTCGAGGTCACCAAGGTCACCGATACGCATGTCGCCTACACCGACGGCACCGACCGGGAGTTCGATCTGCTGATCGCCTTCCCGCCCTACGTCGCCTCGGTCCGCTACGACGGCCTGCCCGCCGACGATCGCGGGTTCCTCACCTGCCACCCGGCTACCCGCCAGGTCGTGGCCCACCCGGAGATCTTCGCCCCCGGCGATGCCGGAGACTTCCCGGTCAAACAAGCCTTCCTGGCCTTCCTGCAAGCCGACGCCGTGGCCAACACCATCGCCGCGCAGATCCTCGGGACCGGGCCGCGCGCCGGGTTCGAGCCGGTCAGCATGTGCGTGATGGAGATGTTCGACAAGGCCACCTTCGCCCAGGTGCCGCTCACCCTGACCGGCCGGCCCGGCGCACCCGTTGCCGTCGACCAGTTCAACCTGGGCGCCTACCGAGTCGGCACGAGCAAGATCTGGCGGCTGGGCAAGAAAACCCTCGGCCTCTACCTCCCGATGCGGTTCCGCCGCGGCCTACCTTTCCACGCCGGTGCACCCTGGCGCGCCATGGAAACCGGCCTGCACGCCGGAGCCCGCTGGCTGGCAACCTGACCGGCCGTCATCGGCCCAGTGGTGCGGTGGCCGGTCCAGCGGATGTGCTCGTCGAGAAGTTGGGCGGGCACCGGGCGGGGTAGGTACGCGGTCGGTTCGCCGACGCGGAATGGACCCGGCGAGGGTGCGGTCGTCGCGGGTCACGTCGCGGGGTAAGGGTTCCACGGATGCCAGGTGGCCGGGATCGGTCGAGTCGGGCAGCCGGTGGTCAGCGGAAGCCAGCCGACCGCGGGCAGCGCGACCCGGAGGTGGTGCAGCGCGGCACCGCGGCTGATCACCTGGTCGCGCCCGTCGGCATCGGTGGCGGCCAGGTGCCGCCGCGGGTCGGCATGGACCTCAATGGTGCGGTGGCCGACCCGAAACCGCCACGGCTGCGAGTTGTGCACCGACGCGCCCGCACCGCCAACTCCAGTGCGGTGCGAACGACCACCTCGTCAGGAAACCATGCATGTCGTGCCCCTCAGACGGCGCATCGGTCCACGTCCTGGAAGCGACCATTCCTCCTGAAGCGGGCACCGTGCGGTGATCACGAGATCCGGATGTCGCGGTGTTGCAGGGTGACCGCGGCCGCGACGACCAGCAGTGCGGTGACCAGCAGGACGCCGGTCAGGCCGGCCGGGTTGGGTTGGCCGTCGAGCAGGTCGGCGGGTGCGGCGAGGTGGAACGGGGAGATCACCCGCAGCGGCCGCAGCCAGTCGGCCAGTTCGGCGAGCGAGGCGACCAGGTAGGTCAGTACGGCGATACCGATACCGGCCGCGGCGGCCAGCCCGCGCCGCCCGGTGACGCCGCCGACCGCGAGCGCGATCGCGCCGAACGGCGC
This sequence comes from Actinophytocola sp., assembly GCF_035762905.1. Lineage (GTDB taxonomy): Bacteria > Actinomycetota > Actinomycetes > Mycobacteriales > Pseudonocardiaceae > DASYTH01. The sequence goes on from NZ_DASUCC010000012.1 coordinate 14,878, forward strand.
GGCCAGGGCGGCAGCCACGGCGGCCGCGCCGACCAGACGGGCCGGCGAGAGGTCCATCCCGGCCAGGACGCCACCGAGGACGAGGGTGACGGTGAGCGCGGCGACGGCCAGCGCGAGGTTGATCAGCAGGGCGAGGGCCTTGGTCAGCACCACCTGGACCCGGCTGATCGGGTTGGCCAGCAACAGGTCCATCGTTGCGTGCTGCTCCTCGGCCGCGGTGGCCGCCGAGGCCTGGCCGATCAGCATGCCGATCAGGATCAACGGGGTGGTGACGCTGAACACCTCGGTTTTCAGGTAGCCGATCGGGGTGCCGAAGCCGGCGTCCATGTTGAACATCGACTTGAGCGCGTCGGGGTAGGAGTCGAACAGTCGCTGGAAGTCGGATGCGGCGTCGCGCATCACCGGGAACACCGACAGTTGCAGGGCCACCATCGCGACCAGCACGCCGGTCCAGCCGATCGTGCTGGCTCTGGTGTCGCGCATCGTCTTGCGCAGCAGGTCAGGCGACATGGGAGTGCACCTTGCCTTCCACGTAGTCGAGGAAGATGTCCTCGAAGTCGGGTTCGTGGCTGGTCACGTTGAGCACGGGCAGTGCGGCGGCCTCGCGCAGCAGCTCCCCGACCGTTCCGGCGACCCGGCAGCGCACGGTCGTTCCGTCGGCGGTGGCCTCGCGGACGCCGGGCAGTGTGGCGAATCGTTGCGCTGACACAGGTTCGGCGAAGGTGAACTCCAGTTCGCGCAGCGCGTTGGCCTTGAGCCGATCGACCCGGTCCTGGACCGCCAGCTCGCCGTCGAGCAGGATGCCGACCCGATCGGCCACATGCTCCACTTCGGACAGCACGTGTGAGGAGAACAGCACGGTGCCTCCGCCGTGGGCGTACTCGCGCAGGTGGTTGTGGAACTCGCGCTGCACCACCGGGTCGAGGCCCGAGGCCGGTTCGTCCAGGATCACCAGTTCGGGCTCGTGCAGGAACGCCTGCACCACGCCGAGCTTCTGCCGGTTGCCCTTGGACAGCTGGCCACACTTGCGGGCGAGGTCCAGGTCGAACCGCTCGGCCAACCGCAGGGCCGGACCCGGATCGCGGTGACCGCGCAGACCGGTGCACAGATCCAGGAACTGCCGGCCGGTCAGGTTCGGATACAGCACCAGATCGCCGGGCAGGTAGCCCAGCCGGCCACGGATCGCCACGGAATGGGTCGCCAGGTCCAAACCGAAGATCGAGATCGTGCCGGCGGTGGGACGAATGAGGTCGAGCAGCAACCGCAGCGTGGTCGTCTTGCCGGCGCCGTTGGGCCCGAGCAGCCCGTAGATCTCACCCGGCTCGACCCGCAGATCGAGGTCCCGCAACGCGTCCACCCGGCCGTAGCTCTTGCCGAGCTTCTCGGTCCTGATCATCGCTGGCCTGCCCGGAGCGCCTGGCCGCGCTGCTCGTACTCCTCGCGGTCGATCTCGCCGCGGGCGAGCCGCTCGTCGAGAATCCGCCGCGCACCGTCCTGCCCCGTGCCGTTGTGCCCCCAGTGGCGGACCAGCAGCACCGTCACGGTGATCAGCCCGCCCCAGAACACGACCATGGTCAGGATCATGAACAACGACCCGATCCAGCCATAGCCGTGGTGGTCCCAGTAGCCGTCCCAGCCAGGCATCGCACACCTCCGTCCATCGTCGGACACCACCCAGGCTCGTCCGGCCCGCGGCGTGGGGGAAGGGACGGAGGGACCGCCTGCGCGGAGTCCAAGGTCTCTCGTGTGAGCGCGGCGCCCGTGGTCAGGCTGGATACATGGATGAGGAACGGGAACAGCGCTGGGGCGCGGTGAGCGGGTTCGTCGCGCTGGCCGTGGCCGCGGTCGCGGTCGGGTTCGAGCGCAGCGTGCCGGACCCTGATCGGACACCGGCCGAGGTGCTGGACTTCTATATCCGCAACGGGAGCGAGCTTGTGGCGCAGAGCCTGTTGTTCGTGCTCAGCTCCGGGGTCCTTCTGTGGTTCCTGGGCAGCCTGCGCACGTTCCTGGCGCGGATGGAAGGGCGGCCGGCGCGGCTGTCCTCGATCGCCTACGCGGCCGGGATCGCCTGGATCGTGCTCAACCTGGCCGTGCAGGCACCGCAGATCGCGCTGGCGCGGACCGCGGACACCGGGCTGCCACCGCAGGTGGCGGTCGTGGTCAGCGATATCGGCCTGGGGCTGGCCACGATCGCCGACGTTCCGGTCGCGGTGCTGGTCACGGCCGTGGCCGTGCTGTCGTTGCGGGACAAGGTACTTCCCACGTGGTTGGGCTGGCTCTCGGCGCTGGTGGCGGTGGCGCACCTGGCCGCCTGGGTCGGCGTCGTCACCGACGCCGGGCCGCTTTCGCCTGGCGGCTGGGCGACGTTCGTGATCTATCCGGTGTTCGTCGGGTGGCTGATCGCCATCACCACGGTGATGTTCACCCACACCGGCGGACCCGTTCGACAAGGAGGTGTGTCATGAGACCCGTTCGCTTGTGGATCGGGCTGGTTCTGCTCCTGCTGGGTGTCCTGGGGGTGCTCGACGCGACCGGAATGCTGGACGCCGGCACGGCGATCGAGCAATGGTGGCCGGTGGGCATCATCGGGCTGGGCCTGCTGGTCATGCTCACCACCCGGCAGATCTCGTTCTGGCCCATTGTGATCACCGGGTTCGGCCTGATCCTGTTGGCCGACGCGCAGAACTGGGCGACCGGCAGCCTGCTCGGCCCGGCCGTGCTCATCCTGATCGGCGGCGCGGTCCTGGCCGGCCTGGCCCGGCACCGCATCGCCGCGCCGGTGACCGAGCCGGTCGCGGTGTTCAGCGGCGCCCGTGCCGTGGACCGTTCCGAGCATCTGACCCACTCCGACGTGACGGCGGTGTTCGGTGGCGCCACCCTTGACCTGCGTGAGGCCCACATCGATGAGGTGGCCTCGGTCGACGCGTTCGCCCTGTTTGGCGGCGTCAAGATCCTGGTGCCCACCGGTTGGCGGATCGCGGTCGGCGGCCTGCCCATCTTCGGCGGCTACGACGACAAGACCACCGGCAACGGCACCCTACCCCCGGACGCGCCTCTGCTCAAAGTCAACGCCACCGCCATCTTCGGCGGCGTCGAGGTCACCAACGATCCGAAATGAGGTGAACGACAATGCCACGCCGGCATTGGAAGGACCTGACCCCCGCCCAGCGGAAGGTCTTCATCGCGGCCAGCGCGGTGCAGATCGGGCTGGCCGCCGCGGCCTGGACCGACCTGGCCCGCCGCCCGCAGGAACGAGTGAACGGCCGCAAACCGCTGTGGGCCGCGGCGATCGCCGTCAACTTCGTCGGACCGATCGCCTACCTGCTGTGGGGCCGGGCGAAGACCAAGGCCCCTGCCCCGTGAGCCGACCGGAGAACCAGTCACCCGGTACGGCCGTGATGCTGCACCTGGCCAGGTTCGGCACCGGTGCCGACGCGCCCTCGGCCAAACCGGCGGCCTGCCCGCGGGCGGTGTGCGCACGCCCTGGTCCATCACGGTGGCCCGCCAGGGCGCCACCACACCCGCGCTCACCATCGTCGCGTTCACCGGGGCCCACTACGCCGACGTGGAACGGTTCGCCGTTACCGCTCGTCCGCCCCACGATCTGAGCGGGACCGGGATCTCAGCCCGCCCAGGCCGAGAGGCAGGGCCGGTGGTCGGGGTCGCGGAGCCGGTCGAGCGCGTGGAGTTGGAGTTGGCGCACCCGTTCTGGGCTGATCCGCAACCGCTCGGCGGTCTCCCGCAGGGTGCTCGGCTGGCCGGTGCGCAGGCCGAAGCGCAGGGTGATGACCTGAGCCTCGCGCGGCGGCAGGGCGGCCACGGCCGCCTGAACATCGTCGATGAGGGCGTGGTGTTCGGCGACGTCCGGCGTCGAGGGCAGCTCGGCGTCCTCGATGAGCTCACCCAACGCCACCCCGGTGTCCTCGCCCACCGGGGTGTCCAAACTGACCACCGCGCGGCCGATCCGGCGCAGTTCGGCGACCCGCCCCGCGGTCTGGCCGGTCCGCTCGGCCAGTTCTTCGGCGGTCGGCTCCTGGGCCTGGTGCAGGGTCAGTTGGTGTTCGGCCGCGCGCACCTTGTTCAGTTCCTCCCACACGTGCATGGGCAGCCGGACGGTCCGGGACTCCTCGGCGGCGCCGCGTTCGATCGCCTGGCGGATCCACCAGGTGGCGTAGGTGGAGAACTTGAATCCCTTGGTGTAGTCGAACTTCTCCACCGCGCGGATCAGGCCCAGCGTGCCGCTCTGGATCGCGTCGAGCAGCGGCACGCCCCGGCGGTAGTGCTTGCGGGCCACCGCCACGACCAGTCGCAGGTTGGCCTTGATCATGTGGTCCCTGGCCTGCCGGCCGTCCTCGGCCACGGCCCGCAACTCGTGCCGGCGGACCGCGGTCAGCTGGTGCGGTCCGCCCGCCGGTTCGCCGAGCACCTGCTCCGCGTAGAGCCCGGCCTCGATCCGCCGGCCCAGCTCGACTTCCTCGGCAGCGGTGAGCAGGGGAACCGAGCCGATCTCGTTCAGGTATCGCCGAACCAGATCGGGCTGGCCGTCGTCAGCACGGAGTTTCATAGCCGCCGCCCGGTCCTAACCGGACAGCTGGACCGGTCGGTGGGTGATGGCCTCGATGTCCTGAACGGTCGCGTCCAGCAGTTGGTGCGCCAGGTCGGACAGTGCGCGGGCGACGGCCAGTTCGTCGCCGATCTCGGGCACGTTGGTGTCGGCCGGGTTGAGCCGGGCCAGGCCCGTGCCGACCAGCCTGGTGTCGTCCGGGTTGTGCAGCCGGGCGGTGGCCCGGGTGCGCTGCTCGTGCTCGTCGACGTAAATGTCCACTCGCCACTGCTTGGCCGTGGTCATGATGTCCACCTCCTTCGGTCTCCAGCGTGCTGCCGGTGCGTTCGGCGGCCTAGCTTCGAACGTCCCTCGTGGCCGGGACCTAGGACCGCATCGGCCGGCGCCGGGGAGGGCGACGCTGGGGGTATGGCCGTCCGAGATTTCCTGGACCGTTTCCGGCCGGCCGCCGCACCCGGTGCCGCGGCCGGTGGCGGCGTGCCGGCCGATCGCGCGGCCGACCTCGCCGCTGAGCTGGACCGGGTGCTGGCGCTGCTGGACGAGACCGAGGCGCACACCGAGTCCCTCCGCGAGCGGGCCCGGCAGGAGGCGGCGGACCGGCGCGGACGGGCCGCTGCCCGCGCCGACGCGATCGTCCAAGAAGCGGCGCGCCGGGCCGCCACGGTGCGGGCGGAGCTCGTGGCGGCCGCGGTAGAGGACGCCGACGCCGAGCAGACCCGCGCGGCGGCCGACGCCGAACGCGCGGCCCGGTCCCTGCGCCAGGCCGCCGAGCAGCGGATGTCCGGCTCGGTCGCCAGGGTGCTGGCCCGACTCGACGCGATCACGACGGAACTCGGGGGGAGGCCGGGATGAGCGCGCGGTGGGTGGCCGGCAACGTGCGGGCCCGGGCGCTGTCCAGCCGCCGGGTCGGCACCGATGGCGCCCGAGCGCTCGCCGCCGCCCCGTCGCTCGACGACGCGGTGCGGCAGCTGGCGGCCACCCCCTACGGCCGGGATGTGCATGCCGGCCAGACCCTGGCGCAGGCCCAGCACGCGGTCGGCGCCACCCTGCTGTGGCATCTGCGGGTGTTGGCCGGCTGGCAGCCCCGCGAGGGCGTCGAGAGCGTCCGGCTGCTCGCCGGCGGTTTCGAGATCACCAACTCCGACGAGCTGCTGCTCCGGCTGCGGGGCGGCAGCGCCGAGGAGCCCTACCAGCTCGGCCGGCTGGGCGTGGCCTGGCGCCGGCTGGTCTCGGCGGCGTCGCGGGCGGAGGTCCGAGAGATTCTCGCCGCGTCCGCCTGGGGCGACCCCGGCGCCGACACACCGGCCGCGATCGAGCTTTGGATGCGGATGAGTTGGGCGGCACGAGTTTCCACCGCGATCCCGGAGGCGGTCCGATGGGCGGCCGGGGCCGCCGCGCTCCGCGTGGCCCGGGAGGTGTTTCAGCTCGGCCGCCGGCTCGACGACCCCGCCGGCCGGCGGGTGGCGGCGCTGCTCGGCCCCGGCGCGCTCACCGCGGGCACGGTCGCCGACTTCCGGCGTGTGCTGGGGCCGGACGCGCGCTGGGCGTTGTCCGATGTGGACGCGGTGGATGACCTGTGGCGAGCCGAGGCGCGCTGGTGGCACCGGTTGGAAGCCGACGGGTTCGAGCTGTTGCACGGCAACCGGTTCGACGGCCAACCGGTGGTCGGCACGGTCGCGGTGCTCGCCGCCGACGCCTGGCGGGTGCGGGCCGCGCTGCGGGTGGCGGCCGGCGGAGGCGCGGTGGGGGTGTTCGATGTCCTTGTCTGAGGCCGTTCGGCCGGTGCGGATGCGGCGGGTCGCCGTGGTGGCCCCGCAGGACGCCCTGCGGGACGTGCTGGTGGCCGTGGCGCGGGCCGGCGTGATCGAGCTGGAGGCGCCGGTCGATCCGGACGCGCCGCCGGGCGAGGCCGCCGAGCGGCTGCACCGCATGGGTGCGACCGCGGCGCCCGCGCTGTCGCGGGACGCACCGGATCTCGACGCGCTGGAGCGGGCCGGCCGGGCCGATCTGCTCGCCGGCGAGGCGCAGCTGGCCGAGCGGGCCAGGGCCGCGGTCCGCCGGGGGAGCGTGGCCGGGCTGGCCGGCTGGTGTCCGGCGGATTCGGTGCCGGAGGTGGCCGGCGTGCTCGCCCCGCTGGGTGCCGCGCTGGTGGCGGTGCCGGGCCCGCGCGGGGTCGACCCGCCCACGCTGCTGCCCTCGGCCGGCCGGCTGCACCGGTCGTTCGAGCCGCTGGTGGACACCTACGGCACGCCGGCCTACCGGGACGTCGATCCGACCCTGCTGGCCGGGATCAGCTACGTGGTCATGTTCGGAATGATGTTCGGCGACCTGGGCCACGGGCTGCTGCTGGTGGCCGCCGCGCTGCTGGTGCGCACCGGCCGGCCGCGCCGGTTCGCGTCGTTGCGGCGGGTCTGGCCGTTCCTGGCCGGGGCCGGGCTGGCCGCGATGCTCTTCGGGCTGCTGTACGGGGAGTTCTTCGGCCCGACCGGGGTGCTGCCGGTGCTGTGGCTGTCCCCGCTGGACGAACCGGTGCGGCTGCTGCTGACCGCGGTGGCCTTCGGGGCGGTGCTGCTGGCCGGCTCCTACGCGGTGGGCACGGTGAACCGGTGGCGGGAAGGCGGGGCCCGGGCGGCGCTCTACGCCCCGTCCGGGATCGCCGGCTCGGCCCTGTTCCTCGGGGCCGGTCTGGTCGTCGCCGGGGTACTGCTGCCGGCGGCCGGGGTGCTCCTGGTGGGCGCGGTCCTGGCCGTGACTGGGCTGGTGCTGGCCGGTATCGGCCTGTTCACCGGATCCGGCGGGGGAGTGGCCGGCGGCGTGCAGACCGGCGTCGAGCTGTTCGACCTGGTGGTGCGGCTGGGTTCCAACGTGGTGTCCTTCGCCCGGCTGGCCGCGTTCGGCATGACCCATGCCGCGCTCGGGTCGCTGGTGTGGACCGCCGCGGTCGCCCTGACCGGCGGCGGCGCTCTGCTCGCGCTGGCCGGCGTCGTGGTGTTCGTGGCCGGCAACGCGCTGGCGTTCTCACTCGAGGCGCTGGTCGCCGGCGTGCAGGCGATGCGCCTGGAGTTCTACGAGCTGTTCTCCCGGGTGTTCGAGATTCAGGGGCGGCCGTTTCGTCCGTGGCGGCTGCCCGTCCAAAGTGAGGTGTCGTCATGACTGCCTGGCTGATCGGTGTCCCGGTGCTCGCCGCCGTCACCGGTGGCGCGTACCTGTTGTTGCGCTACAACAGAAAGCTCGCCATCCGCGTGTTCCTCACGGTGGACGCGCTGCTGCTGGTCGGTGCGCTGGTGGTGCTCGTGCTGGCGCTGACCGCGGATCCGGCCACCGCCGCCGGCGTGGCCGCCCAGCCGGCCTCGGCGTCCGGTAACTGGGCCGCCTCGCTGGGGGCGGCGATCTCGGTGGCCGGATCGTCGATCGGCGCGGGCATCGCGGTGGCCTACACCGGTGCCGCCGCTTTGGCCGCGATGAGTGAGCGGCCGGAGCTGTTCGGCCGGTCCATGGTGGTCGTCGGCCTGGCCGAGGGCATCGCCATCTACGGCCTGATCGTCGCGGTGATCCTGATCGGGCAGACCTGACATGGGCACCATGGCCGCGATCGGCGCCGCGGACCGGATCCAGGGGTTCGCCCTGGCCGGCGTGCTCGTGCGCCCGGCCGGAGACGCCGCGGCCGTGTTGACCGCCTGGCGCGAACTGCCCGATGACGTCGAGGTGGTCGTGCTGACCGGTCCGGCCGCCGCGGCGCTCGGTGCGGCCGTGACTGAACCGGCGGTACCCCTGGTGGCCGTCCTCCCCGAGGAGCAACCGTGACCACTGTCGCCGAAGCGCTGCGGCCGGTGCGGGCCGAGCTCATCCGCCGGGCCGAGGCTGACGCCGCCGCAACGCTGGCCGAGGCCGACCGGGCCGCCGAGACCACGCTGGCCGAGGCCCAGGGCCGAGCCGAGGCGATCATGGCCGAAGCCCGGGCCCGGGGCGCGGCCGAGGGCCGGGCCGTGCGGGCAGCCGGACGGGCCAGGACCCGGCGGGCCGCCCGGGAAAGTCGGCTGCGCGGCCAGCGCAAGATCTACGACGAACTGCTCCGCCGCGTCCTCGCCGCGCTGCCCGAGGTTCGGGCCACTCCCGGCTATCCGGGTCTGCGCGCGGAACTGGCCGCTCAAGCCCGGGCGACACTCGGGCCGCAGGCTCGCCTCAGCGAGCCGCCCGGCGGCGGAATCATCGCGCAGCTGGATGGCCGGCGGGTCGACTACAGCCTGGAAACCCTTGCCCGGCAAGCCGTTGACGCGCTGGCGGCGGAGCTGGAGGAGCTGTGGACACCGTGACGGACAGCGGGACCGGTCGGATCAGCCGGGTGGCCGGGCCGCTGGTGGAGGCCGACGGGATCGGCGAGCCGGCGATGTTCGATCTGGTCGAGCTGGGCTCGGCGGCTCTGCCCGGCGAAATCGTCGCGATCCGCCAGGACTCGGTGCGCATCCAGGCTTACGAGTACACCGGTGGGCTGGCGCCCGGCCAGCCGGCCGTGGCGCTGGGCCGGCCGCTGTCCGCCCGGCTCGGCCCCGGTCTGCTCGGCGGCGTGTTCGACGGGTTGCTGCGCCCGCTGTCCGGGCCGGCGGTGCGGCTGGTGCCCGGCGCGGCCTTCCGGGCCGACGCCACCGTACGCTGGTCGTTCACCCCGGTGGTCGCAGCCGGCCGCGAGGTGGGCCCGGGCGCGTTGCTGGGCACCGTGCCCGGCAGCGGCCCGGTCCAGTACCGGATCCTGGTGCCTCCCGGGGTCGGCGGCCCGGTCGAGAAGATCGTCGGAGAAGGCCGCTACCCGGCCGATCAGGTGGTCGCGACCGTCGGCGGGGTGGATGTCGCGCTGACCACCGCCTGGCCGGTGCGCCGACCACGGCCCGCGCGCTCCCGTATGGACGGTGTGGAGCCGCTGGGCACCGGGCAGCGGGTGCTTGACCTGCTCTACCCCGTCGCGCGCGGCGGCACGGCCGCGGTGCCCGGCGGGTTCGGCACCGGCAAGACCGTGCTGCTGCAGCAGTTGGCCAAGTGGTGTGACGCCGACGTGATCGTCTACGTCGGCTGCGGGGAGCGCGGCAACGAGCTGGCCGACATCTCCGCCGAACTGCTCGAGCTGACCGATCCGCGCACCGGCGGCCGGCTCCTGGACCGGATCGTGATCATCGCCAACACCTCCAACATGCCGATGATGGCCCGCGAGGCGAGCATCTACTCCGGCATGACGGTGGCCGAGTACTTCCGCGACATGGGCTACCACGTGGTGCTCATCGCCGACTCCACGTCCCGCTGGGCCGAGGCGTTGCGCGAGTTCGCCTCCCGCACCGGAGCACTGCCCGCCGAGGAGGGCTACCCGGCCGACCTGGCCTCCGCACTGGCCGCCTTCTACGAACGCGCCGGGGCCGTGGTCACCCTGGGCGGCGAGCGCGGCTCGGTCACCGTGGTCGGCGCGGTGTCGCCGGCCGGCGGTGACCTGGCCGAACCGGTCACCGCGCTGACCGAGCGGTTCGTCCGGTGCAAGTGGACACTCGACCGCGATCTGGCCTACGCCAGGCACTACCCGGCGGTGTCCTGGTCCGGCTCGTTCTCCCGGGACGCCACGGCCGTCGGTGCCCACCACGCGGGCCACGGCGATCCCGGCTGGCCGGGACGGCGGGCCCGGGTGCTCGGCCTGCTCGGCGACGCCGACCGGCTGGGCGAGCTGGCCGATCTGGTCGGCGTCGGCGCGCTGCCCGACCACGAGCGGATCGTGGTGCTGGCCGGGCGGCTGTTGCGCGACAGCGTGCTCCAGCAGAGTGCGCTGTCGGCCAACGACGCCTACTGCGACCCGGCGAAGACCGCCGCCCTGGTCGACGCCGTGCTGTCCGTCGTGGACCGCTGCCTGGAGCTGGTGGCGGCCGGCTTGGCCGCCACCGCGATCGAGGAATGTGACTTCGGCCCGCTGGTGCGCGCGCGGGAGGAGACCGGCCCACGCGACGCGGCCGGTGTCGGCGAGCACCGGGACCAGATGCTCGCCCAGCTCGGAGAGCTGTCGGAGGTGCGGCATGAGTAGCCGATGGGGTGAGGTCGAGTACACCGACGTGTGCGAGCTGCGTGGCCCGCTGATGGTCGTGCGCGGGGTGCGCGGGGTCGGCTGGGACGAGTTCGCCCGGGTCCGCCTGGAGTCCGGCGAGCAGCGCCACGGGTTGGTCCTGGAGGTGCACCACGACCTGGCGGTGCTGCAGATCCTGGAGGGCACCGCGGGCATGACCAAGACCGGCACCCGGGTCGCCTTCGCCGGCGAGCCGCTGCGCATCCCGGTCGGACCCGGCTGGCTGGGCCGCACCTGCACCGGCCGCGGCGAACCGGCCGACGGCGGCCCCCCGATCCTCAGCTCCGCCACCGCGCCCGTCGCCGGATACCCGCTCAACCCGGTCTGGCGCGAACCACCGGCCGAACCGGTGCTCACCGGCGTGTCCGCGATCGACGCGCTGACCACCCTGGTGCGCGGCCAGAAACTGCCGATCTTCGCCGCCCCCGGGCTGCCACACCTGGAGCTGGCTACCCAGATCGCCGCCCAGGCCACCGTCGCCGGCGAGCCGTTCTGCGTGGTGTTCGCCGGCATGGGCCTCACCCACACCGACGCCGCCTTCGTCCGCGACGCCCTGGAAGACCGCTCCGACGCCGGAGAGCTGGTGCTGCTGCTCAACACGGCGGGCGACCCGGTCATCGAACGGATCCTCACCCCGCGCCTGGCCCTGACCATCGCCGAGGACCTCGCGTTCACCCACGGCAAGCACGTGCTGGTGGTGCTCACCGACATGACCGCCTACGCCGAGGCGCTGCGCGAGGTCTCATCGGCCCGGGGCGAGCTGCCGGCCCGCCGGGCCTACCCCGGCTACCTCTACAGCGACCTCGCCTCGCTCTACGAGCGGTGCGGCCGCATCCGCGACCACCCCGGCTCGGTCACCGTGCTGCCGGTGCTGACCATGCCGGCCGGCGACATCACCCACCCGGTGCCCGACCTGACCGGCTACATCACCGAGGGCCAGATCGTGCTCTCGCCCGACCTGCACGCCCGCGGCATCTACCCGCCGATCGACGCGCTGTCCTCGCTGTCCCGACTGATGCGCAAGGGGGCCGGGCCGGGCCGCACCCGCGAGGACCACCTGCCCCTGGCCGCCCAAGTCCTCGCCGCGCTGGCCCACGCCCGGCAGGTGCGCGACCTCGCTGACCTCATCGGAGCGTCCGCGCTCAGCCCGACCGACCGGCGCCACCTGGACTTCGCCGACGCCTTCGAACACCGGCTCGTCGACCAGCGCCGCGACGAGCCTCGCACCCTGGACGACACCCTGGACCGGGCCTGGCAAGCGGTGCTGACCCTGCCCGAACGCGAGCTGGTCATGCTGCCCGCCGCCCTGCTCCGGCTGCGGAAAGCGAGCTGACCATGACCACCGTGCGGGTGCCGCCCGGACGGGCCGGCCGCCTGTGGCTGCGCCGCCGGCTCGCCGTCGCCAACCGCGGCGCCGACCTGCTCGAGCGCAAGCTGCGCATCCTGCTCGCCGAACGAGAACGGTTGCGCGACAAGGAAAGGCAGACCAGTGAAAGCTGGCGGCAGCGGATCGCCGAGGCCGAGCACTGGCTGCTGCGCGCGGCGCTGCTCGCCGGCGAGCGGGCGATCCGCCTCGCGGTCCCGCCCAACCTGGCGTCGGTCACCGTGACCTGGACCTCGGCCATGGGCGTGCGCTACCCGACCGGTGCCGCATGCCAGGTCCCGGCGCGCACCCCCGCCGACCCCAGCCCCGGCGGCGCCGCCCTGGTCCGCGCCCAACAGGAATACGGCCGCGCCGCCGAAGCCGCCGCCCAGTACGCCGCCGCCCACACCGCCACCGACCGGATCACCGCCGAGATCACCGCTACCCGGCACCGGGTCCGCGCCCTGCAACGGCACTGGATCCCCGCCCTGGAAACCGCCCTCGCCCGCGTCGAACTGGACCTCGCCGAACACGAGCTCGGCGAAACCCTGCGCAACCGCCGGGCGCTGTCCACACCGGAGTGACACCATGACGACCGTGGCCGAGCGGCCGACCCAGTCCACACCGTCTGGATCGGACCGGAAAGCGGTGAACTGGCGGGCCCAACTGGGGTTGCTCGCCCTGCTGGCGGCGCTCACCGCGGCCGGGACCTTGGCCGAATGGGCCTGGCTGGTCGCCACGCTGCTGGGGTTGGGCTATTCGGTCGCGATGGTGGGCGCCGACCTGGTGGCCCGCCGGTTCGGCACCGACCTGCTGGCCACGCTGGCCCTGGCCGGCTCGCTGCTGGTCGGCGAGTACCTGGCCGGCGCGCTGATCGCGCTGATGCTGGCCACCGGGCAGGTGCTGGAGGGCTACGCCCAGCGGCGGGCGCACCGCGACCTGGACGCCCTGCTGGACCGGACGCCTCGGTTCGCCCAGGTGCGGCGCGACGGTGCGGTCGCGACTGTGCCGGTCGCCGAGGTCGTGGTGGGCGAGGTCGTGCTGGTGCGCACCGGCGAGGTGGTTCCGGTCGACGGCCGGCTGGTCGAACCGGGCACCTTCGACGAGTCGGCGCTGACCGGCGAGTCGCTGCCGGTGCACCGACCCGACGGGGACGCGGTGCGCAGCGGCGTGTGCAACGCCGGGGCCGCGGTGGCCGTGTACGCCACCCGGACCGCGGCCGAGTCGGCCTACGCGGGCGTGGTCCGGCTGGCCGAGACCGCGCTGGCCGAGACCGCGCCGGTGGCCCGGATCGCCGACCGGTTCGCGGTGGTGTTCGTTCCGGTGGCGCTGATCCTGGCCGGCGCGGCGTGGTGGTGGTCCGGCGAGGCGGTGCGGGCGGTGGCGGTGCTGGTGACCGCGACGCCCTGCCCGCTGCTGCTGGCCGTCCCGGTCGCGATCACCGCCGGGATGTCGGCGACCGCGCGGCGCGGTGTGGTGGTCAAGGACGGCGGCGCGCTGGAGCGGCTGGGGCAGGTCCGCACCGCGATCCTGGACAAGACCGGCACCGTCACCGCCGGCGCGCCCCGGGTCACCGACGTGATCACCGCGCCCGGCCAGGATCCGCGCCTGGCACTGGCCTGGGCCGCGGCCGTGGAACACGGCTCGCCACATGTGCTGGCCACCGCGGTGGTCGCCGCGGCGCACCGGATGGACGCCCCGGCCATGACGGCCGGTCGGGTGGTGGAGGAACCGGGCGTCGGCGCGCGCGGCGTGGTGGACGGGCAGCCGGTCAGCGTCGGCCGGCTGGAAACCAGCCCCGACCGCTCGCCGGCCTGGGTGCGCTCGGCGATCCGGCGGGCCGAACTGGACGCGGTCGGCCTGATCTGGGTGCACGTGGCCGGCCGGCCGATCGCCGCGTTGCTGGTGCGCGACGAGATCCGGCCGGAGGCCGCGCGCACGCTGGCCCGGCTGCGCGCCGCCGGGCTGCGCCGGCTGGTACTGGTCACCGGCGACCGGCGCGAGGTCGCCGACGACGTGGCCCGGATCCTCGGCCTGGACGAGGTGATCGCCGAGGCCACCCCGGAGGCCAAAGTGGACCAGGTGCGCCTGGAGCAGCGACACGCGCCGACCCTGGCCGTCGGCGACGGCATCAACGACGCGCCCGCACTCGCCGCGGCCGACGTCGGCGTGGCGGTGGCCGCGCGCGCGGCCACCGCCACCTCGGAGGTCGCCGACGCCGTGCTCACCGACGGCCGGATCGACCGGCTGGCCGACGCCGTGGAGACCGCCCGGCACGCCCGCGCGGTCGCGGTGCAGAGTGCCGCCGTCGGGATCGGCCTGTCCCTGCTGGCCATGGCCGCCGCCGCGGCCGGCCTGCTCGCCCCGGCCGGCGGTGCGCTGGTGCAGGAAGTCATCGACGTGCTCGCCATCGGCACCGCGCTGCGAGCCCTGCCCGGACCGCGCCGCACCCGCCTGCCGGCCCACACCCAGGCACTCATCGCCCGGTTCCGCGCCGAACACACCGACCTGCTGGAAACCCGGGCCGCCGTGCGGCGGGCCGCCGACGCGCTCTCCGGCGGGTTGACCGCCGCCGTAGAGACCGACGTGCGCGCCGCCCACACCCTGGTCACCGACCGGCTGCTGCCCCACGAGCGGGCCGAGGAGACCCAGCTCTACCCCGCACTAGCCGCACACGTCGGCGGCAGCGACGGCACCGCACCGATGAGCCGCGGGCACGCCGAGATCGAGCGGCTGGCCGCCCGGCTGTCCCGGCACCTGGCCGCTCCCACACCACTGCGCCCGGACCAGCTCGACGACCTGCGGGCCACCCTCTACGGCCTGGACGCCGTGCTCACCCTGCACTTCGCCCAGGAGGAACAGGCCTACTTCACCCTCGCCGACCCGGACTGAAGCTCAGTCGAGGACCGTGTCCGCCGGAACCAGGACTACCGGGCACCTGGCCGTGCGCAGGCATTCGGCCGCTGTACCACCGAGCACGAACTCGGCAAGCCGGCCCCGCCGGGAATGTCCGAGCACCAGCATCGCCGCACTCTCCGCGATCCGGGTCAGCTCGACCCCGGGCTCACCCTCCACATGCAACTCCATGACCGTCGGTGCTCCCCGCATCGCACCCACGGCCGCGACCACGGCGGCATGCAGCCGGGTGGAGTGCGTGACGCGCTCGAGGGGCGGAGCCATGCCATAAGGCTGGATGGCATACGAGGTTCCGGGCGCGAGCCGCGGCCGGTGGCCGACCTCCACGGCGGTCACCGTGGTGTGGTCTCGCGCGGCGCGGCGTATCGCCCAGCGCAGCGCGGCCAGGCTCTCGGCCGAACCGTCCACTCCCACCACGATCTGGCTGGATGTCATCGCCGTCCTCCCTTTCTGACGCCGATCCTCCAACTCCACTGTCGCGCAACCAGCGGCGGCGGAGCAGTGCCGGAGGTCCCATCGGGACGGGACCAGCCTCCCTGTGCGGGATCGCGGCATGGGCGTTCGCTGAAGGTGTGGCAGAAGAAGGAGAGGAGGAAGAGTATGACGAGCCTGATCCCGCGCTCGACCGTCTTCCCGGAGCTGTTCCGGATCCTCGAAGGTGGCTGGCCGTTCGGTGAGCACCACGCGGTCCGGATCGAGGACTTCCGCGACGACGGCAGCTACGTGGTGCGCGCGGAACTACCCGGGATGAACCCGGAGAAGGACATCGCAATCACCGTGGCGGGCAACGAGCTGTCCATCACCGCCGAGCGGACGGTGGACCAGCACGACAAGACCCACAGCGAGTTCTTCTACGGATCCTTCGCCCGGACCGTGCGCCTGCCGGCGGGCGCCGACGCCAAGAAGGTCACCGCCCGCTACCAGGCCGGGATCCTCGAGGTCACCGTGCCGGTGCACGAACCGGCCGAGCCCCGCAAGATCCCCGTCCACATCACCAAAACCTGACCACGAAAGGGCGGCGTGGGGCGCACCGGAACCCGGTGCGCCCCATCCGTGTCAGCAGACCGCTTCGCAGGTTCGTGCCTCGGTCGGGTGATTCCTGGATGTGATGCTGGACCACGCAACGTGTTTGGTATCGAATGGGGAGATGATCAACGAACCTGGTGACGGTGCGGAGGCACCGGGGTCGCTCGCGACGCGGAAGATGAGCGT
The DNA here is from genome assembly GCF_035762905.1 of Actinophytocola sp. GTDB lineage: Bacteria > Actinomycetota > Actinomycetes > Mycobacteriales > Pseudonocardiaceae > DASYTH01. The sequence continues at coordinate 31,024 of NZ_DASUCC010000012.1, forward strand.
GTATCGGATGTACCCGGCGCCGGGGCCTTGGGCTGCGTGACCGCTGGCGCCCTGGTCGTAGTGGCCGGTGCGGGCTTTGGGAGGTGGGGCCGGCGGGCTGGGTGGGGGTTCGAGCGTGCTGGCCGATGTCGAACCGTCCACATCGGACGACTCGGCTGGTGCGGGCGCGACGCCGGTTCCGGGCCCCACCGGATGGTCGGACTCGCTCGCCCGGGCGCCTGTTCTTGCGGGTTGTTCCTTCAGGAGCCGGTAGGTCAGTACGTGGACGCCCATCATCAGCGGTATGCCGGCCGCCGCCACGGCTACCGTGGTGCGGTCGATGTCGACGATGTCCTCCTTGGCGAGTTCCCTGCGAGCCCAGAGCCAGAACGGGATCACCATGGTCGGGGCGGTGACCACACCGGACACGTACTGTCGCGCTGCCGCCGCCATGGCCAGGTGACCGAAACCGTGCAACCCGAACCCCAGCAGGACTCCACGAAAGACGGGCGACCGCCCGTTCGACCGCACACCAAGCGCCGCTGCCGCGCCCATCACCAGACCCATGATGCCAATGCCCGTGTTGAACTGCCGCTGCGAAATGCCGTTACGGCGTAGCCCTTCGGGAATGGGTAGGGCCTTCGGCAGCTTGCGCAGGACGTCCTTGCTGTTGCGACTCATGGTCCAAAGCTCTTCGACGTCGCTGATCGCCCAGGTTGCGAACAGCCCGAGGCTGACCTTTGTCGTGCGCTTCATCGCTTCATCTGCTTCCAGTCGAAGTCATCGGGTTTCCGGGTGGACAACGACGCGCCGGCCCCGGGCATGTCCACCGGCGGTGTCGCGATGGGTGGCCGGACGGCCCGATGGTCAGCGGCTGTCGGAGGCGCGGTGCGACTGGCCGACCGCGGCCCGGCCGGCTTCCAGACGTGCGATCGGCACCCGGAACGGTGAGCACGAGACGTAGTCCAGTCCGATCTGGTGGAAGAACTGGATCGAGGCCGGATCTCCGCCGTGCTCGCCGCACACGCCCAGGGTCAGGTCCTGGCGGGCGCCCCGGCCGCGCTCGGCGGCGATGGTCATGAGTTGGCCGACACCCTCGCGGTCGATGGTCTCGAACGGCGAGACGTCCAGGATGCCCTGCTCGAGGTAGGCGGGCAGGAACTCCGACTCCACGTCGTCGCGGGACAGGCCCCACGTGGTCTGGGTCAGATCGTTGGTACCGAAGGAGAAGAACCGCGCGGTCTCGGCGATGCGGGCCGCCATCAGGGCCGCCCTCGGCAACTCGATCATCGCGCCGATCTCGGGCCGGAGGTCGACGCCGTGCTCCGCGCTGACCAGGTCGAGGATCTGCCGTGCCCGGCCGGCGATGATCTCCAACTCCTTCGGGTCGCCGATCAGCGGGATCATGATCTCCACCTGGGCCTGGCCGCCGGCCAGCATCCGCTCTGCGGCGGCCTCGGCGATGGCCCGAACCTGCATCTCGTACAGGCCGGCGGTGACCAGGCCGAGCCGCACCCCGCGCAGGCCGAGCATGGGGTTCTGCTCGTGCAGCCGGTTGACGGCGTGCAGCAGCCGGGTGGCCTCGGCGTCCGGCTTGCCGAGCGCGTTGGCGACCGCGACCCGTTCCGAGAGTTCGGTGCGGTCGGTGAGGAACTCGTGCAGCGGCGGGTCGAGCAGCCGGATGGTCACCGGCAACCCGTCCATCGCCGCCAGGATCGCCACGAAGTCCCGCCGCTGCAAGGGAAGCAGCTCGGCCAGCGCGGCGTCGCGCTCGGTCGCGTCCTCGGCGAGGATCAACCGCTCTACCAGGATTCGCCGTTCTCCGAGGAACATGTGCTCGGTACGGCACAGCCCGATGCCGTGCGCGCCGAACTTCCGGGCCCGTTCGGCGTCGCCAGGGTTGTCGGCGTTGGCCCGCACACCGAGCCGGCGGCGGGCGTCGGCGTGACGGATGATCTTGTCGACGGCCCGCAGGAGGTCGCTGTCGGGCGCCCGCTCGCCCTGGAAGTACTCCACCACCGGCGACGGCACGACGGGTACCTCGCCCAGGTACACCGCACCCGAGGTGCCGTCGATCGAGATGACGTCGCCCTCGGTGACGACGGTGCCGTCGGGGGTGGTGAACCGCCTGGCGGCCACGTCGACGTCCAACTCCTCGGCACCGCACACGCAGGTGCGGCCCAACCCACGGGCGACGACCGCGGCGTGGGACGTCTTGCCGCCGCGGGTGGTCAGCACCCCACGGGCATGAATCAGGCCCTCGAGATCGTCGGGGTTGGTCTCTCTGCGCACCAGGATCACCGGCACACCGTCGGCGGCCCGGCGGACCGCGGTCGGCGAGTCGAACACCGCCCGCCCGACAACGGCACCCGGGGAGGCGGCCACTCCGGTCGTGACCGGCCGGATCGTGGCGTTCGTGGTGAACCGGGGGAACATGAGCTGGGTCAGCTGGGCGCCGGTCACCCGGCGAAGCGCCTCGTCGTCGTCGATGAGTCCTTCGTCGCGCAGCGCGGCGGCGATGCGGAACGCGGCGGCCGCGGTCCGCTTGCCCACGCGGGTCTGCAGCATCCACAGCTTTCCGCGCTCGATGGTGAACTCGATGTCGCACAGGTCCCGGTAGTGCTCTTCGAGCCGGCGCATGATTTCCATCAGCTCCACGTAGGGCTGGGGATGCAGTTCGGCCATCTGCTGTAACGGCAGCGTGTTGCGGATGCCGGCGACCACGTCCTCGCCCTGTGCGTTGGGCAGGTAGTCGCCGTAGACGCCGGGAGCGCCGGTGGCTGGGTCGCGGGTGAAGGCGACGCCCGTACCGGAGTTCTCACCCACGTTGCCGAACACCATCGCGCACACGTTGACGGCGGTACCGAGGTTCTCGGGGATGTGTTCGGTGCGCCGGTAGATCCGGGCGCGCTCGGTGTTCCAGGATTCGAAGACCGACCGGATCGCCAGGTCGAGCTGTTCGCGGGGATCCTGCGGGAACTCGCGGCCGGTGTGCTCGCGGATGATCGCCTTGAACTGGTCCACCAGCCGGCACAGGTCCTCGGCGTCCAGACCGAGGTCGTTGGTCACACCCTTGGCCGCCTTCGCCGCGTCCAGCGCCGAGGCGAACAGTCCGGAGTCGAGATCCAGCACGGTCTGGCCGAACATCTGCAGCAACCGGCGGTAGCAGTCCCAGGCCAGCCGCGGGTCGCTGAACCAGTTGGCCAGCCCGACAACGGACTCGTCGGTCAGGCCGATGTTGAGAACGGTCTCCATCATCCCGGGCATGGAGAACCGGGCACCGGAGCGCACGGCGACCAGCAGCGGCTGGTCGACCTGACCGAGCTTGCGGCCCATCGCGCTCTCCAGGGCGTGTAGGTGGGTGTCCACCTCGTTGGCCAGGTCGGCCGGCGGCTCACCCTGCTCGAGGAAGACCCGGCAGGCCTCGGTCGTGATGACGAACCCCGGCGGCACCGGCAGTCCCATAGCGGTCATCTCGGCCAGATTGGCGCCCTTTCCACCGAGCAGGTCCGCCATGCCGCGGTTGCCCTCGCTGAAGTCGTAAACGTACTTCGGCATGTGGTCCTCCAAACCCGGTGACATGGTGTGTCGATGTCTATTTGAGCCTGGTCGGGGCGGTGTCCCGCAGAGTCGAACGCACACCGCACCCGGGACCTTCGTCCTCACGTTGCTTCAGGACGACGGGGCCAAAGTGGCCTGGGACCTCCACAGAGCCGGAGATCCCGGTCGCGACGGGACCAACTGCCCTGTGCGGGAGCGCGACGGCGGTGTTGGCTGAACCTGCGGCGCCCCCACGAATCTGTCCTCAAGGGACTGTCGCCCACATCCTACTGAAGGAGATTTGGTGTCATGCGTGCATCTTTCGACAAGTTGATCTCATGGACCGGGGTGTTGCTGGCGGTCTTCCTGCTCGTCGCGGGAGGGTTGGCCACCTATGCGTACGTCTACATCGGGAACGAGGTGGAGACGCAGCTCGGCATGCAGGACATCACGATGCCCGAGGGCAAAGCCCTGGACTCACTTCCGCCGGCCGACAAGGCGGCGCTGGAGCCCTACGCCGGCAGTCCGATGGACACCGGGCCGGAAGCCCGGGCGTATGCCGATCACTACATCCTGGCGCACATGAACGCGGCCTCCGGCGGCCAGACCTACGAAGAGGTCAGCGGGAATTACCAGGCGATGAGCACGGAGCAGAAGGCCAGCCCGGACGGCGTCAAGCAGGCTGCCCTGCGCAACACCCTGTTCCAGGGCAACACGTTGCGCGGTCTGCTGCTCTACGGGGCTGCGTTCGCCACGATGGGCACGATCGCGGGCATCGCGGCGATCGGTGCCTTCGTCGGCGCGGTGGTCCTACTTGTCCTCGGGTTCCTAGGTCTGCGCCACGCGCGTCGCATAGAACGAGCCACTGGCGGGCCAGCCATGACCAGCCAGACGACAACCGCCTAGTCCGTCGACTGGCCGGCCAAGGCCCGCGATCTGGTCGCCGTCCCGCATATCGATGCCGGACGGCACCCAGACGATCCGGCCCTGGCCGAGCTGGTCGGCGAGCGCAAGTTCCGGTCGGCTTCCGACGACCACGCGGGGTTCCAGTGTGGCGGCGGTCCGTCGTCGAGACACCTGCGGTGATCGTTGCCGTCAGCTCCGGTAGCCGAGAACGGTCGCCATGCCGGCCTCGCTGTGGTAGGTGTTGTGACAGTGGATCATCCACTGGCCGGGGTTGTCCGCGTCGAGATCGCAGGCGACCTTCCTTCCGGGAAGGACGATGACGGTGTCCTTGCGCGGCCCGGAGTTTCCGAGCTGGAACGTGTGGCCGTGCACGTGCATCGGGTGCCACATCATGGTGTGGTTGGTGAAGACGATCCGCATCCGCTGGCCCTGGCGGACCGGCAACCGCTGCGACATGTCCAGCGGCGCACCGTTGATTCCCCACCGGTAGCCCATCATTCCGCCGGTCAGGTCGAGCCGGTGCTCGACGTCCGGCGTCCGGGCCGGCAACCGCACCCGGGACTCGGCCACCAGGCTCGGGTACCCGGTGAGCGCGCCGTCGAGCTCGGCGGGCCGGACGGTGGTCAACGGCGGTTCGCCGGCGCCGGTGCGGATCAGCCCGAGCGCGCCGCCGGCCTTGCCCTCGGCGAGCGCGACGAGCGGGAACACGCCGTCGGCGAGGGTGATCATGACGTCGTAGCGTTCGCCCATGCCGATCAGCAACGCGTCGGCGTCGACGGGTCGCACCGGAAACCCGTCGGTGTGGGTGACGCGCAGGCGGTGCCCGCCGATCGCAACCCGGAACGCGGTGTCGGAGGCGGCGTTGACGAGCCGGATCCGGGCGCGCTGGCCGGGGGTGCCGGTCCAGCCGACCGGTGCCTCGGCAATCCGGCCGTTGATCAGGTAGTAGGGGTAGTCGACGTCACCGCCGCGTCCGGCGGCGCGACTCATCCCGGCCATGTGGTCGCCGCCGGCCCGCAGGTCGGCCAGCACATCGTCGGGGGTGCGGCCGGTACCGTCGACCCAGTCGTCGAGCAGCACCAGCCAGTCCTGGTCGTAGTCACCGGGCTCGGCCGGGTCCTCGACGATCAGCGGTGCGTACAGACCGCGGTCGAGCTGGGTGCCCGAATGGGGGTGCAGCCAGTGGGTGCCGGGCGTGGCCGCGACGAACCGGTAGGTGAACGTGCCGCCCGGCGGCACCGCGGGCTGGGTCAGCATGGGGGCGCCGTCCATGTCGTTGCGCAGCGCCAACCCGTGCCAGTGGATGGAGGTCTCGACGGGCAGCCGGTTGGCCAGCACCGCCTCGACCGTGTCACCGACCCGCACCCGCAGCTCCCGGCCGGGCAGCTGCCCACCGTAGGTCCACGTGGTGACCGCGGGTCCGCCGAGATCCACGGTGTCCACCTGGGCGCTGACCGGATAGGCGCGCACCACCCCGCTCGCCGGGCGGCGTGCCTCGGCGAGCGAGACCGACGGGTCGGTGGGCAGAACCAGACCCGCCGGCAGGTCGGCGCCGCTGGTGCACCCGGCGAGCAGCCCGGTGCCCGCCGCGGCCAGCCCGGCCCGCACCACGGTGCGGCGCGCGATGACGTTTCTCCCGACCGGCGGCATGGCACGTCCTAGCGTTGCTTGGCCTTGGCTCGACGCGGCCGGCTGGTCGCGGACAGCTCGGCGATCCCGGACTCGATGGCACCGGTCAGCAGTTCGAGTTCGGACGTGCTGTCGTAGTCGGCGGTGATGCCGAAGACCATCTGGTCGCAGTAGGTCATGACAGCGACGCCGATCCGCAGCCGCAGCGCGATCGGCACGTAGGGCTGTAGCTCGACCACCTTGCGGCCGAGGACGTAGAGCGGTTCGCGCGGACCGGGCACGTTGGTGGTCACGGTGATGATGCTGTGCTGGGGGAGCCGGGTGACGAGCCGGATCATCCAGGACACCGGGCCGAACGGCTCGTGCGCGGCCAGCTCGGTGACGGCTTGGCCGGCCTGCGCCTCGCCGTCGGCCTTGGCCTCGCACAGCCGGCTGTGCACCACGGCCAGCGCCTCGACCGGGTCGGCGATGTCGACCGGCAGGAACGGCAACACCAGCGAGACCCGGTTGTCCAGGATGTCGTGATCTCCCTTGGCGCGGACGGAAACCGGTACCAGCGTGCGCAGCGTGTGGGTGTCGGGCACTTCACCGCGGTGCAGCAGCAGTGCGCGGAACGCCCCGCTGATCGCGGTGAGCGCCACGTCGTTGACCGTGGCTCCGTGGGCTTTGCCGATGGCGACGACGTCGGGTAGGGAGGCGCGCGCGATGCCATAGCGGCGTTGCGCTCCGATCGAGCCGGACAGGGATGACGGCCCCGCCGGCCACAGCCGTCCGGCCAGCGCGGCCAGGTCGCGTGCGGTGCCGGTCAGGCCCTGCATCAGCCGGCGCGGCGACCGGGCGGCGCCGACGAGCAGGCGCAGTTGCTCGACCGGAAACCGCACGAAGTCGGCGAGGGCGTCGGCGAGCAGGCTCACCATGCTCGGCGGCGGGACCAGCTCCGGCACCTGGTAAGGGATTTCCGGGTCCGGCTCGGGGGATCCGCTGAACAGCACGCCATACAGCTGCGCGCCGGAGACCCCGTCGGCCAGGCAGTGATGCAGCTTGGTCAGCACCGCCCAGCGCCCGCCGGCCAGGCCCTCGATCACCCAGCTCTCCCACAGCGGCCGGTCCCGGTCCAGCCGCTGCGACATGATCCGGCCCACCAGCCGGTTCAGCGCGGCGTCGTCGCCCGGGGCCGGCAGCGCGGTGCGCCGCAGGTGATAACCGAGATCGAATCCCGGATCGTCCACCCACACCGGCGGGCCCAGATCCCACGGCACCCGGCGCACCTTCTGCCGGGCCCGCGGGATGGCCCGGAGTCGTGCGCCGATCGTGGCGACGTAATCCTTCTGGCTCGGCGGCGGTCCCTCGATCACGGCGACCGAGGCGATCGCCAGCGACGCGTGCCGATCGGTGTCCTCGGCCTCGAGAAACGCGGCGTCGAGCGGGCTGAGCTGTTCCATGGTGTCTCCCACCAGAAGAGGAGTCACCGTTCAGCGTGGTGCCCGCAGGGTTGGTTGCGGAGAGGCGAACGTCCCGGCGGTGCGGGACCTCCGACGGCTTGCGGCGAACGGGTCGCCAGCCGGCCGCGGCGCCGGGCTGACCTGGGCGGGCCACAGTGGACACTGTCCGGCCGGTCGATGGCGCCGGTCACCGCTCCAGGTCTTCCGGGGACATGCCGGGCAGGAAGCCGAGAACGTCCTCCAGTCGCCGGCGCGGGCTGCGGGGGAGGGGTTCGGCCGCGGTGGGTGCCCAGCCGATCCGCAGGATGAGCTGGGGCGCGGCGGCGGAGTCGAGGATGTGTTCCTGGATGGCGGCCCGGGTGTCGGCGACCTCCAGCGCCGCCGACAGCGGGCAGCTGGCCAGTTGCAGGTCGGTCGCGGTGAGCAGGATCGCGCTGGCTGCTTCGCCGGCGCGCAGACGGGATCTCGGATCGTCATCCGGGGTGGCGAGCACGAGCAGCTCGGCGGCGCCGTCCTCGCATTCGTCCACTGTGGACCCGGCCAGGGTGCCGCCGGGGAATCTGCGCATCCGGGTGTCACCATGGATGCTGGGCCCGGCCAGGCTGCTGGCGGCCGGAACGCCGTCGTCTGCGGCCTTGCTGCGGCCGGTCCAGGTGGCCAGCTCCGCGGCGTACTCCGGGCTGGTCTCCTGGTGCGTGGTGGCCTCGGCGATCGTGCGGACCAGATGGTGGCGGTAGCGCGCGTCGGTGACCGGTACGAGCAGGGTGCCGGTGCTGCTGGCCCGGCGCATCATCAGCTCGAGGTGGCCGTTGGGCACCGTCCAGGAGGAGTAGGTCCGCCGGTCGGTTCTGCGGTGCGGGATCGCCGCCGCGAGCGCGATGTCCTCATCGGACGGCGTGTGCCGGTACGGCTCGACCGCGGCGAGGTGGTCCGGGTCGGCCGGGTTGGGGATGCGGTGCACCTGGGCGCTCCAGCCGAGTGCGGCCAGCGCGACCCGCAGGTGGTGCAGGGCGGCGCCGCAGCTGATCAGCAGATCCCGCCCGTCGGGGTCGGTGGCCGGCAGGTGCCGGGTCCGGTCGGCCATCAGGTGCACCGAGCGCTCGCCCAGCAGCCATCGCCAGGGCTGGGTGTTGTGCACCGACGGCGCGTAGGTGGCGAGTTCGATCGCGTGGCGCACAGTTTCGTGATCCGGTCGGGTGCTGCTCATCGCGGTCTCCTTTCGGCTCAAGCCGTCCGCTCGCATATTCGCTCGCTCACCGCCACCCTCCACCGCTGCCGGGCCGGGCGGCAGAGCAGGAGGCCCCGCTGACACCGAGCCCTCGGACTCGTTCGCCGGCCGGAGCCCGACTGTGTCCCGAATGCCCAAAGGGTGTTTGGGGACCATCGGCTCCCAGGGTCGGGACGTTGGCCCACTGTGTTCATGAGCTGACGGTTCGAATCTGAAAGGCACGTGTAGGTCCGAATCGATCCGGGAGTCTCCCGATGACGACCAGTGCTCCCCATACCGGCCTCGACGCCGAGACCTTGGACATGATGCTGGCGGCGATCCAGGATTTCGCCGACCGCAACCTGACCACCGAGTTGTTGCTGCGCCTCGACCACTGGCGGACAAGGCGAACCGAGCCATCCAGGCCCTCGAACGCGGGAACCCGGCAATACTGCGCGCGCTGCGGGCCCAAGGGGTGTTCTTCGGTCGCGGTGCCAAGGCCAGGGTGGCGTTCCTCTATCCGGGCCAGGGTTCGCAGTACGTCAACATGCTGAACACGTTGCGGACGCGGGAACCGGTGGTCGCCGACACGTTCGCCGAGGCGGACGCGGTCATGACGCCGCTGCTGGGCCGGCCGCTCACCGACTACGTGTTCACCGACGCGCCCGACGGCGAGCGGCGTCTGTTGCAGACCGAGATCACCCAACCGGCCGTGCTGGCCTGCGACATCGCGCTGACCAGACTCCTGGCCCAACACGGAATCACGCCGGACATCGTGATGGGGCACAGCCTCGGCGAGTACGCCGCCCTGGTGGCCGCCGAGGCCCTGCCGTTCGCCGACGCTCTGGAGGCGGTCAGCGCCCGTGGCAGCGAGATGGCGCACGTCGAGGTGGCGGACAAGGGGGCCATGGCGGCGGTGCTGGCGCCGCTGGACGAGATCGAGCGGATCATCGCCGCCGTCGGCGGCTACGTCGTGATCGCCAACGTCAACAGCACCGGCCAGGCCGTAATCGGCGGTGCCACCGCGGCGATCCAGGCAGCCGTCGAAGCGTTCACCGGCAAGGGTTACACGGCCATCCCGCTCCCGGTCAGCCACGCCTTCCACACGTCGATCGTGGCGCCGGTGAGCGAACCGTTGCGGCGGGTGTTGAGCCGGCTGGATCTGCGACCACCGCGGCTACCCGTTGTGGCCAATGTGGACGGTCAGCTGTATCCGGGTGGGTCGAACGTGCGCGAGCCGATGCTCGACATCCTGGCCCGCCAGGTCGCCTCCCCCGTGCAGTTCGTCACGGGCCTGCACACCCTGTACGCGCAGGGTGCGCGGGTGTTCGTGGAGGTCGGCCCGAAGAAGGCGTTGCACGGTTTCGTCGAGGACGTGCTGGGCCAGCGGCACGACGACGTGGTCTCGGTGTTCACCAACCATCCGAAGCAGGGAGATCTGGTGTCGTTCAACCAGGCGTTGTGCGGGCTGTACGCGGCGGGCCATGGCGCGCCCGCCGAACCCGCGTCGGTGTCCACTCCGGTCCCGGCCGTGGTGTCCATGCCGACTTCCCCACCTGCCGACCGGTACAGCGAGCTCGGCCACCTGCTGGCCGACTTCCTGGAGCGCAGCCACGCCGTCTGGTCGGGAACCACGCCCGCGGCGGAGCCCGTGACCCGGCCGGACGTCCCGGCCGAGCCGGTCGTGATCACCGGTGCGGCGCTGGGCCTGCCCGGCACCAAGCGGGTCTTCGACGACGAGAACCTGGCCCGCATCCTGGGTGGGCAGCAGTTCATCGACCTGATCCCACAGCCGTTCCGCAACGCCATCGCGGACAAGCACATCACCCGCCTGGTGAAGAGCGAGGACGGTGCGCACCGGTTCGATGCCATCGACAGCCCCGCTGACGTGATCAAGCTCGCGGCCCGCGCCGGAACTCTCGACCTGGTCGAAGAGTTCGGCGTCGACGCCGAACGTGACAAGGCGCTGGACGACTGCACCCGGCTGGCCATCGGCGCCGGCTTCGACGCACTGCGCGATGCCGGGATCCCACTGGTGCTGCGGTACAAGACCACCACGGTGGGTACGAAGCTGCCGGAGCGCTGGGGTCTGCCGGACGCACTGCGCGACGACACCGGCGTGATCTTCGCCTCGGCGTTCCCCGGCTACGGCGAGTTCGCCGAGGAGATCGAGCGCTACGCCGCCGACCGCTACCACCGTGCGGAACTGGCCGGGTTGCGCGACATCCGCTCCCGCGCCGGCAACAGCAAGGCGGCCAAGGAGATCGAGACGCGGATCGCCGAGCTGGAGGTCGTCCTCGCGGCCGAGCCGTTCGAGTTCGACCGGCGGTTCCTGTTCCGTGTCCTGTCCATGGGGCACTCGCAGTTCGCCGAGATCATCGGCGCGCGCGGCCCCAACACGCAGGTCAACGCGGCCTGTGCGAGCACCACCCAGGCCATCGCCCTGGCCGAGGACTGGATTCGGGCCGGGCGCTGCCGGCGCGTGGTGATCGTCGCGGCGGACAATGTCACCTCCGATTCGCTGCTCGAGTGGGTCGGGGCGGGCTTCCTGGCCACCGGCGCGGCGGCCACCGACGAGGATGTGGCGAAGGCCGCGCTGCCGTTCGACAACCGCCGGCACGGGATGCTGCTTGGCATGGGCGCGGCCGGCATCGTGGTCGAGTCGGCCGGCGCCGCCCGGGAACGCGGCGTGCGGCCGATCTGCGAGGTCCTGGCCAGCATCACCGCCAACAGTGCCTTCCACGGCACGAAGCTGGACGTCGAGCACATCAGCGGGGTCATGGCCGATCTCGTCGGGCAGGCCGAGCGCCACGGCGTCGACCGCGCCGCCATTGCCGGTGAGACCGTATTCATCTCGCACGAGACCTACACACCGGCCCGCGGCGGCAGCGCCCAGGCGGAGATCGACGCCCTCCGCGCGGTGTTCGGCTCCGCCGCCGACCAGGTGATCATCGCCAACACCAAGGGGTTCACCGGCCATCCCATGGGTGTCGGCATCGAGGACGTGGTCGCGATCAAGGCGCTGGAAACCGGAATCGTCCCGCCGGTGCCCAACTTCCAGGAGATCGACCCGGCCCTGGGCGCGCTGAACCTTTCCACCGGCGGGAGCTACCCGGTCCGGTACGCGCTGCGGCTCGCCGCCGGGTTCGGCTCGCAGATCAGCATGGTGTTGCTGCACTGGACCCCCATGCCGGACGGCGCGCGCCGCGCTCCGCACGAGTTGGGCTATGCCTACCGGATCGTGGACCAGCCCGCCTGGCAACACTGGTTGTCGGCACTGGGCGGCACGGCTCTCGAGGTCGACCACCGCCGGCTCCGCATCGTCGACTCCGGGGCCGTCATCGCCACGCCCGCCACCCCGGCGCCAGCCGCCGTCACCGAATCCGTCCCGGTTCCGGTGACCGAACCCGAGCCGGGTGCGGACCCGGCCGAGGCCGAGGTGTTGGCCGTGGTGGCGGAGAAGACCCGTTATCCGGCGGACATGTTGGAGTTGGATCTGGATCTGGAGGCCGATCTCGGGATCGACACGGTGAAGCAGGCCGAGGTGTTCGCGTTGATCCGGGAGCGGTTCGGCATTGCGCGCGACGACAAGCTCAAGCTGCGCGACTACCCGACACTGGCCCACGTGATCGGTTTCGTCCGCGAGCGCGGCCCGGCGCCGCGGGTCGCCGCGGCCGACCCGAGCCCGGCTCCGGCTCCGGCTGCGGACGACGTGGAGTCCCAGGTTCTCGCCGTGGTGGCGGAGAAGACCGGTTATCCGGCGGACATGTTGGAGCTGGATCTGGATCTGGAGGCCGATCTCGGGATCGACACGGTCAAGCAGGCCGAGGTGTTCGCGCTGATCCGGGAGCGGTTCGGGATTCCGCGCGAGGACACGCTCAAGTTG
>NZ_DASUCC010000013.1:0-20674 GCF_035762905.1 Actinophytocola sp.
TCCTGGTGCGGCTCGGCGGCCTGCTCGCGGTCGCGGTCGCCATGGGCTGGATCGCCACCCGCGCGTTCCGGTCCTATCAGCGCTCGCTCTGACCGCCATGGGTCAGCGTGGCGACGACCGCACCGTTGATCCATAGTGGACTGTCCGGGTTCATCGCGATCAGACGTAGTTGGTCCAGGCGCCCGGTCTGCTCCTGGCCGGCTGTGCCGGCCAGGAGTTCGGCGCGGCCGGCCACTCCCAGGCCGGCAACAGCGCGGTTTCGTAGCCGGGGCGGGCGTCGAACAGTGCGACCACCCGTAATTCGGCGGCGGCGCCGTCGACAAGCCGGCTCCGCGTGGTTTCGCCGGACAGCGCGGCGTCAGATGCCCCGGTCACGCCCGGTGAGGCGCGTGACGATCCGACCGAAGGGATGGGACAAACTGGCCGCGAGCGCGGTGAACCTCGGAAAGAAGAAGAACCCCCCGAGCCCCGCCGCGAACAGCGGTACCGCGATCAACGGCCCCCGCGTGATACTCGCAACGGTGATGGCCGAGCCGGTGACCACCTGACCGGTTGCTCGCAGGTCATCCGCGCCGCCCCGGTGAACTCCGGCCGCATCCGCCGCTGCCAGCTGAAAAAGATCACCTCCGGCTTCCCGTCCCCCGCGGTGACCGTGCAGTGGCCGCGCGCTCCGCGCGGTCGCAGCGTGGCCCGCCGGCGCCGCCTTCGGATGTCCCCTTCCGCACGGCGTCCAGGTCGCCATCGGTCACCATGATCGCAGTGCGGTCGGCGACACCGACGAACAACCGGCACAGGCCATGCCTCGATTCGAGCTCACCGTTGGCGCGGATCACGGGATAGTCGCCGATGGTCGCCACGGTCCAGGACGCGCACCCATCCCTGCCCTCGCACTGCTGGGCGATCGCGGCCAGCCCACTGTCGGTCTGCACCCGGACACTCAGGACATCGACCGCATTCGAGCCGCTCTCCCCGGCGCGCCATACGCACGCCAACCGACTGCCGGTCCGTTCCTCCTCCGCGACCGGCACGCCGAGTTCACCGGCCCGCTGCTCGGGAATGAGCTGGCATGGCGCATCCCGAAACCCATTGGTGTCCAACGGGTTCGGCACGGCCGGAACGGCAAGCGCCACGCCCCCGCTGGTCCTCGTGCCGGCAGCAGCGGGCGGTTCCGGGTCGCCGGAGCACCCCGCGGCCAGCGCGCCGATGAGAACGATGACGGCGAACGCCGCCGCGTTCACCGCCGGCGTCCGGGCAGTCCCTGCCAAGGTCCTCTCCATCGTCGACGCAATGGTTACCTTTCGCACTCGGCCGGTCACTCTAGCCATTGGGGAGCCAAACCCCACGTCAACTGACGGGCCGCGCGCCCACCTTGGCTACCATGACGGCCGGGCCGTTAGCTCAATCGGCAGAGCTGCTGACTTTTAATCAGTAGGTTCCGGGTTCGAGCCCCGGGCGGCCCACGACCTCAGCCGGCAGCTGTCCGCGGAGAGCGCGGACCAGGTCGGTCGTCATCATGTTTGGGGGCCGGGCCCCCAAACCTCCCACGGTGCGAGCTCCTCGCCCTGGCCAGGCTGATCTTGGTGGTCTTCGACCGGCGCTTCGTGGGCTGCGGGGCTTTCGCTCGGGTGGTTGTTGGTCCGCCGACTTTCATGGGGTGCCGGTGAAGTTGGTGGCTTGGAGGTAGGTGGTGGGGCCCAGGGGGAGGGTGAGGGTGGTGGAGAGGGGGGTCGACACGGTGAGTTTGAGGCGTTGGTTGGTGAGGGTGAGGGGGGTGTGGACCGGCAGTTTCAGGGTGCGTTGGCCTAGGCAGAACGACAGCGGGGGGGAGGTTTGGGTTAGGAGGTGCTCGGTGGTGGCGTCGGTGGCCCAGAGGCGGTAGGTGGGGGCGACGGCGAGGCCGAGGGTGCAGGGGGTGACCAGGGTGAAGCGGGCACCTGAGGGGAAGCGGCCGGTGAGCGAGGGGGCGCTGAACCAGGTTGGGGCGGTGAGCAGGTTGACCGACAGGGTGCCGGCCGGGGCGGGGGTGGTGTTCATCGTGAAGGCGCCGGCGGTGCCTGGCGTGTGCACGCCGTGCAGGTAGAGGCGCAGGGTGTGCGGGAGGGCCTCGACCCGGACGGCGTCCACCGAGGCCCAGAACAGGCCCTCGGTGTTGACCTGGGTGAACCGGAGGCGGACGGTCTGGCCGGCGTACGGGGACAGGTCGAAGGTGAAGCGGGTGGGGGGCAGGGACAGCGGGGCGCCGGCCTCGGTGCGGAAGATCTCGGCGAGCACGGCCACCGTGTCCACCGGCGCGGCCGGGTCGACCAGGTCCACCCGGTACTGCTGGTTGGGCCCGGTGGCGCAGTCGAGGGTGTCCGGGGTGTGCAGGGCCGGCGCGCTCGTGCGGTAGTAGAGGAAGAACGACAGCAGGCTGGCCGGGCCGGGCGGCACCGCGACGTCCTGGTACAGGATGTGCGTTCCGGGGCCGGTCTGGTCGGTGACCGCGGCGAAGTCGCCCTCCGGGGCCGGCGGGATCATGGCGCCGATCAGCGGAGTGGTCGTGCTCCCGGTCGCGAACCAGCCGCCCGGCCCGCCGCCGCACGGCTTGGCCACCGTCCAACCGGCCGTGTCGCCGTTCTCGAAGCCGCCGTTGTCCGTGTCCGCGGCCGCCTCCGAGGTGGTGAGCGCCGCGAGCAGCAGCCCGGTCAGGAGGATGGTTCCGACCGCGCGCCAGGTCCGCCGCATGATGCGCCTCCGTCCATTCGAAACGGTGATCACGTCGTCGCGCGTTGTGACTGTCGCCGGGACCCGAACCGCCGTTACCCGCTCGCCCGATGGACCACCCATGTGGGTGCGGGCAAGATCATCTGATCCCGGTGGGATCGGTCAGACTGGATGGCATGAGGGCCGAGGACGGGTCGGGGGTGACCGGTCGGCAGTTGGCGATCGGGTTGCTGCTGGTCGCGGTGGCGGTGGGGGTGGCGGTTCCGATTCTGCGGGTGGAGCCGGTGGCGAGGGAGCGGGCGACCGAGTTGCCTCGGATGACCGAGCCGACCGCGGGGGCGGACGTCGGGCAGTACACGGTGCCGGTGGTGTATGACGTGGACTTCGCGGGGGCCGGGCGCGGGTATGCGCTGTGGGGGCGGTGCACGGACGGGGCGGACTACCGGTGCGAGCGGCGGCTGCTGGTCACCGAGGACGGGGTGCGGTGGGCGGAGCGGCCGTTCGGGGTGCCGGAGCTGGCGGCGCCGGAGAAGCTGGTCGGGCGGGTGGTGGCGCTCGGTGGGGACCGGCTGGTGCTGACCGACCTGGCCGACGGTGGCCGGCATGACCGGTACTACAGCGGCGACGCGGGACGTAGCTGGCGGGTCGCGTCGACCACGCCGGATCTGCGGGTGAGCCGGATACCGGCGGACGCGGTGTTGGAGACCCGGTGCCTGGAGCGGATGCCGCCGGAGAGCGACTGCTCGTGGCGGCGGGTGGTGGTGTCGCTGCCGGACTCCGGCGAGCGGGCCTGGCTGGTCGACCTGCCCCCGCTGGACGCGCCGACGCCGAGCCGGCGGCCGGCCCCGGACGGCAGCTGGTGGGTGTCCGGGCGGGACCGGGCTACCGGGGCGCTGTCCGTCGCCAGCAGCCGGGACGGCGGCGCGAGCTGGTCGGTGGTGCCGTTGCCGGTGGTGCCGGGCACCGTGGCCGACCAGGTGTCGGTCACCGCGGCCGGGTCGGCCGTGTACGCGCTGGCCACCGGCCGGCGCCCGGACGGCTGGGAGCCGCGCTCGCTGATCGCGATCTATCAGAGCACCGACGGCGGGCGGAGCTGGACGCAGACCTGGTGGGCCAACGGCAACCCGCCGCGCACGCTGGGCGGCGACGCGGTGGTGCTGCCGGACGGCGCGCTGTTCGTGGCACCGGACGACGTCGGACCGGCCTACCGCAGCGTGGACGGCGGACGCAACTTCGAACCGGTGCAGGACGGGCCGCGGTTCCACTCGGTGCGCCGGACCTGGGGCGGCTACCTGGCGGTGACCACCGGCGGGTCCGGCGGCGGGTTCCTCACCTCGCCAGACGGCGTGCGCTGGGCGGACGTGCGCTTCGGCTGAGGATGCCCTCGCAGGTGCGCACCAGCACGCGGCAGGCGTCGGCGGCGCGCCGAGACAGCATCGGGTTCTCGGCGTGCCGGCGCCATCGGTCCAGTGTGGACAGTGCGGTACGGCGCAGGTCGTCCGGGCCGGCCTCGGCGGGCAGACCCAGGCGCACTGCGGGGGCCGCGCCGGAGTCCCCGAGCAGCCGTTCGGCCTCGGTGGACAGCGGCTGCGGCAGCCGCACGGCACCCGAGCGCAGCGCGCCGAGCAGCCGCAGCTCGGCGAACTCGTGCGCGCCGGCCAGGATCCGCTCCACCGCAGCGGCAAGGCCCCGGCCGTCATCACCGCCGGCCCGCAGCAGCCGGTCCATGGCCAGCAGCGCCGAGCGGGCCTTGAGCAGGTCGCGCCGCTCGGCGAACTGCACGTGCAGCACCCGCTGCAGGTCGGCCAGCCCGCTGCGACCGACCAGCTCGGTGGACAGCGTGGCCGGGCTGCGCACGCCCTGCCGGATCAGCATGGTGGCCAGCCGGATGCCGAACAGCCCGAACCGGTGCACCAGCGCCCGCCGGGTCTCGTCACCGGCCAGGAACCGGTCGGCGGACAGCAGGGCGGCGTCCAACTCGTCGCGTGGCGCGTCGGCCAGCGCCGCCAGCGCGGTGAACTCGGCCTGCCGCAACGTGCGGCCGGTGTGCGCGAGCAGCCCGGCCACCGCGACCACGTTCTGGCACAACCCGGCGAGCGCCGGCTCGGACCGGTAGCGGGTGGCGATCGCCCGCGCGGAGAGCATCGCGTCCACCCGGCCGCCGCCGATCTCGTCGGCCCGGGAGATCACCGCGACCGCGTTGACCGCGGTGGCCCTTGCCACGCCCTGGTCCCGGAACGACTCGAGGAACTCGGTGTCGGTCACGTGCAGGTGCCGCATCAGGTAGAGCACCGCGTCGGCCTCGGTGGGGGTCTCGTCCTCCGGGTCCAGGAAGCGCAGCGTGCGCCGGGCCACGTCGGTGGACAGCGACGCGATCCCCGGGGTGTCGATCAGCGTGGTGCCGCGCAGGCTCTGCGCCGGCCAGTCCACCACCAGCCGGTCCACCCGCTCGGCCGCGGTGCCGCCCAGGTCGATGGTGAGCGCTCCGTCCCGGCGCACCACCGGCAGCGGGGACGGAGCGCCGTCCTTGGGATACAACGTGATCCGTGGGCTGGCGCCGTCCCGGTACCAGGTCACCACCCGGGTGCACTCGCCCGCGTCGGTGGGCGCGACCGCCTCGCCGACCAAGGCGTTGAGCAGGGTGGACTTGCCGGCCTTGACCTTGCCGGCGATCGCCACCCGCAGCGGCTCGTCCAGCCGCTCCAGCTGGCGGCGCAACAGTTCCACGGTGCGCGGCTGGTCCCGGTAGGTGTAGACGGCCAGGCGCAGCACCTTGCGCACGGCATCCGACAGGTTCTCAGTCATGGCTTCTCCTGAAGCAGACCGCGGGCCTGACGCTGCACCGCGTCCAACCGGGACAGCTCGGTGGAAAGCTCGGCCAGCCGGGCGTCCCGCTCGCTCTTGGACGCCTTCACCGAGTTCTGCGCCGCCTGCAACGACTCCTGCACCGAGCGCTTCATCTGCTCGGCCTGTGCGGTGAAGTGATCGCGCAGGTCCCGCTGCACCACCCGGAGCATGTCCCGGGAGTCCTTGCCCACCCGGAAGGTCACGTCGTCGATGTAGCGGCGCAGCGCGGTCTTCGCGTCGTTCTGTCGCCGGGTGACCAGTCGCTTGCGCTCGTCGCCGATGCTGCGCCCACCGAGCAGCACGCCGGCCCCGACCGAGATCGGGTTCAGCAGCGAGAGCCCGATCAGCGTGCCGAGCATGCCGAACATCAGCACGCCCATGTAGCCGCCCTTGAACCCGGTCAGCAACCGCCGGCCCAGCCCGAAGTTCTCGCCCGGCCGCACGCTCAGCGCGCGCACCGAGCGCAGCGCGTCCGACGGCTCGGTGCGCAGGCTGGGCAGCAGGTGCACCCGGTCCTCGTCGAAATGCTCGGCCACCCGGTTGGCCAGCCAGCGCGCCCGCTGCGTGGCCCACACGTAGTTGGCCGACGCGGCGTTCGCCACGGCCTGCTCGACCCAGGGGGCGAACTGGTCCCAGATCTTGGCCGGGTCGCCGCGGAACAGCGCCTCCTCGGCCTCGTGCATGATCTCGCGCAGCCGGTCGCGCAGGTCGTAGTCGATGTCGGCGTTGAGGTCGGCCACGCCGTCGGACAGCGTCTGCTGCCAGCGGGCGGACCGCTCCTTCAGGCCGGTGGCGCGCTGCTCGGCGGTGGTCAGCCGGCCGATCAGCTCCTGCGCCTTCTCCGGGTTGCGCTGCGCGGACTCCTCGGCCCGCAGGCTCTCGGCGATCTGCTCGGTGACCGCGAGCACGTCGTGCACGGTCGACCGCCTGGCCAGATCGTCGGCCTGGCCGAGCACCTCGCGGCGCAGGTAGGTGAGCAGCGGCGGGTAGCCGGACTCGGTGTTCAGCTCGCTGTCGCCGCCGCGCAGCGCCTCGAACCGCAGCGTCGAGGAGACGGTGAACAGTTTCGCGTCGATGCCGGCCCGGGCCAGGTGGCCGCGGTCCAGCTCGGCGATCGTGCGCCACTCCGGGTACAGGTCGGTCTTGGTCAGCACGCAGGCCACGTTGGGGCACACGGCGATCGCCTGGCGCAGGAACTCCAGCTCCGGCGCGGTGTACTCCTGCGCCGCGTCGGAGACCAGCAGCACCGCGTCGGCCGAGGGCAGCGCGGACATGGTGGCCGCGCCGTGCACCGAGTTGAGCCCGCCGACGCCCGGGGTGTCGACCAGTTCGAGGCCACCCTCCAGCAGCGCGCGGGGCAGGCCGACCTCGATCTGGCCCAGCCGTTCCCGGTTGCCCGGGTTGCCCGACTCGGAGGCGAACTCGGCCAGCCGCTCGAGCGCTATGGGGGTCCGCTCGATCCGCTGTCCGGTCGGGTCGCCGTCCGGGTCGGGAACCCGGATCAGGGTGGCGGAAGGCGACTCCGCGTACCTGACCACGGTCGGCACGGCGGTGGCGATGTCGTCGAACACCGGGCAGACCGGCGCCCCCACCAGTCCGTTGACCAGCATGCTCTTGCCCTGCTTGAACTCCCCGACCACCAGCACCCGGACCTGCTCGTCGAGCAGCCGGGCCCGGGCCTGGCGCAGCCGGGTCTCCAGATCGGGCCGGCGATACCCGGAGATCGCGTCGAGCGCGAGGTCCACCGCCCGCACCAGTGCCGTCATGTCCGCCCTGCCCCTCTCACCCGATCGCGGCGTGGTCGAGATCGGGGTCGTCCGCCGGTTCCACCTCGTCCGCGAGGAGTTCGTCCTCGACCGGAGCCGGGATTGGCTCGGGAACCGGTTCCGGCTCGAACGCGACCTCCTCCTCGACGACGGCGGCGGGCTCCGACTCGGGCTCCGGGTCCGGCCGGACCACCGGGTTGTCCACATCGATCACGTCGATGTCGGTGTCGTTGTCCTGGATCGCCACCACGTTGGTCGTGTCGGTGTCGACCCCGTCGTCGTCACTGTTGAACGAGTCGTTGAACGAGTCGTTGATCAGCGTGTCCCGGTCGTCGATGTTGACGAAGTTGAAGGTCTGGTCGGTGACCTCGTAGTGCTTCGTGGTGTGCTGGATCTCCCGCACGGCGTCGTGGTGGGTGGATCCGGTCCACTCGTCGCCGGTGCAGCGCAGCCCGCCGCCGTCGGCCATCATCAGCCGCGCGTCGCGCACGTCCGCCCCGGTGATCCCGTCCAGCCGGGCGGCGGCCAGCACCCCCTCCGGGTCCGCCGCGAAGGCGGCCTGGGTTTCCTCGTCGCTCATCAGGCTCATCAGGAACTCGACGAGCGTGTCGATGACCTGCATGTCACTCACTCCAAGCTGGGCAGATGGCGAGTGGCCGGGGCGACCCCACGGCGCCCCGACCACTCACGACGGTTCGAACTACAGGGGCAGGTCCAGCTCCTCGACGATGTTCTCGATCTCCTGGTCGACGTCCAGGTCGAAGTTCGACCGCAGGTCGGTGTCGTTGTCCTGCACGGAGGTCTGGTTGGAGTCGAGGTCGACGTCCTGGTCGCTGTCCGCGTCGGCGTCCACATCCACGTTGGACTCGGCGTCGCCGCCGTTGCCGCCGCCGGCGTCGGCGTCGCCACCGCGCCCGGCGATCCCGCCGTTGCCGCCGAAGCCGAATCCGCTGCCGCCTGCGGTGTCCCCGAAGTTGATGTTGACAACGCCGTCCTGGTCGACGTCGCCGCCGTTGCCGCCGATGCCGAGGCCGCTGCCCCCGTTGGCGCTGCCCCCGTCACCGCCGACCGCGGTGCCGCCGTTGCCGCCGTCGCCACCCGCGGTCTGCGTGGTGGTGTCCAGGTCCTGCACCTGGGTGCTGTCCTGGTTGGCCTCCTGCGGGTTGGCCAGCGCGGCCTGCTGCGAGGTGGCGGTGTTCTGGTCCAGGTCGAGGTCCAGGTCCAGGTCCTCGGTCAGGTCGGCAAGGAACTCGCTCAAGTTGATCGGGTTGTTCATGACTGCTCTCCCTGTTTGGTTGGTGGGGCGCCTGCCCCCCAGACCCCTCGGTCCGGTTGACAACCAAGCTAGGTTTCGCAATCCCCGCTGCCATCGGGGCGATGTCCGGTTCCGCGGACACCGGGATACCGGGGCGAATCCCGAGGCCCGGCGCGGATTACGGGGTTTTCCCTAGATCAGCCAATCCCGGTGAACCGTAACGCCGAAGGCTACGTGTGGGCTCCGGAGTCGGGACGTTTGAGCAAACGAGGGGAAACTGCGATGTCGTATGGCGTGGGTGTCGATATCGGCGAGTTACTTTGCACCGCGGCGGTGAGCCGGACGGGCGGGTCCACGGGACCCGAGATCGTGCCGTTCGCACTGCCGTCGGTGGTCTTTGCGCAGGCCGGCGGGGCGCTGCTGGTCGGTGACGAGGCCGAGCGCCTGGCGCCGGCCGATCCGGGCCGGGTGGCCCGGCAGTTCAAGCGCCGCATCGGAGACGGCACGCCCCTGCGGCTCGGCGACGCCGTGGTGCCGGCGGAGGCGCTGGCCGCCCGCCTGGTGGCCCGCGCGGTGGGCGCCGCCGCCGAGCGGGAGCGCGCTGCTGCCACCCGGATCGCGGTGACCCATCCGGCCGGCTGGGGCGGGTTCCGGGTGGCGGCGCTGCGTGGCGCGCTGTCCGCGGTCCGGATCGAGGCGCTGCTGCTGCCCGAGCCGCACGCCGCTGCGCTGGCCCACGACGCCAGGGAACGGGTCGCCCCCGGCGGTGCCGTCGCGGTCTACGACCTCGGCGGCACCGGCTGCCGGCTGGCCGTGCTGCGCCGGGCGGACGACGGGTTCGTGCTGGCCGGGCCGCCGGAGGAGGTCGAGGTCGGCGGGCTGGACTTCGACGAGGCGGTGTTCGAGCACGTGCGCGGCACGGTCGGCGCGGCGTGGGACGCGCTGGATCCGGCCGATCCCGCGGTGCTCGCCGGGGTGGCCCGGCTGCGCCGGGAGTGCACGGCCGCCAAGGAGGCGCTGTCCGGGTACACCGACGTGTCGGTTCCGGTGACGCTGCCCGGAATCGACACCGAGGTGCGGCTGACCCGGGTCGAGCTGGAGGACATGATCCGGCCGGCGATCGAGGAGACGGCCGGCATGCTGCTGCGCGTGCTCGGCACCGCCGGGGTGGCCCCCGCCGACCTGGCCGCCGTGCTGCTGGCCGGCGGTTCGGCCCGGATCCCGCTGGTGACCCAGGTGGTCTCCGAACGGCTCGGCCGGCCGGTGGCCGCCGGCGCCGACCCGGCCGGGCTGGTCGCGGCCGGCGCCGCGCTGGCCGCCCGCGGCCCGCAGGTGCAGCGGACCCAGGTGGGCCTGTGGCCGGCGAACTGGACGCCACCGCCGGTGGCGGCGCCGGAACCGTTGCCGCAGAACAGTTTCAGTGAGCGGATCGGCCCGGCGCCGGCGGCGCCGGAGCGGCGCGGGCCGCTCGGCCGGTTCTCCCGCACCGCGGTCACGGCCGTGGTGGCGGCCGCACTCGGCGCGCTCGCGGTGACCAGCACGATGGCCATGGTGATGAACCGGCTCACGCCGGCCGACGCCGGCGCGGAGACGGTGACCGAGCAGACCTCGCAGCGGCCGGTGACCGATTCCCCGGTCTCCTCGCCGGTGCGGGCCGAGCAGCCCGGGCCGGCCAGGACCAGCACCTCCCGGCGCGCGCCGCAGACCAGCGCGCCGCAGCCCACCCGCAGCACGCCGCCGCGGAACAACCCCGGCACCACCCGGCCGCCGGCACCGACGACCGCCACGACCACGACGACCACCGGCGCGACGCCCGCGCCGGCCGGCCCCAGCACGACCGCGGGAGCCCGGCGATGACCGCGATGACCGCGGCGGCGCCGAACGACGCGGTGCGCGCCGAGCTGGCCTGGCTCGCCGGGGACGCGGTCACCGCGATCGACGCGGCGGACCGGGCGCTGACCGCCGGCACCGACCCGGACTGCCGGGCCGCCGGGGTGGCCGCGGCCGCGGCCGCCGCGGACGGCGCGCTTGCCGACGCCGCGGCCCGCTGGCGCCGGGTGGCCGGCGCGCTGGACGGCGCGCCCGCCGCGACCGCCGCGGCCCGGGCGGCGCTGGCCGCGGCGCTGTCCGGCGACGTCGGTGCCGCGTCCGGCGATCTGGCCGAGGCGCACGTCGCCCTGCCCGGCTCGGCGCCGCGCGGGCTGACCGTGCTGCTGGACGGCGTGGACGCGACCGTGGCCGCGGTGCGCGGCTGCTTCGCCCGGGCGGCACGGAAGCTGGCCGGCCTCGCGGTGGCCACCGTGCCGGCCGATCCGTTCGCCGCCGAGCGCTGGGACGACCTGGCGGTCACAGTGACGATCGCCGGCGGCGGCGACCGCACCGCGCGGGACATGCTCGCCGCGTCCCAGGACCGGCCGGGCAGCACCCGGCGCCGGCTGCTGGCCGCCTGGCTGGACCTGCGGGCTGGCCGGCTGACCGACGCCCGGGAGGCGCTGGCCGCCGCGAGCGACGTGCCGATCCTGCGCCGGGACGCCGTCCTGGCGGCGGCGATCACGGTCGGGCTGGCCCGGCGGGCCGGTGACGACGACGCGCTACGGGCCACCTGGCACCGGGTGGCGCCGGTGGTCACCGGATCCGATGTGGAGCTGCTGCTGCTCGACGCGTGGGGCGAGCTTTCCGTTGCGGCGGCCCGGGTCTCGCCGGACGACCGGGACACCGTGGTGGACGCGGTTGCGGCCGCGGTGGCCCGGGCCGGGGCGCCGACCTGGGCGGTGGCCGCCGAGGCGTGGTGGCGGCTGCACCGCGCGGTGGTCACCGACGACGCGATCGCCGCCGCCCGGGCGGCCGGAGCGCTCGGCACCGTCGGCGGTCCGCATCAGGCGGCGACCGCCGCCGCGTGGGCCGCGGTGCTGTCCGGCCGGTTCGACGCGGCTGTGGTGACCGGCACCGCCGAGGCGCTGGCCGACGCGGGATCGCCGTGGGAGGCGGCGGCGCTGTGCGGTGCCGCGGCCGCCCGGCTCGGTGACTCGGGCGCGGCCAAGGACCTGCTCGGTACCGGCCGGGCGTTGCGCTCGCGGATCCTGTCCCGGACCGGCGCGGCCGGCGGGCTGTCCGACCGGGAGCGCGCGGTCGGCGAGCTGCTGCTGGATGGGTTGACGCAGAAGGAGATCGGGGCGCGGCTGTACATCTCGCCGAAGACCGTGGAGCAGCATGTGGCGCGGTTGCGCCAGAAGCTGGTCGCGGCCAACCGGGCCGAGCTGATCGCCGCGTTGCGCTCCCGGCTCGGTCCGATGTAGCCGGAGTCAGGGTTTGCGGGCGACCCCGCCGACGATGCAGTGCTGCACCGGATCGAGCGGTCTGATCCGGGGGCCGTCCGGCCACCACTCGGCGCACCGGGTGATGCCGGGCTCGATCAGGTCGAGGCCGGCGAACATGGCCTCGATCTCGGCTCTGGTGCGGAACCGGCCGGTGCCGAGCGAGCTGCGCACGAAGGCCTCCTCGAGCCGGCGGGCCAGCTCGCTCTGCTCCGGCGTCTCCGGGTCGAAGAAGTGGCTGATCGCCACGTACGAGCCGGACGGCAGCGCCTCGATATAGCAGCGCATGATGTCGGCGGGGCAGCGTTCGCCGTCGTAATGGTGCAGAGTGCCGAGCTGGAACAGCGCGATCGGCTCGTCGAGTTCCAGGTAGCCCAGCACCTGCGCGTTCTCGATGACCTCCTCGGGCCGAAAGATGTCGGCCGCGACGAAATGCGTGTCTTCGTTGTCTTCGAGCAGCGCGCGCCCGTGGGCGAGCACCACCGGGTCGATGTCGATGTAGACCACCCGCGATTCGGGTTGGATCCGCCGGGCGACCTGATGGGTGTTCTCCGCGGTGGGCAAACCGGAACCGCAGTCCAGATACTGGGTGATTCCGGTCTGGCCGGCGATGAACCGGGTGACCCGGATCAGGAACTCGCGGTTGTCCCGGGCCAGCAGCGCCGCCTCCGGCGCGACCCGTTGCACTCTTCGGAACACTTCGCGGTCGATCTCGTAGTTGTCCTTGCCATTCAGAAACGCGTCGTAGACGCGCGCGATGCTCGCCCTGGTCGTGTCGATGTACACCGGTGCCACATCGACCAGAGCCGACTTGGCGCTGGACATGTCCGCCTCACACAGCGTCGTGAAAACCGAACGGTACGAAGTTTGTACCGGAAGCACATGTTAAGTGGGGCAACCGGAAGCGTAAACATGCGGGAGACTTGACCGACCGCAGTCGGTGGGTACGGTCTGTGACGGGAACGGGAGTTACTGAGGAGAACGGGTGATGGTTGCGAGCACGCCGGATGACGCCGCTTGGCGCGATCACGGCGGAGGCGGCCCGACCGCGCGCCGCATCATCCTCGGCGCGCAGCTGCGCCGGCTGCGCGAATCGGCGGGCATATCCCGGGCTGACGCCGGATACGCCATCCGCGGGTCGGAGTCGAAGATCAGCCGGCTGGAGCTCGGCCGGGTCGGCTTCAAGGCGCGGGATGTGGCTGACCTGCTGACCATGTACGGCGTCACCAAACAGGCCGACCGGGACGCGGTGATGGCCATGGTGGTCCGGTCCAACGAGCGGGGCTGGTGGCACCGGTACCACGACCTGATGCCGACCTGGTTCCAGGACTACGTGGGGCTGGAGGAGTCCGCATCCCGGATCATGATCCACGAGTCGCAGTTCGTGCCCGGTCTGCTGCAGACCAGCGAGTACAGCCTGGCGGTGGCCAGCCACGGCCGGCCGGAACTGGCCAGTGCGGACATCGAGCGCCGGGTGGCGTTACGGATGCAGCGGCAGCGGGTGCTCCGCGGTCCGGGCGCGCCGAAACTGTGGGTGGTCATGGACGAGTCCGTACTGCACCGGCCGATAGGTGGCCGGAACGTGATGCTCGAACAATTCGATCACCTATTGGAAATCACCCGTTTGCCGCAGGTGACATTACAGGTCGTGCCCTACGCATTGAGCGGTTATGCCGCCGAGGGGACTTTTTGCCTGCTGCGGTTCGCCGAGTCGGAACTGCCGGACATCGTCTACATCGAGCATCTGACCGGTGCCCTGTACCTGGACCGGCAGGACGAGGTCGAGTTGTACAGTCGCGTTTTCGATCGCCTCACGGTCGACGCGGAACCGCCGGACCGCAGCCGGGCAATGCTGTCGAAGCTGCGCGCGGAGTTGTAGCGCCGGGCAACCGGCCGGCTGGGCCGATCGGGTGTAAGCCGCATTCCCCCCGTGCCTTTTCGTAACGCGCGAGCTAACGTCAGCACGGTCAGATGCACGTGCAGACGCATTCGCAGATTCGGAAAGGTGACATCGTGATGAAGATCGCGAACGGCTCACCGGCGACCTTGCTCGACGCTCCCCGATGGCGCAAAAGCAGCTACAGCGGCGCGATCGGAAACTGCATCGAGTTCACCCACGTGCCGCCACGGCGGGTCGCCGTGCGCAACTCCCGAGACCCGGACGGGCCGATGCTGGTGCTACCCGTTGCCGGGCTCGGTGCCCTGCTCGTCGCTGCCGGAGGGCGGTGAGCGATGAGCGTGTCCGACGATCCCGCTGATCCGTCCCGCGCTGCCTGGACCCAGATCAAGGCCTTACGGGAGCGGGGTTTCCGGTTCATCGATCCGCGTGACGAGGAGGGCGAGGTGGTGGCCCTCGTCGGCATTCGGGTGCACGACGAGGTGATCGATGTGGTGCGGCTGCACGGCGAGGACGACGCGGTGGCGGCGCGGCTGCCGAGCGACGCCGACATTCTCGCGCCGCACCGGGTGTTCTGGGAGCAGGCCGGAACGGCCGGTGAGGTGCTGGACAAGTTGCTGGCCCTGCCGGACGACCGGGTTCCCGGCGCACCGCGCACCGATGCAAGCTCGCTCATTTCGGTACCCGCCTGCAGATGACCGTTAGGCCTGGCCGAGCATCCGCAGCATCTGCTGGATCTGGGCCGACCGGGAACGGTCGATCCGCTCGGCCATGGCGACGGCATCCGGGTTGTGACCGCTGGTTTGCTCCACTTTGGCCAGTTGGATCGCGTCATCCTGGTGTGCGATCAGCACATTGAGGAACCGACGGTCGAAGTCCGGGCCCCCGGTCCGGCGCAACGTCGCGATCTCCCGGTTCGTGGTGTCCGGCATTCCCCCGTGCCCGGCGTGCGAACCCGCCGGTGCGCTGGCCGGCTGGCCCCAGGCGCGCAACCAGCCGGACATCGTCGCCACCTCATCGGCCTGGGTGGCATCGATGGCCGCGGCCAGCGTACGCACCTCGGCACTGGCCGCCCGGTCCGCCGCCAGCCGCACGATGAGCCGGCCCTGCTCATCGTGCGGCACCATCATCTGCAGGAACATCACGTCGTTGCCGTTGAACCCGGTGTGGACGACCGGGTTCGTCGCCGGCGCGGTCGAGGCAGGGCGCGCCGGCGACGAACACGCCGCCAGAAGGACAGCGGCGGCGGCGATCAGGCCGATGACCGCTCGGGTCATCAGGCCGGCTGCCAGAGGGCGGGGGTGTTGGGCGGTTCCCAGCCGGCGATCGCGGTGTGCGGCTGCCGGCAGGTGTAGCGGGATCCGTTGTGGGTCACCACGGCGCCGGCCTGGTAGCTGGTGCCGGCCGCCCAGGTTCCGCCGGGTGGCGGCGGAGCGGGGGTGGTGCTCGGTGGCGGCGGGGTGGTGGTGCTGGTCGGGGGCGGAGTGCCGCCGCCGCCGAAGTCCACGTCGGAGCAGGTGTAGAAGGCTTCCTCGCTGCCGACCACCCGTTGCCAGATCGAGTAGATCAGGTGTCGGCCGGTGCGCGGCGGGATGGTGATCGTCCAGTTGGTGAACGTGGCCGGGTTCTGGTTGTTGAACGTCTGCAGGTGCACCAGATCCGACCAGCGCAGCGGCTGGGTCGGGGACCAGCCGGCCCGGGTGATGTAGAACTCGAAGTTGCTGTTCGCGTGCGGCGCGGTGGCGTGGTAGGTGATGGTCAGCGGACCGGCGGAGATCCGCTTGGCCGGCCAGTCCGCGCGGGCGAGGTCGAGGCCCCGGTACTTGTCCCGGCCGGCGCTGCACAGCTTGCCGTCCGGGATCAGCTCCCGGTGCCGGCCGCCCGCGGTGAGCAGCGACACCTCGTTCCAGTCGTAGAACGGCTGGGTGCCACCGGCGGCGATGGCCGCGCGGCACGCCGCGTTGGTCGGGTTCTCCGGGTTCTGCTGCTTGCACACGTACACCCGGCTCGCCGGGTCGGACATCGTCCCGTGCGCACCGGCCGGCGCGGCCGGCAGCACGGCGACCACAACGGCCGCGGCGGCAACCACCACCGCGCCGGACAGTGCGAGAGTGTGTCGTACCTTCACTGTGCCCTCCTGGCAGGGTGGATGGGCTGCAGCTACGAACGTGCATGATCGCCGGCGGCCGCGTCAATTGGTCTAGACAATTTTCCGGCGAACTGGCGGGAACCCGCCACCCGTACCGACACCCGGCCGCGGCGCGAGGTCACCTCACCCAGCGGCGAGCCACCGGGCGGTCTCCTCGTGCAGCCTGCGCCTGGTGTGCTCGGGAGCGAACGAGGCGTCGATCGCGGCATGGTTCAGCTCGGCCATCGCGGCGTCGTCCCAGCCGAACGCCGCGCGCACCCCGGACAGCTCCGCGGTGAGCGATGTTCCGGTGACGACGGGAATGTCGGTGCTCACCGTGACCGCGAGCCCGGCGGCGCGCAGCCGGGGCAGGGAGTGCTCGGCCAGCGACGGCACCAGGCCGAGGGCCACATTGGACGACGGGCACACCTCCAGCGCGATGCCGCGCTCGCGCACCTCGGCCACCAGCTCCGGATCGTCCAGCACCCGGATGCCGTGCCCGAGCCGCTCGGTGCGGCCCGCCGAGATCGCCTCCCGGATGCTGGCCGGCCCGGCGCTCTCCCCGGCGTGGTGCACCACGTGCAGCCCGGCGGCCCTGGCGGCGGTGCACACCTCGGCGAACGGCGCGGCCGGGTACGCCTCGTCGCCGGCCAGCCCGATCCCGGCCACCTCCGGCGCGTACTTCTCGGCCAGCCGCAGCGTCCGCCAGGCCCGCTCGACCGAACGCCGCCGGGAGTGGTCGAGCAGCAGCCGGCACTCGATGCCGTACTCGGCGCGCCCCTCGGCCAGCCCGTCCAGCACCGCACGCAGCGGCATCTCCGGATCGCCCAGCCGCTCCCCGTGCGCCGCCGCGGTGAACATCACCTCGGCGTACCGGGTGCCCTGGGCCGCCTCGTCGGCGCAGAACTCCCTTGCCAGGCGGGCGAAATCGGCCGGGCGCCGGGGAGCCTCGCGGATCGCCGCATTGAAGTCGCCGAACGCCCGGAAGCCGGCGAACGTCACCGGCCCGGCCGGCGGAGACACGCCAAGCCCGCGCAGCGTGTCCGGCCGGATCGTGCTTTCCAGGTGGACGTGCAGGTGCACCTTCGGCAGCCGGGCCAGGTCTCTCACGTCCGGGCCGCCAGGTGCGTGCGCAGCCACGCCGGGAACTCCGCCAGGCTGTCCAGCACCACCTCGGCGCCGGCCGTGCGCAGGGTCGCCGCGTCGCACGGGCCGGTGGTGACCCCGACGCCCACCGCGCCGGCCGCCCGGGCGCCGGCCATGTCGGTGGCGTGGTCGCCGATGTAGGCGGTGGCGCCGTGCGCGCGCAGCGCCTCGGCCTTCCCCGCGGCCCAGAGGTCACCGGCGAGGTGGTCCACCTGCCAGCCGAGGGCGGTCAGATGTTTGGCGGCGTTCGGGGCGTGCTTGGCGGTGACCACCAGGGTGCGCCCGCCCGACTCGCGCACGGCCGCGAGCGCCGCCGCCGCACCGGGCAGCGCGACCGTGCGCGGGATCACGATGTCCGGGTAGCTGGCCCGAAACCGGGTCACCAGCTCGTCGATCCGCTCGTCCGGCGCGCCGAACTCACGCAGCACCACGGCCAGCGGCGGACCGAGGTTGGCGGCGAAGTAGTCACCGTCCAGCGGGAGACCGGTCTCCCGGCCCAGCGCCGACATCGCCGCCACCATGCCCGGGCGCGGGTCGATCAGGGTCATGTCCAGATCGAAGCCGATCGTGAAGCTCATCGCGGCAGTGTCCGATGGTTCGCTCGCAGGCTCGCTCACGCCGCCCCGCCGCCGAGCGCGTCGATCTCGGCCGGGGTGTAGCCCAACTCGGCCAGCACCGCGCCGGTGTGCTCGCCGAGCGCCGGCACCGGGCCCAGCCGGGGCGGGTCGGCGTCGAACACCACCGGCGGCAGGAGGGTGCGCAGCGGGCCGACCGGCGAGTCGACCTCGCGCCACCGGTCCCTGGCGGACAGCTGCGGGTGATCGACCACGTCCGGCAGCTCGTTGAGCCGGGCGTTGGCCACGCCGGCCCGGTCCAGCAGCTCGATCAGCTCGCCGGCCGGCCGGGTCGCGGTCGCTGCCGCGACCAGCGCGTCCACCTCGTCCCGGTTGGCGGTGCGGGCCACGTTGGTGGCGTAGCGCGGATCGGTGCCGAGCTCCGGCCGGCCGATCAGGTCGGCGGCCAGCCGGCGCCACTCGCGGTCGTTCTGCACGCCGATCAGCACCTGCTCGCCGCCCTTGGCCGGGTACCGGTTGTACGGCGCGATCACCGTGTGGGACAGGCCCATCCGACGCGGCTGCTCGCCGGTGTGCAGCGCGTGCTGCACCTGGTGGCCCATCCACTCCACGGTCGAGTCGAACATGGTGATCTCCAGCGCGGTCCCGGTTCCGCCGCGCTCCCGGCGCAGCAGCGCGGCGAGCACCCCGGAGAAGATGTACATCCCGGCGGCGATGTCGGCGGTCGGGATGCCGGTCTTCACCGGGTCGTCCGGCGTGCCGGTCACCGACACCAGGCCGCCCTCGCTCTGCACCAGCAGGTCGTAGGCGCGCTTGTCCCGGTACGGCCCGGTTCCGCCGTAGCCGGACAGGTCGACCGCGACCAGCCGGGGATACCGCCCGGCGAGCGTGGGCGCGTCGTACCCGAGCCGGGCCGCCGCGCCAGGGGCCAGGTTCTGCACGAACACGTCCGCCCTGGCCACCAGCCGGTCCAGCACCGCGCGCCCGGCCGGGGACTTCAGGTCCAGCGTGACCGACTCCTTGGACCGGTTCAGCCAGACGAAGTGCGACGCCATGCCGCGCACCGAGGTGTCGTAGCCGCGGGCGAAGTCGCCGCCGTCCGGCCGCTCGACCTTGATCACCCTGGCCCCCAGGTCGGCGAGTTGGCGGGTGGCCAGCGGCGCGGACACCGCCTGCTCGATGCTCACCACGAGCATCCCGTCGAGCGGAAGCATGCCGCCAGCGTAAGTGAGCCGGATCGATCTCCGGCCGCCGAGCACTACGCCGACCAACTGGCCGTCGTCGCCCGCCACCTCGGCCTCGACCCCGCCTAGCGCCCGGCTGCCCGGACGGGAGCTGGACCGGGACACCAGCGCCACGCGCTTGGATGACTGAGGTGAGCGAGTTCCTGACCGCGCTGGCCGACCGGGTGCTGGTGGCCGACGGCGCGATGGGCACGATGCTGCAGGCCGCGGACCTGTCGCTGGACGACTTCGCCGGGCTGGAGGGCTGCAACGAGATCCTGAACGTGACCAGCCCGGACGTGGTGCGCGCGGTGCACCGCCGGTACTTCGAGGCCGGCTCGGACGCGGTGGAGACCAATACCTTCGGGGCGAACCTGGCCAACCTCGTCGAGTACGACATCTCCGAGCGGATCCGGGAACTGGCCGAGGCGGGCGCCCGGCTGGCCAGGGAGGTGGCCGACGAGTACGCCGAACCGGGCCGGCCGCGGTTCGTGCTCGGCTCGATGGGACCGGGCACCAAGCTGCCCACGCTGGGCCACGCCCCGTTCGCGGCGCTGCGCGAGGCCTACCTGGAGGAGGTGCACGGCCTCCTGGCCGGCGGGGTGGACGCGCTGATCGTGGAGACCGCGCAGGACGTGCTGCAGGCCAAGGCGGCGATCATCGCGGCGCGCCGGGCGATGGCCGGCGAGGGCCGGGTGGTCCCGGTGGTCGTGCAGGTGACCGTGGAGACCACCGGAACCATGCTGCTGGGCACCGAGATCGGGGCCGCGCTGGCGGCGCTGGAGCCGTTGGGTATCGACCTGATCGGGCTGAACTGCGCGACCGGGCCGGCCGAGATGACCGAGCACCTGCGCACGCTGTCCCGACATGCCCGGGTGCCGCTGTCGGTGATGCCCAATGCCGGGCTGCCCGAGCTGGGTCGCAGCGGCGCCGTGTACCCGCTCGGGCCGGACGAGCTGGCCGAGGCGCTGGCCGACTTCGTGCGGGAGTTCGGGGTTCGGCTGGTCGGCGGCTGCTGCGGAACCACCGACGAGCACCTGCGCGCGGTGGTGGCCGCGGTGCGCGACGCCGCGCCGGTCGAGCGGACGCCGGTGTCCGAACCGGGGATTTCCTCGCTGTACCAGGCGGTTGCGTTCGAGCAGGACGCTTCGGTGCTGATGATCGGGGAGCGGACCAACGCCAACGGTTCCAAGGCGTTCCGGGAGGCGATGCTGGCGGGCCGGTACGAGGACTGCGTGGAGATCGCCCGGGCGCAGACCCGGGACGGCGCGCATCTGCTGGATCTGTGTGTGGACTATGTCGGCCGGGACGGCGTGGCCGACATGGGTGAGCTGGCCGGACGACTGGCCACCGCGTCCACGCTGCCGGTCATGCTCGACTCGACCGAGCCGGAGGTGATCCGGGCCGGGCTGGAACGGCTGGGCGGGCGGTGCGCGGTCAACTCGGTGAACTACGAGGACGGCGACGGACCGGAGTCACGATTCGGCCGCACCATGGAGTTGGTGCGCGAGCACGGTGCGGCCGTGGTGGCGCTGTGCATCGACGAGGAGGGCCAGGCCCGCACCGCCGAGTGGAAGCTGCGGGTGGCCGACCGGCTGATCGAGGACCTGACCGCCGACTGGGGAATGCGGGTGTCCGACATCATCGTTGACACGCTCACCTTCCCGATCTCCACCGGCCAGGAGGAGGTGCGGCGGGACGCGATCGAGACGATCGAGGCGATCCGGGAGCTCAAGCGGCGGTATCCGGAGGTGCAGACCACGCTGGGCGTGTCGAACGTCTCGTTCGGACTGAACGCGGCGGCCCGGCAGGTGCTCAAC
>NZ_DASUCC010000014.1:0-32116 GCF_035762905.1 Actinophytocola sp.
GCCCGGGCCCGAGCCACCAACTCGGCCACCACCTGCCGATCCACCGCCGGCGTGCCCGCCGCTGCTGACCTGGCACTACTCTCACTACTCATCAATGCAACCTCCACTTTGGACAGTTACACCGTTGAGATTACAGTCCCGGTGTCGGCGACGCAGATCTGAAGTTCGACGCTCCAGTGGGTGTCTTCCGGGCAGTCGGTGGCCGCCAGCGAGGCCGGGGTCGCGGTGGCGGTGAGGGTGTGGCCGATGAGGAGGGCGCCGGCGAGGGTGCTGGCGGCGACGAAGGACTTGAGCAGGGAGTGCGGGCGGCGGGTCATGTGGGGTCCCTTTCTCGATCGGTTTCGGTCCTGGGGAAAGGAAACAGGGGCGGGGTATCGGTCGGGCTTCGGTCGGGTTTTCGGGGCGGATAGCGGATCGAAGGGGGATCGACAGGGGCGCGGGTGAGTGTTCGGGGGCCAGTTCACGTCAGGTGTTGGACCACCCGAGGGGAGTGTTGATGAACGGCCCCTGTACTGCGGAGCACTGCGGGACTGATCCGGTCGACGCGGTGGTCGAGCGGGTGATGACCGGGAGCGGGGTGGGGGCGGCACTGGGGCTGGTGTGTGCGGTGGGGGGATGCCGGGGGGCGTTGCTGACGGCGTTGGCGGCGCGGCATCTGTTGCCGCCGGGGGTGGTGACCGCCTCGGTGATCGGGCGGGGCGAGGTCAAGCATCGGCAGTTGATGGCGATCGTTCGGCATGTGCCGGGGGTCAGCCATGTTTCCGTGCGGGGGTTGGGTGGGGAGCCGGTGCATCCGTGGGTGGCCGGTCAGGTGGAGCTCGCCGGGGTGGGGTTGACCGTTGCGGGAACGGCGCGGGAGGCGGCGTTCGGGGCGAATCTGGTCGTGGTCACCGGGTTCGATCAGGCGGAGGTGTGGCCGGCGCATCTGGCCAACGGGGCGGTGCTGGTGAACGCCACCGGGCGGGAGCCGGACCGGGTGATGTTGGCGATGGTGGGGCGGATCTTCGTCGACGACGCGGTTCTGTTGGATCGCGCCGAGTTGCCGTGGGGTTCGCGGGTCGAGGGGGACCTGCGTCAGGTTCTCACCGGCGAGCACCCGGGTCGTACCGGACCGGACGAGGTGCTGCTGGTCGAGTTGCTCAACAACCGTCCAATGAGGAACAGGGAGTTCTCGTGTCGATTCAACCAGAGATCAAGCAGTTCGTTGTGAGCGAGTTCGCTCCGGACATCCCGGCCGATCAGCTTCCGGCCGACGTGGACCTGTTGGACACCGGTGTGGTGGACAGCCTCGGTCTGTTGCGGCTGATCGCGTGGGTCGGTGAACGGTACGGGATTTCGGTGGGAGAGAAGAACATCTCACCGGCGCAGTTCAGTTCGGTTGCCGCGATCGAGGACTTCGTCAACGCGGAACGCAGTTTTGTCTGAGACGGATACAGGGAGAAGGAGTAGGGGCATGATCGTGCGGGACCGGGCCGGGGTGACCGGCGTGGAGTGGGGCAACGGGCTCAGCTACCGGATGCTGGTGCAGGCCGACAACATGGGGTTCGCCGTGGCGCACACGGTGGTGCGGGCGGGGTCGAAATCGCCGCTGCACTACCGAAACCACCTGGAGGCCTGCTACTGCATCGCGGGCCGCGGCCAGGTCATCGACGCCGAGGGCACCGTGCACGAGATCGAGCCGGGCGTGATCTACGCGCTGGACAAGCACGACGAGCACTTCCTGATCGCGGCGCCGGAGGGCGACCTCGAGCTGATCAGCGTCTTCAACCCGCCGCTGCGCGGGGACGAGCGGCACAACTTCGACTCCGACGAGTTCTCACACTACTGAGAGGAACGGGCATGTCTTCCCGCGACACGCTGTTCGAGCTGTCCGACGAGGTGGCCGGCGCGCTGGCCACCGGGCAACCGGTGGTGGCGTTGGAGTCATCGGGTGTGGTGCACGGCCTGCCGTACCCGCTGAACCTGGAAACGGCGCTGGACATGGAAAAGACGATTCGGGCCGGCGGCGCGGTGCCGGCCCGGATCGGAATCGTGGCCGGCCGGTTCGTGATCGGCATGTCCGATGCGCAGGTGGAGCTGTTCGCCACCACGCCGTCCGTGCCCAAGATCGGCAGCCGGGACATCGGCCCGGTGCTTGCCGGCGGCGGGCACGGCGGCACCACGGTCTCCGCCGCGCTGCTCGCCGCCGGGCGGGCCGGCATCGAGGTGCTCGCGGTGGCCGGCATCGGCGGCGTGCACTTCGGCGCCCAGGAGACCTTCGACGTGTCCGCGGACCTGGTGGAGTTCACCCGGCACCGGATCGCGGTGGTCTGCGCAGGCGCCAAGTCCCTGCTGGACCCCGCGCTCACCCTGGAGTACCTGGAAACGCTCGGCGTTCCGGTGGTCGGCTACCGGTGCGACGACTTTCCGGCCTACTACAGCGTTTCCAGCGGGGAACCGAACCCGCGCCGGATCGACGACCCGGCCGTGCTCGCCGAGGCGATCCGGCTGCACTGGCGGGTCGGCAACACCGGCGCGTTCCTGGTCACCCATCCGATCGACGAACTGGACGCGCTGCCGGCCGACGAGGTCTACGACCTGATCCGGCGCAAGCAGGCCGAGGCGCGCGCGGCCGGGGTGCGCGGCCAGGCGGTGACCCCGCACATCCTGTCCGCGGTGGGTGCCGCCACCCGCGGCCGCACCGCCGCCGCCAACCGGTCGGTGCTGCTGTCCACCTGTGCGCTGGCCGCCGAGGTGGCCGCGGCGATCAAGGACCGGCCGTGACCGCCGCGGCCCTGTTCGACCTGGACGGCACGCTCGTCGACACCCCCGCCGGGATGACCACGGTGCTGCGCGCCGTGGTCGCCCGGGCGGGCGGCACCGCCGCGGAACACCAACTGCGCCAGACCATCGGCCGCCCGCTGGCCGACTCCCTGGCGCTGCTGCTGGACCGCCCGGCCGGTCACCCCGAGGTGGCCGCCGCCGTGCGGCAGGCCCGCGAGCTGTTCACCGACACCGTGATCCCGCGGGCCCGCGCGCTGGTCCTGCCCGGCGTGCCCGAGCTGCTGGCCGAACTGCGCCGGCACCGGGTGCGGCTGGCCGTGGTCACCAGCAAGTCCCGGCCCGGCGCGGTCGAGCTGCTGACCGCAGCCGGCCTGCTCGATGCGTTCGACACGTTGTCCTGCCACGGAATGTGCGAGCGCGGCAAGCCGCATCCGGACCTGGCGCTGCTCGCCGCCGCCGAGCTGGACGTGCCGGCGCACCGCTGCACCGTGATCGGCGACGCCGTGGACGACATGCGGATGGCCGTCGCCGCCGGGATGTTCCCGGTCGGCGTCACCACCGGCGTCGCGTCCGACGCGGAGCTGGCCGCGGCCGGCGCCCGCGCGGTCCCCGGCGACCCGGCCGCCCTGCGCGCGGCGCTGCTGCAAGCCAACCCGACTCCCGTTCCCCAGAGGTGAAACCCATGACCCTCACCGAATCCGCCACCGTCCGGCGGTCGTCGGCCGGCGCCGCGCTCGCGGTGCTCGCCGTCGCGCAGTTCCTCATCGCGCTGGACTACTCCATCGTCTACATCGCCCTGCCCAGCGTGGGCGGTGACCTCGCGCTCTCCGAATCCTCGGTGCAGTGGGTGGTCAGCGGCTACGCGGTGTTCTTCGCCGGGTTCCTGGTCGTCGGCGGCCGGGCCGCGGACCGGTTCGGCCCGCGCACCCTGTTCGTCGGGGCGATGCTGCTGTTCGGCCTGGCCGCACTGGCCGGCGGGCTGGCGCCCGGTGCGTCGCTGCTGCTGGTGGCCAGGGCGGTGCAGGGAATCGCCGCCGCGGCACTGCAACCCGCGGTCATCGCGTTGATCAACACCACGTTCGCCGCCGGCCCGGCCCGCAACCGCGCGCTCGGCGTGTGGGGCACGGTCGGCGCGTCCGGCCTCGCCGCCGGCGTGGTGATCGGCGGCCTGCTGACCACGGTGTCCTGGCGCTGGGTGTTCCTGATCAACCTGCCGCTGGCCGTGATCTGCGCGCTGGCCGCGCCCCGGCTGCTGCCCGGCAACGGCACGAGGACCGACCGGCGCACCACGCTGAACGTGCCGAGTGCCGTGCTGTGCACCGCAACCGTGCTGTCCGCCGCGCTGGCGCTGACCCAGGCCGCGGCCGCCGGCTGGACCCATCCGGGCACGCTGGCCGCGTTCGCCGTTGCCGCCGTGCTGCTCGGCGCGTTCGTCCGCCAGGAGCGGCGGGCCGCCGCCCCGCTGGTCGATCCGGTGCTGCGGCGCACCCGGTCGCTGCTGGTCGGCTGCGGCTCCACCGCGTGCTACATGGCCAGCGTCGGCAACCAGTTCTTCGTGGTCACCCTGCTGGTCCAGCAGTTGCGCGGGTACGGCCCGATCGCCGCGGGGCTGGCGTTCCTGCCGATGGCGGTGGCCATCGCGGTGGCCAACTCGGTCGCGGCGCGGGTGGTCGCCGCGCTCGGCGTGCGGCGCACCCTCACCCTGGCGTTCGTCGCCGACGCGCTCGGCCTGCTGCTGCTCGCGGTCCAGGTGCACGGCGACAGCTATGTCTACGACCTGCTGCCCGGGCTGCTGATCACCGGTTTCGCCCACGGCCTCACCTATGTGTCGATGTTCATCGCCGGTACCGCCGACGTGCCCGATCGCCATCAGGGCACCGGCGGCGCGCTGATGACCACCGCGCAGTACATGAGCGGTGCGCTGGGCATCGCGGTGCTGGTGCTGGTGCTCGGGCCGCAGCCCGGTCCCGGTGACTTCGGCGCCGCGTTCGTGACCACCGCGCTGGCCGCGGCGGCGGGCGCCGGGCTGGCCTGGTTCGGCCTGGCCGAACGCGGGAGCCGGCGGTGAGGGGCGCGGTCTGGGTCGCCCAGCTCGGGGTGCTGGTGGTGCACAACGACCCGGTGGTTGAAGCCGAGCTGTGGCGGATGGCGCCGGCCGGGGTCACCGTGCACGCGGCCCGGTTCCAGAGCCCGACCAGCACCGGCGCCGAGTACACCGGCGAGCCGTGGCAGCGCATGATCGCCGCCCCGGACGTGCACCGCGGTCTGGTCCAGCTCGGCCAGATGGAGCTGTCCGCCATCTGCCTGTGCTTCGGATCGGCCAGCTTCTTCGGCGGCATCGAGTTCGACGACGGATTCGCCGCCGCGGCAACGGAACTGGCCGGCGGCACCCCGGTTTACACGGCCGGGCAGGCGATCCGGGCCGGGCTGGCCGCGCTTGGCGTGCGCCGGCCGCTGGTGCTGGCGCCGCCGTGGTTCACCGCGCCGACCTTCGCCGCCACCCGCGGCTACCTGGCCGCGTCCGGCGTCGCGGTCGCCGGGCTGGTGCGCTACCGGCTCGGTTCGGCCTGGGACCGGCACGAGCGGCACCGGCTGTTCGACCGGGGTGGCCGCTGGGCGGTGGATCCGGACGAGGTGTGCCGCCAGGTCACGGCCGAGTTCCCGGGCCACGCGGACGGGGTGCTGATTCCCGGCAGCGGGTTCCGGTCCTGGGAGGCGGTCGACCGGCTGGAGCGCCGGCTCGGCGTGCCGGTGCTGACCTCGAACCAGGCCTGCCTGTGGCGGCTGCTCGAGCTGACCGGGGTCGGCGCGGCCGTGCCCGGCGGCGGCCGGCTGCTGGCCGGCCGCGCATCCCACCGATCTTTCGCGGAGGAGGAACCGTCATGCCGTCCCGAGCTTTCGTCGCCGCGTTCGCCGGCCAGGTAGCGGCCCGGCCGCTGGCGCCCGCGCTGTCCTTGGCGGGCGGAGTGGTCGACTACGCCACGCTGGACCGCGCGGTGCGCGCCGCGCACGAGGCACTGGCCGCAGTCGACGCGACCGGACCGGTGTGCGTGCCCGCGCACAAGTCGCCGGCCACCGTCGCGCTGCTGATCGCCTGTTTCGAGGCGGGCCGGCGGGTGCTGCTGCCGTCCCCGTCGCTCGGCCGGGACGCGTTGGCCCGGTTGTGCGAGCAGGCCGGGTGTCCGGTCGAGCTGAGCGCGGCCGGTGGCGTCCCGGTGGCCAGGCGCACCGGCGTGCCGGGCCGCCCGATGCCCGGCCCGGGCCTGCTGCTCACCACGTCCGGCTCCACCGGTACGCCCAAGATCGTCGTGCTTGCCGAGTCGGGGGTGGACAACTTCGTTGCCTGGGCGGCGAAAACGTTCGGCATCGGGCCGGGCGCCGGGGTGCTCAACTACGCGCCGCTGAACTTCGACCTGTGCCTTCTCGACGTCTGGGCGGCGCTGGCCACCGGGGCGTGCGTGGACCTGGTCGACCCGGAGCGGTCGGCGGACGGGGCGTACCTGGCCGGCCTGTGCGCCGACCGGGCGCCGGGCGTGATCCAGGCGGTGCCGCTGTTCTTCCGGCTGGTCACCGAGACCGGCCGGGTGTTCCCGACCGTGCGCGAGGTGCTGCTGACCGGCGACGTGGTGCCGCCGCCGCTGCTGGACCGGATCGTCGCCGCGTTCCCCAACGCGCGGCTGTGGAACGTGTACGGGTGCACCGA
Source organism: Actinophytocola sp. (assembly GCF_035762905.1). Lineage (GTDB taxonomy): Bacteria > Actinomycetota > Actinomycetes > Mycobacteriales > Pseudonocardiaceae > DASYTH01. The sequence continues at coordinate 6,467 of NZ_DASUCC010000014.1, forward strand.
GACCAACGACAGCTTCGTGCACCTGATCGAGCCGGACGAGGTGCGCGCGCTCGGCGTGCTGCCGATCGGCACCCCGATCGACGGGGTGGAGGCGCTGGTGGTCGACGAGCACGGCGCGGTGGTCACCGGCGCCGGCGCGGGCGAACTGGTGGTGCGCACGCCGTTTCGCGCGCAGGGTTACCTGGACCGGCAGTTGGACCGGGACCGGTGGTGGGACGGGTACTTCCGCACCGGCGACCTGGTCCGGCGGGACGAGCGCGGCCTGGTGTTCCTCACCGGCCGCAACGACCACCAGGTGAAGGTGCGCGGGGTGCGCACCAACGTGGCGGAGGTCGAGCAGGTGGTGCTCGCGCATCCGGACGTGCTGGAGGCGGCGGTGATCGCGGTGCCGGACGAGGCGGCCGGCAACGTCCTGCACGCGGTGGTCCGCCGGGCGCCGGGCACCGCGCTGAACGGGTTGGGGCTGCGCGTGCACTGCGCGGCGGCCCTGCCGAGGACGGCGATTCCGGGTGCCTTCGAGATCGGCGACAGCGCACTGCCGCGCACCTCCACGGGCAAGGTCGACCGCACGGCCCTGATCGGGCGGCGGGCGGCGTAGACGGCGACCGCGGTCGCGAAAGGGGCAAGGAAATGATCGAGTGGAACGACGACCAGCGGGCGTTGCGCGCCGCGGTCGAACAGCTCGGCACGGTGCTCGACAAGGGCCACGTGGAACGGGACGCGGACGGCGAGTTCGCCGTGGACGCGTGGAAACGGTTGCGGGAGACCGGAATGCTCGGTCTGCCGTTCGACGAGCGGTGGGGCGGGCTCGGCCAGGACCTGCTCACCACGATGTACGTGCTCGAGGGCCTCGGGTACGCCTGCCGGGACGGCGGGTTCAGCTTCTCGGTCTCCACCCACCTGGTGAGCACCGGGGTCCCGTTGCAGCGCTTCGGTTCCGACGCGCTCAAGGAACGGTTCCTGCCAAGGGTGTGCACCGGGGAGATCATCGGTGCACACGCGATCACCGAACCTGCTGGCGGCTCGGACGTGATGGGCATGCGCACCTCGGCTGTGCTCGACGGCGACTCCTGGGTGCTCAACGGCAGCAAGTCCTTCGTCAGCAACGGACCGCTGGCCGACGTGGTGGTGGTCTACGTGCGGACCGGCCGGCCCGGCAGCCCGGCGGCGATCACCGCGATGCTGGTCGAGACCGGCACGCCGGGGCTGACCGTGGGCCGGCCGGTGGCCAAGATGGGCCTGCGCACCTCGCCGCTGTGCGAGTTGTTCTTCGACGACTGCCGGGTTCCGGCCGGCAACGTGCTCGGCGCGCCCGGCTCCGGATTCCTGATCATGGACCACGTGATGAAGTGGGAGATCCTGTGCTCCTTCATCATCAACACCGGCGAGATGCAGCACCGGCTGGAGCGGTGTGTGGACTACGCGCGCACCAGGGTCCAGTTCGGTCAGCCGATCGGGTCCTACCAGTCGGTGTCCAACCGGATCGTCGAGATGCGCATCGCCGTGGACAACGCGCGGAAATGGCTCTACGACACCGCGGCGAAGCTGTCCGCCGGCGCGAACGTCACGGTGGACATCGCGATCAGCAAGCTGATCGCCAGTGAGGGCAACCTCAGCTCCGCCCTGGCCGCGGTGCAGGTGTTCGGCGGCTACGGCTACACCGCCGAGTACGGCCTGGAGAAGGACCTGCGCAACGCCGTGGCCGGCACCCTCTACTCCGGAACCTCGGACATCCAACGTCAGCGCATCGCCACCATGATCGGCCTGTGAGGAGACAGGGACAATGACCGCGAACCTGCTCGAACCCACCGAGTTCCTCGACCACGACAGCGAAACCGTGCGCGAGTTCGTGCACCGCACGCTGCCCGACGGCGGCGCCGGGTTGACCGCGACCGAGCGCGCGATCGCCCTCTACTACGCGGTGCGCGACGGCATCCACTACGAGGTCTACGGCGCCGACCTGTCCCGGGCCGGACTGCGGGCCAGCTCGACCATCAAGCGCGGCAAGGGTTTCTGCGTGCACAAATCCATCGTGTACGCCGCGGCGGTGCGCTCGGTCGGCGTGCCGAGCCGGATCTACTACGGCGACGTGCGCAACCATCTCGCTTCGCCCCGGCTGGAGGAGCTGATGGGCGGCAACATCTTCACCTTCCACAGCCTCACCACGGTGTTCCTGGACGGCAAGTGGGTCCGTGCCACCCCGGTGTTCAACAAGATGCTGTGCCAGCTCTACAAGATCAGGCCGCTGGACTTCGACGGGCGCACGGACAGCATGTACCACCCGTACGACGAGGACGGCCGCCGGCACATGGAGTTCCTGCACGAGCACGGCGAGTTCGACGACGTGCCGTACGACATGGTGGTCGGCGGCATCCGGTCGGCACACCCGAAGCTGTTCGAGACCAGGCACACCACGGCGCGCGGCTCGCTGGTCGCCGACGCCAGGGCCGGAGTCGGGTCATGAGCGCGGAGCGGGCGGTGCGGATTCCCCGGCAGCGCACCGATTCCGCGGCCGCGGCCAGCCGCTCGCCGGTCGATCTCGAGCTGGTCGTCCCGGCGTTCAACGAGTCCGGCCGGCTGCCCGCGACGCTGGCCGCGTTGACCGGGTTCCTGGCCGGGCAGCCCTGGCGGTCCCGGGTGGTGGTGGTCGACAACGGCAGCACCGACGACACCGCGGCGGTGGCCGGCCGGGCCGGCGAGCAGGTCGAGGTGACCGTGATCGGATGTGCCCGGCCGGGCAAGGGCGCGGCGGTGCGGCGCGGCCTGTCCAGCAGCACCTCCCGGTTCGTCGGGTTCACCGACGCCGACCTGTCCACCCCGGTGCGCACCCTGACCCGGGCCATGGCCGAGCTGGAGGCCGGCGCCGCGGCGGCGATCGGGTCCCGGCACGCGCCGGGCGCCGAACTGGTGCACCCGCAGCCGGTCGGCCGCCGGCTCGGTGGCGCGGCGTTCCGCGCGCTGGCCAGGCAACTGGTGCCCGACGTGTACGACACCCAGTGCGGCTTCAAGGTGTTCGAGCGGCTGGCCGTGCAGCGCGCGCTGGAACGCTGCCAGATCAACGGGTTCGCCTTCGACGTGGAGCTGCTGCGGCAGATCTGGTTGGCCGGCGGCCGGATCGCCGAGGTCGCGGTGGCCTGGACCGACGATGCCCGGTCGACCTTCCGCGCGGTGCGCGACGGCCGGGCGGCGTTCGCCGACCTGTTCCGGCTCTACCTGGCGGGTGCCCGATGAGTGCGCTGAACGGGCGGCGGCTGCTGGTGGTCAGCGGGCGGGACGTGCGGCACCCGGACGCCGGCGGCCCAGAGCGGTACCTGCACGAGATCACCCGGCGCTGGGTGGCCGGTGGCGCCCGGGTCACCTGGGTGGCCGGCCGGTCGCCGGACTCGCCGGCCCGGGAGAACGTCGACGGCGTCGAGGTGGTGCGCACCCCGGTGCTGCTGTCCCGGCCCGGGCAACGATTCGACGCGGTGCTGGACGCGCGCACCGGCCCGGCGCTGGCCGAGCCGCGCCTCGCGGTCGGCCGGGTGCCGGTGGTGCGGCTGGTGCACCGGGTCGGCCCGGCCGTCCCGGCGCGCACCGGCCTTGCCGCGCGGCTCCGCCGGCTGGTCCGCCGCCGGGCGGCCGGCCGCACGACCGTGACGCTGTCTCCGTCCGCGCGGCACGAGCTGCGCTGCCGGCACGCCGCCCGTGGCCCGATCTTCGTTGTGCCGCCTGGGGTTTCGCCGGTCGCGCCGGCCGGCGAGCGGGCCGCCGACCCGACCATCGTGGTGGTCGCGCGGCTGGTGCCCGAGCAGCGGCTCGACCTGCTGCTTGCCGAACTGACCACGGTGCTCGCCCAGGTTCCCGCGCTGCGCGTGGAGATCATCGGTGCCGGGCCGGAACTGCCCCGGTTGCGCCGGATCATGCACGACGAGGCCGTGGCGCACGCGGTGACGCTGCACGGCCGGGTGTCCGACGCCGAGCTGGCGATGTGGCTGCGCCGGGCCTGGCTGACCGTGTCCACGGCGACCGGCGCGCGGTGCGGCTGCGCGGTGCTGGCCGCCGCCGCGCACGGCGTGCCGTGCGTCGCGCTGGACGCCCCGGGCATCGCCGACTTCGTCCGGGACGGCCGCACCGGGCGGCTGGTCGCCGCGCCGGCGGAGCTGGCACCGGTGCTGGTGCGCCAACTGTGGGCGCTGGCCGACGACGGGCACGCCCGGTGGACCGCCGGTCAGTGCCGGGCGTGGACCGAGCGGTTCGGTTGGGACCGCAGCGCCGAGTTGCTCGCCGCGGTGGTCGCACACCAGCTCGGCATGACCAGGGCCCGGCGGCAGCGCCGCTACGCCCGCTCCGACATCGCCACCGTGGTGCGGTTTCCGGCCGGCGTCACCGTCGCGCCGGGCGCGCTGCGGGTGACCGACGAGGTGGCCGTGACCGGCGGCGTGACCGACGTGCTGCTCAACGGCTGTGATGATTTCGACGCCCTCGGCGTCCTGGACCGGCTGGGCGTCTCCGGCGCCCAGGTCCGGCTGGCCGGGCGGGACGACCTGCTGGTCGGTCCGCGCCCACTGCCGCCGCTGCTCACCGCGGCGCACGAGATCCCCGCCCTTCGCAAGGCACCCGAGAGAGGATGACCATGTCCACTGTTTCCCCGCCCCGCTCCAGTGCGCGGCTCAAGGTGATCACCTGGTCGGCGGTGGTGGTCACGGCCGTCGCCCTCGCCGTTGCCGCGTTCTACGTCTACACCAACGATCCCTACTGGACCCTGCGCTGGACCGTCGACCTCAAGGTCTACCTGGCCGCCGGCGAGGCGGTGCGGGAGGGCACCTCGCTCTACGACCTGGTGGTGATGTCGCCGCTGTACGGCGAGATGCCTTATCTCTATCCACCCCTGACGGCGATCCTGTTCTTCGTGCCGCTGTCGTTCCTGCCGATCGGCGCGGCGAGCCTGGTGTGGAACGCGGTGTCGCTGGTCGCGCTCGGCGGCGTGATCTGGCTGGCCCTCGGCATCGCCGGGGTGCGCGCGCCCCGGCTGCGCTCCGTGCTCACCATCGTCGGCATGATCCTGGCCGCCTGCCTGCTGCCGGTGCGCGTCCAGCTGATCGCCGGCCAGATCAACATGTTCCTGCTGTTGTTGGTGCTGCTGGACTTCCGGCCGAACGCGGGTCGCTGGCGCGGCGTCGGCATCGGCATCGCGGCCGGGCTCAAGGTCACCCCGCTGATCTTCATCGGCTACCTGGTTGTGACCCGGCAGTGGAAGGCGGCGCGCACCGCGACCCTGGCGTTCCTCGCCACCGTGGCGCTCGGGTTCGTGCTGATGCCGGCCGACGCGATGCGCTACTGGGGCGGGCTGGTGCTGCACTCCTCGCGGGCCGGCGGGGTGTGGGACACGCCGAACCAGTCGCTGTCCGGCGCGATGGCCCGGATCCTCGACGGTGACCAGTTCGCCCAGTGGTGGCTGGTGGTGCTGGCCGCGGTCGCCGTGCTCGGCCTCCTCGTGGCCCGGTACGCCTACCTGCGCGGCTCGGACTTCCTCGGCTTCTCCGCCGCGGCGATCACCGGCCTGCTGGTCTCCCCGGTGAGCTGGGAGCACCACTGGGTCTACGTGATCCCGCTGCTGGTCTGGCTGGCCGTCTGGGCCTACCGGGAGCGTTCGGCCGCGGTCGCACTGGTCACCATGGCGCTGGTGACCCTGTTCACCGTGCGGATCTTCATGCTGGTCGGCATCCAGGAGTCGCCACCGGAGCCGATGGACCTGGCCCCGTGGCAGCAACTGGTCGCCGCCTGGTTCCCGGTCACCGGCCTGCTGCTGCTCCTGCTCGGCCCGCTGTGGGTGCGCCGCCAGCAGTTCCGCCCGACGCCCGCGGAGCCGGAGTTCCTGCCCCGGGAGCTGACTCCGGAACCGGTCCGCTAGTTCCCCCACCGGCCGTGGGCGGGCGGTGCCGCCCGTCCACGGCCCCTTTCGGGAAGGAGCATCTCCCATGCGGCTCGGCCGGTTCCTCCGGTTCGGCGTCATCGGCGCGGTCAACACCGCCGCCTACTATCTGCTCTATCTCCTGCTCTGCCAGGTGATCCCCTATCTCGCCGCGCATCTGCTGGCCACCGCGGCGGCCATGGTCGGCTCGTACTTCCTGAACTGTTACGTGACCTTCCGGACCCGCCCGACCATCCGCAAGTTCCTGCTGTTCCCACTGTCCAATGTGGTCAGCCTGCTGGTCACCACCGGCGGCCTGTTCGTCCTGGTGGACCTGCTCGACGCCGACCGCACGGTCGCTCCGATCCTGGTCGCGGCGGTCGCCATCCCGGCCACGTTCGTGGTCGCCCAGCTGATCCTGGCCGGCCGGCCGGCGGAAGGTGCGGTCAGAAGCCTTCGCTGAGGACCTGGTTGTCGAGTTGGTGCTCGACGACGATGTCGCCGGTGACGTAGTGCATGGAGATGGCGCTGAGGTCCTCGGAGCTGATCAGTTCGTTGGGGCTGCCGAGGTGTTCGGCGATGCCGCGGGCCGGGGCGATGAGCTCGAGGGAGAACGCGCGGGCGGCGTGCTGGCGGCCGGTGTGGGTGGCGGTGATGAGGAACTCGTCGTCGTCCTCGGTGAGGATGTGCCAGAGCGCTCGGGCTTGCAGGAAGCGGTAGCTGACGTCGGGCATGTGCCGGGTGGCCACCACGGTGGGGGCGGCGCCGGCCTGGCTGACGTAGGCGACCACGCCGGGGTCGGGCATCGGCAAGGTCCGGTAGCGGACCAGGAAACCCGGGTCGAACGGCTCGGTGTCGGCCAGCCGGGCCCAGGCCCGGACGTGCTTGGCGAGGTCGAAGCCGCGCAGATGCGGCGGGCCGGACTCCATCGGCTTCGCCGTGCTCAGGTGCTCGCGCAGGTCGGCCAGCCGGGCCGACTCGCTGCCGGCCACGGTGGCCACGCCGGCGGCGACCGAGCGGGCCTCGTCCACCCAGTCCAACCCGGTCTCGACCAGGTTCGGCCGGATCGCGTTGAGGAAGTCCACGGCCAGTTGCTTGTCCATCCGCTCGTACACCGAGCGGATCGTCCCGGCCACCTCCGGTTCCGCGGTGTGCGGGTCAAGGCCGAGCCATGCGGTCGCCCGGCACAGCGCGGCGCGCTCCGGGTCGGCGTCGCGCACCCCGGCCCACAGCCCGGGCAGGCCCGAGCGCACCCCGCGGTCGGCCAGCCGCTCGATGACCGCATCGACCAGACCGGACAGGGTGGCCGCGAGCGCTTCACTGTCCACAAGCGACTCACCGGAGGAGAGGAACCGCTCGCCGGTCGCGTCGGCGAACTCCGCGTCCCGCTGCCAGTTCAGCCGGGTCAGCTCGTCCTCGGTCACGATCAGCAGGTCGGGGTAGTGCTCCTGGCCCACCCCGGCGCGCACCGCGTGCCGGTCCGACCGGACCCGCCAGGGGTTGCGGGTCACCCCGATGCTCGGCGCGAACGTCTTGCGCAGCTGGGGCAGGCACGATCCGGGCCGGGCGTCCGCGACGAGCGTCCACCAGTTCCGCGCGATCCATTCCGCCAGCGGGTAGAGCGATCGGGTCACCGTGCGGCGGTAACCGCCCGCGGTGTCCTCGACCAGGGTGAGCGGGTCGGCGCCGATGCGCAGCTCCAGCTCGGCGCGGGTCGCGGTGCGCTCGTCGGGGTCGGTGGGCGCGTCGGTCCAGGTCCAGGTGATCTCAAGCGGGGTCACGAAAACTCCTCCGGTCAGTCCGGGGTCACCACGACGGTGGCGGGCAGTTCGACGGTGCGCGAGCTCGGCCGGTAGGACGAGTCCAGGCAGATCAGGTCCCACTCGTTGATCCAGGCCCGCACATACTGGCGCATCCGGTTGGAGGCGGAGCGTTCCAGCCCGGGCACGTCCGGCGGTAGCCAGTCGAACGCGTTGGCGTGCAATTGTTTGATCCGCTCGTAGGCCCGGTCCAGCTCCGCGTCGTCCGGCGGGGTGAGCAGCAGCATCCGCTCGGCGACGACGGTCATCCCGGCCACGGCGTGCTCGGCCAGCTCGGCGAGCTCGGGCTTCTGCCTGGCTCGCAGTCGTGCCGGAATCCGTTCCGCCTCACGCTTTCCGGCCAGCACGGCGGCCGGGAAGTCGTCGGTCAGCGCGAACACGGTGCCGATCGGCACGCCCGGCTCCGGCCGGGTCCCGGCGCACCAGCGGCCGATCTCGGCGTACGCCTTGGCCCGGCTCACCAGCGAGTACCGCGCGATCAGCTCGACCTCGTCGAACAGGATGATCCAGCCGCGGTGCCCGGCCGCGGTCATCAGCCGGGCGATGAACCGCAACCGTTGCCTGGCCAGCTCCTTCGGCGCGATCCGGCCGAAGGTGAACTTCTCGTCCACCGCGCGCAGCTGCCGGCGCAGCTCCGGAGTGGACAGTGCCTCGCCGGCCCAGAACCGCACGATGGACTCGACGAACTCCTCGCCGGTGTCCTTGAGCCGGGCGAACAGCAACAGGGTGGCGGCGAACCTCGGGTCCAGCCCGGCGGACGGCGCGGAGACGGAGACCATCAGCCGGCCGAACTCCGGGCTGTCCGGGTCGAGCGCGGCGGCGAGCACCTCGACGGCCGGTCCGGACGCGCCGCCCGGCACCACCGCGCCGTCCAGCGCGGTCCAGGCCACCTTGGCCGGGTCGTACAACGGGGTTTCCTTGCTCACCACCACATGGCTGACCACGAAGCCGGCGGTGCCGGCCAGCAGGCCGAGGTGGCGCAACAGGTGGCTCTTGCCGGAGCCGAAGCCACCGCCGACCACCAGGCCGGCCGGGGCGCCGTCGGCGACCCGGCCGAGCAGGCCGGCGAAGGCCTCCTCGATGTCGGGCTGCGCGCTGCCGAGCGCGTGTACCGCGCCCAGGCTGGGCACCCCGGCCCGCAGCGACTCGATGACCTGCCGCTCCGGTGGGAAAGTCTTGCGCATGGCGGATTCCTCCTCAGCGCGCGATCCGGACCAGCGAGCCGAGCGGGTTGGCCCGGCCGTGGTCGTAGACGTCGTCGGCCACGCGCAGGTACAGCGCGTGGTAGGCGGGCAGCCCGCGCTGGCCGTCCACCGCCATCTGGTGCGGGACGGTCACCACCAGCAGGCCGGCGAACAGGTCGTCCACGCCGTCGATGAACTGGCGCAGGATCTCGAAGGTGTCCAGCGCCGCGGCCTTGGTGTAGTAGAAGCCGCGCCGGGCCACCGCGGTCGGCCGGCGCGCGACGCCGATCCGGGTCAGGTCCAGCTCGACCACCGTGCCCGGGTGCCCGGTGAGCTGCACCCAACTGGTCAGCGAGGTGAACATGTACCGGGCGTGGTGCCGGCCGATCCTGCTGGACAGACCCACGGTGCGTAGCTGTGCCACCGGAACGCTGCGGCCGGACAGCCAGCGCAGCACGATGTCCCGGTCCTCCTCGTCGTGCCCGGTCCAGCCGAGCAGCGAGTGGCACAGTCGCAGCATCGCGGTGCCGAACTGGCGCAGCAGCGTGGGTTCGCCGAGCAGCCGCCGTTCCAGGGTGCGCCGGATCGTGCGGTACAACTCGCCGGCGTGCATCCCGTTCGCCTCGGCGACCCGGCGCACCGGCACCGCCTCGGCCGGCGGCACCGACTCGTCGGCCGGGATGTCCAGGTCGCGGTAGACCTGGCGCAGATACCGTGCGGCCAGGGCGATCCAGTCGATCTGCCGGCACACCGCGAAGAACAGCTCGTCGATGAGCTGCAGCCGGGTCTGCGCCGCGTCCAGGCGCAGGTGCAGGTACTCGTTGTCGCCGGCCGCCTCGGCGAGCCCGCGGGAGAAGTACGCCGTGGTCTCGTCGGAGTCGGTGACCACCAGCTTGACCGCGGAACCGCCGGCCGCGACGTAGGAGTGCAGGTACTGACCGCACAGCTGTTTGAGGTACTCGTCCGCGTTCAGCTCCGGCGCGCCGGAGGGCAGCTTCAGGTTCGGGGCCATGCGTTGGGTCCTCCCGTTCTCACGGTTGCGGCGCGACGAACGAGACTCCCCAGTACTGGCGCGGCCGGCCGTCCGTGCCGACCACGCTGAGTACCCCGGAGCCTCTGATTCCGGTGCTGGCGCACCAGCGCAGCTGCCGCTCGGACTGCAGCGTGCTCGTCGTTCCGCTGCAGTCGAGGTGGTACAGGTCTCTGGCGAAATCGTGTTGCGTGTATTCCTTCGCCTGACCGGGAAGCAGGGTCAGAACGTCCCAGATGTCGGCGAGCCGGACGACCGCGTCGGTGCGGCCGGCATTGCGCGTGACAATCAGGTCGTAGGCCTGGCGCAGGGTGTTGAGAAATCGCTCCGGCCGAAATCGCGGGCCCTGTTTGTTGTGCTCGACCAGGGTGGCCGCGACGGCGCGCGGATCCAGCCGGCGTTCCCGCTGGCCGTCGATGTCGATGGCCACGTCGCGCGGGACGGCGCGGACCACCGACGGCGAGCAGAGCAGCCGGCCGTCCTCTTCGAACACCGGAACTCCGGCCGCGTCCAGGGTTTCCGAAAGCTCGCGCAGATAGGCGCCGGACGCCAGATATGCCGAGGGGTCGATCGGGAACCGCTCGCGCACGTCGGTCAGTGTCTCGTCGAGCTCCTTGCTCAGTGCGGCAAGCGCGTCCAAAGTTTCCGCGAATTTACCGAGCTCGCCCTCTTTGACATAACCGTGCAGCCGATTAAGCTCACGAACAACGGCACGCGCGGTTTGCGTACCCTGCTCCGTGGCACTCTCCATGCCATCCAATATTTCCACTAATGGGGGGTACGTTGCCGACATGTTCAAAAAACTAGCAGCAGCCCATGGCCGGCACCACCCGCGCTGCACCCGGCCCGACCCTATTTCTTGTAATTCGAGTGAAATAACAGTGCGTCCAGTGAAAATTTAGGTGGTGTGTGATGGCGGAGGAGCACGCCCAGGTTCTGGTCGTCGGCGGCGGACCGTCGGGCCTCGCCACCGCGCTCTTCCTGGCCCGGCAGGGCATCGACGTGCTGCTCGTGGAACGCGACACCGGCTGCTCGGCGTGGCCGCGCGCCACGCACGTCACCCGCCGGACGATGGAACTGTTGCGGCCGGCCGGAGTGGAGGACGCGCTGCGCGAGGTGGGCATGCGCGTGGTCGGTGACCTGCCCGGCGTGGACAGTCCGGTGGACCGCCGGGTGCTGCCCGCCTGTGTGCTGGAAGCGCCCACGCTGCGCGGAATCGCCGGCGCCGAGGTGCTGGACAGCGGCGCGGAGGAACTCGCCGTGCCCGGGCCCACCTCGGCCTACTGGTGCGGGCAGGACCTGCTCGAACCGATCCTGGCCGCGCACGCCACCCACGCGGGCGCCCGGATCCGGTTCGGCACCAGGCTGGTGCACTACACCGCGCACGAGGACGGGGTGTCCGCGGTCATCCGGGACGCCGCGGGCGAGCACCCGGTGCGCGCGCGCTACCTGGTCGGCGCGGACGGCTCGCGCAGCACGGTGCGCCCGCTGGCCGGGATCGGCCGGACCGGCCACGGGCTGCTCGCCCACCGGGCCAGCATCCTGTTCGACGCCGACCTGGACCGGATCGTGCGCGGCCGGCGGTTCTTCGTGTGCATGCTCACCGAAACGCCGCGCGAGGCGGCCATCATGGAGCTGAACGGCCGGCACCGCTGGGCGGTCGCCGTCGCCGTGGACGCCGCGTCCGGCGAGTCCGCCGCGGACCTGACCCCGGACCGGTGCCGGGACTTCCTGCGCGTGGCGATCGGCGCGGACGTGGACATCCGCCTGCGCACCGTCTTTCCGTGGCAGGTCTGGCACCGGGTGGCCGACCGGCTGCGGTCCGGCCCGGTGTTCCTGGCCGGCGACGCGGCGCACATCCACGCCCCGGCCGGCGGTTACGGGTCGAACGTGGGAATGCAGGACGCGCACAACCTGGCCTGGAAGCTCGCCTGGGTGCTGCGCGGCTGGGCCGGCGAGGACCTGCTGGACACCTACTCCGCCGAGCGGCTGCCGGTGGGCGCGGCGATGGCCGACCAGACCACGCTGCTGGCCGGCGTCGGCGGGGCGGCGCTTGCCGGCACGCCGAAACTGCCGCCCGCCGCGCTGGTCTACGGCGCCCGGTACGCCTCGGCCGCCGTGCTCGGCGGCCGGCCGGTGCACGGCAAGGACGACGCGATCGGCGCCACCGTCGACCGGACCGGCACGCCGGGCACCCGGATGCCGCACCTGTGGCTGCGGCTGGACGGGCGCGCGGTGTCGCCGCACGACCTCTGTCCACATCGGATGCTGCTGGTCACCGACGCGCCGGCGTGGTGCGCGGCGGCCGACCGGGCCGGCGCCACGTTCGGCGTTCCGGTGTGCGGGGTGCGGGTGGACCCGGGCACACCCGGCTGGGCCGAGCTGACCGGGTCGCGCGCCGGCCTCGCGCTGCTGGTCCGGCCGGACGGGGTGGTGGCCTGGCGGGGAGCCACCGCGGGTGATCCGGGCACCACCCTCGCCCGGCTGCTGCGCCGGGTGCTGGCCCTGGACTCCGCCGCCCACCGGGAGATCGCGGTCACCAGGTGACCGGCAGCGACACCACACCCATCGGCAGCAGGTCGGCGGTGTGCGCCACCTCGCCGGCCGCAACGGCGAGCGCCAGCCCCGGCAGCGTGCCGGCCAACTCCACCAGCGCGATCCGGAACAGCGTGCGCACCAGGTGATCCCCCGGGCAGCCGTGCGTGCCGGCACCCAACGACAGGTGCGGGTTCGGCGTCCGGTCCGGGTCGAACCGCTCCGGCCGGTCGAACACCTCGGGGTCGAACGACGCGGCCGCGACCAGCGGCATCACCACGGTGCCCGGGTCCAGCCGCTCTCCGGACAGCACAACGGTTTCCCTGACCACCCGGAGCAACCCGTCGTTGCCGGACGGGTAGTGACGCAACAACTCCTCGACCACCGACGCCGCGTACGGCTCGCTCAACGAGTGCAGCATCCCCTCCGCACCCGGCAGCGCCAGCAGCGCGAACACGTGCCGGGACAACGCATTGCGATTGCCGATGTAACCCGACATGAGCAGCCCGAACAAAACGGTGCGCGCATCCTCCTCGCCCAGCCCCGAATCCAGCAGCGTGGACACGATGTCATCGGCGCTGTCATCGGCACCGTCGGCCGCCCGCGCGGCGACCAACTCGGCCAGCCCCTTCTCCAGCGCCGAGCGCGCCTCCGCCGACCCGTTGTCCAGCATGTCGTCGACGTTCGCCGCCAGCCATCCGGCCGCGTCGGTCCCCAACCCCACCAACTCGGCGGTGGTCCGGGCCGCCAGCGGCGCGGCGAACCCGGCGACGAAGTCCGCCGGACCGCCCTGCGGGTTGGCGCCGGCGAACTCCCCGAGCACGTCCCGCACCGCCGCGCGCAGCCGCGGTTCCCAGGCCCGGACCCGTTCGGCGGACAGCGCCCGGTCCAGCGGCGCGCGCAACGTCGCGTGCGCCGGCGGATCCAGATCGAGCAACCCGGTGTACTGGTTGCGGCCGAACCCCACCCCGGGCAGCCCGGCCGCGGCCGCCCGGCTGAACCGGTCGTCGGTCAGCACCGCTGCCACGTCGGAATAGCGAACCGCCAGCCGAATCCGCATCCCATCGGTCAACTCCACCTCAGGCAAACCGGCCGCACGCAGCTCAGCGACCTCCTCCGGCACGGTTCCCATCGGTCCCGGCGAAAACGGAAAAGTCATCATTCGCCCAGCATTTCATCAATTCAGCACGGCGACCAGGCAGCCCACTGGAATTAGAATTGTGCCGATGGATTATCTGGGAATCGACATCGGCGGCACGAAGGTGGCGTTCCGGCTGCACGGCCGCGACGGTGAACGGGAGACCGTGGTGCGTTGGCCGGCCGGTACCGACCCGGCCAACGACCTGGCCGCCCTGCGCCGCGGCCTGCGCGCCGTTGCCGGCCGCAGGCCCAAATCCGGCCCGCTGTCCGTCGGGGTCGCCGTGCCCGCCCTGCTCGACCCGGACGGCCGGGTGCTGACCTGGCCGAACCGGCCCGGCTGGCGCGGTATCGACCTGCGCGGCCTGTTCGACCGCGAGCTGCCCGGCGTGCCGGTGCGGTTCGGCGACGACGGCGACCTGGCCACGCTGGCCGAGGCCTACCAGGCCGGCCGGCCCGACCTGCTCTACCTCGGCGTCGGCACCGGCGTCGGCGGCGGGCTGTTCCTCGACGGCGACCTGCTGCGCAGCGACAACGGCCCGGTGGCCGAGGTCGGACACATCGTGGTGGCGCCGGACGGTCCCCCCTGCCGGTGCGGCCGGCGCGGCTGCGTGCAGGCCATCGCCTCCGGGCCGGCCACGCTGCGCCGGGCGGCCCGCGCCGATCCCACGGTCACCGGCTCGGCCGCATTGCGCTCCGCGCTCGCCGCGGGCGCGCCCTGGGCGCACCGCACCGTGCGGGAGACCGCGACCGCGCTCGGCACCGCCGTGGCCACCGTGACCGAGCTGGTCCGCCCGGCCGTAGTGCGGCTGGGCGGCGGGTTCGCCGCCGCGCTGCCCGAGCTCGGCGCCGCCACCGAGGCCGTGGTCCGGGCGCTGGACCGGCCCGGACACCCGGCGCCGCCGGTCGAGCCGGCCGCCTACGGGGCCGCGTCGTCGCTGGCCGGCGCGGTGCTGCTGGCCCGCAGGCCCGGCCTGCTCGCCGCCGCCTGACCTCTGCGGAAGGAGACCCATGTACCCGATGTACCTCGACGGCGAGCCGGTCGAGACCGCGGAAACGTTCGCCTCCTACGAGCCGGCCACCGGCGCCGAGTTCGCCCGGCTGGCCCGGGCCGGCGAGGCCGAGGTGGACCGGGCCGTGGACGCCGCCCGGCGGGCGTTCGACGCCGGCCCGTGGCCGCGGATGTCCGCCGCCGAGCGGGCCGACGTGCTGGACCGGGTGGCCGCCCGGCTCGCCGCCGATGCGGATCGGCTGGCCGACCTCGAGGTGCGGGACAGCGGTGCCACCATCCGCCGGGCCACCGCCGCCGACCTGCCCGGCACCCGGGCGGCGTTCGAGTGGAGCGCCTGGTGGGCGCGCGGCCTCGCGGACACCGAGCCGGCCGGCGGGCCGGCCGGCCCGCCGGCCCCCGGCGAGTACCTGCGCTGGCACCCGGTCGGCGTGGTGGCCACGTTCGTGCCGTGGAACTTCCCGCTGCTGCTGGCCGCATGGCGGATCGCCCCGGCCATCGCCGCCGGCAACACCTGCGTGGTCAAGCCGGCCTCGTTCACCAGCGTCACCGCCTGCGAGCTGGTCCGGATCCTGCACGAGGCCGGCCTGCCGCCCGGCGTGGTGAACCTGGTGCTCGGTCCGGGCGCGGTGGTCGGCGACGCGCTGACCCGCGACCCTCGGGTGGACATGTCCTCGTTCACCGGCTCCAACGAGGTCGGCGAGCAGGTACTGGCCGCCGCGGCCGGCACCGGGCAGCGGGTCCGGCTCGACCTCGGCGGGAAGTCGGCCAACCTGGTGCTCGCCGACGCCGACCTGGACCGGGCCGTCGCCGGGGCACTGTGGGGCGGCCTGCTGCACAACGGCCAGATCTGCATGGCCGGCTCCCGGGTGCTGGTGCACCGGGACCGGCACGCCGAGTTCCTCGACCGGTTCCGGGAGCGGGCCGGCAAGCTGGTGCTCGGCGACCCCGCCTCGGCGCAGACCGACCTGGGCCCGCTGGTGTCCCGCCAGCAGGTCCGCACCGTGGCCCGGTACGTGAAACTGGGCGTCGAGCAGGGCGCCACCGTGGTGTGCGGGGGCACCCGGCCGGACGCCGCGGAGCTGCCGCCCGAGCTGGACGCGAAGGCCTACTTCCGGCCGACCGCGCTGGCCGACGTGCGGTGCGACAACGTGGTGTTCCGGGAGGAGATCTTCGGTCCGGTGGTGGCCGTGACCCCGTTCGACTCCGACGAGCACGCGGTCGCGCTGGCCAACAACTCGCGCTACCACCTGGCCGGTGCGGTCTGGTCCACCGACCCGGAGCGGGCCTGGCGGGTGGCCGACCGGCTGCGCGCCGACAAGGTGTGGGTCAACGACTACCGGATGGTGGACGACGCGCGCCCGGACCCGGCCGCGCCGCCGAGCGCCGCCGACCGGGTCCGCAACGAGCTGGACGAGTACCGCACCGTGCGCCGGGTGCACGTGGCGCCGCCGGGGTACGACAACCCGCTGCACCCGGTGCTCGGCATCAGGTGATGAGCTGGCCCCGGTGCGCCGGGTTCGCCGGCAGCCCGAGCAGGCTGTGCAGCGTGGGGGCCACGTCGTAGAGCGACAGGTCGGTGCGCGGGCCGGCGTCCAGCCCGCTGTTGGCCAACACCAGCACGCCCTGCTCGGCGTGGTTGGCGTGGTCCGGACCGGTGTCGTTGTCCGCGGTGAACAGGCCCTGACCCAGGCCAACGGTGGCCAGCGCCCGCCAGTGCAGGTCGCCGAGGTAGACGATGAGGTCCGGGGCGATGCCGTTCACCACCGGATACACCTCGGACGGGCGCATCGCGCGGTTGTTCATCGGCTCGCCGTCCGGCCCGGCCTGCTTGCCGAGCGCGGTGCTGATGGCGTCCAGCATGGCGTCGTACTCGGCCATCGGCACCAGGCCGTTGGGCTCGCGGCCGCGCACGTTGAGGAACAGCCGGCCGTAGTAGCCGCCCTCGGCCCAGGCCACGGTCTTGGACCAGACGATGTCCGCCTTGCTGATCGGGGTGGGCCCGTCCGGCGGCCGGCGCAGGGTGAGCAGGCCCTGCTCGATGAGCCACTCGTTGATGCAGAACCCGCCTTCCATCGGCTGGCCGCCGTGGTCGGACACCAGCAGCACCGCGGCGTCGTCCGGGACCATCGCCAGGAACCGGGCCAGGTGCGTGTCCAGGGCCCGGTAGTAGTCGCGGAACGCCTGCTCGAACGGGTTGCCCGGCTCGTAGCGCGGGTGCGCCGGGTCGCAGTACTTCCAGAACCCGTGGTGCAGCCGGTCCGGGCCCATGTCGACGAACGAGAACAGGTCCCACTCGTGGTTGGCCATCAGGTGGCCGGCGACCTTGAACCGCTGTTCGGTCATGTCGAACACCCGCTGCAGCACCCGCTCGTGGTCGTTGGACCGGAAGTCCTCCACGTCCAGGATGTAGCCGCCGGTGAGCCGCTGGATGTCCTCGCGCAGCGCGCTGGGGTAGGTGAAGTCGGACTCGGTGGACGGGGACAGGAAGCAGCCGACCATGCAGCCGTTGATGGGCGTGGTCGGGTAGGTGCCCGGCACGCCGAGCACCACGCTGGACCGGCCGGTCGCGGACAGCGCGTCCCACACCCGGGGCACCGTGATGCTGCGCGAGCTGGCGAAGGCGAGCGGGTCGTAGTCGTAGCCCGCGCGGTCCCGGAACCCGTAGACGCCAAGGTCGCCCGGGGTCTGGCCGGACATCATGCAGGCCCAGGCGGGCATCGTGATGGGCGGCACGACGCTGGTCATCGGGCCCCACACGGCGTCCGCCCGCAGTCTGGTCAGTGTCGGCATGTCGTCGGCGAACCGGTCGAACAACAGCTCCGGTGTCGCGCAGTCGAGGCCGATGAGCACCACTCGGCGTGGTTCATGCATGCCATTTCCCTTTCGATTGACCCTCTCACCCACGATATGATCCGATTGCTGTCTACGGCAATGCCGCCGGTTTCTAAAGAATCGCTCGACAATTCGGGGCTCGGTTTGACGGGTCACCGGCGGGCCGCTCACAATTGGTTAAATCGCGAAATCTCGTTCGGGGAGTAGTGCATTGACGAACGCTCATCCGGCACCACGCGCGCTGATCATCGGCATCGACGGCGGGGACTTCGCCGCGATCGACCCGCTGGTCGAGCAGGACCTGCTGCCGAACATCGCCGGGCTGCTGCGCCGGGGTGCCTCGGCCAGCACGATGTGCACCTGGCCGGCGCACACCGCGCCCGGCTGGAGCACGTTCGTCTCCGCGAGCAAACCGGGCGGGCACGGGATCTACCAGTTCTTCGACACCCAGGACCCCGGTTACGGCGCCCGGATCACCACCGCGGACGCGCTCGGCCGGTCCTCGGTGTGGGACTGGCTGGCCGCGCAGGGCTACACGCTCGGGCTGGTGAACATCCCCATGTCGCACCCGCCCGCGGACCTGCCCGGCTACCAGGTGAGCTGGCCGCTGGAGCACACCACCCGGTACTGCCGGCCGCGTTCGCTGCTCGGCGAGCTGGCCAAGGCGGGCGCGCACTTCCAGTCCGACCTGGCCACCATGTTCCGCGGCGACTACGGCTATCTGTACGAGGCCGAGGCGAACGTGGCCGCCCGCGCCCGGTCGATGTCCCACCTGCTCCGCACCCATCCCACCGACCTGGCCATGGTGGTGTTCACCGAGGTGGACCGGGTCGGCCACCACTACTGGCACTACATCGACCCGGCGCACCCGCGGCACGAGGCGGCGCCACGGGACTCCGGTTTCGACGCGGCGCTGCGCCGCGCGTACGTCGCCGTGGACGAGGCGATCGGCGAGCTGCTCGCCCTGGTCGACGAGGACACGGTGGTGGTGCTGGTGTCCGACCACGGGCTGGGCATCGGCCGGTACGCGCTGTCGGTGCACAGCCTGCTTGCCGACGCCGGGCTGCTGGCCACCCGCCCGGCCGGCTCGGGTTCCGGCATCGCGAGCTGGTTCGCCGGCGACGGTGTCGAGGTCGACTTCACCCGGACCCGGGCGTACCTGCCGGTGCCGGGCAGCTACGGGATCAACGTGAACCTGCGCGGCCGGCAGCGGGACGGCACCGTCGACGAGTCCGAGCGGGACGCCGTGCTGGACGAGGTCGCCGAGTTGCTGCGCGGGGTGCGACTGCCCGACGGCGGCGGCCCGGTGGTCCGGGACGTGATCCCGCGCGAGGTGGCCTATCCCGGGCCGCACACCGAATCGGCGCCGGATCTGCTGGTCGTGCCGAGGGACGAGAGCGTGCTGCTGGTGCCGGATCTCGACGGCGGGCCGTGGAAGCCGAGCTGGCAGACGGGGTTGCACCGCTACGCCGGGCTGTGGGCGCAGGTGTCGCCGAACGTCCGGCCCGGCCGGCTGCGCGCGCCGGTCGGCCTCACCTCGGCGGTGCCGACCCTGCTCGCCGACCTCGGCGCGCGCTGGCCGGACACCGTGCACGGCACGCCGGTCCGCGCGGCGCTGTCGTCCGATGTGGACATCGCGGTGCCGGATCCGTCGCTGGACGGCGAAGCGTTCCGGGTGCGGGAGACCGTGCCGGCCGGCGAGTCCACCGAGGACGAGTACACCAGTGACCGACTGCGGGAAATGGGCTACATCTGAGTCGGATGTAGTGACACGAAAGGAGATCTGGCATGGCAGCAGAGACGAAGGATCGGCTGCGCAAGGTGCTGGTCGAATCGCTGGACCTGCAGCGGGACCCGGCCACCATCCCGGACACCAACCTGGTCAACGAACTCGGCCTTGACTCGATCAACACCATCGAGTTCCTGATCTGGGTGGAGAGCGAGTTCTCCATCGAGATCGCCGACGAGGACCTGTCCGTTGACCTGATCGACGACCTTGGCAAGCTGGCCGAGTACGTGGAATCGCGCAGCCAGCAGGCCGTGACGAGCTGATGGGAACCACGCCACGCGTCATCGCGGTCATCACCGAGGGAGCCACGCCGGAACTGCTCGACCGGTGGGTGCCGGAGGGGCGGTTGCCGAACTTCGCGCGGCTGTTCGCCGAGGGCGTGCGCGGCACGCTGGACGCGGAGGGGGTGCCGTACGAGCCGCCCGGACTGGTCAGCCTGCTGACCGGCCACGGTCCCGGCGACCACGGCATCTTCTCCTACTGGAGCTGCCACGATCCGGAGTACCGCCCGCAGGTGGAGAACGGCGACCGGCGCCGCAACCCGCTGATGTGGCACCTGCCGGACCTGGCCGGGCTGAAGTTCGGCTCGGTGGGGCTGTTCGGCACCCATCCGGTGCAGCCGCTGGACGGCTGGGTGGTGAGCTACCCGATGCAGCTGAGCCTGCACGCCTGCTACCCGCGGGGGCTGCAGAAGGAGCTGACCCAACACGGGATCGCGCCCACCCACGACACCGCCATCTGGTGGCACGGCCAGGCCAAGCAGGACTTCGTGCCGGACGTGCTCGAGGCCGACCGTCGGCGCGGCGCGGCCGCGATGCTGCTCTACGACAAGGGCGCCGACGCGATCCTGGTGAACCTCACCTCGATCGACCGGCTGTCGCACATCTTCTGGCAGGAGCTGGAACCCGGTGGGGTCGGCACGGAGGACTCGGCGGTGTTCGCCGCCTACCGGCTGGCCGACGAGATCATCGGCAAGCTGCTCGACCGGGCCGACGAGAACACCGCGGTGCTGGCCTTCTCCGAGATCGGGTTCGGGCCGCTGCGTGCGTACTGCGCGGTCAACGACGACCTGGCGGCTGCCGGGTTGCAGGCGCGCGGCGACGACGGCGCGGTGGACTGGGCGGCCAGCACGGCGTTCGAGGCGGTGCAGGGTACGCACGGGGTCAACATCAACGTGCGCGGCCGGTACAAGCACGGCCTGGTGCCGGAGGAGGACTACGAGCGGGTCCGGGCCGAGGTGGCCGAGGGGCTCGCGGCCGTGGTCAACCCGCGCACCGGAGCGCCGATGTTCGCCGCGGTCAGCCCGCGCGAGGAGATCTACCGCGGGGACACGGTTTCCGCCGCACCCGACCTGATCCTGGAGCCGGCCGACTGGCGCTATCTGCCGCTGGGCGACCAGACCTGGGCCAAGAAGGTGTACCGGAACTGGCAGAGCGCGTGGCACCGGCGCCGGTCCTACTGGGCGCTGGCCGGGGCCGGGCGCACGGCGGCGGGCCCGGACGTGGCCCGGCCGGTGGACGTGGCGGCCACCCTGGTGCACCTGCTCGGCCGGGACCTGCCCGCCGGGTTCACCGGAACGCCGCTGCTGCCGTGAGGAGGAGAGCGAACCGATGACCGACCGCGCACTGGTGATCGGCCTGGACGGAATGCCCCGGTCGCTGCTGCACCGGCTGATCGACCAGGGTGTCGTGCCGTGCCTGGCCGGGGTGGTCGCCGAGTCCGGCTGTGCCGAACTGGTGGCGCCGGTGCCGGAGATCAGCTCCACGTCCTGGGCGAGCTTTCTCACCGGGGTCAACCCGGGCCGGCACGGCATCTACGGGTTCGTCGACCTCGAACCCGGCGGCTACCGGACGTACTTCCCCAACGTGGCGGATCTGCAGGCGCCGCCGCTGTGGGAGCACGCCGCCGCGCACGGGTTGGACACCGTCTGCCTCAACGTGCCCGGCAGCTACCCGGCACCGGCCATCCAGGGCACCCTGGTGTCCGGCTTCGTGGCGCCGTCGCTTGACAAGGCGGTGCAGCCGCGGTGGCTGGTGGAACCGTTGCGCCGGTTGAACTACGAGCTGGACGTCGAGGTGGGTGACGTCCGGGCGGACCCGGCGGGGTTCGTCGCCCGGGTTCGTCGCTCACTGTCGGCTCGCACCAAGGCGTTCCGGCACCTGCTCGGCACCCGGCCGTGGGACGTGGCCATCGCCGTGTTCACCGAGACCGACCGGCTGCAGCACTTCCTGTGGCGGGCGGTGGACGATCCGGCGGATCCCTTGCACGAGGCGACGATGGAGTTCTACCGGGAGGTGGACGACGCGGTCGCCGAGGTGCTGGCGTGCGCGCCGGGGGTCCGGCCGATCCTGGTCAGCGACCACGGGTTCGGCCCGGCCACCTGCCAGTTCTACGTCAACGCCTGGTTGCGCTCGCGGGGTTGGCTGGCGCCGGTCGCGGACACCCCGAAGCTGTCCGAAGTGGACGGTGACAGCCGGGTGTTCGCGCTGGATCCGGCCCGGTTCTATGTGCACCGCGCCGGCCGGTTCCCGCGTGGCACCCTGTCCGACGCGGCGGCCGACGACCTCGCCGCCGAGGTGGCCACGGCGCTGCGCGCGCTGCGCTGGTCGGGCACCGACATCGGCCCGGAGGTCGACGGGCCGCCGGTGTTCGACGAGGTGTTGTCCGGTGCGGCCGCCTACCATGGGCCGGTTTCCGCGCAGGCACCGGACATCGTGGCCGTTCCGGCCCGCGGTGTGCAGGCCCGCGGCGCGTGGCCGGCGACCGATCTGGTGGCACCCGACGTGCTCACCGGAACCCATACCCGGGGCGACGCGGTGCTGTCCGTGCCCGGCGGAACCGTTGCCGGGCAGGCGGACATGACCGATGTCGCGCCGACGGTGCTGGCCGCTGTCGGCGTGCCGGCGCCGGACCTGGACGGCCGGGATGTCGCGGCCGTCCGGTCGACGCTCGAGACCGTTTCCGGAGGAAACTCGTGACCACAACGCTGCCCATCGAAGATGCCAGGAAGAAGAAGCCGGGCGAGTTCGAGATCACGCTCGACCCGCGGGTCACCGACCCGGCGTCGACACGGGTCAGCTTCCTGATCCTGCTCGACGGCGACCTGGTGATGTCGCCGGAGCACCTCGGCGTCGCCTACATGGCCGCAACCCTGCGCCAGGTCGGGTTCACCGCGGAGATCAGGGAAGTGCCGCACGGCGAGGAGGAGTCCGCGATCGACGGGCTGGCCGAGTTCGGGCCGGACATCGTGTGCTTCACCCTGATGAGCCTGAACATGCAGAGCTGCCTGACGGTGAGCGAGAAGATCCGCGAGCGGCTGCCCGACACGCTGATCGCCTGCGGCGGTCCGGCCGGCACCTTCGCCGGCACCGACGTGCTGGAGAACAACCCCAACGTGGACGTGGTGGCCACCGGCGAGGGTGAGCCGACCATCCTGGACGTGGCCCAGCGGGTCGCCCTCGGTGAGCCGCTGGACGGCTGCAAGGGGATCGCCTATCGGGACGCCGACGGCACGATCAAGCAACTGCCCGCCCGGCCGGTCATCCACGACCTCGAGGTGCTGCCCTATCCCGCGCGGGATCAGTTGGAGCAGCACGGAAACAAGCTCGAGTACGTGCGGGTGAGCACGTCACGGGGTTGCGTGGCGATGTGCACGTTCTGCTCGGCGCCGCACCTGAAGAACCGGTCGCAGCCGGGCAAGCCGTGGCGCGGCCGTGGCCCGGAGGACATCCTCGACGAGGTCGAGTACCTGGTGAAGAAGTACAAGTTCCGCACCTACGACTTCATCGACTCGACGTTCGAGGACCCGGACGGCGGCCGGGTCGGCAAGCAGCGGGTGCGGGCGATCGCGCAGGGGATCCTCGATCGCGGGCTGGACATCTACTACAACGTCTGTATGCGGGCGGAGAACTGGAAGGACACGCCCGAGGACCACGACCTGATGGACCTGATGGTCCGGTCCGGTCTGGAGAAGGTGAACGTCGGCATCGAGTCCGGCGTGCCCGAGGAACTGGACCTGTGGGACAAGCGGGCCACCGTCGAGGACAATCGCACGGTCATCAAGATGCTTCGCGAGCACGGCATCTACCTCGCCATGGGGTTCATCCCGTTCCACCCGTACGCCACCGTGGACACGTTGGTCCGCAACGCGGAGTTCCTGCGGGACAACGCCGGGCACAACCTGCGCCGGATGACCGAGCGGCTGGAGATCTACCCGGGTACCCGGATCATCGAGAAGATGGAGAAGGACGGGCTGCTCTACGAGGACTATTGGTCCACTTTGGACCATTACGGATACCGGTTCCTGGACCCGAAGGTGGAGAAGCTGGCCAAGCACTACGCGGCGCTGTACAACAACGACGACTACCACAAGCACGGCGTGATCACCGAGCAGTCCGCGGTGTTCGAGTTCGAGACGTTCAACGTGGTGCTGCAGACCTACATCTCCCGGATCTACCGGCGGTTCCACACCCTGGCCGGGGTGAACGACGTGCTGGACGGGTTCAAGGACTGGCTGCATGAGCTGCGCCAGGAGATGGGCCGGTTCAACTTCGACTTCTTCAAGTCCAACCTGGACGACGTGCTCGCCGACCGGCTGGACGCCGATCAGCACCGCAGCCAGGTGGTCGACGTGGAGCGGTTCTTCCGGGAGCGGATCCGGCGGATCAAGAGCGAGCAGCTGCGGGTGGGTAAGAACCTGCACCGGCTCGGCGCGTCGGTCACCGAGATCAGCTCGACGCTGCCCAAGCCTGGCCCGGGTGGCCTGCCGCGGGTGTACACCGGGGAAGGCGCGGGCCCCACGTGGTGACACCCCCACCCCGGGTGGTGGGCGTGTGCACGCTCACCACCCGGGAACTGGCGGCGCGGCTGTGCGACGCGCCGGGGGTGGCCGTGGCCGCCCCGCTGATGACCGCCAACCTCGGCATCGAGGAACTGGTCCGCTCGGTCCTGAACAACCCGCACATCACCGTGCTTCTCCTCTGTGGGCGCGACTCCCCGCTGTTCATGCAGGGCCAAACCCTCGCCGCCCTGATCCGGCACGGCATTCACCGCGCCGACCGCCGCATCATCGGCGCCGCCGGTCACCACCCCTTCCTGCCCAGCCTCGATCAGTCCGAAATAGACACCTTCCGCTCCCGCGTACGCCTGGTCGACCTGCGCGGCGTGCTCGACCCACCCCGGCTGCGCGCCGAGATCGCGGCGCACGCCCGCCGTTCCCACCCGGCCCCCCGCCGCCCACACCTTCCCCGTCCAACCCCGCCCCCCGTCGCCGCCCTGCACCCCGGCGGCCGGCGCAGGCCCATCGCCACCGCAGGCGAAGGCTTCTTCGTGGTCGCCGTCGACGCCCGGGCTCGCGAGGTCGTGCTCCGCCACTACGACGACAACCTCGCCGCCGCCCACGAGATGCGCGGCCGTCGCGCCGAATCCATGGTCCTCGGCGTGCTGCGCGCCGGCCTGGTCCACGACCCCGCGCACGCCGCCTATCTCGGCGCCGAACTGGTGAAGGCCGAGACCGCCGTGCGCCTCGGCCTCGACTACGCCCAGGACCTCCCGCTCCGCCACTCGTCCACCGGAGGTGACACCCCCATGCAGTCCCCCTCCCCAGCTCCGTCCCAGTCCCTCGACGAGTTCCTGGCCCACCTCGCCAAGCTCCTCGACGCCGCCCCCACCCTCGCCCCACACACCCCCATCGGCGACCAGGTGGCCGTCGACTCGTCCCGGATGATCGAGCTGGCCATCGCCTTGGAACAGGAATGCGGCATCGACCTCCCCGACGACATCGACCTGCGCGCCACCACCCCCGCCGACCTCTACTCCCCGCCCGAGGAGGCCCCCTCATGACCGAGCTACTTCTGCTCAACGGCCCCAATCTCGGCATCCTCGGCCGCCGCGAACCCGACATCTACGGCACCGCCACCCTCGCCGACATCGAGAAGCTCGTCGCCGAGGAAATCGCCCCACACTGCACCCTCCGCGCAGTGCAGAGCGACAGCGAACCCGAACTCCTCGCCGCCGTCAACAACTCCTGGGACACCGCCGGCGCCATCATCAACCCCGGCGCCCTCATGATCGCCGGCTGGTCCCTCCGCGACGCCCTCGCCGCCTACCCCCACCCCTTCATCGAAGTCCACCTCTCCAACATCTGGTCCCGCGAATCCTTCCGCCACAACTCCATCCACGCCCCCCTCGCGCACGGCCTCATCGCCGGCCTCGGCCCGCACGGCTACGTCCTCGCCGCCCAAGCCCTGACAAACCTGTTGCCACACAAGTAAAGTTCCCCCCCGTCAACACCCGAATCCCCACCCCCAGCAACCGAGATCCCGTTTCCAACACCCGAGTCCCCACCTCCGACAACAGAGATCCCAGCTCTAACAACCGACTCCCCGGTTCCAGCAACCGAGTCCCCGGTTCCAGCACC
>NZ_DASUCC010000015.1:0-22901 GCF_035762905.1 Actinophytocola sp.
ACCGCCGCACAACCAGTCGCTCGGTCCACACCGGCAGCTCAGCCACGAACACAGGCTACGGGCCAGCGGACATACGCATCCCACGAGTCCGGGCTCCCCTCGAGCACCAGTCTTGGCGTAAGGCCGCGAATCGCGTGAGATCTCACATACTTGCCTCTGGTTGAGATCTGCTGGCTGTGCGCCTGGTGCGGGACCGAGCGGTCGTGCCGGCCCGGGCTGGCACACCCCGCTGCCACCGCCATCAACGACGCCGGCGGTCAGCGGCCGCTCGGCCAAGCGCCGAAACATCTCCTCGGCTTCATCGGTGCCCAGCGGATTCAGGTCGATCGACACCACGTCCAGTTCCACCAGCCGGCGCCGGTTGGTCACCAACACGAAGCAGCAGCTACCGTCGCCCGGCAACAGCGGTTCGATCTGCGCGTGGTGCGCGGCATTGTCAATTAAGAAGTCGGCGGCCATCGTTGAACTCGAGATCGCTCTAGTGCGTGCCTGATGGATCTTGGTGGACGGGGTCGCGGAGCCAGATTTTGATCGTGGCGACGTCGATGGTGCCTCGGTAGACGTAGTCGCTTTTGTCGGTGCGCAGGGCGACCGCCCGGAAGGCTTTGAGCCTGTTGAAGGACCGCTCGGTGGTGTTGCGTTCCTTGTAGGCCACGGGATCGAAGGTCGGTGGCCGGCCGCCCTTGCTGCCCAGTTTGGCGCGGTTGGCGATCTGATCGGCTTTCTGCGGGATGGTGGCGATGATGCGGCGTCGGCGTAGGTAAGCGCGGATCGCGCGGTTGGAGTAGGCCTTGTCGCCCAGCAGTCGGGCGGGTCGGGTCCGTGGCCGACCGCAACAGCGGCGGGCGATCCGTAGCCGGCGCAGCACCGGCCGAAACGCCAGCGAGTCGTGTCGCTGCCCGGCGCTGGTCAGGCGCACCAGCAGGCGACAGCGGCGGTCGGCCAACACATGGATCTTGGTGGTCAACCCGCCACGGGAACGTCCCAGCGTCCAGGTTGCGGGTGACAAGGTGCAGGCATTTCAGCGCGGCTTGTTCGCTGGGGAACCGGTCAGGCGATCAACATCGACAGCGGTGTCGTCTTCAACTGACCGTCAACCCATTGGGTACTCAGCAGGGAAAGATCGCACCACCATGAATCACGACGTGCACCGTGTGGTCACCGGTCACACCGCGGACGGCACCTCGACGATCACCGACCGGTGGTAACTGTCCCGCACCTGCGCGGCCCATTTGCCTGGAAGACCGGCCAGGTGCGGTCCCCGCCACAAACCCAACACCTCAGCGAGCGCGACTGCTCGAGCATCATCGGCGCGCTGTCGGTCGCTGCCCTGGTTGACCAGGCATCGGAATCGATGCAGGTCCACCAGATTCGGCTCGATGCACAGCACAGAGCCGGCGTACCGTCGATCCGCACCGCCGCCGGCTCACCGGTGAGGGTGGTCGCCTGCCTCTGCAGCCGACGGATCCGGCTCAGGTACGAATACAACACGTTTCGGACTTCGGCGGGCGGGGTGTCGTCCCAGACCCGATCGATGAGTGTCGCGATAGCAACCGGTCGACCCGCGTCCACGGCTAGCGCCGTTAGGACCGCCTGTGGACGGGGCGCTCCGACGTCCAGAAGTTGACCTGCCGCCCGCAGCCCCACCTCGCCCAGCGGGCGGAGGCCCGCGGGTTTACGCTTGGTGGTCGCGTCGTTACTAACCGCTATACTGTTCCCGCCTCACGGTTGGCGCAAGCTCAGCAAGCAGGGCGCTGTGCCACCGTGAATCCACCAAGTTCGGCGACCAATCTCAGCCGATTGGACTCCTGCCGCCGCGCGTTATTCGAAGGAGCCCACCTGTTGGCTCAGCCCGGAATGGTAGACCTCGCGCTCGCCACCTTCCCGATCCTGAGGAGCACGCGCTCAATACATCGACGCCTCGGATAGCCCGTCTACCGATGCCAGAGGGCGGTGGCGCCCGCACGACGCGTAGACGGAACCGATCATCCACGCTGGTGCGGTACATATACGACAACACCGGAGGAAATGCCTGGCATCAGTTGCGCGGGTTCGAGGAATTATTCGTCGCACGATGGCGAAGTGGTCGAATCGTCGGTTGGGCGATGGAATCCAGCTGGAGGAGGGAGAAATGTCGAATAAAGGGTTTTGCGGAGAGGGCGCAGCGCGACGCTGGCTGCATGGATCGATCGCCGATCTGCGAATGTCTCGCACGGCGAGACTTCACCACATCGAGAAAGGACCTCAAATGCGGGTATCCGTGAAGTTGACAGCCATGCTGGGGCTCGTGCTGGCCGCACTGCTCATCGCGCCGGTTGGAGCGATGGCGGAACCGGTCAGCGTGCAGACCGCCAACACCCCTATCTACAGCCTGCACGACGGGCGCTGCCTGGATTCGGACGTGTCGTCGCCGACGCACAATGGCACCAAAGTGCAAATCTGGGACTGCAATGGTTGGAGCAACCAGAAGTGGACGTACTACAGTGACCACACCATCCGAAGCAGTCACGACGGGCGCTGCCTGGATTCGGACGTGTCGTCGCCGACGCACAATGGCACCAAAGTGCAAATCTGGGACTGCAACGGTTGGAACAACCAGAAGTGGACCATCTACCTCAACGGTGACATCGTGAGCTGGCAGGACGGCCGGTGTCTCGACTTGGACGTGGCAACGCCGACTCACAACGGAAGCAAGATCCAGGTATGGGATTGCAACGGCTGGGCCAACCAGCGTTGGTACCACCCGTAGCCATCCACACACCTGGCTCGCCCGGCGGCCCGCGGCCACCGGGCGAGCGAAAACGGTCGCCAAGTCCTACGTCGCCGCCACGATCACCCACATCGCCACCGGAGGCACCCTCACCGAAGCACTGGCCCTGGCCAGAGCCGGCTCACAGGATTTGCTCAGGGACTGGGGCTTGGCCTCGGCCGGCTCGATCGAGCCATGGGTGCCTCACCGTGAGCCGGTCCAGCAGTTGACCGGGCAAACGTGATCATCGACAGGGAAACGCGATCAGTGCGGCCTGCTGGCCAGAATAGTGGGGCTTGGATGTGCCGTGACTGATCGCGTCGCCGCCGCGCTGGCCGCGCTCGCCGAACTCCTGAGCAGGCGGTGTGTTCAGGCCCCACACGCCGGCGACGCGGAGGCCGTGCGCCGCTTGGTCACCGTGCTGGTGGACGAGAGGGCCCGGCTGGACCTGCTGGCGGTGGCCGCGGGCGGCGTCTAGGCGGCCTACAGTCCGATGAGTCGGTGCCGGGCAACGTCGTGGCAGCCGCGCTGACGGCCGCCCGTTCGCTGCTGCCGACCAACATCGCCGACACCGAGCGGTCTCTCATGGCCGGGGCGCTCGGACTCCTCCCCGTCCGAGGGGTCGGCGACCAGCCCGCGGTCGACCTGGTGAACGCAGCGACGTCCGCGAGGCGCGTCGAACAGACGACCTCGCCCTGTGGGCTGCCGAGCAAGCCCTCGTCCTTCGCGAGCAACTCACCGCATCGCACGAAACCATGGCGCTGCTCACCGTGGCGGTGATCACGCACGACCGGGCAACAATCGCGCAGGCCTACCAGAAAGCCGCCGCGCTGGAGCCGGACGACCTCGCTGCGCGTGCCGCTGGGGCGTTGCGGCCCACGCTCCACCCGGATGGGACGTGGGAGTTGGTGGGGATGGCAGAAGCGATCCAGGCTGATGAGCGACCCGCGGCCGCCGCTTCGCTCGCGGCGCAGTTCGCCGAACTACGAACGATGACCGACGACGACCTGCTCACGGGCGCGCATCTCACGGCCACCGCGCTCTCGCGTGTGCCCTTCGACAGCTGCCGATCCAGCCGAGCATGGGCTCGATGGCGTCAGGTGGCTTGGCCTCCGGGTTGGTGGCCGAGCAGGCGGCAAGGAGCGCGGCGGCAAGCGGGACGCAGCACCAGATTGCTTCCCTTAGGGTTCAGGGCTCGCATCGCGAGCCACCTCCTCATCGAGTGAAGGGTCGGGTGCGAGCCGGTCGGCTAGGGAGTAGGCGGCGCGTCCGGCTGAAGGTTCGGCTGTGGCGCGATATCAAGCCCGCCGCGGGGCGCCGCGGCTGTCAGCCGGCCGTGCGGGTTTGCCGGTTTCGTAATGTGGCGGCGGCTTCGTGGCGGGAGGTGACGCCGAGTCTGGTGAGGATGGCTGAGACGTGGTGGTCGACGGTGCGGACGGACACGACGAGTCGGGTGGCGATCTCGGCGTTGGTCAGACCGTCGGCCAGCAAGTCGAGGACGTCGGCTTGGCGTGCGGTGAGGCCGGCGGGGTGGGTGCGGGTGTGGGTGGATGGTCGGCGTGGGATGGTGCGCAGGCCGAGGGTTCTGAGCTGGTGGCGGACCTGGGTCGCGGCCGCGGTGGCGCCGAGGTCGTCGAGCGTGCGCAGCGCTTGGAGGGTGGGTTCGATGACGCCGGAGTCAGCCAGTGCGAGAGCTTGTTCGTAAGGGTCGCCGATGCGTTCCCAGGCGGTTGCGGCCGATTGCCAGTCGCCGCGTAGGCCGGCGACCCAGGGTTCGGGACAGCCGTCGAATGGTTCGGCGGGAAGGCCGGCGCGGGCGCAGTAGCGCAGGATCTCAGCCCACAGCGGGGCGGCCCCGGGCCGGTGGGCGTGGTGGCGCCACGTGTGGCGAACCGCCGCGGCCACCGTGGGTTGATTGGTCAGCCACGCCCACTCCGCCAGTGCGGTGCCGGACAAACCCAGTACGGCAAGGGATTGCTGGCGACGGCCGCGTCGCCAGGCGCGGTGGAGGAGATCGCCGGCGGCCGGGTGGCCGCGGCGGGCGAGCAGCCGGGCGTGCGCCGGCTGAACGTAGCTGGCCAGTACGCCCGTGCCGGCGGCGCCGTCGGCACAGGCGGAGAGGTCGTTGTCTGCGCAGGTCCAGTCACCGCGACGCAGGTGCAGCAGGCCGCGGTGCACGGTCAGATGGTAGGCGTGGGACCGCAGTCCGCGGCCGTCGGCGAAGGCCAGGCCGTCGGTCAGGCACCGCTGGAGTTCGTCGAGGCGGCCGTGCTGGTAGAGCAGTTCGGCCAGGGTGGTGTAGGCGCGGGCGACGTGCTCGTGGTGGCCATGCGTGCGGGCCAGTTCGAGGCTGTCGGTGAGCACCGCGATCCGACCGTCGAGATCCAGGTCCGGCAGCGCGATGCTCTGGTAGGTCATGATGAGCCCGGCCAGGTCGACCCGGTCCGCTTGCTGGGCCAGGGTTTCCGCCCGCCGCAGGGTGGTGGCCGCGTCAGGATGGCCGGTCAGCGCCTGCACGGCGCCGTGGTAGGTGACGGCACATGCCTTGGCCGGCACGGCTTCGGTTGGCTCCAGCAGCTCGACTGCCTGGCGTGCCGTGGTGATTGCCAGGGCGGTGTCGCCGGCCAGGTAGTAGTGCCGGGACAGCCGCGCTCGGGCCTGGCCGAGCGCGATCGGGTCGCCCAGCTCGGCGTAGCGGCGCACCGCGGTCTCGCCTACGTGGATGGCCTCGGCGAAGCGATGCGCGTGGGACAGCTCCCCGGCGTGGTCGTCGGCCAGCCGGGCCCGGTCGGCGTCGCCGAGCGCGTCGGCGTGTGCGGTGGCGGTGGTGAAGTGGGCCAGCGCCGCATCGTGGGTCCCGGCCGCGGCGGCTTCCCGCCCGGCCAGCAGCGCATAGTGTGCCGTCGCGCCGTGGTTACCGGCGCCTACGGCGTGGTGCACCAGTCGGGCCAGGTCCGGTTGCTGCCGTCCGGCCAGCACGGTCAACACGGCGAGATGCAGGGCACGGCGGCGCAGGTGCGGCAGGCTGGCCTCCACGCCGCGGCGGACCAACTCGTGGCGAAACGCCAGACCATCCCGCCGCACCTCCAGGATTCCGTGCTGCTCGGCCTCGGCCAGCACCTCGGCCTGCTTGCCGAGCAGGCCGTCGATCAGGTCGAAGTCGACCGTCCCCGACAGCACGGCCAACTGCTCGATCGCCTGCCGGCACCGCGCCCCGAGCCGCTGCACCCGGCCCGCTGCCGCACGGACGATGGTTGCCGGCACCGCCTGCCCGCCGGGCGCGGCCAGCATCTCGGTGACATGGAACGGGTTGCCACCGGTCAGTGCGTGCAGCTCGGCGGCGTCCCACCCCGACCCGGCGGCCAGCTGCGCGACACCGGCGGGGGTCAGCGGGACCAGCGGCAGGTGCCGCAGCCGGACCTCGGACGTGGACACCGAACCGCACGTGCGGCGGCGCACCGGCCGGTTCTCCTCGACCTCCTCTCGCATGGTCCCCACGAGCACCACC
Source organism: Actinophytocola sp. (assembly GCF_035762905.1). Classification (GTDB taxonomy): domain Bacteria; phylum Actinomycetota; class Actinomycetes; order Mycobacteriales; family Pseudonocardiaceae; genus DASYTH01. Next base: position 6,258 of record NZ_DASUCC010000015.1, read on the forward strand.
GGCAGTGCCTCGATGCGGCGGGTCAGGTAGCCGATCAGGTCCACAGTGGCCTCATCGGCCCAGTGCAGGTCCTCCACCACCAGCACCGTGGGTGCCTCCGCGGCCAGATCGGCCAGCGCAACGTCGAACACCGCCTCGCGGTCGGCATCGTCCAACGCGGCCTCCAGCCGCCCGCCGCTGCCGGCCATCGCCTCCCGCAGGGCGCCGAACATCCGCGGCGTCAGCAGACCGTCGCACGAGCCGACCAGCACCCTGGCCGCCACCGCACCCACAAACGCCCGCACCACACTGGTCTTTCCCAGACCTGCCTCGCCGGTGATCAGCACCATCGACCCGCGCCCGGCTCTCGCCTCGTCCACCGCCGCGTGCAGGGCGCCTAGCACCCGCTCACGCTCCACCAGGACCCGCATGTTCCACTCCCCCGCTCGCCGGACCGCACTCTGACGCCGCTGCCCGCCACCTCCCCGGTGGCTCAACTGGTCGTCGTGCCACCAGCAGCAGTCGAGGGCTGCCGAGGCGGAACGGTGTGGCCTCGGTGTCGCCGTACAGCTCGGTCCCGGTGAATCCGGCTTGGGTGACCAGGCGGGCTGTTTCGGCGGCGGTGTAGACGTGTTGGACTGAAGTTCCGCGGTGTTCGACGGTGCCGCGGCGGAAGGTGAAGGCGGTGAGCCAGCGGCTGTTGGTGGTGTCGTACTCGTTGATCGACACAGCTTCGACGCCGCCGAAGGTCATCGGCGGCTCCTGCCGCGTCAGGTGGGGCAGGAGGGCCTCGGCAACGAATCCGTAGTCCAGGATCAGGGTGCCGCCCGGCGTGACGAGCGCGGCCAGGTCAGCCAGGAACGTGCGGGTGCCGGCGTGGTCGAGGTAGCCGAAGGCGTTGCCCATGCAGATCGCCGCGTCGGCCCGGACGTCGGTGGGCAGGGTGCGCATGTCGCCCAGGCGCAGGTCGACCGGCAACCGCTGGGCGGCGGCGACGGTGCGGGCGAACTCGATGGCTTCGGCGGACACGTCCAGCCCGGTCACCCGGTAGCCGCGTCGGGCCAGTTCCAGGGTGTGCCGGCCGCTGCCGCAGGGCACGTCCAGCACCCGGGCCCCGGGACCCAGCCCGCTCAGCCGGATGATGAAGTCGGCCTCGGCCATCGTCACTGCCGGTGGCACGGCCGCTCGCCAGAATGCGTTGGGCAGTTCAGTGAAGAAGTCCGCATACCACGCGGACAACGGGTCTTGCGACAATTCGGGTGCTCCAGGTGCAGACGCGCGACGACCGGCGCCGCGCGGGCGTCACGATTGCCTCCGACACCAGGGCAGGACGAGCAGACGCACACCGCGGACGCGGCGCTGACCGTGGACCCGGTCGGTGTCGTCAACCGCCCCGGCAGGACCGGGCGGTGACCATGGCATCGCCTCTTCGAAACGGCCGGGTCGAACCCGGACGGGAGCAACGTCCCCGGCACCGTAGAACACACACCCCCGCCACGCCACCGAATTAACCGCACACGGCACCGCCCCAGGGGCCCAGACGGCCTGAACACCGACGCCGCCCCCGTCCACTCTCGCGGCCGTCGACACACCACAGTGGACGGTCGATACCTACGCGCCGAGGGCGCCCTACCCCACCGCGCCGCCATACATAGGTACCAGCCACCGATGCCCGGCCCGGCGCGGTGGCGTCAGGCTGCCGGAGTCACTTTCCCGTGCTCTGCGAGGAGAAACTCCGAAATGCCAGACAGATCGACAAGAAGGCTGGGCATCCTGATCACCGCGACGGCTGCGGTGGCCGGTTCCTTCCTGCTGTCTTCCGCAACCGCGCACGCCGCCTCCGGTGTCACCGCGACCGGCACCACGCTGCAGGTCAACGCACAGGCCGGCAGCGCCAACCGGATCAGCATCACGCTGGTGAACTCGACGTTCACCGTCACCGACGCCGGCGACACCGTCACTCCCGGGACGGGCTGCACCGCGGTGAATCCGAACACCGTGCACTGCACCGCCACGGGGATCACCCGCGTGGCGGTCACCGCCGGCGACCTGGACGACTCGGTCAGCGCTCAGGTTCCGTTCGACACCACCGTGCTGGGGGGTTCCGGCCGCGACCGAATCAGCACCTCGGCCGGCAACGACACCCTCGACGGCGGACCCGGTGACGACGACTTGTTCGCCGGGGCCGGTCGCGACACGCTCAACGGCGGGGCCGGCGGCGACAACCTCGACGGCGGCAACGACGTCGACTTACTCAGCGGCGGCATCGACAACGACACGATCAAGGGCGGCAGGGGCCAGGACAGCGTCTTCGGCGAGGCCGGCGACGACGTCCTCGCCGGCGCCACCGGATTCACCGGGGGCGGCAACGACGGGCCGGACTTCCTGGTCGGCGGAACCGGCACAGACACCGCCGACTACTTCGACCACGGCGGGCTCGGCGTGACCGTGATCATCGACGGGAACCCCAACGACGGCGCGTCCGGCGAGGGCGACGACGTGCACACCGACATCGAAACATCATCGGGACCATGGCCGTCGACGTGCTCATCGGCAACGAGCAGGGCAACCGACTGTTCGGCCTCGGCGGTGACGACCACCTCGACGGTTTCCTCGGCGACGACCACCTCGACTGCGGCACCGGAATCGACGTCGGCATCGGTGGCCCCGGCACCGACACCGCCATCGCCTGCGAAACCATCACCGGCATTCCCTGACCGACACCCCACCCTGGATGCCTCCCGAACGGCGAGGCATCCAGGGCCCACACGCCGAACTCTTGACGGCACACGCCGTCCGACCCGTCGCTGACATTGACACGGTCTATACCGCGCAACAGCTCGGCCGACTGGAGCCGCGATCGTGGGCGCAGATGACGTACTCCGGTAGTTTCCGAACTCTGAGGTTCGGTCGGCCAGCCGGTGACATGGAGCGGTTCAAGGACTTCATCGAATCCCGGGGCGTCGAAAAGGGCAAGGACGCTTTCAAGGACTGACTGGCGCAGTGTCGGCCGGGCGGTGAACTCTCCCGCCCGCCCCACAACTCATCCGCCACCGCCAAAATCCTCGCGGGACCCGAGCCTGCTCGCGGATCAGCTGTGGGCAGGAGGGTGACGGCGAACGGGTCCAGCCCAGATGTCCGGCGTTCGTGGCGATGTTGGGGGGTGGATCCGCACCGGAATGTCATGTCCGTGCGAGGAATCCCGGCTGTGTTCGGCCGGCGGGCGGACATCCCGGTCACGGTCACGGAGCCGGCGGTACGCCGCGATCACGGCCGCGAGCCGGTCACTGTCGGGATGGGGTGCGTCGGGATGGCAGGTCCGGACCGCGCGCCGGTAGGCGGCAGCGATCTCGGCGCTGGTGGCGCCGGGGTCGACCCCGAGCACGGTATAGGGGTCGGGTTCGCCGGTGCTCATGGCGAGCGGCGGGACGGATCGGACACGTGAATGGGGCCGCGCCGTCGGTCGCGGGCCAGCCGGCTCCCGGCCCGGTCGATGTGGGGCACCGTGCTCAACCTCCTGTCCGGCCCGCCTCCGGCCCCGCCCGCGGGTGCTCCCACGCGGGCGCGGGCCAGGAGCCAGCCGGGCCTGGTCAACGCGATCAGGCGTTGATCTGCCTGGCGTCACTGCCGCCGCTGATGGCGATCTTGCGGGGTCGGGCTTGCTCGGCGACCGGCACTCGCAGGGTCAACACACCCGCGTCGTAGTGCGCCTTGATGTGCTCGGTCTCGAGGGTGTCGCCGAGGAACAGCTGGCGGGAGAACACCCCGCGGGGCCGTTCGCTGACCTGGACCTCGGCACCTTCCTCGTACTCCGGGGTGCGTTCGGCTTTGACCGTGAGCACGTTTCGCTCTACGTCCAGGTCGATCGAGTCCGCCGCCACACCGGGCAGGTCGAACTGCACCACGTACTCGTTGCCGGACCGGTAGGCGTCCATCGGCATCACCGCCGGCCGGGCCGCGGTGCCCTGGGCGCCGAAGAACTGCTGGGTCAGCCGGTCCAGCTCCCGGAACGGGTCGGTCCGCATCAACATGACCATGCGCCTCCATTCTCCTTCCTTACGCACCGCCGCCCGGCGGGCTGATGGCCGGGAGGCGGCTGGTCGATTGGTTGCCACCCATGCTAACGATCCGCTCAGCAATCCTGTTCCCATGGGTGAAGATATTCTCGAGTGTTTACTGCTGGTTCTTGGGCGTCCTCGAAGGTCCGGCCCCGTCGCAGTCAATGCGGCGGGGCCGGTACCGGTTCGGAGGGAGTTACGCGGTTGTGCTGAGTGTGTGCCACGCGCCATCCCGGGGGGTCGTCGCGGAAGGGTGCGCCACGAGGCGGGAGGCCGGGACCGCTGCCGGGTCTCTCGGCCGGTTCGACGCAGACACCCAGCCCGTGGAGGGCGATGGCCGGGCCCGCTGCAGGCGTGCCCGCGCGGTATCACCTACCTTTCGCTCTCATCGTCATGTCGCTGCACTCGGGGCGCGGGCCGGTCGCCGGAGGGGAACGCTGCCGCCGGCCAACCCACGGCGCCGGCACCACCCCAGCCAGCCGGCCGGCGCCGGTGGCTCGGGGCGCGCGAATCGGACGCGGCGGGCCTGCGCTACCGGGCCGCGGTCTTGGCAGACGGGGAGGGACAACGCCAAAGTTGGCGGCCATGATCGCGTCGAACTCCGCGCGCAGCCAACCCGGATCGGCATAGACCACCTCGGCGAAGCCGCTGGTCACCGTCGCGTGACGGGTGGTGTCCCGCATCGTCGATCACTCCCCGGCTATGTCGTGTTCGACACCAGGTCATGTACCGCGTCTCTCTATTTCTATAGCGCGCACTGAAGATTGTGTCAAGCGTCCGCTCGAGATAACCTGTACTCGATAGTCTGGCGTCAGCGGTGGCGGAGGTGTGCGTGGCCGATCTCGGCAAGCTCGACGACCAGGACTACCCGGCGTTCACCACCGGACAGGCCGCAATCATGCTTGGCGTGCAGGAAGCATTCCTGCGCAGCCTGGACACCGCCGACCTGGTCCGCCCGCACCGCTCCACCGGCGGACACCGCCGCTACTCACGCCGTCAGCTCACCCTCGTGGTGCGGCTACGCGAACAGCTCGACGAGGGCCACACCCTCGCCGCCGCCGCCAGCATCATCGGCCTGCAGGACCAGCTCGCCGAGGCCCAGACCACCATCGACGACCTCCGCGCCCAGCTCGGCCACCCTGCCTCCGGCTGAGACGCGGTCAGCATCGACCCACGCCACCTCGCCGAACGCCCGCGCCAACGGTCTGCGGGACGGCACTCACGGCACGTCCGATCGCAGGGGTTCGACCTCGCGGCTGTGCGCCGTCTCGACGCGCACGATTTCAGGGCTGGCCGCCGACACCGGTCCGGACCTCTCGGATCCGTCCCCCGGGGACCTGGCTGGCCAGCGGCGGGGTGGGCAGCCCGGCACCGTGGCGCAGGCCACGCAGGAACTCCTTGATGGCCTGCTTGGCGGTGTGGTTCGGCGTCCAGCCGAGCTCGGTGCGGGCCCGGGTGGTGTCCATGATCGGCATGCGCAGGACGGCGTCGAGCAGACCGGGACTGGCCGGCACCAGGCGCAGCCACCACGCCGCAGTCAGGGCGCCGCGCACCGGCCAGGCTGGTACGGAGATGACCCTGGCCCGCAGGCAGTCGGCGAGCAGGGCCGCGTCTACCACCTCGTCGGCAGCGATGTTGAACGCACCGCGCACCGGGCGGTGCACGGCCAACCGGAACGCCTCGGCGACATCCACGGTGTGCACCGCCTGAAAGCGCAGACCGGGCAGGTCGGGTACGACCGGCACCAGACCGGGCCGCACCAGCCGTCCGGGCAGCAGCGGTCCGGCGAACAGCCTGCGCTGCTCGGATGCCGCGCCGTGCTTGAACACGAACCCGGGTCGCAGCCGGACCACCGACAGGTCCGGGCTGGCCAGCTCCAGGGCGTCGAGAACCCTCTCCAAGTAAGGCTTTTCCCGGGTGTAGGCGGCCTTCGGCCACCCGTCGGTCGGCCACGTCTCGGCCACCGGTTCGTCCTTGGGTCCGGGCGAGTAGGCACCCACCGAGGACGAGTACACCAACTTGGGCACGTCGGCCTGGGCAGCCGCCCGGAACACCCGGACCCCGCCCTCTACATTGTTGGCCCACGTGACCGTCGGCCGGTGGGTGGGCTGGAACAGCCACGCCAGATGAACCACGGCGTCGGCCCGGTCGAACAGATCGACCAGATCCGCGGTGCGGATGTCCGCACTCCGCCAGTCGACCTTGGGCAGCCATAGCTCCGGCACCCGGCGCGCGACGCCCAGCACCGAATCGACGTCCGGATCCCGGCTGAGTGCCGCCACCAGACTCGTGCCGATGTTCCCCGTCGCCCCCACCACCACGACCCTCATGGCCAGGGCGTACCCACTGCCCAACGAACCAATCGACGCCGAACTACTCGTGCGAGTGACACTCCGCCGTGCGAAATCGGAAAGGGCGACAGCGCGCCGGCCCAGCGGGCCGTGCTGAACTCCAGCCGGGTGCCATCCGGCCTGACGGCGCAACCTGTGCACGCGTGCGGGCAGATGACCAGGCCGCTCATACGGCTGGCGACCGCGTCCGCGCCAATGTCAGGTCACGGCGAATCCCTCCCCAGGAGACCCATGCTACGCCCGCCGACCAGCTGATTTGCATCCGCTACTGGCACAGTCGCGGATTCCACAGGGGTTAGTTCCGGCGGAGGTTGCTGCCGGTGTCGGCGAAAGTGGATCCGGCTGTCTAACGCGCGCGTGCAACCTGCCAGGGGCCGACCGCGTTGTTATCCCGTCCAAGATCTGCAGGAGGATGCCGGTGGCCGGTTTCGATGAGGACTTCGCCGACTTCTACTCGGCGCGGTTCGACGCGGCGCGGCGTACCGCGTACGCGCTGTGCGGAGACTGGCTCGAGGCGGAGGAACTGGCCCAGGGAAGTTTCGTCCGGCTGTACCCCAAGTGGCCACGCGTGGCCAGCGGCAACGCGGAGGGCTACCTGCGCACCACCCTCGTCCGGCTCTTCCTCGACACCAGGCGGCGGGGTCGCGCGAAGGAATGCCTGGTCGCCGAGACGCCCGACCGGTCGGAGCACTCGAGGGACCTGGCGCGCGTCGACGAGCAGCAGTCGCTGCTGGCGGCGCTACAGGACGTGCCACCGAGGCAGCGGGCGACGCTCGTGCTGCGCATCGTCCACGACCTGCCCGTCGAGCAGGTCGCGCAGGTGCTGCGGTGCTCGGCGGGCACCGTCAAAAGTCAAATGTCACGAGGGATACAGGCGTTGCGGGCGGCGTACCGCAACGCCGACACACCGGAGCGGAGCGTGCGAGATGTGGGATGAGGATGACCTCGGCGCCGCGTTGCGGGCCGAACTGGCGCAACGGACCCCGCCAAGGCCCCGCCGCGGGCTGGTCGACGCGGTCGCTCGTGGCCGGCGCCGGCGCCGGCGCCAGCAGTTCGGCGCTGCGCTGGCGGCGGTGGCCGCAGTCGCCGGGGTGGCCACGGTGGTCATCAGCGCGGCAGCCCTGCTTTCCGGCGGTCAGGACGTCGCCGCGACCGGGACGTCCCCGACCGAAGCGCCGTGGCCGCGGGCCGATCTGCCGGCGCACTCCCCGTACACCACATGGACTCCGGCGTCGACCGCGCCACCACCGGCCGGCTGGCCGACCGAGCCGGTGCCCAGGTGCGAGATCCCCGACACCAGCGGCCGCGACCTGGACAGCGTCCGCGCCGACCTGCCGGCGCTGCAACAACGGGTCTGGCAAGCCATCGCCGCGGTGACCAGGACGCCGCCGGACAGCCCCATTACGGGCACGACGCTCCAGGGGCCGAGCCGCATCCCGATGCCGGTGACCGCTGGCACGACGGTGGGCCTGCTTGGCGAGCTGAAGCTGCCGCCCACCAGGCCGAACACTCGCGACGCGTTCACCTACACCGCCGACGTGTCCGACGCCGGGGGCACCGGCAGCGTGGTGTTGTCCTTCGGCCGGTTCACCGGTGATCCACTCACCGCGGCGGACGACCAGGCGTACGACATGTACAACTGTCAGCCACCGAAACGGCACGTGCTGGCGGACGGGACCGTGTTGCAGATCTACGACGTGGCGCCGAGCGACCCGTTCGCGTCGCTGAACCAGACCCTGCGGATCTACCTGCCGGACGGACAGCTGTACTCGCTGTCGGTGCAAAACTTCGGCAGTCCGGACTTCGCCACCAACCGGGAGGATCCCGGGCACCCGCACCGGATCGGTGCCGGCCGGCCGACGCTGCCGCTAACGGAAGCGCAACTCGCCGAACTGGGCCTGGCTATGGTGGCTGACCCTCAGTGACCTACTTGCCTGTAGCGGCGGGATCGCCTGCTGCGTAGTGTCTCCAGGTTGCGCCTGCCTCGGCGGCGAGCAACTCGGCGCAGCCGAGGTGGGAGCCGAGCAGGCTGGCGACGACGGCGGATGGGCTTGGATGAGCACCCAAACTTGGTGCCACCAGCGTGCCGTTCACGCTGCCCGGTCAGACCTTGCGGGAGCGGTGCTCGCGGCGGGAGGGTGGGTTGTCCCGCGACCTGGTTGGAGGTGCCTCGTGGTGACGGACATGCCCGCTCCCGTGCCGGTGGCGGAGTTGATCGCGCAGCGGCGGCGTGGGCGTTACTACGCTGGTGACGGATACCTCGACCACGCCGAAGTCGCGGACGCTTGGCCGGTCGTCTGGGATCTCGACGCGGTCATCGGAGCCAACGGCGTCCGGACCAAGCAGGAAACTGCGACAGGTACGTACGGCACCTCGTCCTGGACCGTGTACCACGCCAGCGACGTGCAGCGAGTCGCCGATGCGATCGCCGATGGCACGGCCGTGCGCCAGGTAACCAAGCACAGATCAAGCTGTGCCCGTTGCAGGATGCGATGGAGACTGGCGCGATCCAATCACCTTGGCGGTACCTGATCAACAAGCTCGCTTGTCCCACCGGCCTGACGCGGCGGATGACCGGCAACGCTGGGCGATCTTCGGGCGGACTGCCGGGCCTGAACCTCTCTCTACACCCATAGTTGCACCAAGCAGCCGCAGGAACGCACTCTGACCACATCGATCCACATCGCAGTCCCTAATCGGCGGACTCCCTGGGTCTCACCTCACGTGTTCCGCAGACTCCTAGACGCGCCAGTCCCGGGCTGCAAGGATCGGGGTGGCGTGCTGATCGGCTCGAGAACTGGGGATATATGGAGTGTTCCTCAACTTATCTCCCAGTCAGTTCGACAATTTCCGGTCTCACGCGCGGAGGCAGTAGTCGTGCATACACTGAACCTGAACGACATAGGAATGCCGAGTGATGGAAGCGACAGGAGTACGGACCTTAGATATCCGCCCAGTGCGGCACCTGGACCATACGTCATTGGCCTACGAGAAGTAATGGTTATAGTCAAGTCATGCGTTGGATACTGATCGGGACCGCAATACTTGTAGTCGCGCTGGTTTTCGGTGGCCTCGACTCCGTATTTTCCAACTGGTTTGCCGGTCGGCAGGCAAGCTCTATAACCCTGTTCGGCTTGCCAATGTTCTGGTGGGGCCGCATTGGCAAGGTCCTACAGTTTTTCGCTGGCTGCGTGGTCGTCCTCGATCTCATTGGGCCTGAACGTCTCCGGGCTGCTGCGGAACTCGCTCGCATCCAAAAGAAGGAGGCAGGAAGGTGGCGGAATCGCATTCAGGAACTAGAGGATCTGCTGGGGCTCGAATTCATGGTCAGAGATCAAATAATCCGTCCTATCTATCCGATGATTGCTGCTGCGCCGGTTTTGATTCCACTGTGGATAACTCGGAATGATCCTCCGCAGTTCCACGGTCAGCGATGGCTGGCCGACGACGCCGTCAGCAAGTTTCGAGCGGAGTTCTTGGCGGAGTTCAAACAATCCAATGTGCACAACCCTACTATTATCGACGAAGAATACGCGATGAATAAGGTTCGCGCGTTCGTTCGTGTCAGCTTGCCGACTCGCCAGCGCGAGTTGTTAGACCATCGCGAGGATTACCAGTTGGTGCGAAACGTAGGCGTCGCCACCGCTAGAACCATTGCGTTAATCATCATCGTTGCCATACTCGTGTGGGTAGGAATCTCACTAGGCTGGACGGGATGGGCTCCGGCGATAGCAATGATCGGAATTTTTACCTGCGGCATACTAATGATCACGACTGAATATGGGGCTATCCGTCTCGCCGTGCGAATTCGCTCAGCCGTAGTAATCGGAATTACAGGAGTTTCTGCTGCATTGCTCGAGCAAACCCGGCCCGGCCACCGGATTCGCTGGTTCGCGTTCCTGCTGTTCGTTATCGGCTTCGCGTTTGACTTACTCTCTTCGTAGAGAAATCGGCCATACCTCCCTGAGCGAGCTTGCGCCGGGCCGGCAGGCCGCCGGCCGCCCGAGAACGGCGCAGCAAGGTCACCTCTGTGAACCGCTCAAACCCGCCCAACTAAGCTAATAGCTGTCACATTTGGGTGTCTCAGCTTTCGCTCCTTTTGACGCTTGGCGCCTTGCCGACGAACCCCTTAGCCCGGGCAGCCGCAGCAAATTTTCGAACATAAGGCCATAGGAGGGATCCCTGTTGGTTATCCCTGAACTGCAAGAACCCCGATTGCTCGGCAGCGTGAACAATGCGCGAAGTGGTGATTCCCCATAATGCCATTGAGTCGCGTCGCGGGATATATCGTTTGTCATATAGCATTGCCATGAGATCTAACCACGCAAGAGCATGATTAGCGCTACGAAAATCGTCCTCGCATAGATCCTCTGGCTTGCGACCGTACTCGCAAAGTTCAAACAATACGCGACGGCCTTGCTGCCTGTCCGCTGCTAACAGCTGGTCATAGATCCGAATCATGAGATCACGCTTGGCGGTTCGATGGTTGTAAGCGAAAACGAATGAGCTGAGCATCAGCGCAGCAATCGAAATAATGATCGCCATGGTAGTTCCAGTACGTCGCTTCCTGTGGTGGAACATGGTCGGATGCGCCGAGCTTGTTGAGTCTAGCTGGCCGGCGCACTTACAAGCCGCCCTGGGGACAGGGGACGATGAATGCCTAACGGTGCTTGCTGCGCCACCCACTAATGACAGTCTCAATGTGCTGATGCCGGTTCACTTCGCAGGCGGTCACAGCGATGCGATAACAGCGCCCACTTACGGCGAAATGCCAAAGTACATCAACTACCTGAAACGAGAACTGAGATTGAGGATCTAATGCGATAATCTCACCGATGCGCGGTACATATTCGGACTGACGGTCCTCCTCATGCAATCCCCCATCTTGCGTGTAAAGTGTGTAGTTGATTCTGATCATGCTCGCCTCACTGGTCCACGACGCCGGCCTCTTGGGCTTTTCCAAGGCAACTGAAGATTCGGCTTCTGGGCCTCGCTCCGCAACACATAGAATAGGTGCCCAAAAAGACAATACAATAGTTGCCTCGGACTGCAACCTTCCATGCTGTTCCGTGAATACAATTGAATCTCAATTTTCGAAGTATCGACAACTCATCAGATTGGACCGTCCAGCCGAGGGTGTTCAGGGAGTTGCGGGAGGTTCCGGGGAGGTGATGTGGCGATTGTCGCATAACTCATCCGCCAAGGCTCGCAGGGCCTTCGCTATGGTGCCAAAGTCCGGTGTCGTGACCATGGGGAGAGCTATTTTGGAAAACGCCTCTGCCAAGTCCTCCGGTGCGCCGGTTAACCCTGTGATCACCCATACGATGCCCTTGCTGGCCGTCTTCTGTACACCGTCGAAGCCATCTGCGATCGCATGGAGCTCGCAGCAACTGCCTTCGGGCGTGCATGGCCTGTGCAGGACCGGCCGAAACGCGCTGGCGTCGGTTATGTATCCCCTGATCACCTCTAAAGACCGCTCCAGCCGTTGCGGGCGGCATGCGCTGCATTCATTTTCTACCGTTGCCATGACGGGTTTGCTGCCTCGTCGCAGGCTCATGAACCACACACAGTCACAGTTCCCACAGGCGAGCACGTTTGAGTCCGGGTAATGGTCTCGCGCGGCCTCCCCAGTTTGCTGATCCTCTTCCTGTGCCGAGTCCTCTTCTTGCGGCATTGTCTGTTCGAGACTCCCAGGTTCATCGGACGATTCGCCCCGAAGCACTAGGCCAAGCGCTCGCACTGCCGATGCGCGGCGATCCGGTACTCCCCGTGTGTCATCACTCATGCACCTACCGTACGCATGGCGAGAGATCGCAACGCCTGATTGGCTATCTTCGGGTCGTTCAGATGGGCCCGGGCCTCCACAAGATTGCTGTGCTGCGTACATGGATGTCCAGATCCGACAGGCGGGGACAGACTCGACATGAGTCGATTGTTCTGTTGGGCACACGCATGTTCGTAGGAGCCTGGACGCGCATGGTGAGGCTTGTCCCGGCTGTCCCACTTGTGTTTGTGCAGGTCACCCGAGGGTACGAACCGTCCCGACATGGGTCGAGTGGGCAACCGACATGGATAGACCGGGACGGGTTACGCCGCCTTGTCGAGGGCGAGGCTGAGTAGGGTTAGTGGGCAAATTCGGCCTCGGACACTCCTTTACCCCACGGCCGTCTGAAGCGCGCCGGCTCGTGGCCGCGCACAGCGGGTGTCGCGCGGTGTGATGATAGCCGCTCCAGCGTGCTGATCGGCCGTGAAACCGTCTCCGTGGTGGAATTCCAGCCTCAGTGTCTGCGCCCGTGGACCTGTGGACGATGGAGCGCTGCGGGCCCCGTAGGGTGTTGCCGCCCGGAGTTGTCGATCGTGATGGGTGCAGACGATCTGCAGATCTCGCTCACGCAGAACTCCGACTGGATCGTGCGGTGAGAAGTCGGCGTCCTCGCCCAGGGTGTCGGCGAGCAGGCCGGGCAGGGCGTCCAATAGTTGATCTTCGCGGTGGTAGACGTTGCGGGGTGCGTCAGCCGGTCGGCGTGTGGCGCTGGTGTAGCCGTGTCGGCAGCGGTAGCCGGGCCGGCCGTGGACCCAGTGCGCGTCCATCCGCCGGCCACACACCCCACACACCGTCAGCCCAGCCAAATAGAACTGGCGGACTTCGCCGTCCTGGCTCGGCCGACCGGTGCGCATCCGCTGGACCGTCAGGAAGGCGGCGTCGTCGACCAGCGGAGCATGGGCGAGATGCTCGGAGACTTCCCAGTCGGCGGCAGGGTTACGTCGGACCGCACCGGAACCGCGCCCGCCGGGCCGGCCGGTGCCACCGTGGCCCTGGGTGCTGTGCCGGTTCCATACCTGCCGGCCGGTGTAGCGCGGGTTCTGCAGAATCATCGCCACCGTGCGCACGATCCACCGCTGGCCGGTGCGGTGCGGATTGCGGGACGCGTCCGCCCTGGACGGGCACGGCACGCCTCGGTCATTGAGCTCGCGGACCAGCGAGGCGACGCTGCGACCGTCGGCGCGCTGGGCGAACAGCCACCGCACCCACGGCGCGGTTGCCGGATCCGGCTCCAGCCCGTGCAGCCGGCGACCCCACCGGGCGTGCTCGGCGTTGGGATGCGGCCCGTTGTCGGCCAAGCGGTAGCCGAACGGAGGTCGCCCACCGAGGAACCGGCCCTGGACCCGGGCCTGGGCCCGCATGGCTGCCAGCACCCGCGCCCGGGCTCGGGCCACCTCCCGTTGGGCCTGCGCGCCCAGCAGAACCATCAGCGCCTGGTGCACCGGACTACCCAGGTCGACCGGACCACCGGCCTCCGGTAGCCACACCTGCACCCCGACCTCGGTCAACTCGGCCGCCACCTGCTGAAACTGATCAACATGAAACGCACGTTCGTACTCCCCCACCACCACCGCATCAAACCTACGATCCGGCCGCCGCGCGTCCGCCAACAACGCCGCCGCAGCCGGACGATCCGGCCACGCCCACCGCCGAGACCGGCCCTCGTCAAAGAAATCCACCACGATGGCCCCGAACCCCTCGACCAACTCCTCCGCAACCTCCCGCTGCCACGCCCACGACGTACCCACATCCTGAAACTCACAGGTCGACATCCGCCCATAGAACGCAAACCGCAACCCTTCCCGCGACGCTCCGGGCGAACTCGATCGCCGATCACGCAGCCGATCCTCCACCGCCGCCACGAACTCCACGCCACTCAACACCGCCATGCCCATCGCCTTTCGTGGTATGCCCAGCCGCAGAGACCGCCACCGGCATGCCACATGACACGACCAGACGGGGAATCACTCGAAAGGGCACCGCTCGCCGGGTCGCTGCGGCCGCACAGCCACCGATAATCGGTCGGTAGCCCAGGCAGCCCGGCGGTGGGGGTCAGGACTACCCTTCAGCGATTGCTGTGCATCAGAACTGGTTACCCGCACCTGGTAGCTGACTGGCGAAGGAGTTGGACGCGGTCATGGCCGTGGTGGTCGAGCCGATCGTGACCGAGGAGAAGCTGCTCGCGCTGCTCGGCGAGCAGTGTGAACAGTTCGGACTGGATTACAAGGAAACGCTCAATCTCGGCAAGGGGCATCCCGCGGACCTGATTGAGCTCGCCAAAGATGTCGCGGCCATGCAGTCCAACCCGGACGGCGGATACATCCTCATAGGCGTGGACAACAACGGTAAGGTCGTGGCCGGACTTACGGCGGAGCTCACGCGACACTTCGACGAGGCCACGCTGCGCCCCAAGCTGGCGAAGTACCTCACCGCGCCCGTCGTGCACGCGGCGTGCCACGAGGTGGGCGGCCAGACCGTGGCGCTGATCTACGTCGCGCCTAACCCCTATGGATGGTGCGTCATCCACACCGACGGCGAATACAACGACTCCGTCACCGGCAAGCGCATTGTGGTCTTCCGGCACGGCGACGTGTTGGTCCGGCACGGCACCAGCAGCGAACGATGGAACGACGCCGACCGAGACCGTCTCCTCGCGCAGATCATCGCCCGGCGCAAGGAAGCCTGGCGCAAGGAGTTCGGCGAGGAGATAGCCGCGCAGGCGCGCCTCGCCGGGACGGTCGACACCCTTATGCACGTTCCGTCCGCGTCGTTGAGCTGGCAACTCGACACCGAAACGTTCGACCAACTCGTCACCGAACTGATGCGCCGCGAGGATGACATTCCCCTGCGACGGCTGCTCACCCGTGCCGGGCGGGACGCTGCCGACCTGCTCGGCGACCAGGACGAGTTGCGGCAGCTACTCGACCGGATCACCACCTTCGCGGCGCTGGCGATCGAGTACGAGCGCAAACCATGGCTGCTGCGCGCCGTCGCTGGGTTCGAACGGATCTACGAACTTGGCTTCGACGAGCGCGGTTTCGACCGCACCGACACAGCTGCGGTATGGCTCTGGCTCGACATCATCACGCGGGTCTACGCCCTGGGCGCGCTTGCCGTCCGCGCCGAGGAATGGGCCACAGTGAAGCTGCTGGCCGACCGGCGCCCCGCTGGCGAATCGTTCAGCTACTGGGGCAGCTGGCTGCGTCACGCGGTCACCATGGCCGCCCGAGCCCACATCTTCGAGACCGACGAGAAGGCCGGGCTCCTCGCTCGCGCCCACAACACGATCCGCCACCTCGATTCCCTCCACCCAGACCGGCCCGCCGAGCACCCGACAATCCTCAACAGCCTCTGCCAGTTCGACGTCTACGGCGCCCTAGTCGTGATCGGCGAACGCGGAACGATCAAGACGGGGAACTTCTACACCAACTTCGCCCGCTACTACTCCTCCCGTGCCACCCCCGCCTTCGAGACCATGGTCGACGACCACCCCGTCCGCCACCAACTGTTCAGCGGGGACGACCAACTCCTCGCCGATGCCATGCACGAGATAATCCGCCTGGCCAACCAAGAAGGGTTCAACTACAACGGCTGGGACGGGCTGGAATCACCGGCTGTCACCGAGTTCATCCGCACCCACGCCACCGCAGACGCCTAAACCACACGCGCCCAAGTTTGGACCATGGCAAAGACGTCACCGGCAATACGGCGTTCCCGGGTCGATTCCGCCGGATCGGGCTTCGTGCTCTGGCTGGGTCTCGTGAGGTGTGGGTGGCTCAGGGCGATGCGGGCGCAGATGACTTCTTCGCGCAGGTAGAGGGTCTCGGGCTTGTCTGGGGGGACTGTTCCAAGATCGGCACCTCTCTGTGTCAAGTAGCTGGCGACAGAGAGGAAACCAACTTCGGCGACACCGCCGGGTTCACCGCGGTCACCATCGTCAACGACGCCAGCCGGGCCATGGTCATCTGCCGCAAGTACACCGGAAAAAACACCGGCACTAAACCCACCCAGGTCGGCACCGGCGCCGACGACACGAACTGCATCTACGTCGCGTCCGACCTGATCTACCGCTGCACCCAACTCGACGAGGGCGAGCCGGCAGGCCCGCCCTCGTGGCTTGGTGCCCCGTTCCTGACATCGACATGGAGCAACGAGCCGGCGGCACATCGTGTCAGCGGTTGGACAGCCACGGCTCCGTCGCCAGCGGGCTCCCAGTCTCGATGAGGGTTTTCAGGTTGGACAGCACGGCCGGCCAGCCGAAGGAGACCTCGGTCTGATCGCTCGCGTCGAAAAGGTTCTCGTGGGTGACGGTGAGCCGGACGATCGGGCCGTGCGGCTCAAGGTCGAAGGTGACCCTGGACGGCTCGTCGACGCCCTCTCGGTCCGGCACCGACCAGGTGGTCACCAGCCGTGCCGGCGGCACACTTTCGAC
>NZ_DASUCC010000016.1:0-19882 GCF_035762905.1 Actinophytocola sp.
GATCGGCCACGCCGAGCTCCGCCTGGGCGCCGGCATGATCATGTTCAGCGGACCGCCGGAGGCCGGCTGGCTGGGCGGCGGCACGCCCGACCCGCTGGCCGGGACGGTCAGCATCTATGTCGTCGTCGCCGACCCCCGGGCGCACTACGAGCACGCCCGGGCCGGCGGCGCCACGATCGTGCGGGACCTGGAGTCCACGGACTACGGCTCGCTCCAGTACATCGCCCGGGACCCGGAGGGAAACCTCTGGTCGTTCGGCAGCTACGACCCGCTCAGCTGAACGCGTTGATCCCGGTGAGCGCCCGGCCGATGAGCAGCTTCTGCACCTGGGTGGTGCCCTCGTAGAGGGTGAGCACCCGGGCGTCGCGCAGGTACTTGGCCACCGGGTACTCGTCCAGGTAGCCGTAGCCGCCGAACACCTGGATGGCCAGGTTGGCCGCGTTGACCGAGTTCTCGCTCGCGTACAGCTTGGCCATGGACGCCTCGGTGGAGAACGGCTGCCCGCGGTCGACCAGGTCGGCCACCCGCCAGACCAGCAGCCGGGCCGCGTCGGTGGACACGGCCATGTCCGACAGCATCTCCTGGACCAGTTGGAACCCGGCGATCGGCCGGCCGAACTGGGTGCGTTCGCCTGCGTATTTCACGCTGGCCTCCAGCGCCGCGCGGGCCAGGCCGACGCAGCCCGCTGCGACCGACATCCGGCCCTTGTCCAGCGCCGCCATGGCCACCCGGAAACCCTTGCCCACCTCGGCCAACCGGGCCGAGTCCGGCACCCGCACCGCGTCCAGCAACAGTTCGCCGGTGGACTGGCCGCGCAACCCGAGCTTGCCCTTGATCTCCCGGTGGGCGAAGCCGGGTGCGTCGGTCGGCACCAGGAAGGCGGTGATGCCGCGCGGACCGGGCTCCCCGGACCGGGCGAAGATCAGCGCCAGGTCGGCCCAGGTGCCGTTGGTGATGAACATCTTCGAGCCGCTGATCAGCCAGTCGTCGCCGTCCCGGACCGCCCGGGTGGCCAGGCTCGCCGCGTCCGACCCGGTGTCCGGCTCGGTCAGACCGAAGCAGGCCAGCGACTCGCCGGAGCACAGCCGGGGCAGCCAGCGCTGCTTCTGCTCCTCGGTGCCGAAGCTCAGGATGGTCTTGCCGACCAGGCCGAGCGAGACCGACACGATCCCGCGGACCGCCGTGTCGCCCCGACCGAGCTCCTCCATCATCAGGCAGTAGGCCAGGTGGTCGCCGCCCGACCCGCCGTAGCTCTCCGGGATGGTCAGACCGAGGAAGCCGACCTTGGCCAGCTTGTCGACGATCGACCGGTCCACCGCCTCGGCCCGGTCCCAGGCCGCCGCGTACGGAACGACCTCGGCGTCGATGAAGTCGCGGGCCAGATCGCGCAGGGCGGTCTGCTCGTCGGTCAGCGTGAGGTCCATGGCGGGCTCCAGGGCGATCGGTCCGGTCGTCGGACCGAGTCTCCCACCCGCACCTGCCCCATCGAGCGGATGCGACCGCCGCCACACTCAGGGCACCGGCGCCCCGTGGGTGGCGACCCAGCGGTCCATCGCGTAGCCGACCATGGTGATCAACGTCTGCTTCACCGACTCCCGGTCCCGGGCGTCGCAGGGCACGATGGGCACCTCTGGACCGATCGCAAGGGCGTCCCGGACCTCGTCCACGCCGTGGTGCTGCACGCCGTCGAAGCAGTTCAACCCGATGACGTAGGGAAGCTGGCGTTCCTCGAAGAAGTCGATCGGGGAGAACGAGTCGGCCAGCCTTCGGGTGTCGGCCAGCACGACCGCCCCGATCGCGCCGCGCACCAGGTCGTCCCACATGAACCAGAACCGCTGCTGGCCCGGCGTGCCGAACAGGTACAGCACGAGGTCCTTCTCGAGCGAGACCCGGCCGAAGTCCATCGCCACCGTGGTCGTCGCCTTGTTCGGGGTGGACTCGAGATCGTCGATGCCGCGACTGGCCTCGGTCATCGCGGCCTCGGTGGTCAACGGCATGATCTCCGACACCGAGCCGACGAAGGTGGTCTTGCCCGCTCCGAACCCGCCGCCGATGACGATCTTGACCGACATCATCGTCGGCGCTTCGGGCGCGTCCGTTTCGCTAGAGCCGGCGGAGTCCACTCAAGACCCTTTCCATCAGTAGCAGGTGTGCTTTGTTGGCACCCCCGGTTGCGGTTCTGTGCACGACGACGAGGCCGAGGTTGGCCATGTCACCCAGCAGCACCTTGGCCACGCCGAGCGGTACGCCGAGCAGCGTGGCCACCTCGGCGACCGACCGCGGCTCGCGGCACAACTCGGCGACCGCGCGGTGTTCGGTCTGGCTCAGCGTGTCTATGTTCGCGCCCCGTTCCGAGGTGGTGACCAGGGCTTCGATCCGGAGTTCCAGCGCGGACCGGGTCCGGCCCCTGGTCCAGGAGTAGGGCCGGACGATCGAGGGGTCGCCGGCGAGTCCGGCGTCCATCGCGAGTTGGTCGATCTCCGGCGATCGGTCCAAGGTGGACGGTTCCGGCTCGGCGAACCGGGGCCAGGGATGAGCGGGCAGGGTGTCCTCGTCCACCACCTGCCGCCGGCGTTGTCGCCGGCCGAGGTTGGTGAGCCCGTTCACCACATCGGCGAACGTATCGTCCGAGCCGTTCATGCCGGCCTCATACCGGCTGCCCGACCATGCGACCGGGCTTGGACTGGCCCCGCAGCTCGGGCGCGAGGATCTGGCCGACCCGGTCCACCAGCAGCGTCATCTCGTAGGCCACCTGGCCGATGTCACACACCGGCGCGGCCAGCACGGCCAGGCAGGACCCGTCGCTGATGGCCATCAGCAGCATGATCCCGCGCTCCATCTCGACGATGGTCTCGCGCACCTCACCGGCCTCGAAGCACTGTGCTGCTCCCCTTGCCAGGCTGACGCATCCGGACGCGATCGCGGCCAGTTGGTCGGCCCGGTCCGGAGGCAGCCCGGCCGAGCTGGTGAGCACCAGACCGTCCGCGGCCACCACCACGGCGTGGGCGACACCGGGGACACGCTGGACGAAGTCGTTGACGAGCCATCCGAACTGGTTGGGTTGCGGCGAAGTCATTCACTCTCCCTGTCGTGCTGGCTGTCCTGGACGGGACCGGCCTCGGCGGCGGTCCCGCCCTGCGGGGCGGCCCGGTCGGCCAGGTTGCGTCGGCCCTTGGTCAGGCCGCGTTGCAGGTTGCCCAGCCGGGCGCGCAGCTCGACCGCTCGGTCGACCTGAACGCCGCCACCGCCGTCCGCGCCGCCGGCCGGCTGGGCGGGCCGGGGCGCACGCCGGGGCAGACCACCGGCGGTGAAGTCCACTGGAGCGGACGAGAGCCGCCAACTGCCGGCGCCGCTCAGTTCGGGCGCCGGCGGCCCGACGGCGGCGGGCGCCCGGCTCTCTCCGGGCATGGCGGGTGCCCGGCTCTCCTCGGACACGGCGGGCACCGGTCCGATGGCATCGGCCGGGCCGGCGTCCTCGGCCGCATCGGCCCCGCTGGCGCTGCCGGGCAGCAGGTTCTGCCGCGGCTTGCGCCTGGGCAGCCCGCTGTCGGTGTAGTCGTCCGGCCGGGACCGGGAGATCACCTGTGCGGCCTGGAATCCCGCGTCCGCGGCGAACTTCCAGGCATCGGTCGCCGGATGGTCCTGGATCGCCCGGAACCAGGCCGAGATCATCTCGTCGAAGATGGGCGTGGTCTCGGCCAGCGGCATTCCCGGGTTGGCGGTGGACCACCAGCCGGTGTCCGGCACGGCCAGATCCACCGGCCCCGCCTCGGTGTCCACCGGTTTGGCGAACCTGGTGCCACCGGGCGACCGGCGGGGCAGCGGCGAGTGCTCGTCGGTGGCCGGCGGGGCCTCGGTCGCGACGGTCGGATCGGGCTCCGGTGGCGGAGGTTGCGGCGGCTCCCGGCGCGGCAGCGGGGAAGGCACCGGCGGCGGCTCGGGCGCGAATCCGTTGACCGGGATGACCGGCGTCCCGTTGACCGTCCCGTTCACCGAACCGTTGACCGGGCCGGGCGGGTAGTCGGGCACCTCCTCGTAGGGCGGCGGCACCGGCACCGTGTCGGTCTGCGGCTCGGTGACCAGGTCGGCCGGCAGCGACACGGTGGCCCGCACGCCCTGGATGTCCTTGCCGCCGTGCAGCGAGACCTGGACCCCGTGCCGGCCGGCCAGCCGCCCGACCACGAACAGCCCCATCCGCCGGGAGGTCGACACGTCCACGGTGCGCGCGTCGGTGAGCTTGGCGTTCGCGGCCGCCAGCTCGGACTCGCTCATCCCGATGCCCTCGTCGAGGATCGCCACGCACACCGTGCCGTCCTCGAACGCATGGCTGGCGATCGTGACCTGGGTGCCCGGCGCGGAGAACGCGGTGGCGTTGTCCAGCAGCTCGGCGACCAGGCGGACCAGATCGCCCACCGCGTAGCCGACGATCAGCACGTCCGGCGGCGGCAGCATCAACACCCGTTGGTACTGCTCGATCTCCGAGACCGCGGCGCGCAGCAGGTCGGCCAGCGTGGCCGGTCTCTGGTTGCGCCGGCCGGGCTCGCTGCCGGAGAGCACCATCAGGTTCTCGTTGTTGCGGCGCATCCGGGTGGCCAGGTGGTCCAGCTGGAACAGTGTGGCGAGCTGCTCCGGATCCTCCTCGTCGCGCTCGAGCCGCTCGAGCAGCTGGAGCTGCCGCTGCACCAGACCCTGGCTGCGCCGGGACAGGTTGACGAACACGTCGCCGTACCGGGCGCGCAGTCCGGCCTGCTCGGTGGCCAGCCGCAACGCCTGCCGGTGCACCTCGTCGAACGCCCTGGCGACCTGGCCCACCTCGTCGGCGGACCGGACCGGGACCGGCCGCGGCACCGGCTCGGGCGCGCCGCCGCCGTCCCTGATCCGCTCGACGGCCCGGGGCAGCTCGTACTCGGCGACGTCGAGGGCGCTGGTGCGCAACACGTTCAGCGACCCGAGCAGGTGCCGGCCGATCACGATCATGACAGCGGTGGCGAACACCAGCGCCACCAACAGGATCACCGAGGCCAGCCCGGCTCCGTCGCTCGCCTCGTCCTGCAACGCGGTGGACCGCTCCTCGATCTCGGCACCGAGCGAGGCGGACACCGCGGCGGTGCGGCCGGCGACGTCCTCGGAGCTGTTGTGCCAGGTCGCGCCGTCGATCGGCAGCGGCCGGCCGGGCGCGGTGGCCATCGCGGTCTGCACGAGGTTCTCCCGCGCCGCCACGCCGGCACCGGCCACCTGGCTGGCGAAGTCCTGCTGCTGGGCCGTGTTCGCGTCGAACTTGAAGTCGGCGAGCCGGTCGGTCAGCCGGGCCTGGGACGCGCCGACCGCGGCGAGTTGCTCCTCGGCCAGCCGGCCGTGCGCCAGCCCGACGCCGACCAGGGCCTGCTGGAACCGGATCTCCTCCTTGGCCACCTCCAGGTCGTGCAGGGCGACCGCGGTTCCGGCCAGCGCCGGGTCGAGGACCTCGGCGGCGGCGGCGCGATTGAAGTTCAGCAGCGCGCTGATGATCCCGGTGTAGCCGGCCAGCGCGGCCGGCGCGTCCACCTGGCCGCTGGCGACCGCGTCCCGCAGCCCGGGCAGTTCGCCGAGCCGGATGCTCACCTCGTCGAACCGGCTGGCGGTGATCTCGGTGTGGAAGCTGGCCCGCCCGGCGGCGTGCCGCATCGCCGCAGCGGTGTGGTCGACCTTCTCCCGCTCCTGGTTCAGCTCCGGGGCGAGCGTGGCCATGTTGGCCGCCCCGATGGCGAGCAGCGTGGTGGTCGCGGTGCGCTCCCGTTGCAGCGCGTCGGCCAGCGGGCGCAACTGCTCGTTCACCGCGACCAGACGGTCCACCCTGCGGTAGGAGTCGGCGCGGTCCACCTGGTCGCCGATCTGCATCGCGCCGAGCACGACCGCGAACACGACCGGAACCAGGGTGACGGCGGCGAGCTTGGTCGGGAGGTTCCAGTCCCACCAGTTCAGCAACAGGCGCAGCAGCGACGGCTCGCTGCTCCGGGCCGCGTGGCCCGCCCCGGTATCGGGCGGCTTGTCGGTCCGGGAAACTCTTGCCCTTACGGTCTCAGTCACGCGCAATCCTCCGCGGCTGTCGAAGAACAGACGGTTACCGCAACCCGTCCGAACGCATCACTCGCAGTCGCGTCCGTGGCGGCGAGATCCGAGGGACGATCGTACATAGCGCGGCGTGATCATGAAGTGGATAATGAATACCGGGCCTGACCAGCGGGAATCGTGGGATAATCGGTCTTCCGGCCCGGATGCGCGGCGGGATCGGACGGCACGGATCGGCGGAAATCTACTGTGGGTAATGATTTTCGGGGTTTGGTAACGCAATGGGGGTACGCCGGGTTGATCGATTCCTCGATATGTCCACAGTGGACTTCAATCCCGAGTGTGAGCTGCGGAAGCACGTTCCAGAGCCAGAAAGACCCAGCGGCCGGTATCACGCAAAGTTGCGAGCAAGTTCACCGATAAGTGTGAAGTCTGGTGGGTGCACCCGCCTGACGTTGTGGTCTGTCGTCCACCCGTGGTTACTATGTCGCGCCAACGAACAGGCATTCCCGAGCTTTGCGAGGAATTCGAATGACCGAGGTGGCTCCATCCCCGATGGCGGCTTGGCCGGCGGAGCCGGCGGCGTTCGGTGGAATTGACCGGATGCCGCGGCCGGCCCCGAGGAATTCGGGACCGGACTTCGCCCGCATCCAGAACAGCCTGGAGTTCGACGAGCTGCGGCGCCGGTTCCGTGGCTTCGTCTTTCCGACGTCCGTGCTGTTCTTCGTCTGGTACCTGACCTACGTGCTGCTCGCCGCCTACGCCCGGGGGTTCATGGGCCTCAAGGTGATCGGCTCGATCAACGTCGGGCTGCTGCTCGGCCTGCTCCAGTTCGTCTCGACCATCGTGATCACCCTGTGCTACCTGCGCTTCGCGCGCCGGCACATCGACCCACGGGTCAGGCAGATCCGGTCCAACGCGGGAATCGCCGACACATGACCTCGATGGGCAGCCCGGCGCTCAACACCGTGGTGTTCGCGGCGTTCGTGATCATCACGTTGCTCGTGGTCTACCGGGTCAGCAACCGCAACTCCACCACGGCCGACTACTACGCGGCCGGCAGCGCGTTCACCGGTCCGCAGAACGGCGTCGCGATCACCGGCGACTACCTGTCCGCGGCGTCGTTCCTCGGCATCGCCGGCGCCATCGCCGTGCACGGCTACGACGGGTTCCTTTACTCGATCGGGTTCCTGGTGGCCTGGCTGGTCGCCCTGCTGCTGTTCGCCGAGCTGGTGCGCAACACCGGCCGGTTCACCATGGGCGACGTGCTGGCCTACCGGATGCGCCAGCGTCCGGTCCGGGCCGCCGCCGCCACGTCCACTCTGGTCATCTCGTTCTTCTACATGCTGGCCCAGATGGCCGGTGCCGGCGGGCTGGTCGCGCTGCTGCTCGGCGTGCACAGCAAGACCGGGCAGGCCCTGGTGATCACCGTCGTCGGCGTGGTCATGATCCTCTACGTGCTGGTCGGCGGCATGAAGGGCACCACCTGGGTGCAGATCATCAAGGCGGCCATGCTGGTGCTGTGCGCCGTGTTGATGACCGTGTTCCTGATGGGGAAGTTCGGGTTCAGCATCTCGGCCCTGCTCGACGAGGCGGCCAACAACAGTGCCCGCGGCGAGCTGCTGCTCGAACCGGGTGGGAAGTACGGCAAGACCCCGATCGCCAAGCTGGATTTCATCTCGTTGTCCCTCGCGCTGATCCTCGGCGCCGCCGGGCTGCCGCACGTGCTGATGCGCTTCTACACCGTGCCGAACGCCCGCGAGGCCCGCCGGTCGGTGGTGTGGGCGATCATGGCGATGGCGGTGTTCTACGCGGCCACGCTGGTGATCGGATACGGTGCCGCGGCACTGGTCGGCTCCGAGAAGATCCTGGCCTCGACCGGCCGGGAGAACTCCGCGGCCCCGCTGCTGGCCTTCGAGATCGGAGGCACCCTGCTGCTCGGCATCGTGGCCGCGGTGGCGTTCGCGACGATCCTGGCCGTGGTCGCCGGGCTGACCATCACCGCGTCCGCCTCGTTCGCCCACGACGTGTACGCCAACATCTTCCGGCGCGGTCGGACCAACTCGGCCGACGAGGTCCGGGTCGCCCGGCGCACCGCGGTGATCATCGGCGGCCTGGCGATCATCGGCGGAATCCTGGCCAACGGCCAGAACGTCGCCTTCCTGGTGGCCCTGGCGTTCGCGTTCGCCGCGTCGGCGAACCTGTCCACACTGATCTATTCGCTGTTCTGGAAGCGGTTCAATACCACCGGAACGCTGTGGGCCATGTACGGCGGCCTGTCCTGCTGCCTGGTGCTGGTCTTCTTCTCCCCCTTGGTGTCCGGCGCCCCCAGCTCGATGTTCCGCGACGTCGACTTCCACCTGTTCCCGTTGACCAACCCGGGCATCGTCTCGATCCCGTTCTCGTTCCTGTGCGGCTACCTCGGCACCGTCCTGGCCAGCTCCGACCGGGCCGACCGCGCCAAGCAGGCCGAGATGGAGGTTCGCTCGCTTACCGGGATCGGGGCCTGAGACTCACATCCAGGGGTCGAGCGAGATGCCGGTGGGTAGTTCGGCGCGGCCGGTGAGCCAGGCGAGGAGGCGGCGGCCGTCCGGACCGGACAGTCGCGCCGGGAGCCGGTTCAGGGCGTGCCGGAGTTCCCAGTCGAGGTAGAGATCGGGCCAGTCTTCCGGTTCGTAGCCGAGGCCGAGATCGACGTGGTGCACTTCGACCTCGCGCAGCCGGCGCAGCGGACTGCCGCTCGTCGTGAACCGGTCGTCGCCGAGAAAGTGTGCGTTGGGCCAGCCGGCCTCGACGGAGCACCGCCACACTTCCTCGAGCCGGCGGGCCGACTCGGTGACGTCGGCGGCGAGTTCGACGGCCGGCCGGCCGGCACCGTCCTCGATCTCCCGGTCCCTGGCGGGCATGCCGCCCGGGTAGCGCGGGAGGTCCTTGCCGCGCAGCGCGCCGGCCAGCCGGTGGGCGTGGCCGTCGGCGTTGCGGGCGACGTGGGTCAGCACGTGCCCGACCGTCCACCCGGGCAGCCGGCTGGGCGCCCGGGCGCCGTCGTCGGTGACCGCCGCGGCGGTGGCGATGATCCGGTCGTGCGCGGCCCGGCAGGCCGCGACGGCGTCCGCGGGGTCGACCTCGGTCACCGGCCGGCGCCGAGTTCGGCGCTCACCCGGCGCTCGACCACGAACGAGAGGAACGGAACCATGCCGGCCAGCAGCACCAGCACCGTGCGCTTGACCGGCCAGCGCACCTTGAGCGCGAGGTCGACCGTGGCCAGGAAGTACAGGATGTAGAGGAAGCCGTGCACCGGTCCGATGATCTTCGTGTACTGGTCCTGGCCGAACCCGTAGTTCATGATCATGGCCGCGCACAGCGCGAGCAGGCCGACGCCCACCACGTAGGCGGCCACCCGCCAACGCGCCAACGCGCCGCGGACGCCGGCTGCGGGCACGGCCTGGACGGGGTTCTCCTCGTCGGAGAGCACCGGCCGGTCGGTCATCGTGTCTCCTGCTGGTCTCGGGCGTAGAGCTGGGCCAGGTACCGGTTGTACGCGGCCAGCTCCGGGTCGTCGTCGGGCTCATCCTGCCTGGTGACCACCGGGGCCGGGGCGGGCACCCTCGGCGCGGGCGCGGGCGCCGGCGCGGGCGCGGCCGGCGCCGCGGTCTCGTGCTCGCGGCGCAACCGGCGCAGCCGCCAGAACAGGAACGCCGGGAACAGCCCGAACAGCGGCCACTGCAGCACGTATCCCAGGTTCTGCCAGCTCCCGGTGGCCGACTCGAACCGCTGCCACTGCCACCATGCCAACCCGAGGCAGAGCACCAGGGACAGCACGGACACCCCGGCTATCGCCAGCCGGCGTGGGGTGAACAAGCTGCCTCGCACATCCCCGACGCTAACACCGCCGGGTCACC
The DNA here is from genome assembly GCF_035762905.1 of Actinophytocola sp. Lineage (GTDB taxonomy): Bacteria > Actinomycetota > Actinomycetes > Mycobacteriales > Pseudonocardiaceae > DASYTH01. The sequence goes on from NZ_DASUCC010000016.1 coordinate 9,951, forward strand.
GCTGGCCGGCGGCGGTCCGGGCGTACCGGTCGGCCAGGCCGAACACCCGCTGACCGTAGGGCACGGAGTTGTTGTAGGAGAGCACGCCGGCCCACCAGCCCGGCGCGGTGGCCAGGTCGCGGCCGCCGGCGCACAGGTAACGCCCGGCGGCCAGCGCCGCGTCGTCGATCTGCTGCGGATCGCCCCGGCCGTCGGAGTTTCCGTCCGCCGACCAGGCCCGCCAGGTGGACGGGATGAACTGCATCGGGCCGACCGCCCGGTCCACCCCGGTGTCGCCGTCCAGCGCGCCGCCGTCGGTGTCCGGGATCGACCGGACCCCAGCCGAACCGTCCAGCGGCACGCCGACGATCGGCCGGGACGGCCGGCCGTCCTCGGCCAGCTCGGCGCCGGCCCACTGGCCGTGGTTGGACTCGACCCGGCCGATGCCGGCCAGCGTCGCCCAGGACAGGTGGCAGCCCGGGGCGGTCGTGCGGACCACCAGCTCGGCATTGCCGTAGGCGGCCAGCGCCCGGGCCGGGATGCCGGTCGGGCCGGCCAGTCGCTGCGCCCAGGCGGCCAGCGGGTCGGCGCCGGACACGGCGGCCTGCGGGCCGGCTGGCACCACCGAGCCCGGCTCCACCTGCGCCGCAGCGACCTGGGTGGCTGGGATTTCAACGGTGGCCGGACTCGGCGTGGGCACGATCGCCACGCGCAGTAGCCAGAACCCACCCGCGGCGATCAGCACCGCGAGCGCGACCAGGAGGATTCGGCCGACGAACCGCACAACGGATCAACGACGCCGGCAGCAGAGCGTTACGGAGATCAGGCGACGCCGTCCCGGCGCACCTGGCGCTGTAACCGGGCCACGCACCAGGCCGGCGCGCTGCCCCGGCGCAGGTGCTCGAGCACGGTCAGCGGCCCGAGGCGGCGGCTGAGGTCGGACGGCGAGAGCCCGGCCGCCCGGTAGTCCAGCGCGCGCTGATCCAGCGGGCTGATCCCGGCGTCCCACCACTCGGTCGCCTCGGCCAGACCGCCGACCATCGTCCACCAGCCGGCGGCGGCGTTGATCAGGTCTGCGGGCACGTCGGGCAGCCGCTTCCGCATGGCGGCAACGAATCGCGGGTCGGCGTGGTGCACCGAAGCCCAGCTCGCCGAGCCGGACTTCGGGCGCTGCCCGGGGATTCCGGGCTGGGGTATGGGGGCCTCGGCGAGCCACTCCGAAGCGATCCGGTGGATCTCGTCGGCCTCAGCGTCCTGCGCCCGCTCCGCTGTCCACTGCCGAACCAGAGCATCGACCCCGGGGTCGTCGAGCATCGTGCCTCCTCGAGGTGCTGGCCGTCACGCCGGAAAGGCTCCCGCAAGATGTTGCGAGAACCGTATTGGGCGGGAGGCGAGATTGCTAGACCTGAATCGACACGGAATCCACGATCTGGGCTGACGGGCCGTCGATACCCCCAAACGGTCCAATGTAGATCATGCACCGTACGAGTGCTGTCACCCTTCGTGTCAGGCGAAGATGCTCTTCATGAAGGTGATGATCGCTTCGGCCCCATCCCGCATCCAGCCGAGGATGTCCTGAACGGCCTGTCCAGCGGCGCTCGGCTGGGTAATGACGTAGAACAGGACGATGGCCGCCACGACGATGGTGAGAATCTTCTTGACGTCCACTGCACACTCCGTCCGCTACTCCCCCGACGTCGGTCGGGTGCACCTACCTTACGGTGGGTAAACCTCTAGGTACATCACTCTATGGGTCATAACTAGGCAACCCAAGGAGACACGCTCAATGATCGAGAGTGTGGTCATCGAACGGTCCGGTCCGATATTCACTGTCCTGTTGAACCGCCCGGAAGTCCGTAACGCCGTGGACGGCCCCACCGCGGCGGCGTTGGTCGCCGCGTTCCGCGCGTTCGAGGCCGAGGAGGACGCGCTGGTCGCGGTACTCGCGGGGGTGGGCCCGGCATTCTGCGCCGGGGCCGATCTCAAGGCGGTCGGCACGCCCCGCGGCAACACCGTCACATTCGACGGGGACGGGCCCATGGGTCCGACCAGAATGGTGCTGAGCAAACCCGTGATCGCCGCGGTCAGCGGCCCGGCCGTGGCCGGCGGCCTGGAACTGGCGCTGTGGTGCGACCTCCGGGTCGCCGACACCACCGCCGTCTTCGGCGTCTTCTGCCGGCGCTGGGGCGTACCGCTGATCGACGGCGGCACGATCCGGCTGCCCCGCCTGATCGGCCAGAGCCGGGCCATGGACATGATCCTGACCGGCCGCGCGGTCGACGCCGACGAGGCGTTGTCCATCGGCCTGGCCAACCGCGTCGTCCCGGCCGGCGAAGCCCGTGCCGGCGCCGAGCAGCTGGCCGCCGAGATCGCCCGCTTCCCCCAGCTCTGCATGCGGGTGGACCGCGCCTCGGCCCTCAACCAGTGGGGCTACGCCGAACGCGAGGCCATGCACCGGGAACTCGACGGCGCCCAGTCAACGCTCCTCGGCGCCACCACCGGAGCCGCCCGCTTCGCCGCAGGCGCCGGCCGCCACGGCGTCTTCGACTGATCCGCCTCGCTAGTCCGCCTCTCCGGGATCAACTGCTGTTGTTGCGTTCCAGCCGGTGGTGCGGTTGGCGGGTTGATGGTGGCTGGGTGCCGTCACGGTGCCCCTGAGGTTGCGTTGGTCGGCCCAAGACTGCACACGATGATGCACCGGGCAGGCCCTGATCCCGCCCCATCCGCGAGTCAGGCGATGAGGCCGGCGGTGCGGAGGCGGTCGATCTCCGGGGCGGGGAGGCCGAGTTCGGTGAGGACCTCGGTGGTGTCGGAGCGGGGGGCGTGCGGGGCTCGGGGTGTGGGCGCCGGGGTGCGGTCGAACTTGGGGGCGGGCGCCGGCTGGGGGTGGCCGTCGACGTCGACGAAGGTGCCGCGCGCGGTGTTGTGCGGGTGGGCGCGAGCTTCCTCGGGGGTGAGGACCGGGGTGAGGCACGCGTCGGTGCCGGTGGCGAGCTTCTCCCACTCGTCGCGGGTACGGGTGCGGATGACGGCGGCCAGGCGGGTGCGCACGGCGGGCCAGTGTGCGGGGTCGAGGCGGTTGGGCAGGTCGGCGGGGTCGATGTCGAGGACGCGGAGCAGATCGGACCAGAAGCGTTCCTCGATGGCGCCGACCGCGACGTAGCGGCCGTCGGCGGTTTCGTAGGTGTCGTAGAACGGAGCCCCGCCGTCGAGCATGTTCTCGCCGCGGCCGCGGTTCCACAGGCCGATGTTCTTCAGGCCGTGCAGGGCCGTGGTGATCAGCGCGGCGCCGTCCACCATCGAGGCGTCCACGACCTGGCCCCGGCCGGACGACGCCCGCTCGACCAGGGCGGCGAGGATGCCCATGGCCAGCAGCAGGCCGCCGCCGCCGAAGTCGCCGAGCAGGTTGAGCGGCGGAACCGGGCGCTCGCCGGACCGGCCGATGGGTTCAAGGGCACCGGCCAGGCCGATGTAGTTGATGTCGTGGCCGGCGGCGGGTGCGAGGGGCCCGTCCTGGCCCCAGCCGGTGATCCGGCCGTAGATCAGGCGGGGGTTGCGCGCCATGGTGTCCGCCGGGCCCAGCCCGAGGCGTTCGGTGACGCCCGGCCGGAACCCTTCGACCAGCACGTCGGCGCGGTCGATCAGGCGCAGCGCCAGGTCGCGGCCCTCGGGCGACTTGGTGTCCAGGCCGATCCACCGGCGGGTCCGGGTGAGCGGATCGTCGGGAAAGCTGAGCACGTCGAAGCCCGGCTTGGCCCGGTCGATCCGGAGCACGTCGGCGCCGAGGTCGGCGAGGATGGTGGCGGCGAACGGGGCGGGGGCGAGCCCGACCAGCTCGACCACGGACAATCCGGCGAGCGGCCCACCGGCCATGGCAGCGGTCCTCCTACAGGGTTCGGGAGATGATCTCTTTCATGATCTCGTTGGTGCCACCGAAGATCCGGCCCACCCGGGCACCGGTCCACACCCGTGAGATCGGGTACTCGCTCATGTAGCCGTAGCCGCCGAACAGCTGCAGGCACTCGTCGGCCACCCGGGACAGCCGGTCGGTGGTCCACCACTTGACCATCGCCGCGCCGGTCACGTCCAGCTCGCCGCGCAGGTGCCGCTCGATGCACTGGTCCAGGAACGCCTTGCTCACCGCCACCTCGGTGGCGCACTCGGCGAGCGTGAACTTGGTGTTCTGGAAGCCGAAGATCTCCCGGCCGAACGCGGTGCGCTCCTTGGTGTAGCGGACGGTCATCTCCACCGCCGCTTCCATCGCGGTCACCGAGGTCACGCCGATCAGCAGCCGCTCCTGCGGCAGCTGCTGCATGAGCTGGACGAACCCGAGCCCCTCGGCGCCGCCGAGCAGGTTCGACACCGGCACCCGCACGTCGTCGAAGAACAGCTCGGAGGTGTCCTGGCCGTGCATCCCGACCTTGTCCAGCACCCGGCCGCGCCGGAACCCTTCGGCCCCTTCGGTCTCCACCACGATCAGCGACACGCCCTTGGCCTGCTCGCCCGGGTCGGTCTTGGCCACCACGATCACCAGCCCGGCCTGCGCGCCGTTGGTGATGAACGTCTTGGCGCCGTTGATCACGTAGTCGTCGCCGTCCCGGATCGCCCTGGTCTTGATGTTCTGCAGGTCCGACCCGGTGCTCGGCTCGGTCATCGCGATCGCCGCGACCAGCTCGCCGCTGGCCAGCTTCGGCAGCCAGCGCCGCTTCTGCTCCTCGGTGCCGTACCCGGCAACGTAATGCGCGACGATCCCGCTGTGCACGGCGTTGCCCCAGGCCTCGTCGCCGGCCCTGGCCTGCTCCTCGAGCAGCACGGCCTCGTGGGCGAACGTGCCGCCGCCCCCGCCGTACTCCTCCGGGATCGACAGGCACAGCAGCCCGACCTCGCCCGCCTTGTTCCACAGCTCCCGGTCGATCTGCTTGGCCGCGGCCCAGCGCTCCTGGTTGGGCGCCAACTCCTTCTGGCAGAACGCGTGCGCCAGCTCGCGGAACGCGTCGAGGTCTTCGGTCAGCCACGAGGAACGCTGGGTGATGGCCACGGTACGACCTCCAAGAAACAATCCGGACGGCATGTAAAGTCTGCTCAGAATGTACACAGTCAAGCGGCACCGCACCCAGGCCGAACGCAGCGAACACACCCGCGAGCTGTTGCTCGAGGCGACCATCGAATGCCTGGTCGACCTCGGCTACGCCCGCACCACCGTGCAGGAGATCTGCCAGCGCGCCGGCCTGTCCCGGGGCGCGCAGCAACACCACTTCACCACCAAGGCCGAGCTGATGGCCAGCGCCCTGCAGCACCTGTTCGCCCGGCTGTCCGCCGAGGTGGCCCGGGCCGCGGAGGCGCTGCCGCCCGGCTCGGAGCGGATCACGGCCGGCATCGACCTGCTCTGGCAGTCCTACTCCGGCACGCTGTCCACCGCGGCGATGGAGCTGTGGGTGGCCGCTCGCACGGATCCCGAGCTGCGCGCGGTGCTGCTCCCGGTGGACCGCGCGCTCGGCCACGCGACGCTGGAGCTGTACCGGCAGGCGGCCGGGCCGGACACCGACGAGAAGCTGCTGGAGCGGTTGCTGCTGCTCAGCGTGAACCTGACCCGCGGCCTGGCCCTGGACGCCATGCTCGGCGGCGACGCCGGCCGCCGGGCCACGCTGCTGGATCAGTGGAAGACCATCGTGCTCGAGCACTACCGGGCGGCGACCGGTGACGAGGGTCGGCCCGGCCCTCGCTCGGGCCGACCCTCGCAACAGAAGTAGAGGGATCCGCACGCGGAACGTGACGTTCGCGATCGCAACAGCCTCGACCTGCGGGCAACCGCAACCTCAGTCGGCCATCTGCCAGATCTCGTCGCTGCGGTAGTAGTCCGCGATCTCGTCGGCCATCAGCCGGTCGGCGTCCCGCCACGGCCCGACCGCGTCCAGGTCGTCGATGTCCAGCCAGCGCGACTCGTCGTAGGAGTACATGTTCGGCCGCGGCTCGCCCAGCTCGGTGTCCAGCGTCGACTCGCTGGGCAGCTGGCAGCGCCAGATCCGCAGGGTGGCGTCGCCGGTGGTCTCGCCGTCCTCCGAGGGCCAGGTCAGCAGCTTGCGGTCACTGAGAATCCGGTCAACGCAGCGCAGCGAGATGCTGAACTCGGTGGTGAACTCGCGTTGCAGTGCGTCCCGCTCCTCCTCGTCCTTGCCGACCTGGTCGCCGGGCAGTTCCCAGTAACCGGCCACCGTCTGCGGGCGAGAGCGCCGCGCCACGAAGATCCGGTAATCGCGCACGATGGCCGCGCCGGCCACGATCACCTCGGTCATGCCGCCCAGTACCTCAGCTTCGCCGAGTTCGGGCGAGTGATGCGCAGGAAGCCACACGGGCGGAGTTCGCTACCTGATCGGGCAGCCACGAAACCTGCTGACACAATGCGGCGGTGACAGCGCCTGCTCCCGGCTATCCGCCCGGTCCGCCCACCCAGTACCAGCAGTATCCGCCGCAGCAGTACCAGTACCCGCAGCAGCCGCGGCCGCCGCGCAGACCGCGCTGGACCGGCGGCCTGCTCGGCGGGATCCTGCTGCTGATCGCCACCGGGATCACCGTCTGGGGCAGCTTCGGTGTGGTTCAGACCTTCACCCGGGATCGGGGCGAGGACCTCGTCTTCGAGGTGCAGGAGACCTGGTGGACCGCCCGCCAGGGCCGCCCGACCGCCGACGAGGAGTCAGTCCTGTTCGGGCTGCCGCTGATCCTGGCGGCGGCGCTGCTGCTGATGGCGGGCCTGTTCGCGCTGAGCGCGATCACCAGCCGCAGGTCCGGCCTGGTGACCTCGGCCCGGGTGTTCGGCGGTACCGGGCTCGGCCTGCTGGCCGGGGCGTTACTGCTGCAGGTGTTGGAGGGCCTGGAATTGCTCAACCAGGCCAACAACGCCAACCCCGAGCCCGGCGAGAACGTCAGGTACGAGATGGGACTGGGCATCTGGCTGCCCATGGCCGCGTTGCTGATCGGGTTGATCGGCCTGACCCTGGCGCTCACCGGAACGGCCGGACGGGCCGAACCGGACACTCCGCCGATGGGCTGGCGGGCGCTGCAACCCGCCGGCTACCCACCGGGTCAGCCCGTTGCGTTCCCGGCCTCCCAACCGATCCAGCAACCGATGTCCGGACCGGCTTCGGTGCAGCAGCCGATGTCCGGACCGGTTCCGGTTCAGCAGCCGGTCACCGGCCCGACTTCGGTGCAGCCGGCCACCGGCCCGACTCCGGTGCCGCCGCCGGCCGCCCCGCCGGTCACCGAATCACCGGCCCAGCCGCCGGCCACGCCATCCGCCGCCGCGGAGCCGGCGGCGGAGCAGCAGCCACCGCCGGATGCCGAACCGGCCGAGCACCCAGCCGCCGACGAAACGCAGCGAACGGGTCATCCGGACGACAATTCCCGCAACTGACGCTGTCCGAACTCCACCAATGTGAGAGATGATCCAGGGCGTGTCCGGCCAGGCGGGGGCGCGACGGCTGCCCGTCTCGCTCCTCTTGCTCACGCTCACCCTGCTCGGGGTGGCTGCGTGGTGCCTGGCCTCGCGCGCGGCCGCGCCCTCCGACGGCACGACGATCAGCTCCGGGGACGCCCCGATCTCGTCCGACGGCGTGATCGTCACCGCGGTGCTGGACCCGGCCGGCCCGGTCCGGCCCGGCGATCGCGTCGTGGCGATCAACGGGATTTCGCTCACCGACCGGATCGGCGGCCGGCCCGGCGGCCCGCCGGCCGGTGACCCGGTGCGCTACGAGCTGCTCCGCGGGGACCAGCGGGTCGTCGTGGACGTCGCGCTGCGCCCCTATCCGGTGTGGTCCGCGCTGGCGGCCGGCTGGCCCACGCTGCTGGTCACCGGCTTGCTGCTGATCACTGCCGTGGCCGTGTTCCTGGTCCGGCCGCTCGATCCGGCGGCGCAGGCGGCCCTGAGCGCCGCCGCGCTCACCGTGGTCACCACGTCGGGGTCGGCCTATTTCGGGCTCGAGGCGATCGACCTGGTCGCCGGCGACCAGTTCTGGCGTTGGTACACCGGCGAGTTCGCCTACGCCCTGGTGTGGGGCGCCATGTTGCACTTCGCCCTGGCTTTCCCGGCGATCACGCACCGCGCCCGGTATCGGTGGCTGGTGACGCTCGGCTACCTGGGGCCGGTGGTGCTCTACGGGGTCACCGCCGGGGTCGCGGTGCTGCTGCCCGACCCGGTGCAACGGCTGTACGTGCTCGGTGCGCCGGCGCTGCCGACGCTGTTCGTTTATCCGCTGTGCGTGCTCGGCGTGTTGGTGCACAAGTACCTCAGGTGCACCGAGGACCAGATCCGGCGCCCGCTGCGGTGGCTGGCGACGACGCTCGGCGGCGGCGTGGCCGTGTACCTCGCCGTGTGGGTCCTGCCGTCGTTCATCGGCGGGCAGCCGCTGCTGCCGGACCGGTTCCACGCCCTGGCCTTCGTCGCGGTGCCGGTGGCCGTGGTGGCGGCGATTCTGCGGCACCAGGCGCTCGACATCGAGGTCGTGGTCAGCCGTTCGCTGGTCTACGGGGCGCTGTCCGCCGGTGTGATCGGGCTGTACATCGGCCTCGTCGGCGCGCTGTCCCTGGTGTTCCCGCCGATCCAGTCGCTGTGGGTGCAGGCGGCGGTGGCGGCGACCATCGCGGTCGCCGTGCAGCCACTGCGCGCCCGGCTCCAGGCGGTGATCAACAAACGGCTGTTCGGCGACGCCGACGACCCGTACCGGGTGGTGTCGACGCTGGCCTCCCGGCTGGAGAACACGCACACCCCGGGCGCCATGCTGCCGGCGATGGTGGAGACGGTGTCCACGGCGCTGCGGCTGCCGTACGTGGCGATCGAGATCACCGCGCGCGGGCGCACCGAGACGGCGGCCAGCGTCGGGGCCCCGACCGGGGAGCTGCACCGGATGCCGCTGACCTTCCAGGGTGAGCGGGTCGGCTACCTGGTGATCGCGCCGCGCGGCCCGCGCGAGGGGTTGCGGCGTCGGGACCGGGTCGCGCTGGCCGAGGTGACCCGGCACGCCGGCGCCGCGGTCTACACCGCCCGGCTCACCAGGGATCTGCGCCGCAGCCGGGACCGGCTGGTGCGGGCCAGGGAGAAGGAGCGCAGGCGGATCCTGCACGAGCTGCACGACGGGGTCGGCCCGACGCTGGCCGCGGTGGCGCTGGGCATCGACGCGAGCCAGCGCAGCATCGGCAACGACACGGCGACCGGCGTGCTGCTCGGCCGGCTGCGCGACGAGTTGCAGGCGGCGATCGTGGAGATCCGCCGGCTGGCGCACGGCCTGCGACCGCCGGTGCTGGACCGGATCGGCCTGATCCCGGCGATCCGGGAGTACGCGGCGGCGCTGGCCAGCCGGACCGCCCGGGGCGAGGATTCCGACGAGGGCGTGAACATCGTGCTCGAGGTGCCGTCCGTGCTGCCCAAGCTGCCGGCCTCGGTGGACGTCGCCGCCTACCGGATCATCTGCGAGGCGCTGACCAACGTCACCCGGCACGCGGCGGCCCGATCGTGCGCGGTTCGGCTGTGGGTGGACGATGATCTGCACATCGAGGTGGTCGACGACGGGATCGGGATCGGGCAGACCGCGCTGACCGACGGCGGGGTCGGGCTCACCTCCATGCGCGAGCGGGCCGCCGAGCTGGGCGGCGACTGCCTGGTGGAGGCCGATCGGGAAGGGGGAACCCGGGTGTTCGCCACCCTGCCGCTGCCGAAGGAGGCACCGTGAGCGCAGGCTCGGCCGCGGTGGCGGCTGGACTGAGGAGCAGCGCAGCCGCGAGGAACGAGCGGCGAGCAGCGCACGAAGGAAGCCGACACCAGCAGCGGCCGACCCGACGCGAACCATCCGACACCGTGAGCGCAGGCTCGGCCGCGGTGGCGGCTGGACTGAGGAGCAGCGCAGCCGCGAGGAACGAGCGGCGAGCAGCGCACGAAGGAAGCCGACACCAGCAGCGGCCGACCC
>NZ_DASUCC010000017.1:0-16085 GCF_035762905.1 Actinophytocola sp.
GGACGATGAGTCGGGGTGCCGCGCGGGTATTACGGGGTCGGGGTGGTCGCTATGAAGTCGACGATGTGGCGGGCGAGGGGTTCGCCGGCGTCCTCCTGGAGGAAGTGGCCGGCGTCCTTGATTGTCGGATGGTCGCGGTTCTTGGCGCCGGGGATGGTGCGTTGGAGGATTGGACCCATGGGGCCGGTGATCGGGTCTCCGTCGCTGAAGGCGACCAGCATCGGGATATCCGAGCGGGACAGGGTTGCCCAGGCGGCGCGGTTGGCGGGGCTGGCGGGATCGTCCACTGTGGTGGGTACCAGGCCGGGCATCGCCCGGGGGGCGGCGGTGTAGGAGTCGTCGGGGAACGGCGCGGCGTACGCGGCAAGCACCTCGGGTGAGAGTTCGGTGCGGCAGCCGGACTGCACGAACCGGCCGAGGTCGAGCGACGGCGCGCTCTGGATCGCGGCCCGGAATCGGTGCCACACCTCGGGCATCGGGTGCTCACCGGTGGGCAGGCCGGTGTTGGCCGCCACCAGGCGGGCAAACCGGTCGGGGTGTTCGGCGGCCAGGCGAAGACCGATCAGACCGCCCCAGTCCTGACCGACCAGGGTGACCGCCCGCAGATCGAGCACGTCGAAGGCCAGCGCCCGGACCCACTCGACGTGCCGCTCATAGGTGTGGTCCGCCTGCCGCTCCGGCTTGTCCGACCGCCCGAACCCGACCAGGTCCGGGCACACCACCCGCAGCCCGGCCCCGGCCAGCACCGGAATCATCTTCCGGTACAGGAACGACCAGGTCGGCTCGCCGTGTAGGCACAGCACCACCGCGCCGTCCGCGGGCCCGTCCTCCACCCACGCCATCCGCAGCGATCCACCGTCGCCGTCAGGAACCGACGCGAACCGGGGCGGATAGCCGAACTCCGGCAGCCGGTCGAACCGGTCCGCCGGAGTTCGCAGCGTGCGCATCGAGGTCAGGCCGTGGTGTCGACGATCTCCGCCTGGGGCGCGTTCTCCTTGACCGACTCGATCCCGTTGAGTGCGCCCGCCTTGGACTCGTACGCCTCACCCACGGCGATGATCTCGCCGTTCCCGGCCTTCAGGCGGAACCGGAACTTGCCCTGCGCGTCGCTGTATACCTCGAACTTGCCGGCCATCTGTGCGCACTTCCTTACGAGTGATCTACCGGTACTGGGGACGGCGCCATCCTGCCATCAACCAGGCGACGCCGGACCCAGATGTCACAAGGTCGGCCGGCGCGGCAGCCACATCGACAGCACCGCCCCGAGCGCCACCACGCCCGACCCGACCACGACCGCCGGCACCAGCCCATCGACGAAGGAGGCCGGGTCGCCGTAATCGCCGTACGAGGCGAACACCGAGGCCAGTACCGCGACACCCATGGCGACACCGATCTCCCGCAAGGTGTTGTTGGTGCCGGACGCCACCCCGTGCTCGCCGGTCCGCACGCTGGCCAACACCGTCGAGGTCATCGGCGCGAAGGTCAGTCCCATGCCCACGCCGGCCAGCAAGAACGGGGCGACCAGGCCGCCGTAGGTCACGTCGACCGAAACCGTCAACGCGATCCAGAGCAGCGCCGCGGCCAGAAGAACCTGCCCGGTCGCGATCAGCACCCGCGGCCCGACCCGGTTGAGCAGCAGCCCGGCCAGCGGGGCCACCACCATCGGCGCCAGCGTCCACGGCATCGTGCGCATCCCGGCCTCCAGAGCGCTGAGTCCCTGCACCACCTGGAAGAACTGGGCCAGCAGGAAGACCGACCCGAACACGCCGAGCGAGAAGGTGAACGACACGGCGTTGACCAGGCTGAACGGCACGGACCGGAACAGCCGCAGCGGCAGCATCGGCGCCGCGGCCCGACGCTCCCAGGCCAGGAACGCGCCGAGCAGCGCGATCCCGCCGGCCATCGCGGCCAGCACACCGGCCGAGGTCCAGCCATCGTCCGCACCGTGCACCACGCCCCACACCAGCGCGAGCACGCCGGCCGAGGACAGCACCAGACCAACCGGGTCCAGCCGACGCGATCCGCCGCGCGACTCGCGGAGCATGACGGCGGCCAGCGGCACGGCGACCAGCCCGACCGGGACGTTGAGCCAGAAGATCCAGTTCCAGGTGAGGCCGTCCGCGACGGCGCCGCCGACCACCGGACCGAGGGCGATACCCAAACCGCTGATCCCGCCCCAGATCCCGACGGCCGCGTTGCGCATCCGGTCGGGCACGGCGGCGGCGAGCAACGTGAGCGACAGCGGCATGACCGCCGCCCCGGCCGCGCCCTGCACCGCTCTGGCGGCGGTGAGCATCCACGGCTCAGTGGCCAGCGCACACGCCGCCGAGGCCAGCGTGAACAGCGCGATGCCGGCCAGGAAGATCCGCCGCCGGCCGAGCCGGTCGCCCAGCGCCGCCGCGGTGAGCAGCAGCGCGGCGAAACTGAGCGTGTAGGCGTTGACGAACCACTGCAGGTCGGTCAGCGAGGCGCCCAGCTCACTCTTGATCACCGGCAGCGCCGTCGTGACCACCAGGTTGTCCAGCGTGACCATGAACATCGGCAGCCCGACCGCGGCGAGCACGGCGGCGAGCGGCCGGGTCCGGCCCGGTCGTGGTAAGGCCGAGGGGACGTGCTCGAGGACCGCGCTCGTCATGAGGTCTCCTTGTTGTTATTCACTGATAACTATCTGCCGACCAAATGTAGGCATCGACTGATAACATGTCAAGTAGCCACCCGGAGGAGCCCGCATGACCCCGACGTCCAAGCCCCGGCTCACCGCGGCGCAGCGCAGCGAGCAGCTGGTCAGCGCCGCCGTGACGGCCTTCGCGGCCGGCGGCTACGCGGGCACGACGACCGACGAGGTGGCCCGCCTGGCCGGGGTCTCCCAGCCTTATGTGATCCGGCTGTTCGGTTCCAAGCAGCGGCTGTTCGTGGCCGCCGTCGAACGCGCGGTCAACCGCATCGAGCAGTCGTTCCGGGAGGCCGCCGAGAACGGTGCCGCCGACCTGTCCGACCTCGGCGCCGCCTACGACACCCTGCTGGCCGAGCGCGACCTGCTCGCGGTGATGCTGCACGGGTACGCGGCAAGCATCGAGCCGGCCATCGGCATGGTCGTGCGGTCCGGCTTCGGCCGGATCTATCACCTGATCCGGGAACTCACCGACGCTTCGGCCGCGGAGGCACGGGACTTCCTCGCCACCGGCATGTTGCTCACCGTGCTGGCCTCGATGCAGGTCGTCGGCCCGGACGCGGTGCCGCCGGACCCGTGGATGATCGAGCTCACCGAGTCGCTGGCCGAGGACAAGTCGGACCCGCAACCGGACTGACCGGCGAAAACTGTCGGTGGCCCGTGCCACCATCCCCGCATGACCTCATGGAACGACCTCGCCGACGCCGAACCTGCGTTCGCCACCCGGGTGCGGGAGCGGTTCGGCATCGCCAGGCACTGCACGATGGCCACGCTGCGCCGGGACGGCGGCCCCCGGATCAGCGGGACCGAGGTGGAGTTCGGCGACGGCGGGCTTTTCGTGGGCAGCATGGCGAACGCGGTCAAGGCTCTCGACCTGCGCCGCGATCCCCGGGTCGCCCTGCACTCGCCGACCGTCGACCCGTCCGAGGACAACACGTCGTGGGCCGGTGAAGCCAAGATCGCCGGCCGGGCGGAGGAGATCGGTGATCATGCCGGCGAGGACGGGTCACACCGCTTCCGGATCTACGTCACCGAGGTGGTGCTGACCCGGCTGGGCGAGCCGGCCGATCATCTGGTGATCGAGAGCTGGCATCCGGACCGCGGCCTGGAGCGGAGGGAGCGCCGATGAACCGTTGACCCGCATGCTGACCGGCTCGAGAGTGGGGTGGACCGTTGACACACCCTCGAGGAGGTCGGTCGCATGTTTTCTCCGCCACAACGCGGAATCCTGGTCAGCCTGGCAGCCCTCACGGTTACCGCCGTGTTCGGGTTGTCCGGCTCGGCGGCGAGCGCTGACGGCACCGAGCAGGCGGCATCCGGCGCCGCCCGGCAGGCGGTGGCCGGCGCCGGCGCCCCGGCAGCGGGCGGCAACGGGCGGCCGGCGTCCGGCGTCGCCCCGGGCGTCAAGCGGCAGGCGATGGCACCCGACGTCGACGGGCAGCCGGATGGCTCCGGTGGCGATGCCTCGGCCGTGCGCAACGTCGTGCTGGCGGTGCACGGCGGCGCCGGATCGCTGCCGCGCGGCAGCATCAGCCCCGAGCAGGAGCAGGCCTTCCGCGGGGGGCTCGAGCGGGCGCTGCGGACCGGGTACGCCCTGATCAACGAGGGCCGGCCGAGTCTGGACGTGGTCGAAGCGTCGGTTCGGGTGCTCGAGGACGACCCGAACTTCAACTCCGGCAAGGGCGCCGTGTTCAACACCGACGGCGAGAACGAGCTGGACGCGTCGATCATGAACGGTCGGGACCAGCGCTCCGGGGCGGTGGCCGGGGTGCACAACACGAAGAACCCGATCTCGTTGGCCCGCATGGTGATGGAACGTTCGCGGCACGTGCTGATGGCGGGTCGCGGCGCGGACATCTTCGCTCTACAGAACGGAGTTCCCTATACGACGCAGGACTACTTCTTCACCCAGCGCCGCTGGGACGCCCTGATCGCGGCCAAGAACCCGCAGTCCGGTGCCGCCGTCGAGACCGGCATCGGCGAGACCGTGGGTGCGGTCGCCGTGGACCGCAACCGGGACGTCGCCGCGGCCACATCCACCGGCGGGCTGACGAACAAGCTCGTGGGACGGGTCGGTGACTCGCCGATCATCGGTGCCGGCACCTACGCCAACAACCGCACGGTCGCGATCTCGTGCACCGGGACCGGCGAGGTGTTCATCCGCGGTGTGGCGGCCTACGACATCTCCGCGCTGATGGAGTACACCGGCGCGAACGTCGCGCGGGCGGCGGCCAGGGTGATCACTGAGAAGATCCCGGCGCTCGGCGCGACGGGTGGCGCGATCGCGCTGGATCCCCGGGGCGTGCTGGCCACCCCGCACAGCACCGCGGGGCTGATCAACGGCTACATCACCCGGGATGGCACCGTGGTCACCCGGATCTTCGACGACGAGACGCCCACGCGATGATGCACGCCGTGCGGGTGTCGCGTGGGATCGCCTCCGTCGTCCTGGTCTGCCTGACCGCTCTGGTCGCGTGCCAGCGCACGGTCGCCGGACACGGGGTGCCCACCGGGACGGCGCCTGCTCGAACGGAGTCGCCCGTCGAACCCGTACGGCTGGAGTTTCGCAAAGTGCTGACGACGGAGCCGGACACGGGCGGACCCGCGCCGGCTCCGTCGGGAGCCCCGGCACCGTCGGGAAACCCGGCACCGTCGGGAAACCCGGGAACCCCGGCGTCGTCGGGAACCACGGGACGGTCGACGCAATCGGCGCCCGCCGGGACACGGTCGCCGACCCGGTCGTCCCCGGCTCCCGGTCCGGAAGTCGAGGAGGCGCGGGCGATCCGGCAGAACCCTGCGGTCATCGACATTCCGGTTGTGGCCGAGTCGGTGCTCGACGGGCTGGACTGCTCGGGGCCGGATCCGTTGCGGCACTGGGTCGAGCCTGCCCTGCCACTGGTCACCTGCGAGCCGGCGGAACGGGCCAAACACGTGCTGTTTCCGGCCGTGCTCACCGGGACGGACATCCGGCGCGCCCGGGCGGAACCGGACCAGAGCGGAACCGGCGGGTGGGTGGTGACGATCGACTTCACCGACCCGGCGGCCCGGATCTGGGCCGACTTCACCAGCCAGAACGTCGAGGCGCGGGTGGCCATCGTGGTCGACGCTCAGGTGGTCTCGGCGCCCACGATCCAGGAAGCCATCCTCGGCGGCACGGCGGTGATCACCGGCCGCTTCACCAGGGACCAGGCCGAGCGGCTCGCGGCGCGGATCGGCTCGCGATAGGTCCCTGGCCAAGGGAATGCGCTTTCCGGAATCATGCCAGTCATGACGCTCGTGCTCGGGATCGACTCCTCCACCCAATCGACCAAGGCGCTGCTGACCGACGCGGACACCGGCAAGGTGGTCGGCGAGGGCCGGGCCGCCCACCCGGACGGCACCGAGGTGGATCCCGCGGCCTGGTGGCAGGCCTGCCAGGACGCCATCGCCCAGGCCACCGCCGGCTCGGCCGAGCCACCGGCCGCGGTGTCGGTCGCCGGCCAGCAGCACGGCATGGTCGCCATGGACGCCGCCGGCCAGGTGGTCCGGCCCGCGTTGCTGTGGAACGACACCCGCTCCGCCGACCAGGCTCGCCGCCTCGTCCAGGACGGTGCCGGGCCGGCCTGGTGGGCCGAGCACACCGGGTCGGTTCCGGTGGCCAGCTTCACCGTCACCAAGCTCGCCTGGCTGGCCGAGCACGAGCCGGACAACGCCGACCGGGTCGCCGCGGTCGCGCTCCCGCACGACTGGCTGACCTGGCAGCTCGCCGGGCGTCCCGAGCGGATCACCACCGACCGGGGCGACGCCTCCGGCACCGGCTACTTCTCCCCGTGGACCGGCGCCTGGCTGCCCGAGGTGCTGGACGCGGCGTTCGGCGGCCGGCGCCCGCGGCTGCCCGAGGTGCTCGGCCCGGCCGAGCCGGCCGGCCAGACGGCGCACGGGGCGGTGCCCGCCGCGGCCGGTGCCGTGCTGGCACCCGGCACCGGGGACAACATGGCCGCGGCGCTGGCCCTGGGTCTCGGTCCCGGCGACGTGGTCGTCTCGCTCGGCACCTCCGGCACCGTGTTCGCCACCGTGGACACCCCGGCGGCCGACGCCTCCGGCCTGGTGGCCGGGTTCTGCGACGCGACCGGCCGCTACCTCCCGCTGGTCTGCACGCTGAACGCGGCCCGGGTGCTCGGCGCCACCGCCGGGATGCTCGGCACCGACCTGGCCGGGCTGGACGCGCTCGCCCTGCGCGCCGAGCCGGGCTCCGGCGGCCTGGTCATGCTGCCCTACCTGGAGGGCGAGCGGACCCCCGACCTGCCGAACGCCACCGGCACCCTGGTCGGCCTGCGCGGCGCCAACATGACGCCGGAGAACCTGGCCAGGGCCGCGGTCGAGGGCATGCTGTGCGGCCTCGCGGACGGGCTGGCGGCGCTGCGGGCCACCGGCGTCGAGGTGCGCCGGGTGCTGCTGATCGGCGGCGCCAGCCGGTCGAGCGCGGTGCAGGCGGTGGCCGCCGGGCTGTTCGGCGTTCCGGTCGACGTGCCGGACCCGGACGAGTACGTCGCACTCGGTGCCGCCCGGCAGGCCGCCTGGGTGCTCGCCGGCGGCGCCGAGCCGCCCGCCTGGCACCGTCCATCCCGGACACTCGAGCCGACCGGCGACGGCACCGCCGTGCTTGGCCCCTACTCGGCCGCACGCCAGCAGGTCTACGGCTAGGTCATATGCCGGTGGTGGACCTCGGATAGGCCACCGCGGGATCGGTGATCACGTTGACCAGGTACGGCACGCCGGAGTCGAGCCCACGCTTGATCGCCGGACCGATGTCGTCCGGCGCGGTCACCAGCTCCCCCGCACCGCCCAGCGCCCGGACCACCTCGTCGTAGCGGGTCCGCGGCGCGAGTTCGGCGACCACGTCGTAGCCGTAGAGGAACCGCATCGGGTGCTTCTCAAGGGCCCAGATTCCGTTGTTGCCAACGATCATCACCACCGGCAGCCCGTGCCGGACCAGCGTGTCCACGTCCATCAGGGAGAACCCGGCCGCACCGTCGCCGAGCAGCAGCACCACCGGCGCGGACGGCCGGGCGATCCGGGCCGCGATCGCGTAACCCAGCCCGGTGCCAAGGCACCCGTACGGCCCGGGGTCGAGCCAGCAGCCGGGCCGGCGCGGCTCGACGAACCGCCCGGCATAGGAGACGAAGTCGCCGCCGTCGCCGATCACCACCGTGTCCTCGGAGAGCTGGCGGCCCAGCTCGCGGTAGACCCGCGCCGGGTGGATCGGGTCGGCGTCGCTGTCCAGCACCTCCGCGTCGGCGGCCACCGCGGCGTCGGCGAGACCGCGCAGCTCGGCCACCCAGTCGGCGTAGCGCGCCCCGCCGGCCCGCTGCCAGGCCTCGACCAGCCCGTCCAGCACCAGGGTGAGATCACCGCACGCGGACCCGGCCAGTTCCACGTGCCCGGCCAACTGGCCGGCCGAGTCGGTGAGCTGGCAGACCTTGGCACCACCGGAGAACTGGCCGTAGCCGAGCCGGAAGTCCAGCGGCGCCCCGACCACGACCACGAGATCGGCCGCGCCGAACGCGCGCGAGCGGGCCCGGGTGACCAGCAGCGGATGCCCCGCGGGCAGCACCCCGCGGCCCATGCCGTTGGTGATCGTGGGCAGTCCCATCGTCTCGGCCGCCCGCCGGGCGGCGTCCTCGGCGCCGCCGGCCCACACGTCGGAACTGAGCACCAGCACGGGTTTCCGGGCGGTCGCCAGCGCCCGGGCGACCTCCTCGACCGCCTCCGGGTCGGGAACCGCGGGCGCTACCCCGGCAGCCGCGGGCGCATCCGCCTCGCCGTGGCTGAACAGCACGTCGATCGGCACGTCGAGGAAGACCGGGCCGCGGTGCGGGGTGGCGGCCAGCCGCAGCCCCTCGTCGACCGCCGCCGGGATCTCGGCCACCGCGCCGATCGTGGCGGCGCGCTTGGTCACCGGCGCGAGCAGCGGCGGGTGGTCCAGCTCCTGCAGCGCACCGGCGCCCCACCGGGCCTGCGCCGCCCGGCCGCCGAGCACCAGCAAGGGCGAACCGTTGAAGTGCGCCGTGGTGACCGCGCTGATCCCGTTGGTGATCCCGGGACCAGCGGTGAGCACGGCCAGTCCGGGCACCCGGGTGAGCTTGGCCATCCCCTCGGCGGCGAACACCGCGCTCTGCTCGTGCCGCACGTCCACCAGGCGCATCGGCGGATCGCTCTGCACCGCGCCGTCGTAGAGCGGGAACACGTGCCCGCCGGACAGCGTGAACATCGTGCCGATGCCGTGCGCCCGGGCCGCCGCAACGGCCAACGCGCCACCGTGTCCGCGCAGCCGGCCGTCCTGTTGATCGTCACCCATGGGCACAGTCAACACCGCCGCGCCGCACGCCGGTTATTCCGTGTCCTTTCGGCCGGCCGTGGCGCGCTTTCTGGTTCCGCCACCGCCCTTCTTGGCCGGCTCCTCACGGGTGGACGGCAGGTAGCGCCGGCCGACGTTCTCCGCCGTGGACGCGCCCGGCTGCCAGGTGGTGATCCACGGCCCGGTGCCCTCGCTGGGGTCGATGACGCCGGCCTCCAGCCACTCGTACCGACCGTCCAAAGTGTCCAGTGCGAGCCGGTAGTCGACGTCGTCGGTGTTGGTGAACAGACCGTCGAACAGCTTCTCGATCCGCAGCCGGGCCTGCCGGCAGAACACGTCGGCGAGGTCGTAGGCCGCGGCTCCCTCCGCGGCGCTCTCGGCGCGCTGCATCTCGGCCCGCACGCAGGCGGCGGACATGGCGAACAGCTCGGCGCCGATGTCCACGATCCGGCCGAGGAATCCCTGCCGCTTCTCCAACCCGGCCTGCCAGCGCGCCATCCCGTAGAACGTCGACCGGGCCAGCTTCCGGGCGCTGCGCTCGATGTAGCGCAGGTGCTTGGACAGCGCGCCGAACTCCCGGAAGGACGCCGGCAGCTGGCCCTTCCCGGCGACCAGCTGGGGCAGCCACTTGGCGTAGAAGCCGCTCGCCTTGCCCGCGGCCCGCGCCTTGCGCTTCAGGTCCGCCTCCGGATCGGCGAGGTCGCCGGCCGCCTTCAGGTGCGCGTCCACCGCCTCGCGCGCCACCAGCAACCGCATGATCTCGCTGGAGCCTTCGAAGATCCGGTTGATCCGCAGGTCCCGGACGAGCTGCTCGGCCGGCACGGCCCGCTCCCCGCGGGCGGCAAGCGATGCGGCCGTCTCGTAGCCCCGCCCGCCCCGGATCTGGATCAGCTCGTCGGCGATCAGACTGGCCATCTCGCTCGCCCACAGCTTGGCCAGTGCCGCCTCGATCCGGATGTCGTTGCGGCCCTCGTCGTTCATCTGCCCGGACAGGTCGAGCACGGCCTCCATGGCGTAGGTGGTCGCCGCGATGAAGGCGATCTTGCTGGCCACCGCGGCGTGCTTGCCGACCGGCTGACCCCACTGCACCCGGGCGTTCGACCATTCCCTGGCGATCTTGAGCGACCACTTGCCGGCCGCGGTGCACGTCGCCGGGATCGACAGGCGCCCGGCGTTGAGCGTGGTGAGCGCGATCTTCAGGCCGTCACCCTCGCGGCCGACCAGGTTCCGCTTGGGCACCAACACGTTGTGGAACCGGGTGACGCCGTTCTCGATGCCGCGCAGACCCATGAACGTGTTGCGCCGTTCGATCGTGATGCCGGGCGAGTCGACCTCGACGATGAACGCGGAGATCCCGCCGCGGTGCCCCTCGGATTTGGGCACCCGGGCCATCACCACGACCAGCTCGGCGACGACTCCGTTGGTGGTCCACAACTTCACGCCGTCCAGTTGGTAGGCCTCGCCGTCCGCGGTCGGCACCGCGGTGGAGGCCATCCGGGCCGGATCGGAGCCGACGTCGGGCTCGGTGAGCAGGAACGCGGTGATCGCACCCTTTGCGCAGCGCGGCAGGAACTCCTGCTTCTGCTCGGGGGTGCCGGCCAGCTTGAGCGGTTCCGGCACGCCGATCGACTGGTGCGCCGACAGCAGTACGGACAGGCTCGCGTGCACCGAGCCGACCAGCATCAGCGCGCGGCCGTAGGCGACCGTGGTGAGCCCGAGCCCGCCGTACTCCACCGGAATCTTGATCCCGAAGCAGCCGAGGTCGGCCAGGCCCTTGACATACTCGTCCGGAATCCGGTCCTCGCGCTCGATCACCGAGCCGTCCAGGGTGTCGCAGTACTCGCGCAACCGGGTGAGGAACTCGTCGGCCCGCGCCTGCGACTCGCGGTCCGGCCGGGGATGCGGGTGGATCAGGTCCAGGTCGAACCGGCCGAGGAACAGCTCCTTGCAGAATGAGGGCTTCTTCCAGTCCGTCTCCCGGGACGCCTCGGCGAGTGCCCTGGCGTCCTTCTCCGTCACCTGCGCCTCGTTGCCCACGGTGCCGCCTCCTTGTCGGTGTTACCGATCGGTAGGTCTCACCCGAACCTACTCCGCCGGCCGATACCGCGTCGAGGTCGAAGCGGTATTACAGGTATCCGCCGACCTCGACCGGCTCGGCGCGGGTGAGCCGGTCGGTGCCGTCCCGCAGCGCGTACAGCTCGGCGAGCGTCGCCCCGTCCGGGCCCACCCCGGCCGGGGCGCCGAGCCAGCGCACCGCCTCGGCATGCGGCAACGCACCGATCTCGATCTGCGCCAGGCACCGGCCGGGCCGCACGATCGCCGGATGCAGCCGGGTCAGATCCTCGTTCGTGGTGATCGCGACCAGCACGTCGCGGCCCTGCCCGAGCAGACCGTCGGTCAGGTTGAGCAGCCGGGACAGCGACTGCCCGGAACTCGCCTTGGCGTCCCCGCCGATCAACTCGTCGCAGTCCTCGAGGATCAGCAGCCGCCACCGTCGCTTGGTGTCCTCCCGGGTCTCGCCGACCGCGACGTCCATCAGGTAGCTGGGGTCGCCGAACAGCCGCTCGGGGTCCAGCACGCAGTCCACCTGACACCAGGCGCGCCATTCCCGGGCCAGCGCCCGCAGCGCCGTGGTCTTTCCGGTGCCCGGCGGTCCGTGCAGCAGCAGCAACCGGCCGTTGACGGTGTCCGGGTTGAGCCCCATCAACCGGTCGAGCACGAGGGCCGCGCGGTTCGGGTAGTTGTCCCGGATGCCGGCCCAGCCGCCGGTCGTGATCGGCCGGATGATCCGCAGCACCCCGCGCCCCGGCGAGTGGTACCAGAACCCCATGGCCACCGTCTCGTCCTCGGGCTCCGGCTCCTCCGCGCCGTCCAGTGCCTCGGCCAACACGGACTCGGCCAACCGCTCGCTCACCGCGGTGATCGTGACCTCGGCGCCGGCGTCCACCCAGGTGACCACCCGCATCGTCCACCCGTCGCCGGCGGCGAGCCGGGCCAGCCCGCTCTCCCGGACGGCCGAACGCAGCAGCGTCGCGCCGGCCGGAAGCAGGTCGGCGTCCGCCCGCACCCGGTCCAGCCGCCGGCTGCGCGCCCAGGGCTGCCGGCCGCTGAGGAACTCCGCGAGCGCCAGGCTGTCGATAACGTCCGCCGGGGAGTCCATGTCGTCGAACTGCAGCACAAAATGCAGCGGCGAGCCGGCCTCGACGCTGCTGCCCCTTCCAGCCTCGAGTGGCCGCACGGTACTACGCATCACCGACCATGGTCCGCGATGCCGACCGGTCCAGTACAGCGGATTTCGGCCGGGTCACGCGGCGGCGATCACCACCACTGGTCCGGGCTGATCGGCATACCGGCGGCGGGATCCCAGCCCCAGCCGACCTCGTAGGCGTGCAGCTCGTCCCGCGGGATCGGGCGGCGCTCGTGCGGATCCCAGGCCCAGCCGGCCTCGTAGGCCTGCTCCTCGGTGGTCGGCTCGACCATGCCGGTGTTGAAGTTCCAGGTCCAGCCGGCGGAGTACGCCTCCGCCTCGGTAGTCGGGATCATGCGTCCACAATGACCGGACGACCCGGTCCTGTCAGTCACCCAACCAGGCGATGCGTGCGCTCAGAACGGTTGGTACGTCAGCAAACGGTCTCCTGCGCAGGTCTGCTCAGTTCACGCGAACCGAGGCCCGGGGCGTACCACTCGCGCAGGTCACGGTGACCTCGATCCGGACGCGGCCGGATTCGAAGCGGACCCGCTGGCCGCCGTCCTCCGGCTCGATGTCCTTGACCCGATAACCCTGCGCGGGCGACGCCGAGACGATGTCCACACCGGGCTCGCACCGGGCGTACACGATGCCGCCCTGGCTGGACAGCACCGTGGGCGGGTCGCCGGGCGGTGGCGTGGAACTGTTGCCAGTCGTGGTCGTCGGGGTCGTCGTGGTCGTCGGGACCGGCGGGCGGCTGGTACCCGTTGCCGGCTCGGCCAGCCGGCGGTTCACCTCATCGGGGCTCAGTGGCGGTTCGGCCTGCGGCACGATCCCGGTGCCGATGGCACCGACCGCGAGCGAGGTGGCGACCGTCGCGGTCGTGGCGACGGCGAGCCAGGCGAGGATCGCGCCGGTGGTCCTGTTCATCGGGTCCAGGATGGGTCCGCGAAGGTTAAGGCCGGGTTATGGCAGCCTCATCGCCCGGTTTTCCGGCGCCGCGCGGGGGGCGGCGTGGCCTACGGTGGCAGCCGTGCCGAACGTGCTGCTCGTCGAGGACGACCCGGTGATCCGCCAGGCGCTGATCCGCGGTTTGACCGAGCGCGGGCACGCGGTGTCCTCGGCCGCGACCGGCATGGCCGGGCTGGAGCAGGCGGTGGCGAGCCGGCCGGACGTGGTGGTGCTCGACCTGGGACTGCCCGACGTGGACGGCGGCACGGTGCTGCGGATGCTGCGCGGGGCCAGCCGGGTGCCGGTGGTGGTGGCCACCGCACGGGACGACGAGGCCGAGATCGTCGCGGTGCTCGACGCCGGCGCGGACGACTATGTGGTCAAGCCGTTCAGCGCGGCACAGTTGGACGCCCGGATCCGGGCCGTGCTGCGCCGGGGCGGCGAGCAGCGGGCGGACGGCGCGGTGGTGGTCGGCGGGCTGCGGCTCGACGCGCGCACCCGGGAGGCCACTTTGGACGGCCGGGATCTTGAGCTGACCCCGCGCGAGTTCGCGCTGCTGCACTACCTGGCCGCCCGCGCGGGCGAGGTGGTGACCAAGCGCGAGTTGCTCGCCGAGGTCTGGCGGCTGCCGTACGGCGGGGCGGACAAGACGGTCGACGTGCACCTGTCCTGGTTGCGGCGCAAGCTCGGTGAGTCCGCGCAGGAAGCGCGCTACCTGCACACCGTGCGCGGCGTTGGCGTCCGGGTCGCGGCGCCGGAGACCTGATGCGCCGCCGGGTTCTGCTTCTGGTCGGTGCCACCACGTCGCTCGTGTTGGTCGCGTTCCTGATCCCGCTGGCCGTGCTGGTCCGCGGGGTCGCCGTGGACCGCGCCGTGCAGGGCGCCACGGTCCGGGCGCAGGCGCTGAGCTCCACGGTGGCGACCGCGGACCGGGCCGGGCTGGCGGTGAGCGTCGCGCAGGCGGACGCGACCTCGCCGTACGACCTGAGCGTGTTCCTCGCCGACGGCACCCGGCTGGGCGCCGAGGCGCCGCGCTCGCCGCTGGTGCAGCTGGGGGCACGGGGCACCAGCGCGTCCGGCGAGGTGCCGGGCGGCCGGGAGATCGTGTTCGCGGTGCGCAACACCGCCGGTTCCTACGACGTGATCCGGGCGTTCGTGCCGGGGTCCGAGCTGGCCCGCGGTGTGGCCCGGGCGTGGTTTCTGTTGGCATTGCTGGGAATCGCGCTGCTCGGGCTGAGCCTGCTCGTCGCCGACCGAATGGCGAGGCGACTGGTGCGCGCCACGATCGAGCTGGCCGGCGTGTCCGGCCGGCTGGCCGGCGGTGACCTGACCGCGCGGGCGGATCCATTGGCTCCCAACGAATTCGGCACTGTGGCCCGGGCGCTGAACCATCTCGGCGGCCGGATCACCGAGCTGCTGCGCGAGGAACGGGAGACCATCGCCGACCTCGCGCACCGGGTGCGCACGCCGCTGACCGCCCTGCGCCTGGAGGCCGAGGCGCTGCCCGACGCCGGGGACGCCGCCCGGATCGGCGCCGGCGTGGACGCCGTGCAGCGCGGGGTCACCCAGTCCATCGAGGCGGCCCGGTGGCGCTCCGGCGACGGCCGGACCGGTTGCGACGCCGCCGAGGTGGTCCGCGAGCGGGTCGACTTCTGGTCGGCGCTGGCCGAGGACACCGACCGCGAGCTGACCCGCGACCTCGCCGCACCCCCGCTGCCGGTCGCCACCGGCCGCGGTGACCTCGCCGCCTGCGTGGACGCGTTGCTGGGCAACGTATTCGCCCACACCCCGGACGGTTGCGCGTTCGCCGTCCGGCTGGCCCCCCGCCCCGGTGGCGTGGTGCTCACCGTCGACGACGCCGGCCCCGGCCTGCCCGAGTCCGCGCTGGTCCGCCGCGGCGCCTCCGGCTCCGGCTCCAGCGGCCTTGGCCTGGACATCGTGCGGCGCACCGCGGCGCGCACCGGCGGCGATCTTGTCCTGGACCGGTCCCCGCTCGGTGGCCTGCGCGCCACCGTCACCTTCTTAGCCGCCCCTTAGCCTTCGCACAGCGCGCCGCTACCCCGCCGCCCGGCATCGTCGTTGCCATGACCAAGACTCGATATCTCGCCCTCGCGGCCGGCGCGGCCACCCTGCTGATCTCCACCGGAACCGCCGTCGCCCTCACCGCGAACGACGACCCGACCGCGACCCCCACCAGCTCGACCGACACCCTGTCCCCGAACGCCACCTCCACCTCGACGTCCAGTTCCACGTCCGCACCGATCCCGGCCCCCGGCGCGGTCGTCACCCGCGACCGCGCCATCCAGATCGCCCTCGCCCACACCGGCGGCGGCACCGTCACCAACGTCGAACCCGAGCTCGAACACGGCCGCGCCGAATGGAAGGTCCGCATCACCACCCCGTCCGGCGCCCGCGCCGACATCCGCATCGACGTCGCCACCGGCACCATCACCCGCGTCGACACCGACGACGCCACCCGCACCCCGGCGACCTCGACGTCCCGCGACCACGGCGACGACGACGATCACGGCCGCAACCGGGGCCGCGGCGGCGACGATGACCGGCACGGCGACGACAGCGGCGGCCACGGCGGTTCCGGCCGCCACTAGGGAATCAGGCCGCCGGGTTCAGAACCCGGAGCACGAGGCCGTGGCGAACGGCCCCGAGGCGGTGCCGGTCTTGGATTGCTCTCCGTCGATGGTGACCTTGCAGGTCACCTCCCCGCCATCCGGGCCGGCACTGACCGTGAGCGAGCCCCCCTTGCCCAGACCGGTGGTCCGCACCTCCTTGGCCCACGGCAGGGTGGCCACCGTCTCCTGGTTCGTCGTGACCCCCTCGCCGAACGTGGTGTAGCTGATGGAGACGTTCTCCGCCGTCCCGGTCACCTCATACACGATCGTGGCCTCCCGGTTCGACTCCTCCTGGACATCCGAGATGGC
>NZ_DASUCC010000018.1:0-17189 GCF_035762905.1 Actinophytocola sp.
CAACGTCAACCTCAAGATCCTGCTGTTCAACAACCGGATCTACGGCCTGACCAAGGGCCAGTACTCGCCCACCTCCGAGGAGGGCAAGGTCACCAAGTCCACCCCGATGGGCTCACTGGACCACCCGTTCAACCCGATCTCCCTCGCGCTGGGCGCCGAGGCCACGTTCGTGGCCCGCACCATGGACTCGGACCGGGCGCAGCTCACCGAGATCCTCACCGCCGCCGCGCAGCACCGGGGCAGCGCGTTCATCGAGATCTACCAGAACTGCCCGATCTTCAACGACGGCGCGTTCGACGTGCTCAAGGAGGCCGGCGAGAAGGAACGACGGCTGATCCCGCTCAGCCACGGCCAGCCGATCCGGTTCGGCCCGGACGGTGAGTACGGCGTGGTGCACTCCGGGTTCGGGTCGCTCGGCGTGGCCCGGATCGAGGACGTCGGCGACGACGCCGTGATCAAGCACGACGCCACCTTGGACGATCCCAGCTACGCCTTCGCCCTGTCCCGACTGTCCACACAGGACCTTTCGCACACGGTCACCGGGATCTTCCGGGACGTGACCCGGCCGACCTACGACGACCACGTCCGGGACCAGGTCGCGCGGGCCCGTGCGGCGCGCCCGGCCGACCTGCGCGCCCTGTTGCACGGCAAGGACACCTGGACGGTCGGCTGAGCCGTCAGGCGGCCTGGTCGAGATCGGGTGGTTCGCGGTGTGCCGGGCGCAGCTCGGCGCCGTCCGGCACGAGCAGTTCGGCGTGCACGGCTTCGGCCGTGCGGTCACCGACGACGAGCGTGTAGAAGCGGGCGGGCACCCGGTGCCCGGGGCCGGCGTCAACGGTCAGCACTGTGGTCCGGCGCCGGCGAACTGGCCTGTCCATGGCTGATCCCTCCAACCGCAGCATGCGGCCGGCCGGTGCACCGACGCTCGAGCTTCGCTGAAATCCGGCGCAATCGGGGTCGCCCGGTGTTGATCAACGGAAACCCCACCGCAACTCGAGAGTTCCTCCAGGGCGGGTGGGGAAAATCACAGGTAGCCGATGCGCTCGCCGAGTGGAGGGAGCGATCATGGCAGAGTTGATGATCCGCACCGCGCGGCACACGATTCGCGTTGCCGCCCAACCGAAACGGGTCTACCAGCTCATCGCGGATGTCAACCGGTGGCCGCAGATCTTCGATCCGACGGTCTCGGTGGAACACCTGGGGTATGCCGGATCCGGCGAACGGGTCCGGGTCTGGGAGCTGGTCGGTGGCGACGTGCACAGCTACGTCTCCCACCGCGAGCTCAACCCGGTGCGCACGCAGGTGCGTTTCCGGCAGGAGGGCACACCGGACCCGGTGGCCTCCATGGGTGGACTGTGGCTGGTGCTGCCGAAGGGAAACGGCGCACTGGTCACCCTCGACCACTACTACCGCGTCGTCGACGACAACCCGGCGGACGCGGAGTGGCTGGCCGCGGCGATCGACCGCAACAGCCGCGCGATGCTCGCGGCGCTGCGGGAGACCGCCGAGCTCGACACCGAGCTCGATGCGCTCTGGCTGTCCTGCGAGGACAGCGTGGACATCGATGGCGATGCCCGTGACGTGTACGACTTTCTGGCCCGCGCCGAGGACTACCCGCAGCGGTTGGCGCACGTCGACCGCGTGCTGCTTGCCGAGGAGGTCTTCGGCATCCAGCATCTCGAGACCGACATCCGGACGCCCGACGGCGCCGTGCACTCGACCGCCACGGTCCGGGTGTGCTTCCCGGAGACCCACATCGTCTACAAGCAGACCAGGCCCCCGGCGATCATGCGCGCGCACACCGGTGTCTTCGTGGTGCGCGGGCTGCCGACCGGGGTCCGGGTCACCGCCCAGCACACCGTGCTGCTGCGGCGGGAGGCGATGACCGGCCCGCTCGGCGCCGAGTTCGGCGCCACGCAGGACGCCCGGGTGGCGGTGCGCGAGGTGCTGCGGGCGTTCAGCCTTGGCACGCTCGGCCGGGCGAAGGCGTTTGCCGAGGCACGCCGGCCGGTCTGGGCGAGCGGGCCGCAACGCTAGTTGTTCCAGGGGGTGTTGGACGTGAGTACGACCGTAACTCGGTTACCGGTGCCGGAACCCGAACACCGGCAGGTGCCGGTCGGATCGGTCGACGTGCTGCCGATGTTGGCCGCGGCCGCCTGGCCGGACCGCACCGCGCTGCTCGGCGACGCCGGCCCGGTCACCTTCGCCGAACTGGACCACCGGATCTCCCGGCTGGCGGCCGGAATCCGCACGCTGATCGGTGGTGACGGCTCGGTCGTCGCGGTGTCCGCGCAGCCCGGCGTGGAGTTCGCGGTGGCCTACTACGCCGTGGTGCGCAGCGGAAACGTCGTCGCGCCGGTGCATCCGCAACTCGACGCCGCGGTGCTCGACCGGCTGCTGGTCTCGGTCGCGGCCCGGGCCGTGGTGCTGACCGGCGCGATGCACGACCGGGCGCGTCCGGTGCTGACCGCCGCCCCCGGGCTGGAGCACGTGCTGCTGCTGGACGGCGCGGACATCCGGCCGGGTGTGCCGGTCTGCGCCGAGCTGTGCGACCGCGGCCTGCTGGTCGAGCCGCGGGACCGGGACGAGAACGAGGTCGGCGCGATCGTGTTCGGCGCCGGGCGGTGCGGTTACGCCAAGGCCGCCGGGCGCAGGCACCACGAGCTGAAGCTCGACGCCGTCCGCACCGGCGCCGCGCACGGGCTCTCCGACCGGGCGGTGACGCTCAACGCGCTGCCCAGCTTCCAGCAGGGTCACCTGAACGCGGCCGTCTGGACCGGCGCCACGCAGGTGTTCTGCGGCAGCCAGGATCCGGGCGTGCTGGCCGGCGAGATCGAACGGCACGGCGCGAGCCACTGCTACCGGTTGCCGGGCGAGCACCCGCCGTTCCCCGTGCCGGACCGGACGGTCGTGGCATCATGATCAACTCGGCGACCGTGTACCCGAGTTCGGTGCGTGACGCCATGGCCCGGTGGCCGACCGGGATCGCCGTGATCACCACGGCGGACCAGGGCGGCTGGTGGTGGGGCTGCACCGCCGACTCGTTCAGCCCGGTGTCGGTCCGCCCGCCGCTGATCTCGGTGTGCCTGGACCGCCAGCACCGCTGCCGGCCGGCGTTCGCCGCGGCCGACATGTTCGCGGTGAACGTGCTGCGCGACGGCCAGGAAGACCTGGCCCGCCGGTTCGCCGGCAGCGCCGCGGACGACTTCGAGGGCATCGCGGTGGAGCGCGGCTTCGAGGACGTCCCGCTGCTGTGCGACGTCTCGGTGCGGATGGAGTGCCGCACCACCAGTGTGGTGCCGGCCGGCGATCACATCATGTTGCTCGGCGAGGTACGCAGAGTGCGCACCGGTCCCGGTGAGCCCCTGGTCTACCTGCACCGCAACTTCCGCCGGTTGCACCGGCCCGACCCGCTGCCGGCGGCCGCAGGCTTCTAGACGGCACCTAAAGATGGCTTTACGCTCTCGGCAACCTTCAGCGCGGTCGGAGTGGGGCACATGAGCGAGCCATTGGCAGCCAACATCAGCAGCAGCTTGTGCGAGGCGTTTCAGGCGCGGGTAGCCGAGATGCCAGACGCGGTGGCACTGCGGACACCCGGTGACGCGGTGACCGTCACCTGGCGGGAGTACGGCGAGCGGGTCCGGGCGATCGCCGCCGGGCTGGCCGCCCGCGGCGTGTCGAAGGGCGACACCGTCGCGCTGATGATGACCAACCGGCCGGAGTTCCACCTGTGCGACACCGCGGCGCTGCACCTCGGGGCGGCGCCGTTCTCGGTGTACAACACCTCGGCCCCGGAGCAGATCGCCTACCTGTTCGGCAACGCCGGCAACAAGGTCGTGTTCACCGAGAAGGTGTTCCTGCCGCGGATCGCCGAGGTGGCGGGTGACATAGAACACATCGTCTGCGTGGACGGCCCGGCCGAGGGCGCGATCTCGCTCGAGGAGCTGGAGGCCGGCGGCGACGCCGACTTCGACTTCGACGCGGCCTGGCGCGCGGTCGGGCCGGAGGACCTGGCCACGATCATCTACACCTCGGGCACCACCGGACCGCCCAAGGGCGTGGAGCTGACCCACGCCAACATCACCGTCGAGGCGACCACGGTCGACCTGTTCCGGGTCGAGAAGGGCTGGCGGGTGCTGTCCTACCTGCCGGCCGCGCACATCGCCGACCGGGTCACCTCGCACTACTCGATGATGCTGTTCGGCTCGGAGACCACGTCGGTGGACGACCCGCGCAAGATGGCCGCTGCCCTGCCCGACGTGCGGCCGCACCTGTTCTTCGGCGTGCCCCGGGTGTGGGAGAAGTTCAAGTCCGCGATCGACGCGGGCCTGGCCGCTGAGCCCAAGGCGGCCAAGCGGAACATCGCCAACTGGGCGATCGGCGTCGGTGTGCGGGCGGCCCGGTACTCGCTGGCCAACAAGCCGATCCCGGCGGTGCTGGCGATGCAGCACAAGATCGCCGACGCGCTGGTGCTGTCCAAGCTGCGGGCCAAGCTCGGGCTGGACCGGGCGCAGATCTGCGCGTCCGGGGCGGCGCCGATCTCGGCCGAGACGCTGGAGTACTTCTGGGGCCTGGGAATCCCGGTGTACGAGGTGTGGGGCATGTCCGAGACCAGCGGCATGTCGACGTGCACCTCGCCGAACAACGTGAAGATCGGCACGGTCGGCCAGGCGGTGCCCGGGGTCGAGGTGAAGCTGGCCGAGGACGGCGAGCTGCTCGCCCGCGGGCTGACCCTCATGCGCGGCTACCGCAACGATCCGGAGAAGACCGCCGAGACCATCGACGCCGACGGCTGGCTGCACACCGGGGACATCGCCAAGATCGACGACGAGGGCTACGTCACGATCGTGGACCGGAAGAAGGAACTGATCATCAACGAGGCCGGCAAGAACATGTCGCCGGCCAACATCGAGAACACCATCAAGGCGTCCTGCTCCGTCCTCGGCCCCGTCGTGGCGATCGGCGACGCCCGCCCGTACATCTCCGCCCTTGTCGTCCTCGACCCCGACGCCGCCGCGGCCCTCGCCGCCGCGAACGGCGTGACGGAGACGTCGCCGGCCGCCCTCGCCGCGCACCCCACCATCCGCGACGCCGTCACCGCCGGTGTCCGGGCCGGCAACGAGAAGCTCTCCCGGGCCGAGCAGATCAAGCGGTTCCGGATCCTGCCCGCCGTCTGGGAACCCGGCGGCGACGAGCTCACCCCCACCCTCAAGCTCCGCCGCAGGCCGATCGCCGAGAAGTACCAGCACGAGATCGACGAGCTCTACACCGCCACCCCCGCCGGCGACACCATCGATCTCTCCTCGTAGCAACGGTGCCGAAAGCGCCGGGTGCCTGCGGCGCCCGGCGCTTTCGGCGAGTTGCCGAGTGCGGGCACCCGAGTCGCTGGTCGCGGCACCGTCAGGTCGCGTTCCACGGCAGGTAGTCCGGGAGGTTGCGGCTCACCGTCTCCGTCCACACGGGATCCCGCTTCTGCAGGAAGGACAGCACGCCCTCGACCGCGTCGGGGCTCTGCGCCAGGCCGGCGATCAGTCGGGAGTCCAGGCGCTGCACCGGAAACGGTGAGTCGAGCGGGCTCATCCGGAACAGCAGGTGCCGGATCACGGCCACCGGGACCGGGGCGGTGCGCCGGGCCAGCTCCGCGGCCAGCTCGTAGGCCCGCGGCAGCACCTCGTCGGCCGGGTGCAGCTCGCCGACCAGCCCGGCGGCCAGGGCCTCCTCGGCGCCGAACACCCGGCCGCTGATCATCCAGTCCAGGGAACGCCCCAGGCCGACCAGCCGGGGGAGGAACCACGTCGACGCGCCCTCCGGGTAGAACCCGCGGCGGCTGAACACGAAGCCGAACCGCGCATCGGCAGCCGCCAACCGGAAGTCGGCCGGCAGGATGATCGTCGAGCCGGCGCCGACCGCCGCGCCCCGGATCGCCGCGATCACCGGCTTGTTCATCGCGAAGATGCGCATCGAGCACCGGCCGGCCGGCTCGTCCCAGTCCGCGTCCGGCGTCGGGGCCCCGAGCGAGCCCCCGGACAGGTCCGCGCCGACGCAGAAGTCCGGCCCCTCCCCGGTGAACACCACCACCCGCACGCCGTCGTCGAGATCGGCCCGGCCGAACGCGTCGGCCAGTTCGTCGGCCATCCGCATGGTGTATCCGTTGCGCGCCGCCGGCCGGTTCAGCGAGACGGTCGCGACCGCCCCGTCCACCGCGTACCGGATCTCCTCGTAGTGGTCCACGTGCGACATCATCACACCGATCCGACCGCTCGTATGGTGATCTGTTCGGCGTGCGTCCGGACACCGTGGCCCTGATCGCCGCCGGTGCGGCGCTGCTCGTCGTGCTGCTGCCCGGCCCGTGGCGGCTCACCCGCAACGTGATCACGATCGTGCACGAGGCCGGCCACGCGCTCACCGCGCTGCTGGCCGGCCGGCGGCTGCGCGGGATCCGGCTGCACTCGGACACCTCCGGGCTCACCCTGTCGCGGGGCCGCCCGTACGGCGCGGGCATGGTGTGCACGGCGCTGGCCGGCTATCCGGCGCCCTCGCTCCTCGGCCTGCTCTACGCCGGGCTGCTGGCGACCGGACACCCGAGCGCACCACTGGTGCTCAGCACGGTCCTGCTGGCCGGGGTGCTCGTCATGGTGCGCAACGCCTACGGCGTGGTGTCCGTGTTGCTCACCGGCGCCGTGCTGATCGGCGTGTCCTGGTTGGCGCCGGCCGAGGTGCAGGACGCGTTCGCCCAGGTGATCACCTGGTTCCTGCTGTTCGGCGGGATCCGGCCGGTCGGCGAGCTGCAGCGGATCCGCCGCCGGGGCCGCGCCTACGACTCCGACGCCGACCAGCTCGGTCGGCTGACCGGCACGCCCGGCTTCCTCTGGGTCGGTTCGTTCGGTCTGATCGGCCTCGGTGCGCTGGTGCTG
This sequence comes from Actinophytocola sp., assembly GCF_035762905.1. Lineage (GTDB taxonomy): Bacteria > Actinomycetota > Actinomycetes > Mycobacteriales > Pseudonocardiaceae > DASYTH01. Next base: position 6,915 of record NZ_DASUCC010000018.1, read on the forward strand.
GCCGGCGGCTGGCTGCTCGCCTGATGCGGCACACTTTTCGGACATGAGCGCTGTGCTGGGCGACCCCAAGCTGGACGAGACCACCGCACAGGCCGTCGCGAGCTGCGCGGCCGCCGCCAAGCAGGCCGCCCCGGCGCTGGCCGGCGCCACCGACGAGGCGGTGGACGCCGCACTCGGCGAGATGGCCGCGCGGCTGTCCGCCGCCCGGGCCGCCGTGCTCGCCGCGAACGCCGAGGACGTGGCCGCCGCCGAGGCCGGCGGGATGAGCGCCGGGCTGCTGGACCGGCTGCGGATCACCGAGGAGCGGCTGCTGGCCATGGCCGAGCAGCTGCGGCTGCTGGCCGGCGCCCCGCACCCGGCGCGCTCGGTGCAGCTGGGCACGCTGCCCGGCGGCCTGCGCCTGGTCGAGCGCCGCCGTCCGGTCGGCGTGATCGGGGCGAACTACGAGGCGCGCCCGAACGTGACCGTGGACGTGGCCTCCCAACTGGTCAAGTCGCGCAACGCCGGGGTGCTGCGGACCGGCTCGGCGGCGCTGCGCTCGGCCACCGTGCTGGTGCGCGAGGTGGTCGCCCCGGCGCTGGCCGACGTGGCCATCGATCCGGACGTCATCCAGCTGGTGCCCAGCGCCGACCGGGCCGCGGCCGCTGCCCTGGTGACCCTGCCGCACCTGGTTCCGCTGGTCATCCTGCGGGGCAGCGGGGAGTCCACCCGCGAGCTGGGTCAGCTCGCCGCCCGGCACGGGGTGCGCACGCTGGCGCACGCCGACGGCGGGGGAGTGCTGTACGTGGACGTGGCGGCCGACCCGGAGCGGACCCGCGACCTGGTCGAACGCGGCCTGGACCGGCTCGGCGTGTGTAACCGGCTCAACCTGCTGCTCATCCACGCCGACCGTTACGACGCGGTGCTGCCGGCGATCCTGGACACCCTGCGTGAACTGGGGGTCCGTCCCTCGCTGCCGCCGCACGACCACGCCGTCGGCTACGAGTGGGCGCTGGACGCCGAGCGGGAGGCCACCGTGACCATCGCCCCGGTCACCGGGGTCGCCGACGCCGCGCGGGTGGCCAACGAGGAGACCTCGGGACTGGCCGCCACGATCGTCACCGAGGACCCGGCAGCCGCCGAGGAGTTCCTGGCCGGCTACACCGGCACCGGCGTCTTCTGGAACGCCTCGACCCGACTGCTGGACGGCTTCAAGCTGCTCGGCGTGCCGGAGACCGGGATCAACATCGACAAGGTGCCCGGCCCGCGCGGCCCGGTCACCTACCCGGACCTGTGCCTGCGGCAGTACGCCGTGCTGCCCGGCTGACCCGCCGCCCACCGGTCGTGACCTGCTGGGAACCAGCGTAAAGTGTGACCCGCGCCGCGCCGGCCCAGCCGCGGCCGCTCCTGCTGTGCCGGCTACGATCCCTACGAGTCACGGCCGTAGATCATCAGGAGGCAGGAGTGACGGCAGTAGCCCCGAAGCCGATCGCCACGCGCCCGTACGAGGCGCGGCAGACGGTCAAGGGTTCATCCCTGCTCTCCCTGTTCTGGACCACCGATCCCAAGCGGATCGGGATCATGTACACCGTCACGTCGTTCGTCTTCTTCATGGTCGGCGGCGCGATGGCGATGCTGATGCGGTCCGAACTGGCCAGGCCCGGGCAGCAGTTCCTCTCGCCGGAGCAGTACAACCAGCTGTTCACGATGCACGGCACGATCATGCTGCTGCTCTACGCGACGCCGATCCTGTTCGGGTTCGCCAACCTGGTGCTGCCGATCCAGATCGGCGCCCCGGACGTGGCCTTCCCGCGGCTCAACGCGCTGGCCTTCTGGCTGTTCGCGTTCGGCGGCACGATCGTGATGGCCGGGTTCCTGACCCCGGGCGGCGCCGCCGACTTCGGCTGGTTCGCCTACACCCCGCTGTCCGACAAGATCCACTCGCCGGGCGTCGGTGCCGACCTGTGGATCGTCGGCCTGGTGTTGAGCGGTCTTGGCACCATCCTCGGCGGCGTGAACATGCTGACCACCGTGGTCTGCCTGCGCGCCCCCGGCATGACGATGTTCCGGATGCCGATCTTCACCTGGAACATCATGATCACCAGCATCCTGGTGCTGATCGCCTTCCCGATCCTGGCCGCCGCCCTGCTCGCCCTGCTGGCCGACCGGCAGTTCGGCGCGCACGTGTTCGACCCGGCGAACGGTGGCGTGATCCTCTGGCAGCACCTGTTCTGGTTCTTCGGCCATCCCGAGGTCTACATCGTCGCGCTGCCGTTCTTCGGCATCGTGTCGGAGATCTTCCCGGTGTTCAGCCGCAAGCCGCTGTTCGGCTACCGCGGCCTGGTCTACGCGACGCTGGCCATCGCGGCGCTGTCGGTCGCCGTGTGGGCGCACCACATGTACGCCACCGGCGCCGTGCTGTTGCCGTTCTTCTCGCTGATGACCTTCCTGATCGCGATCCCGACCGGCGTGAAGTTCTTCAACTGGATCGGCACGATGTGGAAGGGCTCGCTGACCTTCGAGAGCCCGATGCTGTTCAGCGTCGGCTTCCTGGTCACCTTCCTGTTCGGCGGTCTGACCGGAATCATCCTCGCCGCGCCCCCGCTGGACTTCCACGTCGCGGACACCTACTTCGTGGTGGCGCATTTCCACTACGTGCTGTACGGCACGATCGTGTTCGCTACGTTCGCCGGCATCTACTTCTGGTTCCCGAAGTTCACCGGCCGGTTCCTGGACGAGCGGCTGGCCAAGTTCCACTTCTGGACCACGTTCATCGGGTTCCACGGCACGTTCCTGATTCAGCACTGGGTCGGCAACGAGGGCATGCCGCGGCGCTACATCGACTATCTGCCCGGGGACGGTTTCACCACGCTGAACACGATCTCCACGATCGGCGCGTACATCCTCGGCGCGTCCACGCTTCCGTTCATCTACAACGTGTTCAAGAGCTACCGGTACGGCGAGACCACCGACGCGGACGATCCGTGGGGTTACGGCGCGTCCCTGGAATGGGCGACGCCGACCCCGCCGCCGCGGCACAACTTCAAGGAACTGCCCCGGATCCGCTCCGAGCGGCCGGCGTTCGACCTGCACTACCCGCACATGGTCGAGCGCTGGGAGGAGGACAAGTACACCGGTCCGTTCTCGGGCAAGCACAACAAACCGGCGCCGTCCGAAGCCCTCGCCGGTGCGGTGAACCCGCCCGAGATCAGCAAGGGTGATCCGTCGAAGCCGAACTGAACCGGGGGCCGCAGGACAGTGGTAGCTCGCTCAGCTCCGAACAGCACACCCGTCCTGATCACGGTCACCGGCCCGGACAAGCCGGGTGTCACCTCGGTGCTGTTCGCGGTGCTCACCCGGCACGGGGTCGACATCATCGACGTCGAGCAGGTGGTGATCCGCGGCCAGCTGGTCCTCGGTGTGCTGGTGGACGCCGAGCGCGACCCCGAGGGGCTGCAGGAGACCGTCGAGCAGGCCATGGCGACCGTGGCGATGAGCGTCGACGTCGAGGTGGGGGTCGATCCGGTCTCCCCGGCCCGGGTCGGATCCAGCCACGTGCTGATCGTGCTCGGCCGCCCGGTGACCGCCAAGGCGTTCACCGAGGTGGCCAGGCGGCTCGCCGCGCTCGGCGCGAACATCGACGCCATCAGGAGGGTGGCCGACTATCCGGTGACCGGCCTTGAGCTGCGGGTCTCGGTCTCCCAGGACACCCAGACGGGTGATGCGGACCTGCGCTCGGCGCTGGCCGAGGTGTCCGTCCGGGTCGGGCTGGACATCGCGGTCGAGCGGGAGGGCCTGACCCGGCGGGCCAAGCGCCTGGTGGTCTTCGACGTGGACTCCACCCTGATCCAGGGTGAGGTGATCGAGATGCTGGCCGCCAAGGTGGGCTGCGAGGACCAGGTCCGCGAGATCACCGAGGCGGCCATGCGCGGCGAGGTGGACTTCACCGAGGCGCTGCGCCGCCGGGTGGCGCTGCTCGAGGGCGCGCCGGAGGCGGTGCTGGACGAGGTGGCCGAGGCGCTGACCCTGACCCCGGGCGCCCGGACCACGATCCGCACGCTCAAGCGGCTCGGTTTCCGGTGCGGCGTGGTGTCCGGCGGGTTCACCCGGGTGATCGACCGGCTGGTCGACGAGCTCGGCCTGGACTTCAGCGCCGCCAACGAGTTGGAGATCGTGGACGGCCGGATCACCGGGCAGGTGACCGGCGAGGTCGTGGACCGGGCGGGCAAGGCGGCGGCGCTGCGCCGGTTCGCCGAACGGTTCAGCGTGCCGCTGGCCCAGTGCGTGGCGATCGGCGACGGCGCCAACGACATCGACATGCTCACCACGGCCGGGCTCGGCGTCGCGTTCAACGCCAAGCCGGCGCTGCGCGAGGTGGCCGACACCGCGCTGTCCCATCCCTACCTGGACGTGGTGCTGTTCGTGCTCGGCGTGACCAGGGCCGAGGTAGAGGCCGCCGACGCCGCCGACGGCCTGGGTTTCCCCCGTCAATGAGCGCGGTTCTGGATCCGCTGGCCGCCCGGTACGCGACCTGGTTGCGGTTACCGGCCGCCGCGACCGCGGACACCGACGACGAGGACCCCGACCAGGTCCGGGCCATGCCGGTCATCCTGCGCATCGAACGCACCGACCCGCCAACCCGCACGGCGCTCCTCGAGGCCGCCGCCGCGGCCGCCGTCGCGGTCTGCCTCGATCCCCGCGCCGAGCCGGACGGGGAGTGGCACGAGGCGGTGGCCGCCTGGGTCTCCGGCCGGATCCGCAAGGTCACCCGCCGAGCCCGGGGCGCGCACTGGGCCGCCGTCCAGGACCTGCCGGGCATCACGTCCACAGTGGACGGTGCTCAGGTCCGCGCCCTGGTCCCCGGCCGCGTCGTGGACACCCCCAAAGAGGTCACCCGCCTGCAGATCTCCGGCAGCGAACTGAAACCCGACACTCCCCCCGCGCCCCCGCCCGGAGTCCCCGTACTCTGGCTCAACCCCACCATCGAGATGAGCGCCGGCAAGGCCGCCGCCCAGGTCGGCCACGCCACCATGCTGCTCGCCGCCCTGCTCACGCCCGCCGCCCGCGCCAGTTGGGCCGAGTCGCAATTCACCTGCGCCGTCCGCACCCCCACCCCCAAGCAGTGGTCCGCCCTGCACCCCGGCGCCGACCCCGCCACCGCCTGGCGCACCCACCACCTCATCGCCGTCCGCGACGCCGGCTTCACCGAAGTCGCCCCCGGCACCATCACCGTCCTCGCCCAGTGGTGGTGACGGAGGTGGCCGCTCACCCACCCAGCTTGCGCACCACCACTTCGGCGATGGCGGTCGCCTTGACGCATGCGTCGTCGCCGCCAGGATCGATCTGCAGTCTGACCTCGATGCTCTGTTGCGCATCCAGCCCTACCGCGACAACACAATGGTCGGTCTTATTGTCGACATTGCGGCTCACCCCAGGCTGGCCTGCGATCGTGATGGCCCTGATTTCTTCGCGCGGCCAACAACGGCCGCCCTCTTTCGCCCGAAGGCAGGCTTCGGCCTCGCCACGATAGATGAGGTTGACCTGGTTTCCCCCGAAGTAGTACCGGACCGTGAGCCTGGAGAGGTCGTCGCCTAGCAGGCCGCATTCGTTCGACTTGTAGTCCGGTAGGTCGCGTCCGGGTCTGGGGAAGCCCAGGGCAGCGGCCTGCTCTACGGGGAACAGCTCACAGGGCTTTTCCTGGTAGGCGGTGGCGTCCAGCGTGCGGGTGATGGACGGCGGGGTGCTGGGCAGTGGCGTGCTCGGGCGCGGGACCGACGTCGCGCGGCTCGGCGGCGGGCTGCCGGTCGGATCAGATGGTTGCGGTGCCGCCGGGGTGCAGGCCGCCGCGGCGATCAACGCCGCCACGACGAGGGCCGACCGGCGCCAATGCGCCGACCTGCTCATATCACTCCTTTGTCGCCGTGGTGGTCAAGCCGCCGCCCGATCTCGGTATCATTCGTCCGTTTCTCTTCGACGTATTTCTGCCGCTCGGCCTCGACCTGCGGTCCGATCGGTCCGGGATCGTGCGCCGTGTCACGGAACCGTTCGTAGGAGAAATCCGGGCTGTCCACGTCGCAGTACGCCGGCAGTGGAACAAACAGTCCGGGTTTTTCGTTGTCGACCTTTTCATGCTGTTTGGCGAAGTCTCCTTGGATCGCGTCCAGGGCCTGGCCGAGGGACTGGCACAAACGGTCGGCTTCGTGTCGATAGCTGTTGGCGACCTGGTCGATACCCCCGTCGTCGATCATCGTCGTGGCGACGTACTTGCCCACGTCGATGACCACGTTGGCGACGCCTGATCTGAGGTTCTTGGCGTCCATGCCGAGGATGTCCTTGATGACGTCGGCGTACAGGGAGATCTTCGCCTCTGTCTCCTTGGCCTTCTGCTGCACGCACACGTTCATCGCGGCGGCGGTGCCGGCCTCGATGATCGAGAAATAGCTTTCCCGGGCCAGCACCGCGATGGTGTAGACGGCGGCGACGCCGCGCAGCATTTCCAGAACGAGGGTCTGCTGCTTGTCGCAGAACACCTCCATCACCGTGAGCTGTTCCTTGAACCGGTCGGCGGCGTCGCCGGTCCAGGCGGCCAGATGGGTGCCGGTGATCCGGATCTTCGCCACGGCCAGGTCGTTGTCCCCGATCCGCACGGCAGCCTGGAACAACCGCTCGTAGTCGTCGCGGATCTTGGCCGGATCGAGTGCGGTCACGCAGTTCATGTGGTTCGGCACCTGTTGGATCGCCGCGTCGACCGCCTCGGAACGGGTGTCCCACTCTTCCTCGCACATGACGCGGAACCAGTCCTGCATCGTGTTGGTGGCGTGGTGGATGTCGTCGTCGGTGCGCCAGTCGGCCATGGTCGTTCCTCAGACCTGGCCGTCCACGCGGCGGTAGACCGCGATGATCTCGCGGAGCGCCTCGGCGGTGTCCTCCATGACGTCGCAGCCGCGGATCTGGCGGTCGCCGAGTTCTTCGGAGAGGAGCCGGTAGGCGCTCCGCATGCGGTCGACGGCGTCGAAGCGGCCCCGGCCATCCCAGCCGGCGTGGTCGAGCAGGTCGGCGACGGGTTCGCGGAGCATCAGGGCCGCCTGGGGCAACGACCCGTCGTAGCTGCGGCAGCCTCGTTCGGCTTCGTCCAGATCGATGGTGAACCCGTCGGACATCGCGACTCCCCTCGCTGAATGGCGCTCACGATACCGACGCGTGCGCGGGCGGTTGCGTTCCGTGGTTTGTCGCGAACTAGCCGGCGGCGTTGAGGCGGCGGAGGGCGGCGCGGGTCTTCTCCGGGTCGGTGGTGGTCCAGTAGTTGGGGAGGGAGGCGCGCAGGAAGTTGCCGTAGCGGGCCGTGGCGAGGCGGGGGTCGAGGATGGCGATGACGCCGCGATCCTCCGTCGAGCGGAGGAGGCGGCCGGTGCCCTGAGCCAACAACAGTGCCGCGTGGGTGGCGGCGACGGTGATGAAACCGTTGCCGCCGCGGGCTTCCACGGCGCGCTGGCGGGCGGAGGCGAGCGGGTCGTCCGGGCGGGGGAACGGGATCCGGTCCACGACGACCAGGCTCAGTGAGGAGCCGGGGACGTCGACGCCCTGCCAGAGGGACAGGGTGCCGAACAGGCAGGTGGCCGGGTCCGAGGCGAACTTGGTGACCAGCAGCGCGGTGGAATCCTCGCCCTGGCACAGGATCGGCACGGTCAGCCGCTTGCGCAGCGCCTCGGTGGCCGCCTTGGCCGCGCGCATCGAGGAGAACAGGCCGAGGGTGCGTCCGCCTGCGGCCTCGATCAGCTCGGCCAACTCGTCCAGATAGGACTGTGGGAGGCCGTCCCGGCCGGGCGGCGGCAGATGACGGGCCATGTACAGGATCCCGCGGCGTTCGTGGTCGAACGGGGAACCCACGTCCAGTCCGGTCCACTTCGGACTGTCGTCGCCCTCGACCGGCGGAGCCTTCTCGGTCGCGGTTCCCGCGGCCGCGACGCCGACGGACTGCTCGACCGGGAGGCCCCACTGCCGGGCCATCGCGTCGAAGGTGCCGCCAAGCGTCAGCGTCGCCGAGGTGAGCACGGTGGTGCAGGAGCCGAACAGCCGATCCCGCAACAGCCCGGCGACGGCCAGCGGCGCCACCCGCAGGGCCGGCGGGCGAGGGCTGCCGGACCCGGTGTCGCCGCTGCACCAGACCACGTCCCGGCGGCGCGCGTCGTCGGTGTCGAACGCGTCGATCAGCCGCACCGCGGTGTCGTGCACCTCTTCGAGCAGGGACAGGGCGAGCTTGCGCGCGGTGGCCAGGTCGACGTCCCCGGGCCGGTCGGTGCCCAGCTTGGTGACACACGCGTGTGCCGCGTCCCGGATGCCGGCCAGCGCGGCGCCCAAGGCCGTCGGCAGCGCGTCGAGTCGGCCGGCCGGCAGGTCTCCGAGCAGGATCGCGAACCCGTCGCCGGCCTCGGCCAGCCGGTCGGCCACCTCCTGGTCGATGAGCCGGCCGCACCGCCGCGCCGCCGCGGCGACCGCAACCGGGGTCAGCTCCCCGGTGGCCACCGAGGTCACCCGGTCCACCAGGTCGTGCGCCTCGTCCACGATCACCAGGTCGTGGTCGGGCAACACCTGGTAGCCCTGCAGGGCGTCGATCGCCAGCAGCGCATGGTTGGTCACCACGATGTCCACCCGGCCGGCCTCGTTCCTGGCCCGCTCGGCGAAGCAGTCCGTCCCGGATGGACACCGTGCGGCACCGAGACATTCCCGCGCCGACACCGAAACCTGCCGCCAGGCCGACTCGCTCACTCCGGGCACCAACTCGTCCCGGTCTCCGGTCGGTGAGGTTCCGGCCCACTCGCGCAGCCGCTTCACCTCCCGGCCGAGCCGGGACACCGCGAACGGGTCGAACAGCGCGGCGTCCTCGGGTTCCTCGGGCGCGCCGGTGTCCAACCGGTGCAGGCACAGGTAGTTCCGCCGTCCCTTCAGGATGGCGAAGGTCGGGGGACGGCCGAGCGGCCCGGCCAGCGCCTCGGCCAGCCGCGGCAGGTCCCGGTCGACGAGCTGGCGCTGCAGCGCGATCGTCGCGGTGGACACCACCACGGTCGCCTCCTGCTCGACCGCGTACCGCATCGCCGGCACCAGATAGGCCAGCGACTTTCCGGTGCCGGTTCCCGCCTGCACGGCCAGGTGGTTGCCGGTCCGGATGGCGTCCGCCACCGCGCCGGCCATCCGCACCTGGCCGGGACGCTCGGTGCCGCCGACCGCCGAAACCGCGACGGACAGCAGCTCCGGCAGCTCGGGCAGGCGCTGGTTCGGCACACCCTGACGCTACCGCGCCCCCGAATCGCTCGGACGGGTTGTCTACATATCCCCAATCGGATGGCACGCGACGACATTGCGGGGTGCATGGCGGGAGGCTCGGTGGGCACGGCCTGAAATCCCTCTGAAAGGAGTTACATCATGGCGTTTCGACGTGGTTTCGCCGTCGCTCTCGCGCTCGTCTCCACCACCGCCGTGTTCGGCGCGGCCCCCGCTTCCGCCGCCCAGCCCCCGCCGCCCCCGCCGCCCCCGGCGTCCGGTGGCACGGGTTCGATCGGCGAGGCCCAAGGCGTGATCGACGGCCAGCCGGTCACCATCGCCGAGCTTGCCGCCTGCGACACCAGCGGGACCCGGTTCGCCTCGACGCCGGGTGCCCAGTCCGGGGACATCGTCAGATACGGGTGGGGCAGAAGCACCTGCAGCAGAGACTGGTGGGGCACCACCTCGGTCCAGGTGAACGGAACCCTGTTCCGGCTGGATGCCCTGCGCCGGTGGGGCGGACCCACCATCCATGTCTCCGGCTTCTCGGTAGCCTGCCAGGCCGGCTGGTGGGGGACCTGGTCGAACTTCCAGGTGAGCGGCGTGTTCGGCGTGCGCATCCCGGCACGCGTTCCGCCCAACTACACGGTCTGGGTCCGGGGCAGCGGAATGCCGGGGAGCACCCCGATCGCCAAGGTCGTCGTCAACGAGGTGGACCGGTCCGTGCCCGGCACCCTGAAGATCAACCTGCTGCACATCACGCTGTTCCCCAGCGGACCGTCGATCCACAGCGGTGACTTCGTGGTCGGATCGGTGTCCTGCTCACGCTGAGCGGACCGACCCGCGCAGGGCGACCCCGGCCGAGCGCAGTTCGGCCAGCGCGGAGTCCACAGTGGACGCAGCGACGCCCGCGGTGTGGTCCAGCAGCACCGTCGTGGTGAACCCGCCGCGGGCGGCGTCCAGAGCGGTGGCCCGCACACAGTGATCGGTGGCGATGCCCACCACGTCAACAGAATCCACGTCGTGCGCCCCCACCCC
>NZ_DASUCC010000019.1:0-41251 GCF_035762905.1 Actinophytocola sp.
ACAACCTGGAGACCGTGCCGCGGATCTTCAAGACCATCCGCCCGGCGTTCCGGTATCAGCGCTCCCTGGACGTGCTGGACCCGAGCCCGGAGACGGTCGAGGTCACCGGCGTACTGTGAGGTGGTGACGATCGCGCCGGACGGACGAAAGCTGCTGCGCCTGGAGGTACGCAACAGCCAGACCCCGATCGAGAAGAAGCCCCCGTGGATCAAGACCCGGGCCCGGATGGGCCCCGAATACCGCGAGCTCAAGGGTCTGGTCAAGCGGGAAGGCCTGCACACGGTGTGCGAGGAGGCCGGCTGCCCCAACATCTTCGAATGCTGGGAGGACCGCGAGGCCACCTTCCTCATCGGCGGCGACCAGTGCACCCGGCGCTGTGACTTCTGCCAGATCGACACCGGCAAGCCGGCCGAGCTGGACCGGGCGGAACCCGCCCGGGTGGCCGAGTCGGTGCGGACCATGGGCTTGCGCTACTCGACCGTCACCGGCGTGGCCCGCGACGACCTGCCGGACGGCGGGGCGTGGCTCTACGCCGAGACCGTCCGGCGCATCCACGCGCGCAACCCCGGCACCGGGGTCGAGCTGCTGATCCCGGACTTCAACGCCGACCCGGACCAGCTCGCCGAGGTGTTCGGCGCCCGCCCCGAGGTGCTCGCGCACAACCTGGAGACCGTGCCGCGGATCTTCAAGACCATCCGCCCGGCGTTCCGGTATCAGCGCTCCCTGGACGTGCTGACCATGGCCCGGGCCGCCGGCCTGGTCACCAAGTCCAACCTGATCCTCGGCATGGGCGAGACCCCGGACGAGGTCACCGCGGCCCTGCGGGACCTGCACGGGGCCGGCTGCGACATCGTGACGATCACCCAGTACCTGCGGCCGAGCGTGCGCCACCATCCGGTCGACCGCTGGGTGCGGCCGGAGGAGTTCGTGGCGCACAAGGAAACCGCCGAACGCATCGGGTTCGCCGGCGTGATGGCCGGACCGCTGGTGCGCTCCTCGTACCGGGCCGGCCGGCTCTACGCGCAGGCCCTGGCCCACCGCGGCGAGCCGCTGCCCGAGCCGTTGCGCCACCTGGCGCAGGCCGGACCGGCAAGTCAGGAGATCGGTTCCCTGCTGTCCAGGTAACGCACCGGAACCCGGGGGAAACTCGCCGTAGCTCGCGATAGAACTGGACACTATGGTGCTGCCATGCACCTCGCGAGCGACGTCGTCGCTCCACTGACCGACCGGACCGTTCTCACCACGAGTTCCGGGCTGGCACTTGTCGACCCGCTGGACGGCGAGCTGGAGATCGTCAGCCGCGGCTGCGCCATGCAGTACGGCGAGGATCCGTCCGACCGGCCGTCCCCGTCGATCCTGGCGGAGTGGTGGGCGTCGTTGCTGGACGCCGAAACCGGTGAGCTGCTCGGCGCGATGGTGTGGCGGGCCCTGCCGTACGGCATGAGCATCGAGTGCACGGCGTGGAACATCGGCATCCGGCTGCTACCGGTCGCCAGGGGCCGGTGTGTCAGCTCGGTGGCCGGCCTGATGCTGGCCCGGTACCTGCTGGACACCACCGAGGTGGACCGGATCGAGGCCAACACCGAGGTGGCGAACCTGCCGGGCTGGCGCGGGCTGGAGAAGGCCGGGTTCCGGCGCGAGGGCATCACGCGCGGCGTCACCATGCGCGACGGCCAGCGCCGGGACATGTTCCTGTACAGCCTGATGCGCGCGGACCTGGCCGGGCTGACCGGCGTCCGGGCGGTGCTGCGCGAGGACGGACCGGTCGCGCTGGCCGAGGCGCGGCCGGACGACCTCGGCCGGGTCGCCGACCCGTTCGCCGTCGATCCGGATCCCCAGCTGTCCCCGGCCAGCCCGCCGGTGCCGCACCGCGCCGCCGTCCTGGACGCCCGGACCCACGCCCTGCTCAGCGTCGCGAGCTGGCACCCGGTGGACCGCGGCGGCACCCTCGCCTGCACCGCGTGGATGATCGACATCACCCCGGTGCCCAGCCCGGCGGAGGCCGGCGCCGCGGCCGTCCGGGTGCTCACCGAGCACCTGTTCGCCAGCACCCCGCTCGGCCGGCTCGAGGCCATGGTGGAACCGGACAACGAGCCAGCAAGGCACGCCCTTGCCGCGGGCGGCTTCCAGGCCGAGGGCGTGCTCCGGGCCGCCCGGCACCGCGCCGGCCGGGCCCGGGACCTGATCCTCTACGGCCGGCTTCGGTAGCCACCACACGATCCCGGCCCGGAGCGCGTGGCTGCCGGGCCGGGATTCCGGGTCCGGTCAGCCGGTCCGGTGACCTGAGGGTTTTCGGCGACCAGTTCCGGGAGCGGGATGGCCGCGGTTCGGCGGCGGCGCAGCGCGACCAGGAAGCAGGCCAGCACCGCGGCGACCGCGGAACACCCGGCGGCGATGCCGAACGCGAGTTGGTAGGCCGCCGGTGCGGGCAGCACCTGGCCGTCGGCGGTCATGGTGAACGTCACCAGGATCGCGCCCATCGCCGCGCTGCACGTCGACGTGCCGATCGTGCGCATCACGGTGTTCAGGCCGTTGGCCGCGGACGTCTCGGTCGGCGGGGCCTCCTCCATGATCACGGTCGGCATGGCGGCGTAGGTCAGCGCGGTGCCGGCCGCGGCCACCGTGATGATCATCACCACCAGGAGCAGCGAGCCGGGCAGCATGGCCTGCACCAGGTTCGTCGCGGCCAGCAGCACGCAGCCGACCAGCAGGGTGAGCTGTGCGCCGTGGGCGTTGGACAGCCGGGCGGACAGCGGCGCGAAGATCAGCATGCTGATCCCGGTCGGCGCCTGGGCGATCCCGGCGACGGCCAGCGACGTGCCGAAGCCGTAGCCGGTCGCCACCGGGGCCTGCATCACCTGCCCGATCAGCACGAAGCTGGTGAACATCCCGACGCCGACCAGGATCGCGGCCAGGTTGGTGAGCAGCACCATGGGCCGGGCCGACGTGCGCAGGTTCACCAGCGGCGCGTCCACCCGAAGCTGGTATGCGCCCCAGCCCAGGAAGATCACCACCGAGGCGGCGAACAGACCGAGGGTGCGCGGGCTGGTCCAGCCCCACTCACTGCCCTGCGACACCGGCAGCAGCAGGCAGATCAGCGCGGCGGACAGGCCGACCGCGCCGGGCACGTCGAACCGCCCGCCGGCCCGCACCGGCGACTCCGGCACGAACCGCCAGGCGAGCAGCAGGCTGGCCGCCGACATCGCGCTGGCCAGCCAGAACAGCGCGTGCCAGCCGGTGTACTGCGGCAGCACCCCGGCCACCGGCAGGCCGATCGCGCCGCCGATGCCCAGCGTCGAGCTCATCAGCGCCACCGCGGATCCGGCCCGGTCCGCGGGCAGCGCGTCCTTGAGCAGGCTGATCCCCAACGGGATCACGCCGAACGCGGCGCCCTGCAGCGCCCGCGCCACCAGCAGCGGGCCGTAGGACCAGCTCACCGCGCCGAGCACCGAGCCGGCGAGCATGATTCCCAGCACCAGCAACAGGATCCGCCGCTTGCCGAACAGGTCGCCCAGCCGCCCGAACACCGGCGCCCCCACCACGCCGGCCAACATCGTCGCGGTCACCAGCCAGGACACCTGTGCCCGGGACACGCCGAGCAGTTCGGGGAACACCGGGAGCAACGGAACGACCAGCGTGTGCATCAGCGCCACCGTGATGCCGCCGACGCACAGCGCCACAACGAGAACCCGCGGCGTTGCTGCACTCACCCGGCAAGATTACGGTTCCGATCAGATCTTCCCGACCCCCGCGCCGGCCGGGACCAGCGTCGGAACCCCGGCGACCGGGTCCACCGTGTATGGGTAGAAGGTGCGGGGTTCGACGACCGCGCCGCGTAGCTCGATCTCGTGGTTGCAGTCCACCAGGACGTTGTTCCTGGCCACCATCCGCCCGAGATCACCGCTGAAGTCCACCCGGCCGGGGTTGTTCACCGAGACGAAATAGTTGCCCTCGGCGACCACACCGGCGTTCATCGCCGACGCGATGCCGTAGCTCAGCGGGCCGCGGTAGTAGTTGTTGAACACGTGCACCGGCTCGGCGAACCGGACCCGGGGGTTGCGCTGGTCCGAGCCGTCGAAGAAGTTGTGGTGGTAGGTGACCCGGAGCCGGCCGATGTCCTGGGCGCCGTTGTCGTCGTCGTGGCCGAGCAGCAACGTCTTGTCGTGGTCGTGGAAACGGTTCCAGGACACCGTGACGAAGTCCGAGCCGCGCTTGATGTCCACCGCGCCATCGTCCCCATTGGACAGATCGTTGTGGTCGATCCAGATGTGGTGCGAGAACATCTGCACGTTGATCAGGTCGTCGGAGCCGCCGGTGATCGACAGGTTGCGGATGATGATGTTGTGCACCGCCGTCGCCGGCGGGCTGGTCACGTCGTCGTCCACCGGCAGGCCGATGTTCAGCCCGCCACCGGTCAGCCGGGCGGTGCCGCCAAGACCGATGATCGTCTTGTCCGAGCTGACGTTGTGCATCCCGTCGGTCGATCCGGTCGGCAGGGTGATCGAGCCGGAAACCTGGATCACATACGGTCCGGGACGGGCGATGTAGTCCAGGAACTGGGCGGTGCTGGTCACCGTGACCACCGGGCCGCCGGCACCGCCGGTGGTGCCGTTCTGGCCGAGCGCGTTCACCGCGGCGAACCCCACCGGGGCGGTGTCGGTCGCGCTGGCGACGGCCGCGTCCACCGGGACCGCGACGGCCAGCGCCAGTACGACCGACACGACATGGCTCACCCGAGGCAACGAACGTCCCATGACACCACTCTGACCCGAACTGCAGGCACAATCACGTTCGGTGCGTGCACGATTCAGCCCATGGCGCTACTTCTCACCCGTTCGGGATGAGGTGGTGGTGATGACGATGTCGCATGTTGCCCAGCGTGGCGCAAACTACGCAACGCCGGACTGAAGCTCCCGACCGGCTGAGGCATCCCGCCGAGGTGCCGTTCTTCGTCTTCATGGTGATCCTGAACGTGCTGATCATCGCGGCGATCATCCGGGCCGCCCAGGTGCTGCCGTTCCTCCCGGAACGATTGCAGACGTCCCAGTGGGCGGCCGTGATCCGCAGCGCGCTGATCGGCCTGCTGCTGCTGGTGCCCGGCCTGATCGTGGTCCGCGAAATGCAGCGCGCCTCGGTGCGGGGCACCGCCGTCCAGCTCTCGCCGCAGCAGTACCCGTGGTTGTACGAGGTGGCCGACAACTTCGCCAGCCGGCTCAAGTTACGTCGCCGGCCGCAGATCTTCCTGGCCAACGGCAACGGAACGCTGAACGCGTTCGCCGCGCAGGCGACCGGCTACGACTACGTCGTGTTGTCCAACGAGCTGTTCGCCAACCTCTACGACAACAACCGCGCGGGGCTGCGGTTCATCCTCGGGCACGAGATGGGCCACATCCGCCTGCACCATGTGTCGCTCTGGTACCAGATCGCGGTCGCCTACTCCCAGATGATCCCGCTGCTGGGTCCGGCGCTGTCCCGGCTGCGCGAGTACTCCTGCGACCGGCACGGCGCCTACCTCTCGCCGCGCGGCGCGACCGGGCTGGTCCTGCTCGCCTCCGGCCGCTACACCGAAACCGAGGTGGACGTGAGCGAACTGGTCCGGCAGGGCCGGATGCTGCGCGGCTTCTGGGTCGGGCTGGCCCAACTGCCGCGGTCGCACCCGTTCACGGTTCGCCGGCTGGAGCGCCTGTTCGGCATCGGCCTGTTCAAGCAGAACGCGCACGGAGCACCCGGGACCTGACCGATCCGCCCCGCCGGCATTGCCCTACGATGCCGGCTGACGTGGGACGGATTGGGGGTTGTTCTTGCGGTTCCGCGTGCTCGGCACGCTGCTGGTCGTCGGCGCGGACGGGGAGCCAGCCCCGATGCGCAGCGCGCGACAGCGGTCGCTGCTGGCCATGTTGCTGTTCCACGCCAACGAATACGTGCCCACCGAGCGACTGGTGGACGCGGTCTGGCCGGATGATCCACCGAAGTCCTACGCGGCCAACCTGCACACCTATGTGTCCCGGCTGCGCGAACGGATCGGGGCACCGTCGATCGACGCCAACGGCAACGGATACCGGTTGGCCGTCGCCGACGACGAGCTCGACCTGTTGGTCTTTCGCGGCGAGTCCACCTTGGGCCGGCGCGCCGGCCGGGCCGGCGACTGGCCGGCCGCGGTCCGGCATCTGCGCCGGGCGCTGGCCCAGTGGCACGACCGGGAGATCATCGACCCGCGGATTCCCGCGCTGGAACCGGAGATCGCCCGGCTGGAGGCCGAGCGCCGCACCGTGTTCGAGGACTGCATGGCGGCCGAGCTGACCGCCGGCCGGCACGTCGAGCTGGTCGGCGAGCTGCGCGCGGCGGTCGTCGAGCATCCGCTCAGCGAGCGGCTGGCCGGTCAGCTGATGGTCGCGCTGCGGGTCGCCGGCCGGCCGGCCGAGGCGCTCGAGGTCTACCGGGTGACCCGGACCAACCTGGTTGCGGAGACGGGCATCGAGCCCGGATCCGAGCTGCGCGAGCTGCACGCGAAGCTGCTCGGCGGTGAGCCGGTGGACCGGCCGCCGCCGCCCGCCGACCGTCCGGTCTCCCAGCTGCCGGCCGACATCGCGGACTTCTGTGGCCGGCAGGAGGAGATCGGTGCGTTGATCGCGACGGTGCGCACCGTGCCGCTGACCGTGCTGTCCGGCAAGCCCGGCGTCGGCAAGAGCACGCTCGCCGTGCGGGTGGCGCACCGGCTGCGCCGGGACTTCCCGGACGGACAGCTCTTCGCCCACCTGGCCGGCGCAGGCGATCCGCGCGACCCGGCCGAGGTGCTGGCCGAATGGCTGGCCGCGCTTGGCGTTCCGGCCGCCGAGATCCCGGTGGACCTGCACGCGCGGGCGGCCACCTTCCGCAGCCGGCTGGCCGACCGCCGGATGCTGGTGCTGCTGGACGACGCCGCCGACCCGGCCCAGGTGCGCCCGCTGCTGCCGGGCACGCCGAGCTGCGCGGCACTGGTCACCAGCCGCAGGCGACTGTCCGGGCTGGCCGGCGCCCGCAACGTCGGCGTGCAGCCGCTGACCGATGCCGAGGCCGGTCAGCTGCTGCGGCGCATCGCCGGCGAGCGGACCAGCGCGGAGCCGGTCGACGCCGCGCGGATCGCCGCCGCGTGCGGCAACCTTCCGCTCGCGCTGCGGATCGCCGGCACCCGGCTGGCGCTGCGGCCGCACCTGCGGCTCGGCGCGCTTGCCGACCGGCTGGAGGACGAGCGGCAGCGGCTGGACGAGCTGACCGTCAGCGACCTCGCGGTGCGCTCCAGCCTGGCGCTGAGCTACCGGGCACTGACCCCGGCGGCGCAGACCACGTTGCAGCTCATCGGAATCGTGGACGTGCCCAACCTGCCGGAGCTGGCGATCGCCGTGCTGCGCGGCGGGTACGACGCCGACGGCGCGATCGAGGAGCTGATCGAGTCGAGCCTGCTCGAACCGGCCGGGGTGGACCGCGTCGGCGAGCCGCGCTACCAGCTGCACGACGTGGTGCTGGCCTTCGCACGGGAGCTGGCGCTGGCCGAGGAGGGCCGGGCGGAACGGGAGCAGGCCAGCACCCGGCTGATCGACGCGGTGTACGCGCTGACCGATCTCGCGGCCAACCGGCTCCCCCGGGCGATGCCGGTACCGGACGTGTCCGGGGTGGCGCCGGCGCCCGGGCTGGCCTCGGTGATCGTCCGCCGGGTGCTCGCCGACCCCGAGGAGTGGTTCGCCACCGAGCGGCGCAGCCTGATCGCCGGCCTGCTCGTGCTGTGCCGGATCGGCCGGTACCGCAAGGCGATGCGGGTCTTCGAACGGTTCGGCCGGTTCCTGTGGCTGCACGGCCACTACACCGACCTCGAGACCTGCGCGGCCCGGCTGGCCGACGCCGCCAGGGCCGCGTCCGATCCGGCCGTCGCGGCCCGGGCCGACACCGTGCTCGCGCTGCTGGACCAGGTGCACGGCCGGTACCGGCGGGCGATCCCGGCCTACCGCGGCGCCACCGACCGGTTGACCGGTGAGCCGGACCGGCCGGCCCGGGGCTGGGCGATGGTCAACCTGGCCAACTGCCTGCTCGGCCTCGGTGATCCCGAACAGGCCCTGGCACTGGCCACCGAGGCCGAGGGAATGTTCCAGTTGGACGGTCAGGCGGTGCTCGCCGCGATGCGGACCCGGTCGGCGGCGCTGCACCGGCTCGGCCGGTCGGCGGAGTCGGTGCGGATCGACACCGAAGCGCTGGCCATGGCCCGGCGCGGCGGTGAGCCGTTCGTCGTCGCGCTCAGCCTGCACAGCCTGTCCTGGACCCGGGCGATCACCGGCGATCTCGCCGAGGCGACCGGGCTGGCCGAGCAATCGGTGGCCCTGCTGCGTACCACCCCGGCCCGGTCGCTGCTGGCCCGCGCGCTGCGCGCGCTCGGCGCCATCCATGCCGGGTCGGACCGGCGGTCCGCGGCGATCGAGGCGTTCGCCGAAGCCCTGATGATCGCCCGGGAGCTGGGCGAGCAACCCCGCGTGCTGTCCTGCACCAGGGCACTCGCGGCCGGTCTGATCGGCGCCGGCCGGCCCGACCTCGCCGCCGACGAGCTGACCGGATGCCTGCGGGCGTACCGGGAGCTGGGCGGCCCCCCGGCGCTGGCGATCACGCTGCGGCTGCTCGCCGCCGCGCACGTCGCGGCCGGGGATCCGGTGTCGGCCGCCGAAGTGCGGGCCGAAGCGGACGAGCTGACCGATCCGCGGGACGCCAGCGCCGCGACGCTGGTGCGGATGCTGCTTCGGCTGACCGAACCCGGCCGTGCCCGGCGGCCCGGTCCGCCGCCCGGCACGGTCCTCGGCATGACTAGCGCATAGCCCTTGCGTAGCGGTTGTTCGGCGGCAACCAGGTCAGGATCAGCACGACGATCACGGCGACGATCGTCACCAGGCAGCACAGCGCCATGATCGGCACCGACCCGTCGAGGATGACGATGCCGGAGAAGATCAGGGCCAGCGGACCGGTGATCGTGACCAGCACCCGCGCCCAGGTCGCGGCCCGGTGCATCAGCACGCCGAACAGCACCAGCGCGGCACCGGCGATCAGGACCAGGTAGGCCCGGGTCGCCAGGGTGCTCTCGAGGTCGGTGAGCGAGACCCCGGACAGCTCCTCGAGGAGCGAGAGGTCCTCGACCGTGATGGCGCCCTCGGGCAGGCCGCTTTCGTTGATCAGGATGTCGACGATCAGATCCCGGCCGCCGGCAAGGATGATCACCCCGTTGGCGATCGCGGCGACCCCCGCCACCACCGCGAACGCGATCGCCGTGATCAGGGTTCCCGGGCGGGAACGACGAATGGCCGGCGCCGCCGGGGCCGTCATCTGGGGATAGCTGGACACGTACGCACTTCTCCTTGGTGTTCGAACGATGGGAGTTGGGTGGAGATCACCCAGGAAGAGCACCCTACGGACGGCGGCTACACGGCCCGCACACAAAACCGTCACAGCCGGCGGGCCGCCGGCCGGACCAGACCGACCGTCCGATCGGCGGATAACACCGGAAAAACCGGACAGCGGCGCGTGTTGTCACCTAGTGTCCGGTCGTGCGCAGAGTGTGGTGGATCTTGCCGGACCGGAACTCGACCCGGCAACGCCAATGGACCGAGGACAAGTACTGGAGCGCCTACCGGGTCGCCGCGCAGAGCTGCGGGCTCGACTTCGCGATGCACGACCCGAGCTCGGTGGTGGTGGACGGGACCGGCGGATCGCGGCCGGAGGTGTTCGTCGACGGGGTGCGGGTGAGCCCGGCGGACACCATGTTCGTCACCGAGCTGTACACGTTCCCGCACCAGATCCCGGACACCTTCAAGCAGATGTCCCTGTTCACCGTGTTGCAGCAGGCCGGCTTCTACCTGCCGATCCCGCCGGAGCTGTCGCTGATCGCCAACGACAAGATGGCCACCGCGCTGTACCTGGCCGACTGTCCGGTACCGCCGATCCCCACGTTCCGGTTCGGCACCGGCCGGGACGAGCCGGTCACCGGCGCCGCGACCCTCGCCGCACTGCCTTACCCGGTCGTGGTCAAACCGGCCGGGTGGGGCGGCGGCCTCGGCATCCTCGTCGCGGAGGACGAGCGGCAGGTCCGCACGATCGCCTCGCTCGCCTCCGGCTCCGACTGCGACCTGGTCTGCCAGGCCTATCTCGGCGACGGCACCGCCGACTACCGCCTCTACTTCATCGACGGTCGGGTGCACAGCATCCTGCGCCGCATCCCGTCACCCGGCGAGGTGGTCGCCAACGTCGCCCGCGGCGGCCGCGCCGACTACGTCGACCTCCCCGCTCCGCTGACCGCGACCGTCGACTACCTGGCCGACAAGTTCCCCATCCCCTACTTCTGCGCCGACTTCCTCTACGACGGCACCGCCTTCCACCTCTCCGAGATCGAGTTGGACGGTGCCTACGCCGCCGACCACGCCGGCCGCACCACCGGGCTGCTCGAGGCCCGCTTCGCCAGCTACGCCGCCCACCACGCGCGGTTCGTCGGTCATCTCACCGAGCACGTCGCCTGATGCGCTACCCCGCAACGCCGTCGTAGCACCGGCTCCGGTCGAGCAGACCCGTTCGGCTCGGCAGCCGGCCGAGCGTGCCGGCAGACCGTGACCTCAGCGCAGAACCAGCAGGTCGACCCACGAAGTTCGGGATTGCGGGCCGGGGGTCTGCTCGGCCTCCCGCGCGGCCCGGCGGAGTCGTTCCTTGCCGCGCAGGAACTCCTCGTCGGTGAGGGTGCGCATCGGTGAGTCGGCGCGCCGGAAGGTGTCCGCCTGGGCCAGGAACTCGGCGAGGCTGGTCCGGTAGGTCTCGGGAACCGGCTCGAGACCGTCCTGGCGGAATCCGGCGGCCGCGAACGCCTGGCAGGTCTGCTCGACCGTGGGCCAGGTATCGACCACCCGGATGGTCTCGGGAAACCACCGGTGCACCCACCAGCTACTCGCCCAGTCGCCCCGGCCCGGAAATCCCTGGCGGAACAGCACGGGAGCGCCGGGTCGCAGAACGCGACGGATCTCGTGCGCGGCCGCTTCGAGGTCCGGGATGTGGTGCAGCACGGTGGACAACCACGCCCCGTCCACCGAGCCGTCCGGCAGCGGGATGGCGCCGGCCTCGCCCGCGAGCACCGCAATCCCCGGCCGGGCCGGAATCTGAGCCCGCATCGCCGCCGACGGCTCGACCGCGTAGACGCTCAGCCCGAACCAGTCGTTGAAGGTGGCGGCGAACGCGCCGGTACCCGCGCCGATGTCCACCACACTCATCCCGGGCATCGGGTCGAGATACCGTCGGATCGCCTCCCGCCAGTGTCCGAGCCCGTCCCGGGGAACCTCACGGACCGCCTTGAACGCCGCCGCGGCCTCGTCGTCGTAGCTGATCCTGGCCATGCGAAACCCTAACCCCGGGCCACCATCGCCTGGTGCGGCGGCGAATCGTCGGCCACGGGGTCGTTCCAGCCGGAGACGAACGTTGCGACCGCGCCGGTCGCCGGGTCGTACAGCCGCCGTTCGATGGTGCCGATGTTGGCTCCGTACACGTGGATCCCGACGGTGGGTACGGTGCCGACGGCTGCGACGGCGTGGATGTCGTCGTCGGTCGTACAGCACACCGTGACTTGTCCCCGCTCCCAGACCTGCTCGCCGGCCGGGATGAGGGGTTGGCCCGACTCGGCGGCCGAGGGTTTGGCATAGCGGATCTCGCGTTCGGCTCCCGAGTAGATGCCGACGACACCCCATGTCTCGTGGCCGTGCACGGGTGTGCGTTGACCTACGTTCCAGACGACGGCGGCCAAAGACCAACTGTTGTCCGGAGCGATGTAGAGCGGGTAGTTGACATGGTGGTCGGCCGACGGCCGGGTGACCTCGGCCGGGAGCCGGTAGTCGCCGGCCAGTAGCGCGGACAACCGCTCCGCGACCCGCTTGGTGATCTCGTACTCGTCGTCGGTGGTGCCGACCACGAGTTCCACCTCGTCGATGAAGGTCCGCAGTGCGCCGTCAGGTTTCATGGTCGTCTCCCGATGCTTTCCGGGTCAGGACAGGACTCGATAGATCAGGTGCGTGACCGAGGTCGCGGCTCGCGACTCCACCTGCTCGAGGTTCAGCGGCGGGACACCGTCGAACAACCGTGGGCCGGCACCGAGCATGAGCGGCGCGATGTGCAGCCGGATCTCGTCGATCAAGCCGGCGGCGAGGTACCGGTTCACGGTGGTCGCCCCGCCCTGGATGGAGATGTCGCCGTCCCCGGCCGCTGCACGCGCGCGGTTGAACGCGGCTTCGATTCCGTCGGTGACGAAGTGGAACGTGGTGCCGCCGGCCATCGGCTGCGGCTCGCGCGGGTGGTGGGTGAGCACGAAGACCGGGGCGTGGTAGGGCGGATTGTCCCCCCACCAGCCGTTCCACTGCCGATCCCACTCGCCACGCACTGGGCCGAACATGTTGCGTCCCATGATGAATGCCTTGGCCGTCACCATTCGGGCGAACTCGGCCGGGTGCTCCTCGGGACCTTCCGCGAACCAGGCGTGCAGCTTGTCGCCCCAGCCGTCGCCGCCGTCGTCGCCGAACGGCCGCTGCTCGGTCTGGTTGAGTCCGGCCGCGTACCCGTCGACCGAGATCGTGAGGTCGCAGGTCACCTTGCCGCCACGTGTGATCATTTCCGCTGTCCTCCCAGTAACGTCCTGTCAAGATCAGCATGGAGCAGCCATGGCATGACGTCTAATGCCAATCCTGTTCTGCTCTCATTGATATCTTTGATAAATGCTCAACCTGGTCCATCTCAAGGTTCTGGCCGCGGTGGCCCGGCACGGGTCGGTGACCGACGCGGCGAGGATGCTGCACTATTCGCAGCCGTCGGTGAGCCATCATCTGGCCCGCCTTGAAGCGGCCACCGGCGTCAAACTCGTTCAGCGGATCGGTCGCGGGATCCGATTGACGCCGGAAGGGCAACTGCTGGCCAACCGGGCAGCCGAGATCGTGGGCCGGGTCGACGCGGCGACCAACGAGCTCGCGGCACAGGTCGGCCTGCAGGCAGGGCGGGTCCGGCTGGCCGCCAACGCATCCGCGCTGAGCACCATCGTGCCCACGGCGGCCGCCAGGTTGGCGCAGTCCTACCCGGGGATCGAGCTGAGCCTGATCGACCGTCACCCGGTCGAAGCGCTGCAGATGCTGCGACACGGCGAGATCGACGTCGCACTCGTCTTCCGACACGCCGACGCTCCGGTCGACGACGAGGGATTCCGCCTGCTCCACATCGGCGACGACGCGATCTACCTCATCAGCCAACGACCCGACGACCGCCTCGCCAACCATCGCCACTCCGCCTGGATCGGCGGTTGCGACCGGTGCCAGGCGGAGCTGACCGCCGTGTGCCGGCGCGAAGGCTTCACCCCCCACATCGCCTCGCTCAGCGACGACATGGTCGTCGTGCAGTCCCTGGTCGCCGCCGGCATCGGCATCGCCATCCTGCCCGGCCTCGCGCTCCAAGCCCACCGCCGACCCGACATCCACGCCACCGAACTCCCCAGTTTCCGCCGCCAGATCTACGCCGCCACCTACGGCGACCCACCCGACCCGCCCGCCGTCACCGCCGTTCTGGCCGCACTCACCGAATCAACCCCGCCGAGCGGTCTGTGATCCGGCCGGAAGCCGACCACACCTGGCGGTACCGGCCGGGCGGGCGCGCGGGTTACGGTTCGTGGTGACGCATGGAGGTGGCGCATGAGAAAGCTGACTACGGCCGTGCTCGCCGGTGCCGCGGCCATCGCGGTCTCGACCCTGGTCGGAGGCTCTGCGCAGGCCGGTCCGGCCACCACCAGCCGACTGGCTCCGGCTGACGTGGTCGTCTGGCACGGCAACCCGCTCCAGGACGAGATGGGCGGCTGCCGGTCGCACCGCAAAGGTGGCGAGGAAATGCCTCAGTCCACCCTGCCGTAGCGCCGGGTCGGCCGGAGGACGTGGGCGCAGCAGGAGTCGAACCTGCGACCGCTCGGGTGTAAGGCGGATCCGCCTGCCCCGATGGTAGCCCAGAGCCACCCCGGTTGACGGCAATTGGTGCCACGAAGGATGCCACGCTGTCGACCGGCGCTCAGTGTGAGCACCACGGGGCCAACGGGCTGGACGGTTGGGTCGTCACCTGCTCACTCCCTGTGTAGTGCCGCCGACAGATTACCGTCCTCCGGACAAGCCGATCGAGACGTCGCCGAGCAGGTAGGACCAGCCATGACGACGGTTGTAGACGGCTCTGCACCAGATTCATCGATTCCGAGCCAATGCCCTGCTAGCCAGCATCCGCACTGCTTGACGAGACCCGCCACACCCTCGTTACCCCACGATCGCGCCCTGCCTAGCGGCCGGCAACGCTGGACATCTCCGTGACCCACCGTGCCTTCTCGGACGCTCCTGTTCAGGGTCGACGACGCCCCATAAACGCCGCATCGCCGCGGCGGCGCGGGCGGCGACCACCGGGTCCGTGCCGTTATGGTGTGGCGTTATCCGCAGCGCCCAGCTGTGCTGGTGGATGCCAGCAGGGGTGCGGCGAGTAGTCCGCCGGTGATTCCGGTGGCCAGGCCGTTGCCAGCGTCCGGTGTGGGTGGGGTGAGGTTGGCGGAGCACACGCCGGTTTCGGGTAGCTCGAGTTGCACGTCGCGGGCGGCGGCCCAGTCCCCGGCCAGCGCGGCGGTGACGGAGCGGGCTTGTTCGTAGCCGGTGGCGAGCAGGAAGGTGGGTGCGCGGCCGTAGCTTTTGACGCCGATGGCGTAGTAGCCGGGTTCGGGATGGGCCAACTCGTCCACCCCGTGGGGTGGCACGGTGCCGCAGGAGTGGATGTTGGGGTCGATCAGTGGGGACAGGGCGCGGGTGGCGCCGAGGATGGGGTCGAGGTCGAGGCGTAGTTCGGCGGCGAGGGTGTGGTCGGGGCGGAAGCCGGTGGCGTTGACCACGATGTCGGCACTGAGTTTCTGTTCGGCGCCGGTGGGGTCGGAGCTGATCAGGTCGACGCCGTCGGGTCGGGGGTGCACGGTGTGGGTGAAGAACCCGGTGACCATCCGGATGTGGCCGGCGTGGACCAGGTCGCGGATCCGGGTGCCGATGGCGCCGCGGGCGGGTAGCGCGTCGGCGTCTCCTCCGCCGTAGGCGCGGGCCGGGTCGGTGGCGCGGATCGCCCAGGTGATCTGCGTGCCGGGTGCGTGGTGGGCGAGGTCGGCCAGGGCGAGCAGGGTGGTGGTGGCCGAGTGCCCGGCGCCGACGACGACGGTGTGCCGGTTTGCGAAGCGGTCCCGGTCGGCGCCGAGCACGTCGGGCAGCGCCGAGGTGATCAGGGCGGCCGGGTCGGTCTCGCCGTGCGCGGGCAGTCCGTTGGCGCCCAACGTGTTGGGGGTCATCCAGGTGCCGGAGGCGTCGATCACCGCGCGGGCGGCCAGTTCGGTGACGGCGCCATCCTCCTCACGGATGCGGAGTAGGAACGGGGCGGTCTCACGGCCGTGGGAGCGGACGCGGTCGTAACCCCGCCGGCTGATCGCCTCCACCCGGGCCCCGAGGCGCAGTGCGGGGGCGATGGCAGGGTGGGCGGCCAGTGGGCGCAGGTAATCGGTGATCAGTTCGGCGCCGGTGGGCAGATGGCTTGGGTCGGGTTCGGCCCAACCGGTGGTGTGCAGCAGGGCCCGGGCGGCGCGGTCGATGTTGTAGCGCCACGGGCTGAACAGCCGCACATGCCCCCAGTCCGCGATCGCGGCGCCGACCTGCTCGCCCGCTTCCAGCACGACGAACGGGATGCCGCGCTCGACCAGGTGCGCCGCGGCGGCCAGGCCGACCGGGCCGGCGCCGATCACCGCGACAGGCGGCTCCAACGTGGTGCTCATGATGACTCGATCCTCTTTTCTGCCAACGTGTTATCGGTGGGTCAGGTGGTCGACGGTGGCCACGACCAGACGGGTCGCGTCGGCCAGAGTGGCGGGGTCGATCCGGTCGACGGTTTCGGCCGGGGTCTGGTAGCCGGGCACGCCCATGCCGATCCCGACGGCGGGGAGTCCGGTGGCGGCGTAGCGGCGGTTGTCCGAAGGCATCGCCCCAGCCCGCAGTGCCACCCCGACCTGCCGGCCGGCCGCATCCAGCGCAGCCAGCAGCGGCTGCGCCGGCCCGCCGGCCTCCACCGCGGCCGGCCCGTCGAGCTTGCCAGCGCCGTCAATGTTGATCACATGGGTGCCGGGCGGCACCT
Organism: Actinophytocola sp.; assembly: GCF_035762905.1. Lineage (GTDB taxonomy): Bacteria > Actinomycetota > Actinomycetes > Mycobacteriales > Pseudonocardiaceae > DASYTH01. Next base: position 16,204 of record NZ_DASUCC010000019.1, read on the forward strand.
GGGGTGCGTGGTAGGCGGAGCCCTGGGCGCCGGCCTCTTCGGCGTCCAGCAACGCCACCGCCAACCCGAGGCCGGCTGGCACCGTCGCAGCCAGCGTCCGGGCGGCTTCCAAAACAACCGCGACCCCCGAGGCGTTGTCGGCGGCGGCGGGGAGCCGCTGGTCCGGGTCGTCGCCGACCCCGTCGTAGTGCGCGGTCAGCAGCACCGACACCGCGCCGGGCGCCGGTTCGGCGAACACGCCGTGCACGTTGCGGCCGGTCACCGCCACCGTGCGCAGCGGCAGCGTGGCGGTCAGCACCCCGCGCTCGGCCAGCAGCCGGGCGTGCAGATCGGTGCGCACGGACACGATCGGAATCGGCTGGACGGCCGGGCCGGTGATCATCTTCGGCATCCACCCGCCGGCGTCGACACCACGCGGGATCACCAACCCCGCTGCCCCCGCGGCCACCGCCTGGGCCACCAGGCCGGGCTCCACGGCGGAGGCCAGCACCCAGCGGCCGGACACCGGCTCGACGCCGAGGTCACCGGTGCGCGGTACGGGCAGATCGGCCGAGGCCAGGTGCACGGCGGAGTCACGCCGGTGCCGCCACGACTGGTCCTGCCAGCGCAGCACCGGCAGGGCGGAGAGCTCCCGCACCCCGGTCACCGGGAACTCCTGCAGGCGGACCACGGCGCCGAGCCGCCGCAGCCGGGCGGCCAGCCAGGACCCCGCCGCCCGGCCGCCAGCGGTGCCGACCCGGCGCCCGGCATAGGGATCCGCGGCCAGTTCCGCGACGGCGGCGACCAGTCGGCCGGTGTCCACCTCGCCCAACGGCGTTCCAGCCAGCCGCGGCACCGCGCTGCTCATCCGCAGCATCCGGCGCCCGCGTCGATGGCTTCCGCCTTGGCAGCCGGGTCGCAGCACACCCCGGCCGTGGCCGCGGACTCGGCACTGCCGCAGCAAGTACTCACCGCGACATCACCGCGTGCGGTGCTCGGCGCCGGGGTGCTGCCGCAGCAGCCGCTCGCCGCCGGAGGGGTGAACGTCTCCGCCGGGTCGCCGACGAACCCACCCGTTCTGGCTTCAGTACTCATGACGACTCCTCACAATTGTTTCGATAGATGTCTAAATAACCGACGCGGCCAGCTTGCATGCTGATTAGACATCTGTCAAGATAGACGCATGTCGAAACAGGCGGTGGGGGTGCCGGTCCGGCCGGTCGTGGGGTGCTGTGCGCCGCTGGTGGCCGCGCCGCTGGCCGCCGAGCAGGCGGTGGACCTGGCCCGGGCGTTCAAGGCGCTGGCCGATCCGGTGCGGCTGCGGCTGCTGTCGCTGATCACCTCGGCTGAGGGTGAGACCTGCGTGTGCGACCTCACCGCCGGCTTCGACCTGACCGGCCCGACCATTTCCCACCACCTCAAGGTGCTGCGAGAGGCCGGCCTGGTCGACTCCGAACGTCGGGGCACCTGGGTCTACTACTGGCCGCGCACCGAGAACCTGCGGCCACTGGCCGCCCTGCTCGACGCCCCGGCACGGGTGCGCGGCTGACACCTGGTTTCGGTCACCGCGGCGGTCGGCCTCGCCGACTGGTTCCTGACCCACCCGATGATCGACCTCCACCCACCGGTCCGCCTCGGTGCGCGTAGGCGGGCACGGAGGACCGGTCAACGCCGGGTCGTCGCCATCACCTGAGCACGACCACCGGGTGCCCGGCCGGCACTTTGTCCAACGGGTTTGACAGCGTGATATCCCTCAATCATCATTGCCTCAATGAATGCTGAGTGGTCTTCGTCGGTGGTGGAGCGCGCCCGGCTGCATGCGGCGCTGGGCGAGCCTGCGCGGCTGGCGATCGTGGACCGGTTGCTGCTTGGTGACGTCTCGCCTGGCGAACTCGGCGCTGAGCTGGGCCTGTCGAGCAACCTGCTCGCCCATCACCTCAAGCTGCTTGAGCACGCCGGGCTCATCGACCGGTCCCGCTCCGAAGGTGATCACCGCCGGATCTACCTACGGCTGCGGGCCGAGGCCCTGACGCGGCTGGTGCCCACCGGTCAGCGACAGGCGCCACGGGTGGTGTTCGTGTGCACCCACAACTCCGCGCGCTCCCAACTGGCCGCCGCATTGTGGAAACGGCGCAGCCGAGTACCCGCCGCGTGCGCCGGCACCCAACCCGCCTCACGGGTGCACCCCCGCACGGTCACGACCGCGAAAGCGCACGGTCTCTCATTGGCTCGGGCCCGCACCTACCACATCGAGGAAGTGCTGCGACCCGACGATCTCCTCGTCGCGGTCTGCGACACCGCCCACGAATCCCTCACCGCCAATGAACACCTCGCAACCGCCGACCGGCTGCATTGGTCGGTGCCCGACCCCGCCCCCCTGGATACCGACGCCGCGTTCACCGGCGCCTTACGCGAGCTGACCGACCGGGTCGACCGATTGGCCCCCGCAGTCCACCACCCCGGAGACCCCCGATGACCGACACCGCCCACCCGCACCCCGCTGGTCTAAGCATCGACCAGCAGCTGGCGCTGCGCACCGCGGCCACCCGGCTGCAGCAGCAGTTCGACGGCGTGTTCGGCGCCGAGACCATCGAGCGGTTCCTGCACTCCAGCTACGACGGGCTCGCCGCGCACAGCACCATCCCGCGGTTCCTGCCGCTGTTGGCCGAACGCTTCGCCCGGCAACGCCTGCACGCACTGGCCAAAGTGGAAGGACACCACCAGGACGGCAAACCCACCGTGCTGTTCCTGTGCGTGCACAACGCCGGCCGCAGCCAGATGGCCCTGGGCTTCTTCGAATATCTCGCCGAAGACCGCGCCGTGGCCTGGTCGGGCGGTTCCGAACCCGGCTACGAGATCAACCCCGCCGCCATCGCCGCGATGGCCGAACGCGGCATCGACATCTCCCGCGAGTACCCCAAACCCTGGACCGACGAGATCGTCCAAGCGGCCGACGTCGTGATCACCATGGGCTGCGGCGACGCCTGCCCGATCTTCCCCGGCAAACGCTACCTGGACTGGCCCCTGGACGACCCCGCCGGCAAAGGCGTCGAAGACGTAAGGCCCGTGCGCGACGAGATCGAACGCCGCGTCCGCGCCCTGCTCGACGATCTCGGCGTCGCCGCCCGCACCTGATCCCCCCGCTCGGTCAGCACCCTCGGACAGACCACGCTGTCCACAAAGGAGAACCCGTTGGGACAGCAGCAGATGGTCCGCAAGCTGGCCGCCGAGTTCCTCGGTAGCGCTCTGCTGGCAGCAGTGGTGATCGGCTCGGGCATCGCCGCCCAACGGCTCTCGCCCGCCGACACCGGGCTGCAACTGCTGGAAAACGCCGCGGCCACCGCCACCGGTCTCTACGCGATCATCCTCATGTTCGGCCCCATCAGCGGCGGCCACTTCAACCCCATCGTCTCCCTGGTCGACGCCACCTTCGGCGGCCTGCCCTGGCGTCAAGTCGCCGCCTACATTCCCGCCCAAATCACCGGGTGCGTCACCGGCGCGGTGCTGGCCAACATCATGTTCGCCGCCAACCCGGTCAGCATCAGCACCACCCACCGCGCCAGCCTCCCCCACGCCATCTCCGAAGTGCTCGCCACGATCGGGCTGCTGCTGGTCATTTTCGCCCTCGCCCGCACCGGCCGAGCCGACCGCGCCCCGGCCGCCGTCGGTGCCTACATCGGCGCCGCCTACTTCTTCACCAGCTCCACTAGCTTCGCCAACCCCGCCATCACCCTCGGCCGTATCTTCAGCGACACCTTCGCCGGCATCGCCCCCACCTCCACCCCCACCTTCGTCGCCGCCCAACTCCTCGGCGGCGCACTGGCCGTGCCGTTGCTGCGCCTGCTCTACCCCAACCTCACCCCCACCCACGCCAGCGACATCGTGCTGCCCCCCACTCGCACCGACGCCACGCGGTAACCCTCGGACCTCCTTGACAAGATCAGTAAAGCCTGAGCGGTGATGCCCCTGCTGTTGCATGCGCAGCGGCGCGCCGGCCGCAGTTGGGCTCTGCCTCGGCGGTGGCCGACTCCAAGCAGACAATGTTGTGCACCCACCTGTCCGCGGTGTTGCTGGTCGGGCTGGGCCTGAGCAGTCTGTTTGGCTGGTTCTTCGGCCGACCCGGTGGCCGCCCTGGTCATCGCGGCGATCGCGGTGACGGAAAGCCGCGAGGCCTGGCGTGGCGAGTCCTGCAGCGCGGTGCCGGTCCAGGCCGCCGCGGCCGTCGAGCCGGACGCCGATGGGTGCGGGTGCGGGCCGGGCTGTGACTGCTGCGCGGCACCGACCAGCCACAACCGGAAGGGCGGGTCGTGATGGCCTGGGCGGCGTTCGCGCCCTACCTCCTCGGGGATCGCAGCCGTGGGCGGGCTGCGGATCGGCCGCCGCCATCCGCTCACAGCACGCGCGGCAGGGATCGGGCGGTGAAGATGATCCGGGCGAGGCTGGCCGGAATGGCGAGGACCATGGGCCACACCAGGGTGGGTGCGGCCAGCAGCACGGCGGCCAGTATCGCCGCGTCGAGCACGATGAGTCCGATCCCGCCGGCGGCGGCGAGCCTGGTCCGGCCGTAGTGGTGCTGACTGGTCGCCGCGATGGCCAGGATCGCGACGATGCCGAGCAACGCGAGTCCGAACGCGAGTTCGGCGGCGATCGGGATCGGCCAGACCCAGGCTTGGCTCATGATCAGTGACGGGCCCCAGCAGGCGGCGAAGACCGGTCCGGTGGCCAGCAGGGCGAGGGCGGTGCGGCGGCCGGGTGCGTGGTGGGTGAACGCGGTCAGGATCTGGTCGGTGTCACCGAACTCGGCGACCGCGGCCGCGGCTGCCGAGTTCGGGTCCAGGCCGCGGGCCAGGTGGTGTTGGTAGGTCTCGGTCAGGCCGTCGGCCAGTTCGTCGACCGCGCCGGCGGGCAGGCGGCCGGCCAGCGTGGCGAGGTGGGCCTCGATCAGGGCGTGGCCGGCCATGGCCTGTGCTCCAGCAGGGCGGTGACGGCGGTGGCGAACTCCTGCCAGCTGCCGCGGTCGGCGGCCAGTTGGCGGGAACCCTTGGCGGTCAACCGGTAGCTGCGGCGCCGTCGTCCGTCCACGGTGGACCAGGAGCCGGTGATCAGCCGGGCGCGTTCCAGCCGGTGCAGGGCGGGGTAGACGGTGCCGGTGGGCAGGTCGAACCGGCCGCCGCTGCCCTCCCGCAGCGCTTCCTTGATGGCGTAGCCGTGCCGGGGCCCGTCCTCCAGGGTGGCCAGCAGCAGGACGTCCAGGTGCCCCTTGAGGGCTTGCGCCTCGGCCTTCATAGGTAGGTATGCTACCTCTCGTGGATAGGTAGTAATCCTAGCTATGGGAGACTCCGGGATGGGTGAGCGGGCGGCGATCGTGGCCGAGGGGCTGGTGAAACGGTTCGGCGCGGTCGAGGCGCTGGCCGGGGTGGATCTGCAGGTGCCGGCCGGGTCGGTGCTGGGGTTGCTGGGACCGAACGGGGCGGGCAAGACCACCGTGGTGCGGATCCTGGCCACGCTGCTGGCACCGGATGCCGGGCGGGCCTGGGTGGCCGGGCTGGACGTGGTGCGGCAGGCGGCGGCGGTGCGCCGCGTTGTGGGGCTGTCCGGCCAGTACGCCGCGGTGGACGGTTATCTGACCGGGCGGGAGAACCTGCGGATGATCGGCCGGCTGGCCGGCCTGCGCCGGTCCGCGGCCCGGCGCCGGGCCGAGGAGTTGCTGGAGGCCTTCGAGCTGACCGGCGCGGCCGACCGCACCGCCCGCACCTATTCGGGTGGGATGCGCCGCCGGCTGGACGTGGCGGCCAGCCTGGTCGCCACCCCGCGGGTGCTGTTTCTGGACGAGCCGACCACCGGGCTGGACCCGCGCGGCCGGCGCGGCCTGTGGCAGCTGCTGGGGGAGTTGACCGCGCGGGGCACCACGCTGCTGTTGACCACGCAGTACCTGGAGGAGGCCGACCGGCTGGCCGACCAGATCGTGGTGCTCGACGCCGGCCGGGTGATCGCCGCCGGCACCGCCACCGAGCTCAAGACCCGGGTGGGCGGCGACCGCCTGGAACTGGCGGCGATCCCGGGAGCGGATCCGGAGCTGCTGGCCGCCGCGTTGGCCGGCCTGGGCTCCAGCCCACCCTCGGTCGACGCCGAGGCCGGTCGGGTGGTGGTGCCGGTCGCCGACGGGCCGGCGATCCTGCCGCAGGTGGCCGCCCGCCTGGCCGCCCACGACCTGCGGGTGGCCGACCTGGCGCTGCGCCGCCCGACCCTGGACGACGTCTTCCTCACCCTGACCGGCCAACCCACCACACCGTCCACACCAGACACCGAGCTGGTCGGCAGGACCGCATGACCACCGCCGCAGTCCACCGCACTACCGGACCTGGGTGGCTGGTGGCCAACATCGCCACGATCACCGGCCGCAACCTGCACCGGCTGGTGCGGGTGCCCACCCTGATCGCCTTCGCCACCGTGCAGCCGATCCTGTTCGTGCTGCTGTTCACCTACACCTGGGGCGGCGCGGTGCACCCACCCGGCGTCGAGCACTACATCGACTACGTGCTGCCCGGGATCTTCGTGCTGTCCATCGCCTTCGGTGCATCCCAGACCGGCGTAGCCATCGCCGACGACCTCGCCACCGGGATGATCGACCGGTTCCGGGCGTTGCCGATGGCCCGCTCCGCGGTGCTGGCCGGCCGCACCGTGTCCGACGCCATCCGCAACCTGTTCGTCCTCGCCCTCATGATCGGGGTCGCATCGCTGATCGGGTTCCGCTTCCACGCCGGCCCCGGTGCCGCGCTCGGCGCGGTCGGCCTGGCCCTGGCGATCGGGGTGGCCTTCTCCTGGATCTTCGCCCTGCTCGGACTGATCGTGCGCGATCCCGAATCGGCCGGCATCGGCGGGTTGCTGGCGGTCATCCCACTGATCTTCGTCAGCTCCACCTTCGTACCCGTGGCCACCATGCCCGGCTGGCTACAGGCCTTCGCCACCCGCAACCCGATCACCATCACCGTCGACGCGCTGCGCGCGCTGTGCCTGGGCGGCCCAACCGCCACCCACGTCTGGCACGCCCTGGCCTGGATCACCGGCCTGCTCGCCGTCACCATCCCGATCGCCGTGCTGCGCTACCGCCGCGCCACCGCCACCTAACACCATGACCGAGCCGAACCCGCTCGACGTGCTGGTCGTGGGAGCCGGCCCAACCGGCCTGGCCCTGGCCGCCGAGCTGGCCGCCTTCGGCGTCCGGTTCCGCATCATCGACCGGCACCGCGATCGGGTGCAGGAGTCCCGGGCCCTGGCCATCCAACCGCGCACCCTGGAAGTCCTCGCCCGCCACGGCCTCGCCGACCAACTCGTCGCGGCGGGCAACCCCGCGGTCCAGCTGCACCTGCACACCCCGAACCGAACCGTGGCACTGCCCCTGTTCGACATCGGAATCGCCGACACCACCTACCCGTTCCTGCTGTTCCTGTCCCAGGCCGAAACCGAACTCATCCTCAGCGAGCACCTGTCCCAACAAGACGTCGCGGTCCAACGCGGCGTGGAACTCCTCGACCTCGACCCCGGCAGCGAGACGCTGACCTGCCGACTGCGCCACCACGCAGGCGGCCGAGAGGAGACCGTGCTCGCCCGCTATGTGGTCGGCTGCGACGGCGCCGGCAGCACCGTGCGCACCCGGGCCGGGATCGGGTTCACCGGCCACCCCTACCCGCAGACCTTCCTGCTGGCCGACCTCGACGCCGACGACCTCGACCCCGACGCGGTGCACACCTGGCTGTCCGACACCGGGATGCTGTTCTTCTTCCCCCTGCGCACACCCGCACCATTCCGGATGCTGGCCATGCGCCCACCCGACGACCCGCACACCCCGCTCACCCTCGACTACCTGCAGACCATCACCGACCGGACCACCGGCGGCCAGGTGCGCCTGCGGAATCCGGTGTGGCTGACCGAGTTCCGGCTACACAACCGCGGCGCCACCCACTACCAGACCGGCCGGATCTTCCTGGCCGGCGACGCCGCGCACATCCACAGCCCGGCCGGCGCCCAGGGCATGAACACCGGCATCCAGGACGCGGTCAACCTCGGCTGGAAACTCGCCCTATCCACCCGAGGCACCAACACCGCCCTGCTGGACAGCTACCAGCCCGAACGCGCCCCGGTCGGCCGCGCGGTACGGCGGATGAGCGACCGCGCCTTCACCATCGCCACCACCCGCAACCCGCTCATCCGCTTCGCCCGCACCCACCTCGTCCCCCGCATCGCACCCCTGGCCCTGCGCACCCGGCTGCGCGGCACCGGGTTTCGCACCATCGCCCAACTCACCATCGACTACCGGCACAGCCCGCTCAGCACCACCGGACCCACCCCACCACGCCGCGGACCGCGACCCGGTGACCGGCTCCCCGACGCCCCCATCACCATCGACGGGCAGCCCAGCACCCTGCATGCGGCCACCGCCGCCCCCACCTACCACCTGCTGCTCTGCGGCCCCGCCACCGCCTGGAACTCGAATGCCGCCGACCAACTGCGCACCGCGTGGCCCGGATTGATCACCACACACCGACTCGGCCACCAGACCGCCCAGGATGTACTGCACGATCCCGACGGCACCGCGCTACGCCGCCTCGGCACCGACCCCGACACCCCGGTGCACTACCTGATCCGCCCAGACGGACACCTCGCCTACCGCAACCGCGGCACCGACCTCACCGGCCTGCACACCTACCTCGCCCACTGGCTCACCGCCACTGATCCATAACCACGGCGGCAGCGAGCAACTCGCCGCCGGCCACGCCCATGATCGCCGCGATCACGCCGATGCCGAATCCCGCCACCACACCGGCGACCGCCTGCACGGCGGCGGGCAGGATGAGCGTGCCCAGCGCGGTGAGATGGGTCATCACCAGCGCCACCCTGCTCTGCGGCCAGCGTACCTAGCACCGGTCCTGAGGAGGCGAGTCCCCGCAGGTAGATAACCGTCCGAACGGGACCATTCGCTGTTGCTGACTCGCCTAAATGGCCTGGCGGTGTCAGGCGCCGGTGGAGTTGCTCCGGGTAGCGATAACGACATCGTGTAGCTCATCGCGTTGCGTTTGGCCGGTCGATGGTCAGGGTGGCCGGCCCCCGTTTGTCGGCAGCCGCGGATACTCCGTCACCGGGCCGCGGTTGCCGTCGTGGCTGACCCGCAGGTAGTTGCAATCTCCCGCCCCTGATGAGGGGACCACCCCGGCCAGCCCCCGATCACGTGCTGGATCAGACGGCGGCGTTGTGTGTGCTCGTCCTGGGACTGCCGCCCGCCGGGACCGTCGGTTGTGCGGCAGGGCGGTGACGGCGGTGCCGGCGGTGCCGGCGGGTGGCGAGGGCGGCGAGGGCGGCGAGCGTGCCGATGACCCAGAGTCGGGGGTTGGTGGCGGGTGGTCGCTTGTGCAGGGTCAGGGGTAGCAGGTCGAGGTGAACCTTGTCGGGGGTGAAGAGGATGCGGGCGGTGCCGATGCCGTAGCGGGTGAGGTCGATGCGGTAGGCGTAGGGGTCGGTGGGGTCGTCGGGGTGCAGGGCGAGGCCGCGGTAGAGGGTGGGGATGGGGGTCAGGACGCGGAGCCGGAGTTGGTCGCCGCGGGTGAAGACCTCGATGCCGGCGCCGACCATTTCGCGGGCGCGGGCGTCGGTGAGGCGGGCGGGTAGCTGGTACCGGCCGCACAGCTCGGGCCAGATCTCGGGGTGGTGCGGGCTGTCGGTGCGGATCGCCTCGCCCGGAACTCCGAGCAGGTGGTTGAGCAGAGCGGCGGTTTCGCCGGGGAGCCAGAGCATGGCCGCCCTGGCTCCGTTGGTGAAGGCCATGACGGCGAGTCCGGCGTCGGGTGCGACGAAGATCTGTGAGTTGAAGCCGGGCAGGATGCCGCCGTGTTCGACGATCGCGTGGCCGCCGGTGGTGCCGCGCCAGAACCCGAGCCCGATGCCGGGGATGCGTGGGTCGGGTTGGTAGTGGGGTTCGAACATGGTGGCCAGCGTGGCCGGTTTGAGCACCTGGCCGAACTCGTTGGCTCCGCCGCCGAGCAGTGCGGCCAGGTAGCGGGCCATGTCGCGGGGGGTGGAGTAGACGGAGGATGCTGCCGCGGGCACCATCTCGTAGTCGGCGACCGGCGTGGGACCGTGGGGGCCGAGGGTGTAGCCGGTGGCCAGGCGGTCCTTGATGCGGGCGGAGCGGACGAGGTCGGTGTCGGTCATGCCCAGAGGTTGGAAGATGTGCTCGCGGAAGTACCGGTCGAGCGGTTCCCGGCTGACGTCCTCGACGATCTGGCCGAGGGTGGCGAAGCCGTGGTCGGTGTAGACGAACCTGGTACCCGGCTCGGACTGGACGCGCAGCCGGCCCCGGTAGTACTCGGTCAGTGCCGGCACCGGTGTTCCGGCCGGCACGGTCTCCCCGAACAGCCGGCGGAGCAGGTCGCTGGGATGGACGACCTCGGGGATGCCGGACGTGTGGGTGAGCAGCTGGCGCACGGTCACGGGCCGGAAGACGGCCTTGGCGGGGACGAGCCGGTAGGCGCGCAGATAGTCGGCGGCGGGGGCGTCGAGGTCGATCAGGCCCTGCTCCCACAGTTGCACGACGGCGATCGCGGTGACGGTCTTGGTGATCGAGGCGATCCGGAAGACGGTGTCCTCGGTGACGGGCGCGCGCGAGTCGATGTCCGCGACCCCGTGGGCGTGGAAGTACTCCAGGGATCCGTTGCGCACGACGCCGATCGCCAAACCGACGGCGGGACGGCGGTTGAGGATCGCGTTGACCCTGGCGGTGATCTCGAGCTGGTCGGTCTCTGACATGGCTCCTCCTGGTAGGTCCAGCACCGACGCTGCTCTGTCGCGGGCGCGGGGAAAGGAGTCGATCGGCTCGTGCCGGCGGGTCGAACGTCCCTGGCTTTGCCTGCCAGTGAGCCACACGCTGGCGGGGAAAGGGGGTGCCGGTGATGGAGCGACTCGGCGCCGAGGATCTGCTCATGCTGTGGCCGGATGCGGCCTGGCCCCAGGAGATCGGTGCGGTTGCCGTGCTCGACGGCGCGGCCCTGTTCGACGCTGGCGGCCGGTTCCGGATCGAGGCGGTGCGGGAAGCCGTCCAGGCCCGCCTGCACCTGGCCCCACGGTTGCGGCAGGTGCTTGCGGTGCCGCGGCGCGGGCTGGGCGGTCCGTTGTGGACCGATGCCCCGGCCTTTGACATCGCCCAGCATGTGCGGGTTGTCCCACTCACGGCGCCGGGCGACGAGGGCGCGCTGCTGTCGGCGGTCGAACGGCTGCGCCGCCGCCGGTTGGACCGCTCGCAGCCGTTGTGGCAGCTGTGCTTCCTGCCGGGCCTGCCCGGGCGCCGGGTCGGCCTGTTCGTCAGGCTGCACCACGTCGTCGCCGACGGAGTCGCGGGAATCGCCACCATCGGCGCCCTGCTCGACACCGCTACAGTGGCACCGGTCCCGCCGTGGGCGCCGGCACCGCAACCGGCGGCGTGGGAGCTGTTCGCCGACAACCTCCAGCGGCACAAGGACAAGCTGTGCGCGACGCTCGCTCACCCGGTGCGCGCCGGGCGGCGGCTGCGGGCCGCACCGCCGCCGGTGCCCACCGGAGCCGCGGCGCCCGCGACCAGCCTGAACCGCTTCGCCGGACCGGACCGATCGCTGGCTCTGGTCCGCGCCGATCTCAAGGCGGTCAAGCGGATCGCGCACGCGCACGGCGGCACCGTCAACGACGTGCTGCTGGCGGTCACCGCTGGTGGCCTGGCCGCGCTGCTGCGCGGCCGGGGAGAACGGGTCGACGGACTGACCCTGCCGGTCTACGTGCCGGTCTCGCTGCGCGCGGAACCGGACCGCGCTCGGGCGCGGGGAAACCTGATCGGGCAGATGGTGGTTCCGCTGCCGGTCGGGATCGCCGACCCAGGCCTGCGGCTGTACCGCATCGCCGCCGAGACCACCGTCCGCAAGGCGATGAGCCATCCCCCGCTGGGCAGCGCGTTCGGCGGCCGGATCGCCCGGCGCGCCCTGCTGTCCGTTCTGGACCGCTACCCGGTGAACGTGACCACGGCCGACCTGACCGGCCCACCTCGACCGGTCTCCCTGGCCGGGGCACGCCTGCTCGAGGTGTTCCCGATCCTGCCGCTGATCGCGAACGTCGCCCTCGGCGTAGGCGCACTGTCCTACACCGACCAGTTCGCCATCGCCGTGACCGCCGACCGGGACGCCTACCCCGATCTCGAGGTCTTCACGACAGGTCTGCGGGAGCAGTTCGCGCTGCTCGACCGGTCAGTCACGCCGGCGCGGCGCCGGAGCTGACCGGGGCGGTGCGGGCCGACCTGATCCATTCGGGACCTTGGTCTCTGCTGCGGTCCCCGGACGGCGTGCCAGCGTGTGGGTATGTGTCTTGGGGTGCCTGGGCGGATCCTCGATGTGGAGGTGCCGGCGGACCGGCCGGATCTACGGACCGGAACGGTGGACTTCGGTGGCGTGCGGCGCACGGTGTGCCTGGCCTACACGCCGGAGGCCGGGGTGGGTGACTACGTGATCGTGCATGTGGGGTTCGCGATCACAGTGGTTGACGAGGACGAGGCGGCGCGGACGCTGGCGGTGCTGCGGGCCATGCCCGGCGCGTTGGAGACCGAGCTGGGGCCGGAGGCGAGCGCGTCGTGAAATACCTGGCGGAGTACCGCGATCCGGAGCTGGCTCGGCGGTTGCTGGGTGAGTTGCGGGCGGTCGCGACCCGGCCGTGGGCGATCATGGAAGTCTGCGGTGGGCAGACGCACACCCTGGTGCGGCAAGGCATCGACGAACAGCTGCCGGCGGGGATCCGGATGGTGCACGGTCCCGGCTGCCCGGTGTGTGTCACGCCGCTGGAGATGGTTGACAAGGCGGTGGCGATCGCCGGACGGCCCGGGGTGATCTTCACAAGCTACGGGGACATGCTGCGGGTGCCGGGCACGACCGGGGATCTGCTGGGGGTGAAGGCCCGCGGTGGTGATGTCCGGGTGGTGTACTCGCCGCTGGATGCGGTGCGGATCGCGGCGGAGCACCCGGACCGGCAGGTGGTGTTCTTCGCGGTGGGGTTCGAGACCACCGCGCCGGCCAACGCGATGGCCGTGCTGCACGCGTCCCGGGCCGGGCTGGCGAACTTCAGCATGCTGGTCAGCCATGTGCTGGTGCCACCGGCGATCACCGCGATCCTGGACGCGCCGGACAACGAGGTGCGGGCATTCCTGGCCGCCGGGCACGTGTGCGCGGTGATGGGCTTCACCGAGTACGAGCCGATCGCCGCCCGGTACCGGGTGCCGATCGTGGTCACCGGGTTCGAGCCGCTGGACCTGCTGGAGGGGATCCTGATGGCCGTGCGGCAGCTCGAGACGGGCCGCGCGGCGGTGGAAAACCAGTACGCCCGCGCCGTCCGGCGATCGGGCAACCCGGCCGCGCAGGCGGCGGTGGCCGAGGTGTTCGCGGTGACCGGCCGGGCCTGGCGCGGAATCGGACCGATCCCGGCCAGCGGGTTGCGGCTGGCCGGGGCGTTTACCGACTTCGATGCCGAGACCCGGTTCGCCACCGGCACGATCGCGGTGCGGGAGAACCCGGAGTGCATCGCCGGGGCGATCCTGCGCGGCACCAAGGTCCCCACCGACTGCACCGCCTACCGGGTGCGCTGCACGCCGCGTACACCGTTGGGCGCGCCGATGGTGTCCAGCGAGGGCACTTGCGCGGCCTATCACAACGCCGGCCGCCGGCCGTCCACCGTGGCGGAATCATGAGCGAGCTTGCGAGCGAATCAATGTCACAGGGCGTCCGCTCGCGGCGGATCCGAGCCTGCGAGGAGACGGCCTAATGAGCGAGCTTGCGAGCGAGTCGTCGACCGCGTTCAGCTGCCCGATACCCCGTACCGAGACCGAGGTGGTGCTGCTCGGGCACGGCTCCGGTGGCCAGCTCATGGCCGAGTTGCTCGGCGAGGTCATCACGCCCGCGCTGGGAATGCACGGCCCACTGGAAGATGCCGCGGTGCTCGATCTGGACCGGCCGGAAGTGGTGGTCAGCACGGACAGCTTCGTGGTCACGCCTCGATTCTTCCCTGGTGGGGACATCGGTTCGCTGGCCGTGCACGGCACGGTCAACGACATCGCGATGCGCGGCGCCCGGCCGGTCGCGCTGACCCTGTCCTACCTCCTCGAGGAGGGTCTGCCGCTGGCCGACCTGCGCCGGATCACCGACTCGGTGGCCGCCGCCGCGGCGGCCGTGGGTGTGCCGGTCGTTGCCGGCGACACCAAGGTGGTCGGGCGCGGCGCGGCGGACGGGATCTACCTGACCACCACGGGCATCGGGGTGCGGCTGCCGGGTGCCGAGGTGAGCGCGGCCGCCGGTCGCCCGGGGGATGTGGTGCTGCTGTCCGGCGCGATCGGCCGGCACGGCACGGCGATCCTGGCCGCCCGGGAGGATCTGGGCTTCGCCGGTGACCTGAGCTCGGACAGCCAGCCGCTGCACGGCCTGGTGGCGGCCATGATCGCGGCCGGTGGCCCGGCCGTGCACGCGCTGCGCGATCCCACCCGCGGCGGTCTGGCCAGCGCGCTCAACGAACTCGCCGCCGCCGCGTCGGTGGCCATCGAGATCACTGAAGCCGAGCTGCCCGTGCCGGCGCCGGTCGCGTCGCTGTGCGACCTGCTCGGTCTCGATCCGTTGCACGTGGCCAACGAGGGCTGTCTGGTCGCGCTGGTCGCGCCGGACCACGCGGACGCCGTGCTGGCCGCGATGCGCGCCCTACCCGAGGGTGCGGAGGCCCGGGCGATCGGGCGGGTGACCGCCGACCCGGCCGGATGGGTCACCGCCCGCACCCTGGTCGGCTCGTCGCGGATCGTCGACATGCTGGTCGGCGAGCAACTGCCACGCATCTGCTGACGCCACGCCGGACGGCGGTGCGGTCTACCGCGTGCGCGGCCGGCGGTGCAGCACCGTGGCCAGCACGCCGATCACGATCGCCATCGGGATGAAGATGGCGCCGAACCCGGCCGTCGCGAGGGTCAACCCGATCGCGATCACCAGGGGCAGCACCCATCCCACCAGGATCCAGCCGTGATCTGCTGGCGGGCGAACAGGACGATCATGCGGGTAACCGGTCATGGCAACCTACCTGGAGCCTCAACGGGACTTGACTCGTCCACGATGGACCCCGCACCGTGACGGCCGCCACCGACCAACGTCCCGGCCCGGCACCGCCGATGGTCACCGATCCGGGACCGGTGCGGCGGTCTGATCATGCTGGTAGGTCTCGACCTGCGGGGGTTCGGCCAGCAGGTCCCGCCACCGCCGCAGGTAGTCCCGCATGGTGGGGTCATTGTCCACTCTGGCCTGGTCGCGGTCGTGGGTGTCCTGGTCGACGTAGGCCACGACCTCGATGAACCGGTCCGGGTCGGCGGCGTTCCACATCAGCCGGACCCGAATCCCGCCCGGCTGCTCGTAGAACGGGATCGCCTCACGCAGAAACGCGACCAGATCAGCATGTCGGCCCGGCGCCACTCGCCCCCGCAGATGCAGCTCCAACATTCGCGCCACGCTACCGTCCGGACGGATCAGCCGCTGCCCACCGGGACCGTGGCCCGGGCGGCGGCCGGGTGACGCATCCGTTGCAGGGACACGCCGATCCCGTAGGTGACGAACCGGCCTTCCGGCGCGATCTCGACGATCGTCGACGATGCCCGGCCCTCGGCCGGCAGCAGGCGCGCCAGCCGACCGGGCAGTGCGCCGATCTCTGGTTCGCCCGCCGGACGCACGGTCGCGGTGCCGTGGAAGCTGATCGTGGCCGGCGGAATGGGCATCAGCAGCGACAGCAGGCCGCCCCGGCGCACCGGCACGGTCACCGCGACCCGCCCGCCGACCGCGATGTGCCTGGCCTTCCAGCTGTCCGTGGCGACAACCACGTACAGCCGCCGCCCTTCCGCCGCGTACAGCACCCCGCTCGACCGCGGGTCACCGGCCGGCGTGCGATAACTGATCACCGCGAACGACGACCGCTGGAGCTGCCGCCACACCTGGGTAGCGGTCAGCTGTGGTCCGCGCGTGGGGATCCCAGGCCGCGTGTCCGGTGTCGTCATGATCCCTCCTCGGTCCTGGTTGGATGTGGCTCCAGTCCAGCGCGGCCAACAGCCGATCGCCACGGCCGAACGTCCCCGGGTGCCGTGCCGAAGGTCAGGCACAGCAACGGGATTCACCGGTGGTGCAGGGTGAGGAGGAACTCGGCAGTGCCGTGGTCGGCGAGGGAGCCGAGCGGGCCGCAGCCGGTGGGGCTGGGGATGTTCCACTCGGCGAAGGTGGCCGGGAACGAGCCGGCGGCCTGCAGCGTGTCGCCGTCGCGGCGGGCGGTGACGGTGAGGCTGACCGGGTGAGTGATGCCGCGCAGGGTCAGTTGGCCGGACGCGGTGCTGGTGGTGGTGCCGCCGGCGGTGAAGGCCGGGTCCATGGTGATCGGCTGGGTGAGGGTGATGGTGGCCTGCGGATGGTGTTCGGTGTCCAGACTCAGCGCGAGTTGGGGGGTGACCTGGCCGTTGCTGGTGATCGTGGTGAGGTCGACGCGGAAGTCGGCGGCGGTGATCTGGTTGCCGGCGACGGTCAGGGTGCCGGTGACCGCGCGGGTGCGTTGGACGACGTCGGCGGTGACGAACAGGACGGCCTGCTGGATGCGGAACCCGGCTTCGGATCCCTCGGCCACGTCCCAGGTTCCCTCGAGCGCGCCGGCCGGCGTGTTCGCCGGTGTCGCCGGCAGCGCCAGCGGGGCGGGAACGGGTGCGAGCTTGACGTAGAGCACCACCGAAGCCACGAGGAGCACGACGACGGCGGTGAGGCCGATGAGGATTCGTCGACCCCAGCGCCGCTTGCGCGCCGGACGGTCACCGGTGGTCGGGGTGGTGGAAGCGGTCGTGCTGCTCATATCGGCCGTCCTTGGTCGTGGTGGTCGGAGAGAACCTGGAAGACGGGGTAGCTGGCGGCGATGGCGTCGAACTCGGCCAGGGCCGCGTGCCGGTCGACCGGCAGGTGCGGGCGCGCGCCGGGCACCTTCGCCAGGTAGCGCTTGAGGATCGGGGCCCGGTCGGTGACCGGCACCTCGGTCAGCCGGCAGGCCAGGGCCTGGCGGCGGCGCAGCACCACCAGACCGTCGGCGGCGCGGACGTTGCGGACCCAGTCGCACCGCTCCCCGAGCATCGACACCAGGTACCACCGGCCGTTCCAGTCGGCCATGCCCAAGGGGAACCGGGCCAGGCGTCCGGAGCGGCGGCCGGGCACCTCGAGCGTCACCCAACGGCGGGGCAGCAGCCCCAGGGCGTGCACCCGCGCCCAGAACCGGGCGAACCGGCGTGCGGTGGTGTCACCTCGGCCGCCGTCGTACATGGCACGCAGGCGCTCGGCGGAATAGGGCCACATGGTCCGCCTCCTCTCGCGGGGCTCCCCCTACACTTATGTCAGACATGAAACTTGAGACACAGAGTCCAAAGTCCCAATGCGGGAGGGTCACGATGCGGGATGGCACGCCGGCCCCTACCGGCCTGGGCCGCAGAAGCAGGCGCCTTTCCGAGGAGGAGACCGAGCGGAGGATGCTCGACGCGGCGCTGGCCATGGTCAACCGCACCGGGCTGACCGTGAGTCTGGACCATCTCAGCTTCGAGGACGTCATCCGCGAGGCAGGCGTCGCTCGCAGCGCGGTTTACCGTCGCTGGCCCTACAAGGACCTGTTCTTCACCGACCTGGTCGCCGAGCTGGCCAGGGCGGCGATCCCCTCCCCCGCCGACAACGCGGCGATACTCGCACTGATCAGGAAGATCGTGGCCGACCACGCCGACCGGCTGGCCACCGCCGAGGGACGCCACGGCGTCGTGCTCGAGCTGTTCCGCCAGGCTGCGCTGCACGACTTCCAGACGCTCCACGGCTCTGCGCAGTGGCGCACCTACCTCGCCCTGCACGCGACCTTCGACAGCCTCGCCGACGGCCAGCTGCGCGACCAGATCCGGCGCACCCTGGCCGAATCCGAACACGGCTTCATCACCCGGGTCGCCGCCGCCTGGCGACAGGTCGCCGAGCTGTTCGGCTACCGCCTGCGCCCCGAACTGGCCGTCGGCTACGACACCATCGCCACCCTGGCCAGCGCCACCGCCCGCGGCCTGATCCTCATGGCGCTGTCCACCCCCGACCTGGCCACCCACCAGACCACGGCAAAACCTTTCGGAGCGGCCGAAACCCGCGACTGGTCACTGCCCGCACTGGGCCTGGCCAGCATCGCCTCCGCCTTCCTCGAACCCGACCCCACCGTCAGCTGGACCGACGACCGGATCGGCGCCATCCGGCACTCGATCGACGACCTGCAACTGCCCGGTCCAGCGGACCCGACCGCACCTACCGCCGGCCCGCCAGGGTCTTGAGCGCCGCCAGGAGCGATACAGCGGCGTTCTTGGCGTCGGCGAAGAGCATGGCGGTCTTGGGATTGGTGTACAGCTCGTTGTCGATGCCGGCGTAGCCGTGGCCCATCGAGCGTTTGATCACGATGATGCTTCTGGCCCGGTCGACGTCGAGGATCGGCATGCCGGACACGGCGTTACCCGGCCGGCGGGCGGCGGGGTTGGTGACGTCGTTGGCGCCCACCACGAGCGCGACGTCGGCGTGGGCGAACTCCGGGTTGATCTCGTCCATGTCCTTCAGTTGCGGGTAGGGCACGTTCGCGTCGGCCAGCAGCACGTTCATGTGTCCGGGCATGCGTCCGGCGACCGGGTGGATGGCGAAGCTGACCTCGACGCCCCGGGTCTCCAGGAAGCGCGCGAGCTCGCTGATCTCGTGCTGCGCCTGCGCAGCCGCCAGACCGTAGCCGGGCACGATGATCACCTTGCCGGCGTAGCCGAGCTGGATCGCGGCGTCCTCGGCGGTGGTCTGGCGCACCGGGCCGGAAGCCGAGCCCGCCACCGGACTCGGCGCGTCGCCGGTGCCGAAGCCGCCGGCCAGGACCGCGAAGACCGAGCGGTTCATCGCGTCGGCCATCAGCTTGGTGAGGATGCCGCCGGACGCGCCGACCAGTGCCCCGGCGATGATCAGCAGCACGTTGCCGATGGCGAACCCGGCCATGGCCACCGCGATCCCAGTGCACGCGTTCAGCAGCGACACCACGACCGGCATGTCCGCGCCCCCGATCGGCAGCACCATCATGACCCCGAACACCGCGGCCACACCGAGCACGACGGCGAGCGCGGCGACGCTGGCCGGGTCGGCGGCGAGCCACACCGCCCCGACGACGAGCACGGCCGCCAGCCCGGCGATGACCGCCCGCGCACCGGAGTACAGCAGCGGCCGGCCGGGCACCCATCCCTGCAACTTCCCGGCCGCGACAAGGGATCCGGTGAACGTCACGGTGCCGATCAGGATGTCGAGCGAACCCGCCACCGCGGTCGTCGCCGACACCCCGGCCGCCCGGTGCTCGATCAGGTCGACGGCGGCGAGCAGCGCGGCCGCACCACCGCCCACGGCGTTGAACAGGCTGACCAGTTGCGGCATCGCGGTCATTGCCACGGTCCGGGCGGCGTACAGGCCGGGCCCCGCGCCGGCCAGCAGCCCGGCGGCCAGCACGATCCATCCGGTCGCGGTCACGCCGCCCCGCGTGGCGAGCAGAACCACCGTGGCCAGCACCGCAGCCGCCATCCCCCCGGCGGAGAGCAGGTTGCCCCGCCGGGCGGTGGCGGGAGAGTTCATCTCGTGCAGGCCGAGCACGAAACACGCGGCGGCGCCCACATAGATCAGCCGGACCACCGACTCGACCGTGCTCATGACACGACCCCCGGTCGGGTCCGGAACATGTGCAGCATCCGGTCGGTGACCAGGTAGCCGCCCACCACGTTCATCGCGGCGAAGGCCACCGCCACGAACGAGAGCGCGTAGCCGGCCGGGGTACGGGCCTCCGCCGTGACCAGCATCGCGCCGATGAGCACGATGCCGTGCACCGAGTTGGCACCGGACATCAGCGGCGTGTGCAGGGTCGGCGGCACCTTGCTGATCACCTCGTAGCCGACCAGCAGGGCGAGCACGAAGATCGTCAGGTCGGTCAGCAGCTCAGCACTCATGGCGGAGCTCTCCTTCGTGCGCGACGACGATGGCGTCCTGGATCTCGTCAGTCAGGTCGATCCGCGGCTCGCCGCCGGGACACAGGTGGGCCAGGATGGCCAGGATGTTGCGCGCGTAGGCGGTCGACGCGGCGGCGGGCATCGTGGCGGCGAGGTTGCCGGCGCCGATGATCGTCACCCCGTCGACGACGACCGTCGTGTCCGGTTTGGACAGTGCGACGTTGCCGCCGAGCGGGCCGGCCGCCGTGTCCACCACGACCGAGCCAGCGCGCATCTCCTTGATCGCCTCCTCGGTCACCAGGACCGGCGGCCGGCGCCCCGGCACCCCGGCGGTGGTGATCACCACGTCCGCGTCGCCGATCGCGGTGCGCAGCGCCTGCTGCTGCGCCTCGCGCTCCTCGTCGGTCAACTCCCGGGCGTACCCGCCGGTCCCACCGGCATCCGGGCCGCCGGGCAGGTCGAGGAACCGGGCGCCGACCGACCGCACCTCCTCCCGCGCCTCGGGCCGCACGTCATAGCCGGTCACGACGGCGCCGAGCCGCCGGGCCGTGCCCATCCCCTGCAACCCGGCCACGCCCGCACCCAGCACCAGCACGCTGGCCGGTCGCACGGTCCCGGCGGCGGTGACCAGCATCGGGAAGTAGCCACCGTAGGCGTTGGCCGCGACCAGAACCGCCTTGTAGCCGACCACGGTCGCCTGCGAGGTCAGCGCGTCCATCGCCTGCGCGCGGGACAGCGTGCGCGGCAACAGGTCCAGGCTGACCACCGTCGCCCCCGTCCGAGCCCACGCGCGCAACTGCTCCGGCCGCTCCTGCGGCCGGAGCAGGCCGACCAGCAGTTGCCCGCGACGCGGTTCCAGGCCGTCGGGCGGGCCGACGCAGACGATCACGTCGGCCTCCCGGCAGATCTCGGTCCGGGAAGCCACCGCGGCTCCCTGGGCGTCATACGTACTGTCCGGGAAGTTCGCCCGCGCCCCGGCGCCGGTCTCGACGAGCACCTCGACGCCGGTCGCCGACAGCGTGGCGACCACCCCGGGTACCAGCGCCACTCGCCGCTCGCCCGGCGCCTGCTCCTTCAGCACACCGATCTTCATGGCTCCAGCCTCGTCAACGCCCCGGCTCCGACCAAAGGGTCCAAGGGCCGCACATGTGGGACCTTTGGTACCTGGAGCGCGGCCGGGCGCCGTCGTTTGATGGGTTCATGTTCGAGGTGCGCATACACGGTCGGGGCGGTCAGGGTGTGGTGACCGCCGCGGAGTTGCTGTCGGTGGCGGCGTTTCTGGAGGGCCGGCACGCGCAGGCGTTTCCCAGCTTCGGTTCGGAGCGCACCGGAGCACCGGTGGTCGCCTACTGCCGTATCGCCGATCGGGAGATCCGCACCCGGGAGCCGATCGTGGCGCCGGACGCGCTGATCGTTCAGGATCCGACGCTGCTGCATCAGGTGGCCGTGTTCGAGGGTCTTCGGCCGGACGGCTACCTGCTGATCAACTCGACCCAACCCGTTGCCGAGCTGGGTATCGGCGAGGTGACCGCGCGGTTGCGTGCTGAGCGGTTGCTCGTCGTGCCGGCAACCGCGCTGGCCCAGCGGATTCTGGGCCGGCCGGTGCCCAATGCGGTGCTGCTCGGAGGTTTCGCCGCGGCCAGCGGGGTCGTGTCGATCGATTCGGTGACCGCGGCCATCCGGGACCGGTTCTCCGGCCCGGTGGCCGAGCGGAACGTGGCGGCCGCCGAGGAAGCGTTCGGCTTCGTCCGCGGTGAGATCCAGGAGATCGGAGAGATCACTCATGCTTAGGCAGATCGAGGGATCGCGCGGGGTGGCCGAGGCGGTGGCGCTGTGCCGGCCCGAGGTGATCTGCGCCTACCCCATCTCTCCGCAGACGCACATCGTCGAGCAGCTCAGCGTGCTGGTGAAGTCCGGCGCGCTGGCCCCGTGCGAGTTCGTCAACGTGGAGTCGGAGTTCGCCGCCATGTCGGTGGCCATCGGCGCGTCGGCGGCCGGGGCCCGGTCCTATACCGCGACGGCCAGTCAGGGTCTGCTGTACATGACCGAGGCGGTGTACAACGCCTCCGGGCTCGGCCTGCCGATCGTGATGACCGTCGCGAACCGGGCTATCGGTGCGCCGATCAACATCTGGAACGACCACAGCGACTCGATGTCGGTTCGGGACAGCGGCTGGATCCAGCTCTACGCCGAGACCAACCAGGAGGCGCTCGATCTGCACATCCAGGCGTTCCGGATCGCCGAGGAGCTCTCGCTGCCGGTCATGGTGTGCATGGACGGGTTCGTGCTCACCCACGCCGTCGAGCGCATCGACGTGCCCGGCCAGGAACAGGTCGACCTGTTCCTACCGGAATACGAACCACGGCAGGTGCTCGACCCGGCCGATCCGGTCTCGATCGGCGCGATGGTCGGACCGGAGGCGTTCACCGAGGTCCGCTATCTGGCCCACGCCAGGCAGATCCAGGCCCTGGACCTCATCCCCGAGGTCTCGGCCGAGTTCGCCGGCCTGTTCGGCCGCGACTCCGGCGGGCTCGTCCGTCCATATAGGACGCAGGACGCCGAGACCATCGTGGTGGCGCTCGGCTCGGTCCTGGGCACCCTCAAGGACACCGTCGACGAGCGGCGCGCCGAGGGCGAACGGATCGGCGTGCTGGGCATCACCTCGTTCCGGCCCTTCCCACTCGACGCGGTCCGCGCGGCCCTGCTCGATGCCAAACGGGTCGTGGTGCTGGAACGCGCGTTCGCGGTCGGCATCGGCGGCATCGTCTCGGCCAACGTGCGGATGGCCCTGTCCGGTCTGCCGATGCACGGCTACACCGTGATCGCCGGACTCGGCGGCCGGGCGATCACCCGGGCCTCGCTGCGCGGCATGATCACCGACGCCACCGCCGACCGGCTCCCGCCACTGTCCTTCTTGGACCTCAACACCGACCTGGTGGAGCGGGAGCTCCACCGCACCAGGCAGACCCGGCGATCCGGGCCGATCGCGGAGAACCTGCTACGCGACATCGGCGCGATCGCGGCCCGGATCAGGTGAGGACGCCATGCCCGCACAGATGATCAAGTTCTATCAGACCGGAAGCTTCGCGGTCGGCAACCGGCTACTCGACCCCGAGGCGCGCAGCGTGCAGGCCGACCCGAACCGGGCCAACAGCATCACCTGCGGGCACCGCGCCTGCCAGGGCTGCGGCGAGGCCCTCGGCGCGCGCTACGCCCTGGACGCCGCCATGCGCGCCACCGGTAACCAGCTCATCGCGGTCAACGCCACCGGATGCCTCGAGGTGTTCTCCACCCCGTATCCGGAGACCTCCTGGCGGCTGGCCTGGCTGCACTCCCTGTTCGGCAACGCCCCCGCCGTTGCCACCGGCGTCGCCGCCGCCCTGAAAGCCAAGGGCCGCACCGACATCCGGGTGGTCGGCCAGGGCGGCGACGGCGGCACCGTGGACATCGGGTTCGCCTGCCTGTCCGGCATGTTCGAGCGCAACGACGACGTGCTCTACATCTGCTACGACAACCAGGCCTACATGAACACCGGCGTCCAGCGCTCCGGCGCCACCCCCGCCGCGGCCCGCACCGCGACCACCCAGGCCGTCGGCCCCGAGCCGGGAAACGCCTTCGGGCAGGGAAAGAACGCCCCGCTGATCGCCATGGCGCACGAGATCCCTTACGTGGCCACGGCAACCGTGGCCGAGCTGCGCGACCTGGAGTACAAGGTGCGGCGCGCCATGCAGTTCCGCGGAGCCCGCTACCTGCACGTGCTGGTGCCGTGCCCGCTCGGCTGGGCGGCCTCGGCGGCCGACACCATCCGGCTCGCCCGGCTGGCCAAGGAGTCCGGGCTGTTCCCGGTTTTCGAGGCCGAACGCGGCGAAGTCGTCGCCGTGTCCAAGATCCGCCGGCCGGTGCCGGTCGAGGAGTACCTGCGGCTGCAGGGCCGCTACGCCCACCTGTTCGGCGAGACCCCGAGCCAGGACGTCATCGACCGCATCCAGGCCGGCGCCGATCGCAACATCCGCCGGTTCGGCCTGCTCGACCAGGAGACCCAGCCATGAAGGACAAGCCGTTCGCCATCACCCTGGACGTGGGCTCCAGCCTGGCCAACAAGACCGGCACCTGGCGCACCGAACGACCCGTCTACCTCGACCTGCTGCCACCGTGCAACAACGCCTGCCCGGCCGGCGAGAACGTGCAGCGCTGGCTGTTCCACGCCGAGGAAGGCCACTACGAGCAGGCGTGGCGGCAGCTCATGCTGGACAACCCCTTCCCCGCCATCATGGGCCGGGTCTGCTACCGGCCCTGCGAGACAGCCTGCAACCGCGGACAACTCGACGAATCCGTCGGCATCAACTCCGTCGAACGGTTCCTCGGCGACCAGGCCATCCGACGCGGATGGACCGTCGAGGTGACCGCACCGCCGTCCGGCAAACGGGTCCTGGTCGTCGGCGCCGGCCCCTCCGGCCTCGCCGCCGCCTACCACCTCACCCTGCTCGGCCACGCCGTCACCATCCGCGACTCGGGCACCAGACCCGGCGGCATGATGCGCTACGGCATCCCCGCCTACCGGCTGCCCCGCGACATCCTCGACGCCGAGATCGACCGGATCCTCGCCATGGGCGTCACCCTGGAGACCGGCCGCACCGTCACCGACGTGGTGGCTGCCATGCGGGACGAGGGGTTCGACGCGGTGTTCCTGGCGGTCGGCGCGCACATCGGCCGCCGGGCCGACATCCCCGCCGGCGACAGCGCCCGCATCCTCGACGCCGTCTCGCTCCTCCGCGGCATGGAAGGCGACGAACGCCCCATGCTCGGCCGCCGCGTGGTCGTCTACGGCGGCGGCAACACCGCCATGGACGCCGCCCGCACCGCCCGCCGCCTCGGCGCCACCGACGCCGTCGTCGTCTACCGCCGCACCCGCGAACGCATGCCCGCACACGACATCGAGATCGAAGAGGCACTCGCCGAAGGCGTACGAATGCGCTGGCTGTCCACCATCGCCCG
>NZ_DASUCC010000020.1:0-11226 GCF_035762905.1 Actinophytocola sp.
CAGCGTTCGTCCTGAGCCAGGATCAAACTCTCCAAAAAAACCTAGCCCAACTCAAAAAGAACCAACAAAGGTTCACAAAACATAAAGCTCTACTGGCTTAAATCGGCACACTGTTGAGTTCTCAAACAACACACGCGCACCCGTCATGCACTCAAGCTACTGAGCACAGTCAGAGGGGCAGGTATCTCGTAGTTTTCCTGATCTTACGCCGAGCGAAGCACCCGCCCTTCAGGCGGTGACTCCTTGCTCAGGCAACCCGTTCACTCTACCCGGTCCGCCTCGGAGGGTCAACCCCCGCGGCCCGGAGGGAGTCAAGCCACTGATTGTTGTATCAGGGGCCTGGCTTCCCGCCGAACAGGCCGGGGTCGCTACTCCCAGCGGGTTCGGCGCGGTACGTGGCGCGATGAAAAGTTAGGCCACGTTCCGGAATGAAGTCAAATCGGCTGGTCAGAGCCCCGTGGAAGCCGAGACTCGGCGCGGTGTCGGTCCCGGTTGCGACCCGTTCCCGGCGCACCGTCGAGCGGAAAATGTGACCTAAACGATTCGATCTATGGGCCAACTCAGAGCACGGGCAGCAGGGAACGGAGCTCGTACGGGGTCACGCTGCGCCGGTAGGCGTCCCACTCGTTGCGCTTGTTGCGCAGGAAGAAATCGAACACGTGCTCGCCAAGGGTCTCGGCGAGCAGCTCCGAGCGCTCCATCTCGGCCAGCGCCTCACCCAGGTTCTGCGGCAGGTTGTCGTAGCCGGCGGCCCGGCGCTCGGCGTCGGTGAGCGACCAGACGTCGTCCTCGGCGGCCGGCGGCAGCTCGTAGCCCTCCGCTACGCCCTTCAGGCCGGCGGCCAGCACCACCGCGAACGCCAGGTAGGGGTTGCACGCCGAGTCGAGGCTGCGGATCTCCACCCGGCGGGAGGACGCCTTGCCCGGCGAGTACATCGGCACCCGGACCAGGGCCGAGCGGTTCGCGTGCCCCCAGCACACCGCGGTCGGCGCCTCGCCGCCGACGATCAGCCGCTTGTAGGAGTTGACCCACTGGTTGGTCACCGCGGAGATCTCCCGGGCGTGCCGGAGCAGCCCGGCGACGAACGCCTTGCCGCTCGCGGACAGCTCGTAGGGATCCTCGCTGTCGTAGAACGAGTTGCGATCGCCCTCGAACAGGCTGAGGTGGGTGTGCATGCCGGAGCCGGGCTGGTCGGTGAACGGCTTGGGCATGAACGAGGCCCGCACGCCCTGAGTGATCGCCACCTCCTTGACCACGTACCGGAACGTCATCACGTTGTCGGCCATGGTCAGCGCGTCCGCGTAACGCAGGTCGATCTCCTGCTGGCCGGGTGCGCCCTCGTGGTGGCTGAACTCCACCGAGATGCCCATCGCCTCGAGCGTCTCGATCGCATGCCGCCGGAAGTGCGCGGCGGTGGCGTGACTGGCCTGGTCGAAGTACCCGCCGTTGTCGGCCGGGGTGGGCTCGCGCCCGTCCGCCGGCAGGTCGGTGAGCAGGAAGAACTCGATCTCCGGGTGCACGTAGCAGGTGAACCCGGCCTCGCTGGCCTTGGACAGCGTGCGGCGCAGCACGTGTCGCGGGTCGGCCCAGGACGGGGAGCCGTCCGGCATGGCGATGTCGCAGAACATGCGGGCGGAGTAGTGGTGGCCCTCCGGCGTCTGCCAGGGCAGCACCTGGAAGGTGGCCGGGTCGGGCCGGGCCACCATGTCCGACTCGTACACCCGGGCGAACCCCTCGATGGCCGAGCCGTCGAACCCGATGCCCTCGGCGAACGCCCCCTCGAGCTCGGCGGGCGCCACCGCCACCGACTTGAGGAAACCCTGCACGTCGGTGAACCACAGGCGGACGAAGCGGATGTCCCGCTCCTCCAGCGTCCGCAGAACGAACTCTTGCTGCCGATCCATGCAGGCAGCCTAGGTAGATCGTGTTAACTCGATGTTTCCGGCACCCTCGTGCTCTGGATCGAGATCGACATCAGCGCGGCCAGCACGCACAGCCCGCCGGCGAGATACCAGGCCAGGCGGTAGTCGCCGAGCGAGTCGCGGATCGCGCCGGCGCCGACCGCGGCGATCGCCGCGCCGATCTGGTGCGAGGCGAAGACCCAGCCGAACACCACCGGTCCGGAGACGCCGAACCGCTCCCGGCACAGGGCCACGGTCGGCGGCACGGTGGCGATCCAGTCCAGTCCGTAGAACACGATGAACACCCACATGCTCGGCTGGGTCTCCGGGGCGAACAGCGACGGCAGCACCAGCAGGGACAGCCCGCGCAGGGTGTAGTAGCCGCCGAGCAGCAGGCGTGGGTCCACCCGGTCGGTGAGCCAGCCGGAGAGCACGGTGCCGGCCACGTCGAAGAGACCGACGAGGGCGAGCAGCGACGCGGCCGTGGTGTGCGGCATGCCGTGGTCGTGGGCGGCGGTGACGAAGTGGGTACCGACCAGGCCGTTGGTGGACATCCCGCAGATCGCGAACCCGCCGGCGAGCAGCCAGAAGGTCGGTGTGCGGGCGGCCTCGCGGAGCGTGCGCAGCGCCCGGGCGATGCTGCTGCCGGTGGCCGGCACCGGTGCCTCGATCTCGCCCTCGGCGCCGTAGGCGGTGGTGCCGACGTCGGCCGGGTGGTCCCGCAGGAACAGCAGGATCAGCGGCACGACGGCAAGCGCTGAGACCGCGACGACCACCGCGGGGGTGCGCCAGCCGTGCTCGGTGGCGAGCACGGCGACCAGCGGCAGGAAGATCAGCTGACCGGTGGCCCCCGCCGCGGTGAGGATGCCGCTGACCAGGCCGCGGTGCCGGACGAACCAGCGGCTGGTGACCGTCGCGACGAAGGTCATCGCCATCGATCCGGTGCCGAGTCCGACCAGCACGCCCCAGCACAGCAGCAGCTGCCAGCTCGCCGTCATGAACACGGTCAGCCCCGAGCCGGCGGACACCAGCAGCAGCGCGCAGACCACCACCCGGCGCATCCCGAACCGGTCCATCAGCGCCGCGGCGAACGGTGAGAACAGCCCGAACAGCACCAGGTTGATCGACACCGCCGAGCCGATCGTGGCCCTGGACCAGCCGAACTCCTCGTGCAGCGGGTCGATCAGCACGCTCGGCACCGCCCGGAAGCCGGCCGCACCGATCAGCGTGACGAACGCGACGGCGGCCACGATCCAGGCCCAGTGCGGGCGGCGAACGCGCGGGATCCCCCGCTGGAGAAGCTCGGTCACCGGGTCAGCTTCAATCATCGGCACCTGGCGGACGAGTGGCCTGATCGCCAATATGTGAAAGGATCTGGCCATGGCACCGCATCGTGTGGTCGTGCTGGCACTCGATCCAGTGATCGGCTACGACATGGCCATCCCACCGCAGCTGTTCGGCGCGGCCACCGACGGGGCCGGTGAGCCGCTCTACGACGTGCGGATCTGCGGCCTGGACCGGGAGCCGGTCACGGTCCGCTCCGGATTCACGATGGTTCCCGACCACGGCAGCGAGGCGCTGGCCGACGCGGACACGGTGATCGTGCCCGGCACCCAGATCACCGGGCCGCGCCGGCACGGCACCCTGCCGGACCGGCTGGCCGAGGCGTTCGCGCTGATCCCGGCTGGTACCCGGCTGATGTCGATCTGTACCGGGGCGTTCGTGCTGGGCGCAGCGGGCATCCTGGACGGGCGTCCGGCTACCACCCATTGGGCGTACGCCGACGCGTTCCGTGAGCTGTACCCGCGGGTTCTGCTGGACGAGAACGTGCTGTTCGTCGACGACGGTGACGTGCTCACCTCCGCCGGACTCGGCGCGGGCATCGATCTGTGCCTGCACGTCGTGCGCATCGACCACGGCAGCGAGGTGGCCAACCGGGCGGCCCGGTACTGCGTGGTGCCGCCGTGGCGCGACGGCGGGCAGTCGCAGTACATCGAGCGGCACGTGCCCGACCCCGGCACCGAGGGCACCGCGCCGACCAGGGCCTGGGCGCTGACCCGGCTGTCGGCGCCGCTCGACCTCGCCGAGTTGGCCCGGCACGCGCGGATGAGCGTGCGGACGTTCAGCCGGCGGTTCCGGGCGGAGACCGGGATGTCCCCCGGCACCTGGCTGATCCAGCAGCGGGTGCGGCACGCGCGGCACCTGCTGGAGACCACGGACCTGCCGGTGGACCGGGTGGCGACCGACGCCGGGCTGGGCACGGCGGCCTCGCTGCGCGCACATCTGCGGGCGTCGATCGGCGTGTCGCCGCTGGCCTACCGCAAGACCTTCCGGGCCGGGTGAGCGGGTCGCGAACCAGCGACTCGGTTGCTGGAATCGGGGACTCGCGGGGCAGTTCCGGCATCACAGCCCCTTCTCAGTTCACGGGACATACGATGCGCGCATGGTTTTGCGTCGGATCCTCCTCGGATGGCTCGCCACCGTCGCCGTCGTCGCGACGGGGTGTTCGGACGACCCGCCGGCAGGTGGTTCCTCGTTACCGGATGCCGGGGGGCTGCTCCGCGACGCCGCGGCCGCCAGCAAGGACATCGAGAGTGCGCACTTCACGCTCACGGTCAACGGGGCGATCGACGGGCTGCCGGTGCACAGCTCGGAGGGCGACCTGACCAAGGACGGCGCGGCCAAGGGCACGGTCGACATGGACCTGCTCGGCCAGTTGTTCGAGGGCGAGTTCGTGCTGGTCGACCGGAGCGTCTACATCAAGGGACCGACCGGTGGGTACCAGAAGCTCCCGGCCGCGCTGGTCACCAACCTCTACGACCCGTCGGCGATCCTCAACCCGGACAAGGGCATCGCCAACGTACTGGCCAACGTGCAGAATCCGAAGACCGAGGCCAAGGAGTCGACCGAGGGCGCGTCCACCTACAAGGTCACCGGCCGGGCCAGCAAGGACGTGGTGTCCGGGCTCGTGCCGGGCGTGAACTCCGATGTGGACATCACCTTCTGGTTACGCGAGGACAACAAGCAACCGGTGAAGGCCTCGGTGGCCGTGCCGGGCTCCGACGACAAGCCGGCCTCCGTGGACGTCACACTGTCCGATGTGGACAAGCCAGTCACGATCACCGCTCCGGCCTGAGGTGAGCCAACCCGGACACCGCCGGTCCATCGCCATCGGGGCCGGCGGGCTGGCGGTGCTGCTCGGCGCGCTGGACACCTACGTGGTGATCAGCGTGTTCCGCCAGATCATCGACGATCTCGAGATTCCGGTGAACCGGCTGGAGCGGATCACCCCGATCGTCACCGGCTACCTGCTGGGTTATGTGGCGGCGATGCCACTGCTCGGCCAGGCGTCGGACCGGTTCGGCCGCAAGGTGATCCTGCAGGTGTGTCTGGCCGGGTTCATCGCCGGCTCGGTGCTGACCGCCGCGGCGGACGATCTGCCCGCACTGGTCGCCGGGCGGGTGATCCAGGGCGTGGCCAGCGGGGCCCTGCTGCCGGTGACCATGGCCCTGGCCGCGGACCTGTGGGCGGAGCGCAGGCGGGCGACCGTGCTCGGGGCGGTTGGCGCGGCCCAGGAGCTGGGCAGCGTGCTCGGGCCGCTGTACGGGATCGCGCTGGCCGCCGTCGTCGGGTGGCGCGGGGTGTTCTGGGTCAACGTGCCGCTCGCGTTGCTGGCCATGGTCGCCGTTCAGTTCACCGTGCGCGGGCGGGACGCCGCTGTCCGGCCGGCCCCGGTCGACGTCCCGGGTGGCGTGCTGCTGGCCGTGGCGCTCGGGCTCACGGTGGTCGGGCTGTACAACCCGGAGCCGCAGACCCGGGCGCTGCCACCGTGGGGCCTGCCGATGCTGGTCGCGGCCGGCATGGTGCTGGTCGCGTTCGTGCTCTGGGAGGTGCGGGCGAGGACGAAGCTGATCGACACGACCGGGGTGCGGCTGCGGCCGTTCCTCGCCGCGCTCGGCGTCAGCCTGGCGGCCGGCGCCGCGCTGATGGTCACGCTGGTGGACATCGACCTGTTCGCGCAGAGCCTGCTCGACCGGGACGACGCGGGCGCCGTCTTGCTGCTGCTGCGGTTCCTGGTGGCGCTGCCGGTCGGCGCGCTGCTCGGCGGAGTGCTGGCCGCCAGGTTCGGCGACCGCTGGGTGGCCTTCGCCGGGATGCTCGTCGCCGGGCTGGGCTACCTGCTGATCTCCCGCTGGCCGGTGGAGGTGCTGTCCACCCCGCACGTCCTCGGGCCGGTCACGCTGCCTCGGCTGGACACCGACCTGGTCATCGCCGGGCTCGGGCTGGGGCTGGTGATCGCCCCGCTGTCCGCCGCGGTGCTGCGGGTGGTGCCGGCGAGCCAGCACGGGGTCGCCTCGGCCGCGGTCGTGGTGGCTCGGATGACCGGGATGCTGGTCGGGGTGGCCGCGCTGTCCGCGTGGGGCCTGCACCGGTTCCACAGCCTGACCGCGGACCTGCCGACGCCGCTGCCGTTCGGGATGTCTCCCGAGCAGTACGAGCAGGCGATGGCGGAGTACCTGCGGGCGGTCGACGACGCGCTGCTCACCGAGTACAGCGAGATCTTCCTGATCACCTCGGTGGTGTGCGCCGCCGCGGCGCTGCTCGCCCTGCTGATCTACGAGCAGCGGGTGCCGGTCTCCGGAAGCCGCAGGTCAACCAGGTAACGCGTGCCCGCATCGTCGACACAGCGGTTGCTCTGCAGGAACGCGGTGTGCTGGGTGCCCTCGAAGGTGAGCAGCCCGCCGCCGAGCACCTTGGCCAGGTTCACCCCGGCCTCGTACGGCGTCGCCGGGTCCTTGGTTGTGGAGACCACCAGCACCGGAGGCAGGCCGGCGATCTGCGGCAGGTGCGGCTGGCTGGTGTTGGGCACCGGCCAGAACGCGCAGGCATCCAGTGCGCTGGTCGGTGGGTTGCCGTCGTCCAGGAACGGCGCGGCCGCCTTGTACCGGCGCTGCGCCTCCAGCACCACGTTCTTGTCGGTCACCCGAGGGTCGTCCACGCACCGGATCGCGGTGAACGCGTCCTGCGTGGTCGAGTACCGCCCATCCGACCCGCGCTCCAGGTAGGTGTCGGCGAGCAGCATCAGCGTCTGCGCCTTGTTGCCCTTCAGCTCGGTCAATCCGGTGTTCAGGTACTCCCACAGCTCGTCGGCGTAGAGCGCCTGGATCACACCGGTCATGGCATCGGAGTAGGACAGCTTGCGGCCGTCCCCGACGTCGACCGGCCGCTCACCCAGCGGGCGCACCAGCCCCAGGAACTCGGTCAGCGCCTTGGCCGGGTCCTGGCCGAGCGCGCAATCCTGCCGCTGCACACACCAGGCCACGAAGTCGTCGAACGCCTTCTGGAAGCCCGCACCCTGCGCCACCAGTTCCTCGATCGGATCCTGGTTCGGATCCAGCGCCCCGTCCAGGACCATCGCCCGCACGTTGTTCGGGAACGTCTCGGCGTAGGTGCTGCCGATCCGGGTGCCGTACGAGTAGCCGAGGTAGGTCAGCTTCTCGTCACCGAGCGCCGAGCGCAGCACGTCCATGTCCTTGGCCACGTCCCGGGTGCCGATGTTGGCCAGCATCGCCGCACCCTTGCCGGTCCGCTCCGCGCACTTGGTCGCGTAGTCCTTCTGGTCCGCCTCCAGCTTGGCCACCCCCGCCGGGGAGGCGTCCAGCTCGTCGTCGTCGGCCCGCTCGGCGTCCCGCTCGGCATCGGTGAGACACCGCACCGTCGGCTCGCTCGACCCCACCCCACGCGGATCGAAGCCGACGAAGTCGAACCGCTGGCCGAGCTCGCTGTCCTCGGCCCCGCCGCCCAGCCGGGCCGCGGTGGCCAGGCCGGCCGCGCCCGGACCGCCCGGGTTGATCACCAGCGACCCGATCCGGCGCGCCTTGTCCCCGGCCGGCCGGCGGGACACCCCGAGGGTGATCGTGTCGCCGTCCGGTTTGGTGTAGTCGAGCGGTACGGTCAGCCGAGTGCACTGCACATCGTCGGAACCCAGTACCTCTCGGTCGCTGTCCGTCGCGGCGTACGGCTCGCAGTCACCCCAGCTCAGCGACTGCCCGTAGAACCGGTCAAGACCCCCGGGCACGGGTCCGGTCGGCCCGCGCTGTTCGATGTCCGGAGCCAGCGCGTTACCGGAGGTGGTTGTCGTGCACGAGGCGACGAGCGCGAGCACCATGGCCCATAAGAGGGGCATGGTGCGCAGGGACCTGGTCACGCTCGTGATAGTGCCATCGCAGGGTGCGGAACTCATCCACCATGGTGCACCGTTACCGTGCAGGGTCCGTTGTTCGAGCGAGGAGGTGGCCGCGGGTGGCTGCGTTCCTGCGGCGAGTCAAAGGTGGGTTTCAGCGATTCCTCGAGCGTCCGGCCACCGTAGACCTCTCGCACTACGACAAGGTGCTGAAGTCGATCGCGTGGCGGGAGAGCCGGGTCGAGAAGCTCACCGACGAGGAGCTGACCGCCGCGACGGCGGAGTTGCGCCGTTCGGATGAGGACACCGGCAAGGCGTTCGACGATACCGAGATCGTCCAGCTGTGCGCCCTTGGCCGGGAGGCTGCCCGGCGCGGGCTGTCCGAGCGGCCGTTCGACGTCCAGCTGATCGGCATGATGGAGCTGCTCGCCGGGCATGTCGTTCAGATGGCCACCGGTGAGGGCAAGACGCTGGCCGGCGCGCTGGCCGCGGCCGGTTACGCCCTGCAGGGGCATCCGGTGCACGTGATGACCGTCAACGACTACCTGGCGCAACGCGACGCGGAGTGGATGCGCCCGGTGTACGCCCTGCTCGGCGTCACGGTCGGCTGGGTCAACCAGACCTCGACCCGCGAGGAGCGGCGCGCGGCCTACGCGGCCGACATCACCTACGGCTCGGTCAGCGAGATCGGCTTCGACGTGCTGCGCGACCGGCTGTGCACCTCGGCCGACGGGCCGGACGGGCCGGTGCAGGACGAGCCCGGCGTGGTGCTCATCGACGAGGCCGACTCGGTGCTGGTCGACGAGGCGCGGGTGCCGCTGGTGATGGCCGGCTCGACGGCGGACCACCAGACCGACCCGGAGGTCGCCAAGATCGTCCGGGTGCTCCAGCCGGGCACCCACTACCAGCGCGACGAGGACGGCCGCAACGCCTGGTTGACCGAGCGCGGCGCCCAGGTGGTGGAGAAGGCACTTGGCGGCATCGACCTGTACTCCGGCGAGCACAGCGACCGGCTGGCCGCGGTGAACGCGGCTCTGCACGCGCACGCGCTGCTGGAGCGGGACATCGACTACATCGTGCGGGACGGCAAGGTCCACCTGATCAACACCTCGCGCGGCCGGATCGCATTGCTGCAGCGGTGGCCGGACGGGCTGCAGGCGGCGGTGGAGGCCAAGGAGCGGCTCGCGCCCACCGAGAGTGGCGAGGTGCTCGACTCGATCACCGTGCAGGGGCTGGTCGGTCGTTACCCGATCGTGTGTGGCATGACCGGCACCGCCGTCGCGGTCTCCGAGCAGCTGCGCGAGTTCTATCAGCTGCGGGTCGCCGTGATCCCGCCGAACACGCCGTGCATCCGGGAGGACGAGCCGGACCGGATCTATGCCACCGAGAGCACCAAGGACGCGGCGATCATCGCCGAGATCGTGGCCACCCACGCGACCGGCCGGCCGATCCTGATCGGCACGGCCGACGTGGCCGAGTCCGAGCGAATGGCCGGCAAACTGGCCGAGGCCGACGTGCCGTGCGTGGTGCTGAACGCGAAGAACGACGCGCAGGAGGCGGCGATCGTCGCCGAGGCAGGCGCGTTCGGGGCGGTGACCGTGTCCACCCAGATGGCCGGGCGGGGCACCGACATCCGGCTGGGCGGCAAGGACTCGGCCGACCACGAGAAGGTCGCCGAGCTGGGCGGCCTGTACGTGATCGGCACCGGCCGGTACCCGAGCAGCCGACTGGACGACCAGCTGCGCGGGCGAGCCGGCCGGCAGGGCGACCCCGGCGGGTCGGTGATCTTCGCCGCCCTGTCCGACGAGCTGGTCCAGGTGTACGCGCCGGACGCCACCGCGGGCGACGAGCCGGACGAGGACGGCCGGCTGATCGACCCCACGTCGCGGCGGTTCATCGAGCACGCCCAGCGGGTGTCCGAGGGGGTGCACCTCGAGGTGCACCGCAACACCTGGCGGTACACCAGGCTGATCGAGCACCAGCGCGGGGTGCTGCTCGAGTACCGCAACGAGCTGATCGGCACCGACCTGGCCGAGACCGAGCTGGCGTCGATCAGCGGGGACCGCTGGTCCGACCTCACCGAGACGCTGGACGACGCGGTCCTCGAGGACGTCGCGCGGACGATCATGCTCTACCACCTGGACCGGTGCTGGACCGAGCACCTGGCGTTCCTTTCCGACGTCCGCGAGACCATCCATCTGCGGGCCCTCGCCCGCGAGACCCCGATCGACGAGTTCCACCGCGCGGCGATCCCGGCGTTCAAGAAGATCCCGGACGAGGTGGCTGCCCGCTCGGCCGAGACCCTCGAGACGGCGACCATCACCGAGGCGGGCGTGGACATGGAGACCGCCGGCCTCATGCGCCCCACCTCCACCTGGACCTACATGGTCCACGACTCCCCGTTCGACACCGACGCCGAGCAGGCCCTGCAGCGGGTCCGCGCCATGCTGAAGAAGGTCAAGGGCAGCCGCCGCCGCTGACCCAGCCCCGCCCCCCAACGGCTGTGGGGCCGGATCCGGCAACCGGCTGCCCCAACCAGGACTCGGGCGCTGGACCTCGGAACTCAGGCGCTGCACCTGGCAACACGGCTGTCCGAGCGGCAACTCGGCTGGCCCAACCAGGAACTCGGATGTTGGATCCGGCATTTCGGCTGCACCAACCCGGAACTCGGGCGCTGGCCCCGGAATTCAGCTGCTCGAGCCGGCAACTCGGCTGCCGCAACCAAGAACTCGGCCACCCCAACAGGAACTCAGGCACTGGACCTCGGAACTCAGGCGCCGCACCTGGCAACTCCGCTGCCCAAGCCAGCAACTCGGCTGACCCAACCAGGAACTCGGGAGCTGGACCCGGGAACTCAGGCGCCGCATCCGGCAACACGGCTGCCCAAGCCAGCAACTCGACTACCCCACACCAGGAACTCGGGAGCTGGACCCGGGAACTCAGGCGCCGCACCTGGCAACACGGCTGCCCAAGCCAGCAACTCGGCTGACTCAACCAGGAACTCGGGTGCTGGGCCCGGGAACTCGGGTGCCTGGAGGAGCGGTAACTCGGGAATAGCCCCCCGGGGATCGGGGGTTGGGTGCGGTTCCTCGGGGCTGGGGATCGGGGGTTGGGGTTCCTCGGGGCTGGGGGTCGGGGTGG
>NZ_DASUCC010000021.1:0-10796 GCF_035762905.1 Actinophytocola sp.
CCACCACCAACTCACCCATCACCGCCAACACCCCCAACAACTGCGTCGGCAGCGTCCCCGCCGTGCCCAACTGCACCGGCTGAACGGAAACCCGTCGTCACACCACAGAAATCGCCGTCCCGATGACGGCAAGACCCGGCCGGCTCACCGCATCGCCCGACGCGAAGCGGTGAGCCGGCCGGTCGGGGGTGTGGTCAGACCAGGGGGTCGTTGCGACCACTGCCGTGCGTACGACGAGATTGGAGCGGTATCCGCGGGTGTGGGTGCCGACCGCTTCCCGGCACGCGGCACAGGGCGTGGATCAGGTCGGGGTGGATGTCGAACAGGGTATGCATTCCGGTGATGGTCAGGGGCAGCAGGACCGGGCGGGTGTGCGCGATCAGGCACAGCTTGATCCCGGACGCCTGTGTCGCCTGCCTGATGGTGTCCAGGACGGTGAGGCCGGCCGCGCCGAAGAAACCCACCGCGGTGAGGTCGATGATCAGCTGTGCGCCGGGCCTGGGCAGGTGGGCCTGGAGGGCGTTGAGCAGTAGGGGGCTGGTGACCAGGTCCACCTCGCCGCGCACCGTGAGCACGACGACGCCGGGGAAGGCCCGGTCGGCGGTGACGGTCAGGAGCTCGTCGGGAAGTGGGTCTGGCGGCGCAATTGTCTGTTGGGGAAGGTCGAGGGTGCGGATTTGGAGGGTGGTGGTCACGGGTTTCTCCTCGGTTGGAGCAGTGTTGTGCCCGCTTCGTTCAGGTCTGGATGGTGCGGCGGGCCAGGCGTTGTGGGTTGGTCGGCGGGCGAAGGGCGGGGTGGTCACGGCTGTGTCCGATCGGGACTGATGGACCCGCTGCCCGTTTGCCCCGCCGATGCCGGCCGGGTCGCCGTCCTGGATGGATGATTCTGGTGGTCGGTGCGGGCGCGGACCCGGTCGATCATCAGCCTGGCTTCGGTCCTGGTGAACAACCCCAGCCGAGCGGCCCGCAGGATGATCTCGACGGCGCCGGGATCGGGCTCCGCACTGCCCGGAGTATCAACAAGTGCCATGGCGTGGGCCCCTCGGTCGGCTGTTGTCACGCCGGGGGCTAGGGCACCTACCTGCTCACCCTACGCCCTCCACCGGCAGAATGCCCGGGCGGGGCAGCGTGGGATCGCTACGCGCGGCAGTGCACGTTGATCCTGGCCAGTTCCGCGACCGTCCCGAGAGTCTGTTGTGGACGGTTCGACCTGGCCGGAGCATGGTCGTGAGGGTTGATCTTCAACGGTGGGCCATCGGTATTCCTCGATGGTGGTCACGCACGTTGGGACACCAGGCCGCCGTCGAGCTCCCAGCGCTGCACGGCCGGGTCGTCGGGCCGGTCGCGGGGCGGCGGAACCGGCTTGCTCGCGGCGATGGGTGCGAGCAGTTCTTCGATGCTGTCGATGTTGTTGCGCCGGGCCGCGATCATCATGATCGGGTGTGCGGTCGCCGGGTGGGTGGTGGGGGCGAGGACCAGGAGGGTCAGCCGGGTCCCGTTTGCTGCGATCACGTCGATGGTGTGCGGGTGTTGGGCGTGGAATCCGCCCAGCCGCACCTGGTGCTCGTCGACGTTGAGGCGACGGTCGGCGACGTTCCAGGTGGTGAGGTTGTAGCTGACCCGGTTGATGCGTCCCAGCCGAACGGCCAGCACCGCGAGCAACGCCGGCAGTTCGGCGGACAGGTCCCACGAGCGGGGCCACCACGCTCCGTCGACGTCACCCGTGGTGGGCGCCTTCGGCTTGAGCTTCAATCGCAGTGTCTGCCGCTGCGCGACGGTGACCGTGGTGGTAGGCGGAGTGGCGAGGCGAAGGTGTGGGCCCGACATCATGCCGGTGCTCCCGTCCCCGGCCGAACCGCGGCCGGTCTGGGTGGGTCGCTGCCGAGTTCGGCGTCGCGAAACTCGAAAGGTCGCGTTTGGGCGCGGCCAAGTCGTGGTCAGGTGCGGTTCTTGCGAATTTGGCGGCGGAGCTGGGTGATGCGCGCGGTGCCGATGATCAGGGTGATCAGGACGGAACCGACGGCGGCGATGAGCAGTGCGACGGCCAGCGGGGTGCTGGTGGTCATCCACAGGAAGGAGATCTCGGTGCTGTGGGTGTTCTGCGCCAGAAAGACGATCAGCAGGACGCCGAGGAGGGCGGCGGCGATGAGGGCTAGCCAGGCGGCGCCGGTGCGGGTGCGGGGCACTCGGACGGGTGCCGCGGTCGGTGGCTGGGCCGGCGGCGGTGCGGGGAGTTGCTCAGCAGGTGTCGACGTGCCGGCATCCGCAGGTTGCGCCTGGCCGTTGGTTTCACGGAGGGTGCGGTGCGGGAGGGACATACAAACCACTACTTCCAATGGGCCGGAAGGGCTGGCACCTCGGAGTGGGATGTCGTCGCGACCGGAATACGGCTCAGTCTACTCGCTGTAGGGGTGGTCAGCGCGGTTGGCCAGGCGGCGTGCCGATCCGGCCGGGCCCGGGGGCCGCTTGTGGTTGGTGGTGGCCGGGGCGCATACTGAGGACCTTCAGATGGGTGGGCGCTGTCCCGGACCCCGGCAGTCGAACGCAGAGTTTCGATGACCGGAGATACCCATGTCCTCGCGGTGGTCCGTTCCTCCCGGCATGCCGGGAGGATGGCGCGGACCAGGGTCTGGTCGCACTGGACGGTTTGCCCGCGGCGATGCGGGCGGGGTGGGAGTCGCCCACCATCAGTCTGGAGTGGACCGTCCGGACGCGACCCCGAACCGAACCCGCGGAAGGCCCGCGATCCGAAGAGTCTATCGAGGAGTCACGAGTGAGTATGAGCATTGTCGGCTGGATCGTGCTCGGCCTGATCGCCGGCCTGATCGCCAAGTCGTTGTTGGGCAGCCGGGCGAAACACGGCGTCATCGTCACGATCCTGATCGGCATCGCCGGGGCCTTACTCGGCGGTTGGGCGGCTACACAGTTCTTCGACATCGCCGCCACCGGAGGGTTCTTCGACCTGTCCACCTGGATCATCGCGATCATCGGATCCGTTGTGCTGCTGCTGGTTTACCACGTCGTCACCAGCGGCGGTCTCCGTACCAGCCGCCGCCGGCACGCCCGCAGATGACTGTGGCGCAACGGCATCAGAACGCCGATCCCACCCGGCCGCGCTGACGCGGGGGCCGGCGATGCAACACATCCTGCGGTTCCGGGCCGGTGACAACGGCGGCGTCCTGCTCGAAGAACCCACTCTTGCCTACGGCTTGGCCTGCGGATACGAGCGCGGGGCCGCGGAGTTGGGTGTCATCGCGGGTCAGTGGGTGCGCATGGAACTGTTCGACGACGCCGGCCGGCTCCTGGACTGGCGAACCTACGTCGCGCCGGTGACCGGCCGGCCGTTCCCCAGCCCACCGGCTTTCTCCCAACGTGGTCCGACCGACCGTGTCGACCCGTCCGGCGTTGCGGCCGGGGAGGCAAATTCGGTCGCCTGACGTTTCCGATGCCCGGGCGTTGTCCAGAGCCCCGGGGTGTGCGTGCGGGGTTATGGCGCGGCGAAGGCGGTGATCAGGTGCGCGAGGTGGCGGTCATCCCGATCCGCCGGGGATGGCGGGACGGGATCGGTGCGGGTGCTGCCATTACGTTCGCTACATCCACGCAACAAAAGGGACCTCGGCTCATGATCTGCGTCCGCGATCGTCACGGGCAGGTCACGCCACCGAGGTCCGGGGTAACAGACCGCAATGTACTCCGCTCCCGCCGTGATCGATACCGCCGTCCGCCACCTGGACGTTCTGGTACGGCTCGGTCCGCCGCGGACACCCCGTTCGGTCCAGTCGGGAAGACGGGCTTTCTGCCGGTCGGGCGCGTACAGTGGGGGCCGTAGCTGCCCCAGCCCCCGGCGTGACGCTCACCGACCGAGGGGCCGCCCATGACACAGGTTGATGTCGCAGAGAGCACCAGACTCCACCAGATCACGATCGCGGCTATCGTGCGCGCTGCCGGCCGGGGTCTGTTCACCGTCACCGAAGCTGGGGTGATGATCGACCGGATGCGTGCCAAGGCAACCACGTCAGCACCGTCTACTCAGGACAGTTCGCCGATTGGTGGTGGCGGAGCGCACCCGCGCGGCCACTCACCGGTTGATCCGGACAGGACAGTTCGATGACCGCGGTTCTCTCTCCGCGACCCGCCTCGGATCCGAAGCCGGCGATCCTGCCCGGCCGGTCGGTGGGCGAGCAGATCCTGGTCAAGATCTTCGTGTTCATCCCGTTCGCCGCGCTGGTCGCCGCGGTGCCGATCGCCTGGGGTTGGGGACTCGGCTGGACCGATCTCGGCCTGGCCGCCGGCTTCTATCTGGTGGCCTGCCTCGGCGTGACCGTGGGCTACCACCGCCATTTCACCCACCGCGCGTTCAAGGCCAACCGCAGCCTGCGGATCGCGCTTGCGGTGGCCGGTGGGCTCGCCGCGCAGGGACCGGTGATCTCCTGGGTGGCCGATCACCGGCGGCATCACGCGTTCTCCGACCGCGAAGGTGACCCGCACTCGCCGTGGGCGTTCGGCTCCGGGCCGGTCGCGCTCGCCCGCGGGTTCTGGCACGCGCACATGGGTTGGCTGTTCGAGCGGGTCAGCACCAACGCCGAACGCTTCGCCCCGGACCTGCTCGCCGACCGGGACGTGCGGGTCATCGACCGGCTCTTCCCGCTGTGGGTCGGCCTCACCATCGGCCTGCCCGCCATTGTGGGTGGGTTGATCACCTGGTCCTTGTGGGGTGCGCTGACCGCGTTCTTCTGGGCCGGTCTGGTGCGGGTTTCCTTGCTGCATCACGTGACCTGGTCGATCAACTCGATCTGCCACATGATCGGTGACCGGCCCTTCGCCAGCCGGGACAAGGCGGCGAACTTCTGGCCACTGGCCATCCTGTCGATGGGCGAGTCCTGGCACAACTCCCACCACGCCGACCCCACCTGCGCCCGGCATGGCGTGCTACGTGGTCAGATCGACATCTCCGCCCGGGTGATCTGGATCATGGAGAAGCTCGGTTGGGCGAGCAACGTGCGCTGGACCAACCCCGACCGGCTCGCCCGGATCGCCAGGCCCGAAACCACACCGCGTACCTCGCTCGAGGACGACCGCCATGACCGTCGTCGGCACGCCGTGGGGATGACGCCATGAGCAGTCCCCGGGTCAATGAGATCCTGTCGCGGGTCGTCGAGGGCAGAGGCTCGGACTCTTCGCTGCCGGCCCGGTTGTGCGCGGAATGTCTGTCGGCGTTGCCGGTCAGCGGGGTCGCTTTGGCGTTGATGACCGAGGACGGGCCCAGCGGGGTGGTGCTCGCGGCCACTGACGCACGGGCCCGGCAGTTGGAGGAGTTGCAGTTCGCTCTCGATGAGGGCCCCTGCGTGGAGGCGTCCCGCGGTGATCATCCGGTGCTGCATCCTGAGTTGACGGCGAGCGGGTCGGCGCGCTGGCCGCGGTACGGCGTGGCCGCGCTCGACGCCGGCGTGCACGCCATCTTCTCCTTCCCGCTGCGGGTCGGCGCCGTGCGCATCGGCGTCCTGGATCTCTACCGCGACACCCCCGGACACCTCACGACGCCGGAACTGGCCGATGCGGCGGCCTTCGCCGATGCGGCCATCGTCGTGTTGCTCTACCTGCAGGACCATCCCGGCCCCGATGGTGAGCGCTCGGCGTTGACCGGACCGATCGACAGCCGGGCCGAGGTCCACCAGGCCACCGGAATGATCACCATCCAGCTCGGGGTCAGCCTGACCGAGGCGCTGCTACGGTTGCGCGCCTATGCCTACGAATGCGGGCAGACGGTCACCGACGTCGCCGCGGACGTGGTCGCCCGCCGGCTGCGTTTCGACGACGGCGGGCCCGCGCGCGGGTCCGACATCGCGACAGCGAACCAATGACCACAACAGCGAGGAAAGGGTGGTGGAACTCATGACGAGCAGGGAACAGCTCATCGCCACCACGTTCGTGGAACTGGCCGACACCCTGGTCGCCGACTTCGACGTCATCGACTTCCTGCACACCCTGGCCATCCGCAGCGTCGAACTGCTCGGCGCCAACGCCGCCGGGATCATGCTCGCCGACCAGCACGGCGAGTTGCGGGTGATGGCCTCCTCGACAGAGGAAGCCCGGCTGCTCGAGCTCTATGAACTGCAGAACAACGAAGGACCCTGCCTGGACTGCTACCGCACCGGACGACCCGTGGCCCGCGCCGGCCTGCCGGCCATGCACTCGGCGTGGCCGGCATTCACCCCCCGGCTTCAGCAACTCGGATTCCACTCCGCACAAGCACTCCCGATGCGACTGCGCTCCGAGACGATCGGTGCGCTGAACCTGTTTCGCACCGAACCAGGCCCGTTGAGCGAAGCGGATCGGGGCATCGGTCAGGCCATGGCCGATGTCGCCACCGTCGGCCTGCTGCAGGAACGCGCGATCGCTGCCCGTGAGCTGCTCGCCGGCCAACTCCAGTCCGCGCTCACCAGCCGGGTGGTGCTCGAGCAGGCCAAGGGCATGCTCGCGCAGCGCACCGGCCTGTCCCTGGACCAAGCCTTCCAGCTGATGCGCGGCTATGCCCGCAGCAACAACCGCCGCCTCAGCGACGTCGCCGTGCGCATCATCGACGGAACCATCGACAATGCTCTGCTCCGCATCCACCGGCGCCCCAAGCCCACGCCACCCCCGGCATGACCACCACCGCCGATCGCCGCCCGCCGGCGGTGGACACCAGCATCATCAACAACATCGTCTACCTCGACGGCCGGCCGGCCGGCTCCCCGGGCACGCTTGGCGAGACCTTCCAGTTGCTGCAGCAGCAGCCGGGAAGCATGGCGTGGATCGGGTTGTACCGGCCGGTCGAGGCGCAGTTGTTGTCCGCGGCCACGCAGTTCGGGTTGCACGAACTGGCGGTGGAGGACGCCATCACCGCCCACCAGCGCCCGAAACTGGAACGCTACGGTGACACCCTGTTCGTGGTGCTGCGCTCGGCCCACTACCGCGACGAGACCGAGGAAGTCGCCTTCGGTGAGCTGCACCTGTTCGTCGGACCGAACTTCGTGCTCACCGTGCGACACAGCCACGCACCCGACCTCGCTGCGGTGCGCCGCCGCCTGGAAACCAACCCCGCCCTGCTGCGGTTGGGCCCCGAGGCCGTGCTCTACGCGGTGCTCGACGCCGTGGTCGACGCCTACGCCCCCGTGGTGACCGGCCTGCAGAACGACATCGACGAGATCGAAACCGAGGTGTTCGGCCGCCACCCGAAAGTCTCCCGGCGCATCTACGAACTCTCCCGCGAAGTAGTGCAATTCCATCGCGCCACCCGCCCCCTGCTCGGCATACTCGACGGCCTCTCCGCCGGGTTCACCAAATACGACACCGACGAGGAACTGCAACGCTACCTGCGCGACGTGGCCGACCACGCCACCACCGTGGTCGAGCAGGTGGACAACTTCCGCGGCATGCTCGCCGACATCCTCACCGTCAACGCCACCCTGGTCTCCCAAACCCAGAACGAGGAAATGCAACGCCTCGCCGAAGCCAGCAACGCCCAGAACGAAGAACTCAAGAAGATCTCCGCCTGGGCAGCCATCCTGTTCGCCCCCACCCTGATCGGCACCGTCTACGGCATGAACTTCCAATACATGCCCGAACTGCACTGGACGCTGGGCTATCCCTTCGCGCTGCTGCTGATGGCCGCCGTCTGCACCGGCCTCTACCTGATCTTCAAACGCCGCGGCTGGCTCTGACCCCGACCGGTTACACTCGACAGGCCGCCGCAGACCAGTCTCGACGCCGAGCAACCCCCAACCGGCGCGGCAGGACCGGGTGAGAGAAAGAAGCTGACCGGGTGGATCCAGCTGCCGGCGGGCGCCAGTCCGACCGCGACCGCGACGAGACCGGGCGAGCCCGCAACGCCCGCCCCCGGGACGGGTTGGGCCGCCCCCTGCCGCGCGGGGCAACCGGCGTCGCGCGCCAACCCGAAGGCGTTCCGCGATCACCGAACCAGACACTCGTCGAAGCGCAGCGCCTGCTCGACGACGGCAGGCCGTTCCACGCCCACGAAGTTCTCGAAGACGCCTGGAAGACCTCCGCCGAAGGGCACCGTGCCCTGTGGAAGGGCCTGGCCCAACTGGCCGTCGGCGCCACGCACGCCGCCCGCGGCAACAGGACCGGTGCGGTCA
This sequence comes from Actinophytocola sp., assembly GCF_035762905.1. Lineage (GTDB taxonomy): Bacteria > Actinomycetota > Actinomycetes > Mycobacteriales > Pseudonocardiaceae > DASYTH01. Next base: position 8,139 of record NZ_DASUCC010000021.1, read on the forward strand.
CCCTGCTGCGCCGCGGCGCCGACCACATCGAGCCCTACCAGACCGAACCGCCCTATCACATCGACATCGCCGGTCTGCTGCGATGGGCCCGCGGCAACGCCGGCATTCTCGAGACCGGAGCCGGCCAACTGCCCACTCCCCGCCTCCGGAGCGCTCCCTGACAATCGATTCCGCCAAGCCCACCCGCCGCCGGCTGATCTGCTCGGACCGACCTGAGGACCTCGGGATGGCGCGGTGTAGGATACGTATTACGGAGCGCAGTCAACCGACGCGATTTCGCTGACGGTACGCCGGGAATTGTCGAGTCAATTGGTTCCAGATCCTCGCTCGCCAGCCGGATTCCGTGGCAACCGGAGCACCCACATGACCTCGATGACTTCTACGACCCAGGTTCTGACCACGCAGCGGCTGACCCTGCGGCCCTGGCGGGTCGATGACGCCCAGTCCGCATTGGACATATTTGGGCATGACGAGGTGACCCGCTGGCTGAGCCCCGCCATGGACCGGGTCGCAGACCTGGCCGCGATGCGGCTGCTGCTGCGGCAGTGGATCGCCGAGGACGCTCGGCTGGTGGCGCCGGCCGGCCGGTGGGCGATCCAACGCAACACCGACGGCCTGGTCATCGGCGGAGCCATCCTTCTCCCGCTGCCACCGGGCAACGAAGACCTGGAGATCGGCTGGCAACTCCACCCCGGCACCTGGGGACACGGCTACGCCAGCGAGACCACCCACGCGCTGGCCACCTGGGCGTTCAGCCAGGACGTCAACGAGATCTTCGCGGTCGTGCGCCCTGAAAACGCCCGCGCCGCGGCCACCGTCCGACACAACGGCATGCATTGGGTCGGCGAAACCACCAAATACTTCGACACCGACCTACAGGTGTTCCGGCTGCGCGCAGCCGACCTCGACCGAGCAGCGGCCGAGGGTCACCATCCACCCAACCTCAGCCACGACTGATCCGCTCGCCGTGTCGAAGCGGGACTGAAGGCGGACACACCGTCACCCCCCGCTCGGCGCCGAGCGGGGGGTGACGGTTGGCCTCAGTTGGTGGCGCCGTTCGGTGCGCCGGTCAGCGCGGGTGCCTGCGGCGCAACGGCATGCACCTCGATGCGCTTGGGCTTGGCCTCCTCGGCCTTGGGGATCACCACGCGCAGCACACCGTCTTCGAACGACGCGTCGATGGCGTCGGCGGCCACGTGCAGCGGCAGGGTGATCGAGCGACGGAACTGACCGAAGCGGCGCTCCACCAGGTGGGTCTGCTCGTTGTCCGAGGTCTGGACCTCACCCCGCTCGCCCTGGATCGTGAGCAGACCGTCTTGGTAGGCGATCTCCAGATCGTTGAGCTTCACTCCGGGAAGTTCGACCGTGACGATGTAGGCGTCTTTGCGCTCGGAGATGTCGACCGCCGGCGACCACGCGGGAGCGATGGTCCCGCTGAAGCCGGACTGCTGCAGCTCCTGCCCGCGGGTCTGACCCAGCATTCTGGTCAGGTAGTAGATCGCCTGTTCCTGCGCGCCGCGCAGATCATGAAAAGCATCCCAGCGCGTCATGACTTCCATTGCACACGTCCTTGCTGTATTTCACCGGCGGCTCGGGATGAATGTCCCAAACGAACGGAACACTGTTCACTTGTCGAGCAACCGTGTTCACTGTAGCGTGAACGACGTTCACAAGCAAATCTGGACGGGAGAGAACGGTGCAGACCGAGGCCGACGCGGCGCTGTGGTTCCGCGCCCCCGACACCCCCGAGACCACGGACCAGCGGCGCCCCACGCTCACCCGGCAGCGGGTGGTGACCGAAGCACTCACGCTGATCGCTCAGGAGGGCGTCCCAGGGCTGACCATGCGCGCCCTCGCCGCCCGCCTCGACGTGGTCCCCGGCGCGCTCTACCGCCACGTGCACAGCAAGGAACGCCTCCAGGACCTCGTTCTGGACGGCGTGCTCGCCGAGGTCGACTGCGACGTCGACGGCGCACTGCCCTGGACCGAGCAGATCACGGTGCTGGCGCATCGGTTGCGCGCCGTGCTCAGCGCTCACCCCGGGGTCGCCGCCCTGCTGACCACCCGTGACCCCCTCGGGCCGCACTCCCTCGCCCTCGCCGAAGCCTTCCTGCGACCACTACACGCCGCCGGGCTCGGCCACCAGCAGATCGGCCACGCCTACTTCCTCATCGTCGGCTACACCCTCGGCTTCGAGGTGGGCAACACCAGCACCTCGGCAAACCAGCAACGCGTCCACGACCCCGCCACCAGAAAACAACTCCACCAGTTCTTCCGCTCGCTGCCCCAGGACCGCTTCCCGACCCTGGCCGCCCTCGGCCGCCACGTGTGGCTCGACAACCACGACAAGCGATTCGCAACCGGTCTCGACATACTCCTGGACGGGCTGGACAAACGAACATCCCGGTAACCCGCACGACGCCGCCCCGATGGAGCATCGAGATTGGGCAGCATGTCCACTGCTAGGAAGGTTTGTCCACTCGGGACAGTTCGACGACGAGCATCGTGGACCCGGCTCAGGGACTGTAATCTCAACGGTGTAACTGTCCAAAGTGGAGGTTGCATTGATGAGTAGTGAGAGTAGTGCCAGGTCAGCAGCGGCGGGCACGCCGGCGGTGGATCGGCAGGTGGTGGCCGAGTTGGTGGCTCGGGCCCGGG
>NZ_DASUCC010000022.1:0-5064 GCF_035762905.1 Actinophytocola sp.
GGCTGAGTGAACTCCGTCTCGTTGACCAGCACCGCGTCCGGGCCGTCCTCGCCGGCAAGAAGCACATCGCCGAGCGCCCGGGACAGATGCGGGTCGAGCGCCGCGCACACCTCGTCGAAAGCCGCCCGGAACACCGGGAACGCCGCATACAGCCCGCGCCCCATGCACAGCCGCTGGCAGCCCTGACCGGTGAACAGCATCGCCGTGCCGCCCTCGGCCGCCTCGCCGAGGCTCGCGCCGGCCGGCGTTCGGCCCTCGGCCAAGTCGCGCAGCGCCTGCAACGTCTCCGCCCTGGTGGTGACGCCGATGCTGGCCCGGTGCTCGAAATGCGTGCGGTGCGCGGCGGTCGCGACGATGTCGCCCAGCGGCACCTGCGGGTGGCCGGCGATCCAGTCGGCCCAGCGGCCGGCCTGGGCGCGGACGGCCGCCTCGGTCCGCCCGGACAGCACCAGCGGGAAGGTGCCCTCGACGGCGGCGCCCGCGGGTTCGGTTGCCGGCGCCTCCTCCAGCACCAGGTGGCCGTTGGTGCCGCTGAGCCCGAATGAGGACACGCCGGCTCGGCGGGGTCGGGTGTCGTTGTGAGGCCAGGGTTGGGGTTGGGTGAGCAGGTGCAGGCCGCTGTCGTCCCATGGGATGTGGGGACTGGGTTGTTCGGCGTGCAGGGTCTTCGGCAGGGTCTGGTGTTGGAGGGCGAGCACCATCTTGATCACGCCGACCACTCCGGCGGCGGCTTGGGTGTGGCCGAGGTTTGACTTCGCGGATCCCAGATAGAGGGGCTGGTTGGTGTCGCGGTGGGGGCCGAACACCTCGGCCAATGCGCCGGCTTCGATCGGGTCGCCCAGGGTGGTGCCGGTGCCGTGCGCCTCGACGGCGTCGATGTCGGCCGGGGTCAGCCGGGCGGCGGCCAGCGCGTCCCTGATCACCCGCTGCTGGGACGGGCCGTTCGGCGCGGTCAGGCCCTGGCTGCGGCCGTCCTGGTTGACCGCGCTGCCCCGGATCACCGCGAGCACCTGGTCCCCGTCCCGCTCGGCCGCCGAAAGCCGTTTGAGCACAAGGATTCCGCAACCGTCGGACCAGCCGGCGCCGTCGGCGAGCGCGGAGAAGGACTTGCACCGCCCGTCCGGGGCCATCCCCTTGAGCCGGCTGAACTCAACGAACAGCCTCGGGGTGCTCATCACCGTCACGCCGCCGGCCAGCGCCAGGTCACATTCGTTCTGGCGCAACGCGTTGACCGCGAGGTGCAGGGCGACCAGGGAGGACGAGCACGCGGTGTCCACGCTGACCGCGGGGCCCTGCAGGCCGAGGGTGTAGGCCACCCGGCCGGAGACCACGCTGGTCGCGTTGCCGGTGCTGAGGTAGCCGTCGAACGCGTCGAGCTGGCGGCCCTGCTCGCCGTAGTCGGAGCTCATCGCGCCGAGGTAGACCCCGGTGCGGCTCTCGCTGAGCCCGGCTGGCCGGATCCCGGCGCGCTCCAAGGCTTCCCACGCGGTCTCCAGCACCACCCGCTGCTGCGGATCCATGGACACCGTCTCGCGCTGGGAGATTCCGAAGAACGCGGCGTCGAAGCCTTCCACGTCGTGGATGAAGCCGCCCTCCCGGGCATAGGTCTTGCCCGGCGCCTCCGGGTCCGGATCGTAGACGTCGAGCTTTTCCCACCGTGGCGGGAACTCCCCGATCGCGTCGGCGCCGTCGGCGAGCAGGTCCCAGTAGGACTCCGGGCTGTCGATGCCGCCGGGCAGCCGGCAGGCCATGGCGATGATCGCGATCGGCTCGTTCGGGACGGCGCCGGCGCGGGCCGGTGCCGGCCGGCTCGCGGCCGGGCCGCCGAGCGCGAGCTTGTCCAGCAACAGCCCGGCGATCGCCGTCGGGGTGGGGTAGTCGAAGGCCAGCGTCGCCGGCAGGGTGAGCCCGGTCTCGGCGGCCAGCCGGCGGCGCAGCTCGACGGCCATCAGCGAGTCGAGACCGAGGTCCTTGAGCACCTGGCCGGCGGCCAGGTGGTCCGGCCCGGACATGCCGAGCACCACCGCGGCCTCCCGGCGCACCAGCTCGGTGAGCCGGGTGGTCCGCTCGGCGGCGGGCAGGCCGAGCAGCCGCTCGCGCAACCCGGCGGGCGCGCCGGCCGGGCCCAATCGCTTGCGGGGGGCCCGGATCAGGCCGCGCAGCAGTGCGGGAACCTGGTCGGGGTCGCGGTCCAGCCGCACCGGCACCAGGTGGGCGTGGTCCGGCCCGAGGGCGGCGTCCAGTGCGGCCAGGCCCTGCTCGGCGCTGAGCGCGGCCACGCCCCGGCGCCGCATCCGGGCCAGCTCGGCCTGGCCGAGGCGCGCGGTGAGGCCGATCCCGGATTGCTGCCACAGACCCCAGGACACGCTGACCGCCGGGCGGCCCAGGGTGCGGCGGTGCGCGGCGAGGGCGTCCAGGAAGGCGTTGGCCGCCGCGTAGTTGGCCTGCCCGGCGCCGCCGAGCACCCCGGCCGCCGAGGAGAACAGCACGAACGCGGCCAGGTCCAGGTCGCGGGTCAGCTCGTGCAGGTGCGCGGCGCCGCCGGCCTTGGGCCGCCACACCGCTTCGAGCCGCTCGGGACTCTGCCCGGCCAGCACCCCGTCGTCCAGGACCGCGGCGAGGTGGAACACCCCGGTCCACGGGCGTTCGGCCGCGTCGAGCACGGCGGCGAGCTCCGCGCGCCGGCCGGCGTCGCAGCCGACCACCCGCACGGTCCGCGCACCGGCCTCGGTGAGCCCGGCGGCCAGGTCGGCCGCGCCCGGCGCGTCCGGTCCGCGCCGCGAGGTCAACACCAGATGGCGAACCCCGTGCCGGGCAACGAGATGCCGGGCGACCAGCCGGCCGAGCTCGCCGGTGCCGCCGGTGATCAGCACCGCCCCCTCGGGATCGAACGCCACCGGCCCATCGGCCGACGCGGCAACCGGAACCAGCCGGGCGGCCCTGATCTCCCCGCCACGGATCGCGATCTCCGGTTCGCCGGCCGGCACCGCGATCCCGGCCGGGTCGCTCGGATCGTCGGTGTCCACCAGGTGGATGACCCGGTCCGGGTACTCGGCCCGGACCGCGCGCAGCAGCCCCCACAGCGGCGCGCCGGCCAGCTCGGCCACCCCGTCCCCGGCGTCCACGGCGCCGGAGGTGACCCACACCAGCTCGGCCCGCGCCAACTCGGGTTCGGCCAGAAGTCGTTGCGCCATCAGCAGAGCGGCGGTGGTGACGGTCAACGGATCCGCGTCCGGGGCCGTGGCGTCCACGATCACCCGGTCCGGCGACGCACCGTCCCGCGCCAGCAGGCTGTCCAGCTTCGCCATCCCGTCCACCCCGAGCACCCACACCGCCCCGGTGGCCGGGTTCGGCGCAACCCCGGCGACCGGCCGGAAGTCCACCCGGTACAGGTGACCGGCGGTGTCGCCGGCGCGGACCTGTTCGGCGGTGGCCGCGCGGATCACCAGCCGGTCCGCGCGCAGCACGGGTTGTCCGGCACCATCGGTGACGGCGATCCGAACCGCGTCGCCGTCCAGATCGATCCGCACCCGCAGTTCGGTGGCGCCGGTGGCGTACAACTCGACCCCGGTCCAGGCGAACGGCAGCAGCACGGCGCCGTCGTCCCGGATGCCGGTGAGGGTGTGCAGGGCGGCGTCGAGCAGCGCGGGGTGGATGCCGAAACCGTTGGGGTTCAACCCGTCGGGCAGCCGGACCAGACCGTAGGCGGTGTCGCCGGCGCGACACAGCTCGGTCAGGCCCTGGAAGGCCGGGCCGTAGTCCAGGCCGCGCTCGGCGAATCTGTCGTAGAAGCCGTCCAGATCGATCGGTTCCGCCTCGGCGACCGGCCAATCGTCCGGCTCGAAGACCGGGCCGGGTCCGGTGAGCACTCCGGTGGCGTGCCGGCGCCAGGGCGCGTCGTCGATGCGGCTGTAGATGGTGATCTCTTCGGCGTGGATCACCGCCTGCACCTGCACCGCGGTGTCCTCGGGGAGAACGAGTGGTTCCAGCAGGGTCAGCTCGGAAACCCGGTCCGCGCCGGCCTGGTGGGCGGCGGTGAGTGCGATCTCGAGCAATGCCGTGCCGGGTACCAGGATCGTGCCGAACACCGCGTGGTCGGCCAGCCACGGATGCTCGGCTACGGACAGCCGTCCGGTGAGCACGTACCCGTCCCCGTCGGCGAGGCTCAGCGCCGGCCCGAGCCACGGATGCTCGTTCCTGGCAACGGTTTTCGAGGTCTGCACCCAGAACCGCTCGCGCTGGAAGGCATAGGTGGGCAACGCGACCAGGCCACCGCTCCCGCCGAGGATCCGGTCCCAGTCCAGTTCGACCCCGTGCACGTGCAGCACGCCGAGGTTGCGCAACAGTTGTGCCTGATCGCCCCGGTCGCGGGCCAGCGATCCGACCACCACCCCGCCGTGTTCGGCGCTGGCGTCGGTGAGCGGCATGGCCAGCACCGGGTGGGCGGAGATCTCCACGAACACCGAATGCCCGTCGGCCAGCAACTGCTCGAGGGCGCGGTCGAACCGGACCGGCTCGCGCAGGTTGCGGCACCAGTAGCCGCCATCCAACTCCGGGCCTTCGACGGCCTGGCCGGTCACGGTGGAGTAGAAGCCGATCTGCGCCCGACCCGGCGTGAGATCGGCGAAGCTGTCGGCGAGTCCGGGTAGCAGCGGGTCCATCTGGGCGTTGTGCGAGGCGTAGTCGACCTTGATGGTGCGGGCATAGACGTCCTGGGCCTGCAACTCGCCGACGATCTGCTCGATCGCCTGCGCCTGGCCGGAGATCACCGTCGAGCCGGGCGTGTTCACCGCCGCCACCGACAACGCATCCCCATACGGGGCAAGGAACTCTTCGACCTCGGCTAGCGGGCGTTCGATCAGGGCCATGCCGCCCTGCCCGGCCACCGTGAGCACCGCTTGGGAGCGCTGCGCCACGATCTGCGCGCCCTGTTCCAGGGTGAGCGCGCCGCTGATCACCGCGGCCGGTACCTCCCCCTGCGAGTGGCCGACCACGGCGGCGGGTTCCACGCCCAGCGAGCGCCACACGGCCGACAACCCGATGGCCATCGCGAACAACGCCGGC